>NZ_JAWOWM010000006.1:0-224753 GCF_033340475.1 Vibrio sp. 1078-1
TACGGCCAAGAGCAAGAAATCAACATCAGCGCAAAAGCGGGTGACGATATCGAAGAGCTTGCGACTTACATTAACGGCCAAACTGACCTAGTGAAAGCCTCTGTAGACCAAGACGGTAAACTGCAAATCTTCGCTGGCAACAACAAAGTTGAGGGCGAGGTCGAGTTTTCAGGCGGTCTATCTGGTGAACTAGGTTTGGGCGAAGGCAAAAAAGTAACGGTAGATACTATCGACGTAACCTCAGTTGGTGGCGCACAAGAATCTGTTGCTATCATCGATGCAGCACTGAAATACGTAGACAGCCACCGCGCAGAGCTAGGTGCATTCCAGAACCGTTTCAACCACGCAATCAGCAACTTGGACAACATTAACGAGAACGTGAATGCGTCGAAGAGCCGTATCAAAGATACAGATTTCGCGAAAGAAACGACGGCAATGACCAAGTCACAAATTCTATCGCAAGCGTCAAGCTCAATCCTTGCGCAAGCGAAACAAGCGCCAAACTCAGCGCTAAGTCTGCTAGGTTAATTTCAAACCTAAGACGAGAACCTCATTGGCTCGTGGTGAGAGATGAGCGAGTAAACCCAGCTTCGGCTGGGTTTTTTTCTGTCTTTTGGGGCCCCAGGATTTCTGCGAATCACGACATTAGAGCTTCATCACATTTCAGTAAGCCAAAGAAAATAATCGCAAAAAATTGAAAATTTCTTCTAAAGGATATTCATCGGTCGCCGTTAAAGGGACTGAGAGAAATGAGATGTACCTAAGTGAGGTGAGAGACACGACGGTACATTCACTAAAGCCTTAAGGAGATCAATTATGGCGATTAACGTTAATACTAACGTTTCTGCGATGACTGCACAGCGTTACCTAAACCAGGCAGCTGACGGTCAACAAAAATCAATGGAGCGTTTGTCTTCGGGTTATAAAATCAATAGCGCGAAAGACGATGCTGCAGGTCTACAGATTTCAAACCGCTTGAATGCACAAAGCCGTGGCCTAGACATGGCAGTGAAAAACGCAAACGACGGTATTTCTATTGCACAGGTTGCTGAAGGTGCAATGAATGAATCTACCAACATCCTACAACGTATGCGTGATCTTTCGCTTCAATCGGCGAACGGCTCTAACTCAAAAGCAGAACGTGTAGCGATCCAAGAAGAAGTAACAGCGCTAAACGACGAGCTAAACCGTATTGCTGAAACTACCTCTTTCGGTGGTAACAAGCTTCTAAACGGTACTTACGGTACTCAGTCTTTCCAAATCGGGGCGGACTCAGGTGAAGCAGTGATGCTTTCTATGGGTAACCTACGCTCAGACACTTCAGCAATGGGTGGTAAGAGCTACGCAGCAGAAGAGGGTAAAGACGCATCTTGGACTGTTGGTGAGAAAACAGAGTTCAAAATGAGCTACACCAACAAGCAGGGTGAAGAGAAAGAGCTATCAATCAGCGCTAAGCAAGGCGATGATATTGAACAGCTAGCGACATACATCAACGGTCAAAACGATGATGTAAAAGCCTCTGTTGGCGAAGATGGCAAACTACAAGTATTTGCTTCTTCTCAAAAAGTTGAAGGTGATGTTGAGTTTTCTGGCAACCTAGCAGACGAGATCGGCTTTGGTGGTCCGAAAGACGTAACAGTGAAAGACATCGACGTAACCACAGTAGCTGGCTCTCAAGAAGCAGTAGCGGTTATCGACGGCGCTCTTAAGTCCGTAGACAGCCAACGAGCTTCACTCGGTGCTTTCCAAAACCGCTTCAACCACGCAATCAGCAACCTAGACAACATTAACGAGAACGTTAACGCGTCTAAAAGCCGTATTAAAGATACTGATTACGCGAAGGAAACCACTGCGATGACTAAGTCGCAAATTCTTCAGCAAGCAAGTACTTCAATCCTGGCTCAAGCGAAGCAGTCTCCATCTGCAGCGCTAAGCTTGTTGGGCTAAGTGGTAAACCCAGCCTGAGGTCAACACCTTAGTGCTGGGGCACCAAAGCGATAGATTCTATCGTTAGCCCATAAGGTGGAAGGGAGATTGTAATGGATATATCCTCCTACGCATCGAACATCCAGCCTTACGGCACGCCAAATGGCACAAAGTTTGCAAATAAAAATGGCAATGATATAGGCACGTCTAGCCCAGCAAATTCAAATGGTGAGATTTCGCCGCAAAAAGCGAAAAACACCGAATACGACTTCTCTGTTCAAGCTGCGATCGAGATGGCTGAAAGTCGTCAAGAACTGAACAAAGAAGAACGTGAAAAATTGGTCGCACAAATGAATGAATTTGTAACGTCCATAAACAAAGGAGTCGCATTTCGAGTGGATGAAGAATCCGGACGAGATGTGGTGACGATTTATGAAGCCAATACCGGTGACGTGATTCGTCAAATTCCTGATGAAGAAATGCTAGTGGTATTGCGTCGCCTAGCTGAGCACACAGCCAACAGCGGGTTGTTGACTGAAAAAGTGTAAGTCGTTTTTAGAGGTGATTTGATGAGTTTAGGCCCTTTGGGGATGTCTGGCGGCATGGATATTAATTCCATGGTCAGCAAAATTGTGGATGCCGAACGCGTACCAAAGCAGCAACGCATCGACAACGAACGCACGACAATTAATGCCAGTATCAGTGCTTACGGGCGACTCAGAGAATCATTGGATACGATGAAAAATCTCATGGCGAACTTTCGTCAGGAGAAAGCATTTGCCGTTCGCACCGTCGAAACGACCAATGACAATATTGTATCTGCCACGGCAACCACAGATGCTATCGCTGGCAAATATGCTATCGATGTGTTGCAGCTTGCTCAGAGCCATAAAGTCGCTTCTGACGTATTGCCAGAAGACGCAAAATTTGGCCCTGGTAAGCTGCAGATTTCGCTTGGTGACGAGCGTTTTAATATCGATGTTCGTTCCCGATCTAAGCTCATCGATGTCGTACGCGGCATTAATGGCGCTAAAGATAACCCTGGCGTTCGTGCATCTCTTATTAACGACGTCGAAGGTCCACGCCTTATCCTTGCTTCTAACCTCTCTGGTAAGGATCATCAAATCAGAGTCAGTGTGGAGGCAGAAAAAGGCAACCCTCTTAAATATTTCGAATACCAAACACTTGAAGACCGCGTCAACGCGCTTGAAGAAGCTCGTTCAGCGGCGGAAGATGTCTTAGGTCCTCTTAAATTTCCGGAACAACCAGCAGAAGAGCTGGATGCAAACGGCAATCCTCTACCTCCAGAAGAGCAAAAAGCGGCAGACGATGTACAAGATGATGCATCGCAAGCGCCAATCTCTGCGGCGGGTGCAGAAGCAGCCAAAGCTGGTCAAGAAGCCATTGATGAAGCCAACCGACGCGCGAGTTTACGCCCTGAAGACAGAATTCCAGGGTGGACAGAAACTGCGTCAGGTACTTTGTTGGACTCTTATGAAGAACCAGAGCTCGAACTCGACGAAAAGGCAATAGAGAAGGCACCAGATGTACCAGGCTGGAATAATGCCGCATCGGGCACCCTAACCGATTCTTACGTTACGACGAAAGAGGCTAAGCAGCTTCTTGAGCAAGAAAAAGCGGAAATCGAGCAAAAAATTGCGAGTGAAAAGCAAGCGTTAGACGAAAAAGTGGCACGTGGTGAACTTTCCGAAGCGCAAGCTAAGCAAATTCATCGCGCTAAACTTGATCCTCAAGAACGTGAGCGTCTGGAAAAAATTGATGAAGCAGAAGCGAAAATCGCAAAGGCACAATCTGCTTTTGAACAATACCTTGGAATGACAGAAGTACAAGCAGGGCAAGATTCAGAAGTTCTGCTTGATGGCGTGGCAAAGCTATCTAGCCACAACAATGTGATTGAAGATGCGATCGAAGGTGTTGATTTAACACTAAAAGGCAAATCAGAACCGAATAAACCGCCTGCTGAAATTGGTGTCGAGTACGACCGTCAAAGTGTACGCAACGATATCGAAAACTTTGTGGCAGCGTATAACTCGTTTTATCAAACCTCCCAAGCGTTGGCGAGTGTGGATCCGGTAACTGGTCAAAAAGGGCCGTTGTCAGGTGACAGCACCGTACGCAGTGCAGATTCACGATTAAAATCGGTCTTTTCTACTCGAATCGATAAGGCGCCTGAAAACCTAAAGTCCTTAACAGAATTTGGCATTACGACCACACGTCAAGGCACCCTAGAAATCAACTATGACATGCTAGATCGCCAGTTGAACAATAACTTCAACGAGTTAGAAAAGTTCTTCGGTGGCAACACAGGTTTTGCTAAACGAGTAGAAGATGCGATTCACGGTATCACAGGTATTACAGGCAGTATTCGTACTCGAGAAAAAAGTCTCACAGAACAAAACTACCGTTTGAGTGACGATCAAGCGGCATTAGATCGCCGCATGGAAAGCCTAGAGAAGCGTACTCATGCGAAGTTTACCGCGATGCAAGATGCGACCGGTAAAATGCAAGGCCAGTTAGGCGCTTTGATGAGTGCGTTGGGTTAATAAATGCAAAAAGAACTCATGGAAATTAGTGATATAGATCAACTAATTACGCAAGAATTAGAAAAAATTGATTTTAATGCTGAAGAAATTCTTCGCTTGGTCGATATCAGGGAACGGTTATTGCAAAACCTGTTACCAATTATTCATCAAAATCCTTTGGTTAAGCAGGATGCAGAGTGGCAAGCATTGCTAACTCGTACCAAAAGAATTGTCGAGCTGATGCAATCGGAAACGTCAAAGGTCGGAAAAGAGCTCCATAAGTTTCGTTATGGCCAGCGTTCACTTCAGCAGTACAAAAAATTTATTTAAAAGAGGATTACTATGCGCGGTTCTTTGCAAGCATACAAAAAGGTATCAGTCGACAGCCAGCTTAGCGCGGCTTCTCCGCACAAAGTCATTCAAATGCTTATGGCTGGTGCGATTGAGCGCCTTATTCAAGGTAAAGCAGCCATGCAAGCAGGCAATATTCCAGCAAAAGGTGAGCGCTTGGGTAAAGCGTTAGACATCATTATCGCGCTACGCAGCTGTCTATCTATGGATGACGGTGGTGATATTGCTTCAAACTTAGATTCACTGTATGAGTTTATGATCACGCAAATTTCTGCTGCTAACCATCAAAATGAGCCTCAGCTGATCGACGACGTTATCGACATTATCCGTGAGATCAAGTCCGCTTGGGACCAAATCCCAACAGAGTTTCATAATCTTACCGCTGCTGAAGTTGGTATTTAATAGTCAAAACAATGCGTTAAGATACTAGACGAATATATTTGTCAATTGCGCAACGAGTTGTGTAGCAAAGTTTCTATCAAGCTCACACCTCTCCATTGCTTGGTTGCCTTATTTTTATATTCAAATAAAATAGAAGCCATTAGTAGCCCTAATGGCTTTTTTGTTGCTGATTTTCCTATTTTGTCTATCGTAAATTGAGTGTGGTGGTTCTGCCTTCTTTAGCACCCAATTGCGCAAATCAAGGTTTGGCCGCAACGCACCTAAAATAAAGGCAATCATTCTTACTTATGCATGGTTTGGCAAAGCTGCTTGTAATTGATGATGACGCATCAAGTCGTTTAAATTTAAGCAATATATTGGAATTTGTTGGAGAAAATTGCGAAGCGGTCAGTTCTGATCAGCTCAGCGTTGTTGATTGGTCTAGCGTATGGTCGTGCTGTATTGTTGGTAATATTCCAGCAGGTCAAGCGGCGAGTACGGTTATCTCTCATTTAAACAGCGCTTACCACATCCCTCTTCTAGTCATGGGCCGTTTTCCTTTGCCTGTTGATGATCTTCCAAATTTTGTTGGTGAACTAGAGCTGCCGCTTAATTACCCACAGCTTAGTGAAGCGTTACGCCACTGCAAAGATTTTCTGGGGCGAAAAGGAGTGAATGTTGTTGCTAGTGCACGCAAAAACACGCTTTTTCGCAGCTTAGTTGGTCAAAGTAGAGGTATTCAAGAAGTTCGACACCTGATTGAGCAAGTATCAAACACGGAAGCAAACGTGTTGATCTTAGGTGAGTCCGGTACAGGTAAAGAAGTTGTTGCGCGTAACATCCACTATCACTCTTCATACCGCGATGGCGCATTTGTACCTATTAACTGTGGTGCAATACCGCCTGAGCTCCTAGAAAGCGAATTATTTGGTCACGAAAAAGGCGCGTTTACTGGTGCGTTAACTGCCCGTAAAGGTCGATTTGAGCTCGCAGACGGTGGCACGATCTTTCTTGATGAGATTGGCGATATGCCAATGTCGATGCAAGTAAAGTTGCTTCGTGTATTGCAAGAACGCTGCTTTGAACGTGTAGGTGGCAATAGTACCATCAAGGTAAATGTTCGAGTTGTGGCGGCGACACACCGTAATCTAGAAAATATGATTGAAGAAGGTACGTTCCGAGAAGACTTGTTCTATCGTCTGAACGTGTTTCCAATTGAGATGCCAGCGCTGAAAGAGCGCAAACAAGATATACCATTGCTGCTGCAAGAACTGATGACACGTTTAGAGGCGGAGGGCGGACAACCTATCTGCTTTACACCTCGTGCAATCAACTCACTGATGGAGCATAACTGGCCGGGCAACGTACGCGAGTTGGCTAATCTTGTTGAGCGAATGATTATTCTGTATCCAAATAGCTTGGTGGATGTAAACCATCTACCAACCAAATATCGCTACAGTGACATCCCAGAGTTCCAACCAGAGAGCAACCCATTTGTTTCGGTGGAAGAGCAAGAGCGTGATGTATTCCAAGATATCTTCTCTGAAGATTTTAGCTTTGAAGATCAAGACGACCTTGATCACAGCATGAACGCCCCGCAAGCGCTGCCACCGGAAGGGGTTAATTTGAAAGAGCTGCTGGCTGATTTAGAAGTTAATATGATCAGCCAAGCATTAGAAGCGCAGGGTGGCGTTGTAGCAAGAGCGGCCGACATGCTGGGTATGCGACGTACTACGCTGGTGGAAAAAATGCGTAAGTACAACTTACAGCGCTAGGTAAAGTGAAGTTTTAAGACGATATCTGAATAATCACTTGGGCTGGTTAACATCGTTTTTCTGGCATCCAAAACCGTTATCTCTGAGTGTCAACTTATTGTCGATAGCTTAACGTCCTGATAAATATAGAAAATAGCTTGGTATGCTAATTGCTTACCAAGCTATTTTAGTTTTAGCGGCGATATTTCGACAGGCAGTAATGGATAACAACACCAATCAATCCCATTTAGATTCCGTAGAGAATCAGGTTGAGCGCTACAAACAGGTGCTCGATGTGATGCCTGCTGGAGTGATTTTGCTCGATACGTACGGAGTAGTGCGTGAAGCAAATCCAGAAGCGCACCGAATTCTTGAGATTCCACTGGTTAACGAAAAATGGTTCAACGTTATCCAGGCGGTGTTTGACCCACGTGAAGATGATGGCCACGAAGTTTCATTACGTAATGGCCGTAAAGTTCGACTCGCCATCTCGGCGTCCACAACAGGTCAATTGATCCTGATTACCGATTTAACCGAAACCCGTTTACTTCAAGCTCGTGTCAGTGATTTACAGCGCTTATCGTCGTTAGGACGTATGGTTGCGTCGCTTGCTCACCAAGTAAGAACGCCGCTGTCGAGCGCTATGTTATATGCATCCAATTTGGGAGCGCCAAATCTTCCTCCAGCGACAAAAGATCGCTTCCAAACCAAATTAATGGATCGACTGCACGATTTGGAAAAGCAGGTTAATGATATGCTGCTTTTTGCTAAAGGTGGTGATAATAAAGTCATTAAGCCATTCACGATTGCCCAGTTGGTAGCGGAATATCAGCCGATGGTCGAAACCGCGCTAAAAAACAACAGTATTGATTACTGCCTAGAAGTGGAAGAAGAACAAACTGAGCTACTAGGCAATGCGAACGCCATTGCATCCGCATTAAGTAATCTGGTCATGAATGCGATTCAAATGTCTGGTAAAGAATCGCAAGTCGATATTTTTTTCCGCCCGGTAAATGGTGAGTTACGCATTTCTGTGCAAGACAGCGGACCGGGAGTGCCCGAAGAACTGCAAGCCAAAATCATGGAGCCATTTTTTACCACACGTTCTCAAGGAACTGGATTAGGGTTGGCAGTTGTTCAAATGGTTTGCCGTGCCCATGACGGTCGATTGGAACTTATTTCAGAGCAGGGTGATGGAGCCTGCTTCACCATGTGCATTCCGCTAGAGCGAGTGCAAACAGAAGCGCAATAAGCGGCTTTTGGTAATAACAATTTCTGGAGAATCATAATGGCGCAAAGCAAAGTGCTGATCGTAGAAGACGATGAAGGTCTTCGTGAAGCCCTAGTCGATACTCTGGCTCTGGCAGGGTATGAGTGGTTGGAAGCGGACTGTGCTGAAGATGCACTTTTAAAGCTGAAATCGAATACGGTTGATATCGTCGTTTCTGATGTGCAAATGGCGGGTATGGGTGGTTTAGCTCTGCTCAAAAGCATCAAGCAGAATTGGCCTAACTTACCAGTATTGCTAATGACGGCGTACGCCAATATTGAAGATGCCGTGTCGGCAATGAAAGACGGCGCGATTGACTACATGGCGAAACCATTTGCACCAGAAGTATTGCTGAACATGGTCAGTCGATATGCACCGATCAAAAGCGATGACAATGGTGACGCGGTCGTGGCAGATGAAAAAAGTCTGCGTCTACTTGCGTTGGCCGATAAAGTGGCACGTACAGATGCGAATGTTATGGTGCTAGGTCCTAGTGGCTCAGGTAAAGAAGTGATGTCGCGCTATATTCACAACGCGTCAAATCGTAAAAATGGTCCTTTTGTCGCAATTAACTGTGCTGCGATTCCTGACAATATGCTCGAAGCAACACTGTTTGGCTATGAAAAGGGCGCATTTACTGGTGCTGTTCAGGCATGCCCAGGAAAGTTCGAACAAGCACAAGGTGGCACAATCTTACTTGATGAAATCAGCGAAATGGACCTGAACCTGCAAGCGAAGTTGTTGCGTGTTTTGCAAGAGCGAGAAGTAGAGCGCCTAGGCAGTCGCAAAAGCATCAAGTTAGATGTTCGTGTGTTAGCGACGAGTAACCGTGATCTTAAGCAATACGTGTCAGAAGGAAACTTCAGAGAGGACTTATATTACCGCCTGAATGTATTCCCAATTGCGTGGCCTGCACTTAAAGAACGTAAAGGCGATATTGCACCGCTTGCCAAGCATCTTGCTGAGCGTCATTGCAGCAAAATGGGCATGCCAGTGCCTCAATTCTCGACCGTTGCGTTAGAAAAACTATTGCAATACCCTTGGCCGGGTAATGTTCGTGAATTGGATAACGTGGTTCAACGAGCGCTGATATTAAGTGAAAATGGCGACATCGATGCAGAGCACATTTTGCTCGAGGGCGTAGACTGGCAAGATGCCAATAGCTTGCAACACGTGGTGCAAAATGCAGATATGGTCGTGCCCAATGTTAAGCCAGTTGCTCAAGCTGAGAGTGTCAGCCGCCCAGTAACTGGTGGAGAAGGCTTAGGCAGCGAGCTGCGCGATCAAGAATACGCCATTATTTTGGAGACTTTGGTTGAGTGTAATGGTCGACGCAAAGAAATGGCGGAGAAACTGGGTATAAGCCCTCGAACCTTGCGCTATAAGCTTGCCAAAATGCGTGATGCTGGTATAGATATCCCGAATTAACACAGACCACGGCCATAAGACAAAAAGTGTAAGTGAATTGATTGCTAATGTCTTATGGCACGTTAATTGCTGTGTCAATAATCAGTTTTGTTAATAGTCAATCTTTTGGCTTAGAGGTGCTAATGAAAATTGATGGTATTCAGGCAGAAATGCGCGCCATGATGGTAGAAGCAACCAATACGGCTCCTACTGCAAGTGGGGCGAAAGTTGGAGCAGATTTTAACGATCTCCTAACTAAAGCCATCAATAACGTGAACACACTTCAAAAAGCATCTGGTGATTTACAAACCCGTTTTGATCGTGGTGATGCCGATGTATCCCTTTCTGACGTTATGATCGCTCGTAACAAGTCTAGTGTCGCTTTTGATGCGACGGTTCAAATTCGCAATAAACTCGTTGAGGCATATAAAGACCTCATGAACATGCCAGTGTAATTTAGGTAATAAGTGTGGCAGACAAGTCTACAGATTTAACCGTCACTGAAGGCGGCTCAGATGGTGCACTGGTAGCAAGTTCCGATGTGGATGTGGAGAGTCAAAATCCAGATCTAGAGGAGCGCAGTGCGTCAAAATTCGATATGGCAGTGGGCGACCTCGATTTACTTCGTCAGGTTGTGCTTGTGCTGTCGATATCCATCTGTGTTGCATTGATCGTGATGCTGTTCTTTTGGGTCAAAGAACCGGAGATGCGCCCACTTGGTGCGTATGAGACCGAAGAATTGATCCCCGTTCTGGATTATCTGGACCAGCAGAAAATCAATTATAAGCTTGATGGTAATACTGTTTCTGTTGAATCGAGTGAGTACAACTCGATCAAACTTGGCATGGTTCGTTCCGGCGTTAACCAAGCTACAGAAGCGGGCGATGATATTTTGCTGCAAGACATGGGTTTTGGTGTTTCACAACGTCTCGAGCAAGAGCGTCTCAAACTCAGTCGAGAGCGCCAATTGGCTCAAGCAATTGAAGAAATGAAGCAAGTTCGCAAAGCACGAGTGTTATTGGCACTGCCAAAGCACAGCGTGTTTGTGCGTCATAACCAAGAAGCTTCTGCGTCGGTATTTTTGACATTGTCGACAGGCACGAACCTTAAGCAGCAAGAAGTGGATTCTATTGTCGACATGGTAGCGAGTGCCGTGCCGGGAATGAAAACTTCTCGAATTACCGTCACAGATCAGCATGGCCGCTTACTCAGCTCAGGCTCCCAAGATCCTGCTTCTGCGGCGCGACGCAAAGAACAAGAATTAGAACGCAGCCAAGAGCAAGCGCTGCGCGAAAAAATTGATTCCGTACTATTACCGATTTTAGGTTATGGCAACTATACGGCGCAGGTTGATATACAAATGGATTTCAGTGCGGTTGAACAAACTCGCAAACGCTTTGATCCGAACACCCCTGCGACCCGCAGTGAGTACGCACTCGAAGATTACAATAACGGTAACATGGTAGCGGGTATTCCGGGTGCGTTGAGTAATCAGCCTCCAGCGGATGCCTCAATTCCGCAAGATGTGGCTCAAATGAAAGATGGTTCTGTCATGGGGCAGGGGTCAGTTCGTAAAGAGTCCACGCGTAACTTTGAGCTAGATACCACCATCAGCCACGAGCGAAAGCAGACTGGGACGGTGGCTCGTCAGACCGTTTCTGTTGCGATTAAAGACCGTCGTCAAGTTAACCCTGATACGGGTGAAGTGACTTATACCCCAATGTCCGAATCTGAAATCAATGCCATTCGCCAAGTATTAATTGGTACTGTTGGCTTTGATCAAGGCCGTGGCGATTTGCTGAATGTATTGAGTGTAAAGTTTGCTGAGCCAGAGGCTGAGCAGCTAGAAGAACCACCAATTTGGGAGCACCCTAACTTCAGTGATTGGGTTCGTTGGTTCGCAAGTGCATTAGTGATTATTGTGGTTGTGTTGGTTCTGGTTCGCCCAGCAATGAAGAAATTGCTTAACCCTACCAGCGATGATGAAGACGAAATGTACGGACCAGACGGCTTGCCGATTGGTGCGGATGGTGAAACTAGCTTGATTGGCAGTGACATCGAAAGCAGCGAACTGTTCGAGTTTGGCTCAAGTATTGATTTGCCAAACCTTCATAAAGATGAAGATGTATTGAAAGCGGTTCGCGCTCTGGTTGCGAATGAACCTGAACTGGCTGCTCAAGTAGTGAAAAACTGGATGAATGACAATGGCTAACGATATCGTACCTCAAGATGACAACGCCGCGGGAATGCCAGTAGAGCTGGATGTTTCAACCATTACCGGCGAAGAAAAAGCGGCAATTTTACTACTGAGCCTTAATGAACAAGATGCAGCTGGCATTATCCGTCACCTAGAACCAAAACAGGTTCAGCGTGTTGGTAGTGCGATGGCTCGCGCGAAGGATCTCAGCCAAGACAAGGTATCTGCTGTTCATCGTGCGTTTTTGGAGGATATCCAGAAATACACCAACATTGGTATGGGCAGCGAAGACTTTATGCGTAATGCACTGGTTGCCGCTCTTGGTGAAGACAAAGCCAACAACTTAGTTGACCAGATCCTACTTGGTACGGGCTCAAAAGGTTTGGATTCTTTGAAATGGATGGACCCACGCCAAGTGGCGAGCATTATTGTCAATGAACACCCACAGATTCAAACTATCGTACTGTCTTATTTAGAAGCAGACCAATCTGCAGAGATTTTGTCTCAGTTCCCTGAGCGCGTGCGTTTGGATCTGATGATGCGTATTGCCAACCTTGAAGAAGTTCAGCCATCAGCATTGGCAGAGCTGAACGAAATCATGGAGAAACAGTTCGCGGGTCAAGCGGGTGCACAAGCAGCCAAAATTGGCGGCCTGAAAGCAGCAGCGGAGATCATGAACTACCTAGACAACAACGTCGAAGGTTTGTTGATGGAACAAATTCGCGATCAGGACGAAGACATGGCGACGCAAATCCAAGACCTAATGTTTGTCTTCGAAAACTTAGTCGAAGTGGACGACCAAGGTATTCAGAAGTTGCTGCGTGACGTACCACAAGACGTGTTGCAAAAAGCACTCAAAGGTGCAGATGACTCGTTACGTGAGAAAGTCTTCAAGAACATGTCTAAACGTGCTGCTGATATGATGCGTGATGATATAGAAGCGATGCCGCCAGTACGAGTGGCAGATGTAGAAGCCGCTCAGAAAGAAATCTTAGCAATTGCCCGTCGAATGGCGGATGCTGGTGAGCTCATGTTGTCTGGCGGTGCTGACGAATTCTTATAATTTCTATTGCTTCGCAATTATCCTATTGCGGAGCACCCTCACTTCTTAATCGAACACACAATAGGTAACCCATGGCTGGCGATAGAAAACGTGGATTTATCCGTCCTGATGAAGATGATTCGATGATCGAACCTCAACGTTGGGGGCTGCCTGATTATGGCGAGCCTAAAGCCAAACAAGCAAAACAAACCGCGTTCAACTATGACCCGGGATGGGTGCCGAATTTTGATGAGCCTGAAGAAGAGCAGCCACTTGCGCTAACCGAAGAGCAAATTGAACTGATTAAGCAAGGCGCTTATCAAGAAGGCTTACATCAAGGTCAGGAAGCTGGCTTTAAGCAAGGTTACGACAAAGGTAAAGAAGAAGGGTTGCAAGCCGGCCATGCTGAAGGTCTCGAGCTCGGAAAAGCTGAAGGGGTAACTGCAGGGCAAGAATACATTCAGCAGCAAGTTGAAACCTTTATGAACTTGGCCAATCAGTTTGCTCAACCTTTGGAGTTGATGAATGCTCAGGTTGAAAAGCAGCTGGTGGATATGGTGCTCTGTTTAGTTAAAGAAGTGGTGCACGTTGAAGTACAAACCAACCCTCAAATTATTTTAGATACGGTGAAGCAGTCGGTCGAAGCGCTACCAATATCAGGCCACCCTATTACCTTGCACCTGAATCCAGAAGATGTCGCGATTATTCGTTCAGCTTATGGTGAAGAAGACCTTAATTGTCGCAACTGGACGTTAGTTGCTGAGCCATCGCTCAATCGAGGTGACGTCCAGATTGAAGCCGGTGAATCAAGCATTAATTATCGCATGGAAGAACGCGTCAAAAGCGTATTGCACAGCTTTTGTGGCGCAAACCGTCATCAAGAGGGTGAGTAATCCATGCAAGCACTCGCTGACCGCTTAAAAAGCTACAAAGTTGAAGGCCTTACGACGCGCCCTGTCGCCTCTGGCAAACTGGTGCGTGTGGTTGGGTTAACGTTGGAAGCAACCGGCTGTCGCGCACCAATTGGCAGTTTATGCTTAGTGGAAACCATGTCAGGTCAGATGGAAGCCGAGGTTGTCGGCTTTTCAGGTGACAACCTATTTTTAATGCCAAGCGAACAAATTACGGGCATTTTACCTGGCGCGAGAGTCACCCCTTTAACCAGTGACGCTGGTTTGCCTGTCGGCATGGAGTTACTTGGGCGCGTGATAGACGGGGTTGGGAATCCACTTGATGGACTTGGCCCTTTGTATACCGATCACCGTGCCTCTTTTAATGCCGAGCCGATCAACCCGTTGGCTCGAAAACCAATTTCTGAACCGCTCGATGTTGGCCTAAAAGCCATCAATGGTTTGTTGACGGTTGGTAAAGGTCAGCGTATCGGTCTGTTTGCAGGTTCTGGTGTGGGTAAATCGGTCACGCTTGGCATGATGACGCGAGGCACCACCGCACAGGTTGTGGTCGTCGGCCTGATAGGTGAGCGTGGACGTGAAGTTAAAGAGTTCATCGAAGAGATCTTGGGTGAGGACGGTCGTCGCCGCTCAGTGGTGGTCGCGGCGCCTGCCGATGCTTCACCTCTAATGCGCTTAAAGGGGTGCCAAACGGCATTAACGATTGCTGAATACTTCAGGGACCAAGGGTTAGATGTTCTGCTATTGATGGATTCGTTGACTCGTTTTGCACAAGCACAGCGTGAAATCGCACTTTCTGTTGGTGAGCCGCCAGCGACGAAAGGTTACCCGCCTTCTGTATTTGCCAAGCTGCCAGCGCTGGTTGAGCGAGCGGGTAATGGAAGTGCCGAGCAAGGCTCGATTACGGCGTTCTTTACCGTGTTGACCGAAGGGGATGATTTGCAAGATCCGATAGCGGACGCATCGCGAGCCATTCTTGATGGCCATATTGTACTTTCTCGTGAAATGGCGGATGCAGGCCATTATCCGGCGATTGATGTCGAGAAGTCGGTGAGCCGTGTTATGCCGCAAATCACGACCGAAGAGCACGTTCTGATGTCAAAAGCGGTGCGACAGGTCTTGTCTATTTGTCGCAAGAATCAAGATTTGGTCTCGATTGGAGCGTACAAACCGGGTACCGATCCTGCTATTGATGGCGCATTTACTTTGAAACCGAAGTTAGACGAATACTTGCAGCAGAGCATGAAAGAATCGGTGCCATACGATATGTGCGTCAATATGCTTAGAAACATTTTGGGTGGGTGATAGCGCATGAATAATGCGATGGAGTTTCTACTTGAGCAAACTAAGGATCGTGAAGACCAAGCTGTGCTTGCACTGAACAAAGCGCGTTCTGAACTCGAAGATTATTACCGTCAGGTTGAACAAATTGAAAAGTATCGGCTTGATTATTGCCAGCAACTCGTCGACCGTGGTCAGGCGGGCCTAACGGCAAGTCAATATGGACACTTAAATCGATTCCTTACCCAGCTAGATGAAACTTTATCTAAGCAAAAGCAAGCAGAAAGTCATTTCAAAGAGCAGGTTGAAAACTGTAAAGAATATTGGTTAACCGTGCGTAAAGAACGCAAATCCTATGAGTGGATGATAGACAAACGCGAAAAAGAGAAACAACTTGCTGAAGCTAAGCGCGAACAAAAGCAAATGGACGAGTTTTCCACCTTACTTTACAGTCGAAAACCACATCGTTTCTAAACGTTATCGGTTCGATATTGCATTACGGTGTTGCAGCTGACTACATCTCTACCGATTCAAGTAAGGTAACTTTGATTGAGTCTTGTTCAATTAACTCAAACACCTTCGGTCGAATCTCGCGAACCCACCACTCGTTGTATGTTTTTTCGTAGAGAGCCTGGCGTGCTTGTTCATTGTCGAACTCTCTAAGCCAAACAAAATAGTCATGTCCATCATCACCAGTGTGGACGTAAGTATTCAGTACACGCATGCCTTGTGAACGTTGATAGGGCAACAGTTCTTCCTTCATCCAACTTAGCCACTGTTCTGTTTTGCCTGCTCTGATTCTATATTGGCGTAATTCTGTGATCTTCAAAGTGATTCCTTAATTGTTAAGTCAAATGTCTGTTTACGCTTATCGTTTTTCAAAGTCAATCAAGTAGCTGTACATCATGTTAGGAACCAGGTTATCGGATAGTATTGTTGATGTTTGTTCCATAAACATGCCATCTATTAGCTTGCCGAGAATTGGCTCAATATTGTGGTGTGATTTTTGCATTTTAGCTGTCAGTGTCGGGTCTTTTTGACCTTAGTTTGCCGCCAGTATTGCTGCCTGCCAGCGATATACTCAGAGCCACGAGAACGAGAGTTTCTAAATGAGTGTGAATTTGTCCCATGTATCTGCGACTACCAAGACGCCAGTTTCTGATGTGTCCGCTAAAGCGTCCGCAGAGAGCACTGAGAGCAAGGGATTTTTAGAAACGTTAACCGATGCGTTTGCTGGTAAACAAAAGCCCGAAAAAGTAGCAACAGAATCGACAGTGGTTGAAGAAAAAGAAAGAGCGGATGTAGGCAGTACTTCTTCTGCTAACGTCTCGGACGAATTGTTGGCGCAAGAAAGCCAAGAATCCGTCAGTGACGAGCCCCATGGTTTTGATGAAATATCAGCAAACAAACCGAATGCAACCTTAAGTGAAGAAGCAAGTTTACAAAAGGCGAGTAACAGCACACCTTTGGAGAATGATGTTGAAGCTATTGAAAAAGTGAAATCAACATCAATCGATACGAGCAACCCATCAAATACAGTGGACGTAAAAAGCACGATGGGCGAAGGACAACAGCTTCTTGGTCGAATTGAACAAGCGAATCAAACCCTGAATGCGAGTAATGCATCCATCGATAGTGGCAAAGTTTTGCCTCAGAGAGCAAATTTAGTGCATTCGTTCCACGAGCAAGCAACCGTTTCGACAAACCTTGATGAGCTGGCTTTGAATGAAACGCCATTAGTTCATTCGCTTGAACAAGCACAGATGATCCCAGGACAAGACTTAGAGCCAATTTTAGATAAGAGTGGTCAACCTATCGATGTCGACAAACTCTCGTCTGAGTTTGCTGCTTGGCAAGAGCTAGCGAAACAAGCCAGCCATCCGACGACTAAGAGCGCAGTCAGTGGTGAAGTAGCTAATGATCTGTCGCCGTTGTTAACAGACGTTGATGGTTCCAACATCGACGCGCTTCCACGAGTCTCCTTGGATGAACTTGAAATTATAGATACCAAGTTGGCGCAAGGAAAACCACTGACTCAGCAAGAAGCTCAGATCATTGAAGGGTTGAAACAAGGAACGATCACGGCGGATATTCCTGAGCAAGACCTTGCCCAATTTGTTGCGCTCCCTAATGACATTAAACAGATTCTCGCAGAGCAACAAGTACAACATAATTTAACTCGCCAGGCTGGACCTATGGCAGTGTCTCAGCAAATCCAGCATACAGCGGCTCAAGTACCCCAGCCACAAACTGCTCATAGTGGAGAAAAAGTCGCATTATCTCCAACGCCTGATACGTTGATAGCCGCGCAAGTGCCGACGTCGCTTCAAGGTGTGAAAGACGGAGAGATTAGCCAGAAAGTAATGAACGCAGCATTGGCGACTGGTGCGCTAAAGGCGACTGCGGATAAACAAGATAAGCCGGACCTCCAACATGGCTTCGCTGGACAGCTTCAGGCTATGGCAGGTCAGCAAGGAATTAATGTGCAGCAACAAGCGCGTATTGATGCTGCACAACAAGCTCAGCTTCCGTTGCAACTAACTAAAGAGCTAGCCAACGAGCAAGTTGCGGAAAAAGTGCAAATGATGATGTCGAAGAATCTGAAAAATCTCGATATTCGTCTTGATCCACCAGAGTTAGGTCGTATGCAAATTCGTATGACCATGAATAACGACGTTGCCAATGTACATTTTACAGTGAACAACCCGCAAGCTCGTGACATTATTGAACAGACGCTCCCTCGTTTGAGAGAAATGCTAGCGCAACAAGGTATGCAGCTGGCTGATTCTTCCGTCCAGCAACAAAACAGCGGGCAACAGCAAGGTAGGTATACTGCTGAACAACATGGTCAAAGCGCGCAAAGTGGCGGTTTTTCTGGACAGTCCGAAGAGGGTTTTGAATCTGATGTCAATCTGGATTTGAATGTCGCTTCAAAGCGTGATGGAATTAGTTTTTACGCATAAAAGGCCGTTTAACGGCAATGGCATACGGTTACCAAGCAACTCACTAAAACGTCTTGGTAACTCAAAAGAACAATAAGAGACAAGAATGGCAGAAGAACAGTTACAAGGGGCCGATGCGCCGAAAGGAAAAAGCAAGTTACTTATCATCATCATCGCTGTTGTAGTATTACTACTTGGTGGCGGGGCAGCGGCATTTTTTCTAATGGGCTCTGATGAACCTGCTCAGGCTGAATCGTCTCAACAGGCTCAAGTGAAGGCATCGAATGCTGCGCCCATCGCGTATGTGAATCTTCCTCAGGCATTTGTATTTAACGTTACTGGGGATAGCCGCGATAGGCTGGTTCAAATTAAAGCGCAGTTAATGGTTCGCGGTGCAGAAAATGAAGAGTTGGCGCGGTATCATTCGCCACTGATTGAAAGCTCTATGCTATCAACGTTTGCTTCCGCGACGGTTGATCAATTGCGCTCTCCTACAGGACGAGTGGAATTGCGCGATCGTGCTTCCGAAGATATCAAAGCAGCGCTGAATGCTGCGGTCGGTAAGCCAGTGATTGAAAAAGTACTGTTTACAGATTTTGTTATTCAATAGGTAAAACGTGACCGATCTATTAAGCCAAGACGAAATTGATGCGCTATTGCATGGGGTTGACGATGTTGATGACGTCGATGAACCGATAGAAAACGACACTGAGGGTGCCGTCAATTTTGATTTCTCGTCGCAAGACAGAATCGTACGTGGTCGAATGCCGACGCTCGAACTTATCAACGAGCGCTTTGCACGGCACATGCGTATTAGTCTGTTTAATATGCTGCGTAAAACGGCAGAGGTGTCGATCAATGGCGTGCAGATGATGAAGTTTGGTGAATACCAGAACACATTGTACGTGCCAACCAGTTTGAACATGGTGCGTTTTCGTCCGTTAAAAGGCACTGCGTTGATCACCATGGAGGCTCGTTTAGTCTTTATTCTGGTAGAAAACTTCTTTGGCGGTGATGGTCGATTCCACGCCAAAATCGAAGGCCGCGAATTTACCCCAACGGAACGCCGCATCATTCAGTTGTTACTGAAAATTGTATTTGAAGATTATAAAGAAGCGTGGTCGCCAGTGATGGGGGTAGAGTTCGAATATCTCGACTCTGAAGTAAACCCAAGCATGGCAAACATTGTCAGCCCGACAGAAGTGATTGTCGTGAGTTCATTCCATATAGAAGTTGACGGCGGTGGCGGCGATTTTCATGTCGTTATGCCTTACTCCATGGTTGAGCCTATCCGTGAACTATTGGATGCAGGTGTTCAGTCCGACAAGATGGAAACGGACGTTCGCTGGAGCTCAGCACTACGTGAAGAGATCATGGATTGTCCGGTTAACTTCCGCGTGAACTTGCTCGAAAAAGACATTTCTTTGCGTGATCTCATGGAGCTGCAACCGGGCGACATCATCCCGATTGAAATGCCAGAACATGCGACGATGTTTGTAGAAGACCTACCGACCTATCGCGTAAAAATGGGTCGTTCGGAAGACAAATTAGCGGTGCAAATTTCTGAGGAAATTGAGCGCCCACATGTCGTCAAAACAGATTTAGCTTTCTTAGGTAAAGACATCATGTCCGAGCTTGAGAATGAAGACGATATAGACCATTAAGATACCTTATTAAACAGACATGCTATGGCATGAGTAAGGCGTAACACAGGATAGAAAAATGGAACCAAGTGACGATCAAAAGCTAGCAGACGAATGGGCAGCCGCTCTTGGCGAAGACCCGTCTGCCCCTTCTGTAGACGTAGATGAAGTATTGGCTGCGCCACTGGAAGAGCTAAAAGACACTTCAAGCCCAATTAGCGAAGATGAGCGTCGTAAACTCGACACTATTATGGATATCCCGGTGACGATTTCGATGGAAGTCGGTCGTTCTCAAATTAGCATTCGGAACCTGTTGCAGCTTAACCAAGGTTCGGTTGTTGAGTTGGATCGTCTAGCCGGTGAGTCGCTCGACGTATTGGTTAACGGTACTTTGATTGCTCACGGCGAAGTCGTGGTCGTCAACGATAAGTTTGGTATCCGTTTGACGGATGTGATCAGCCAAACTGAACGAATTAAGAAGCTGCGTTAAGATGAGTCGTTCAATCAAAATGCGATTGAAGCAAATCACTGGAGCACTGAGCTTAATGCTAAGTGCTCCTTATGCATTTGCTGCCGCACCAAATAATCTGGATCTTGCGACGACACTTGGCTCGCTTGTGCTTGTAATCGGCGTGATTCTTTTGCTGGCTTGGTTGCTGAAACGTATGCAAGTGCCAGCGATGGGACAACAAAAGGGCTTGCGTATAGTGAGTCAGTTGCCAGTGGGTACAAAAGAAAGAATCGCAGTAGTTCAAGTGGGTGAAGAACAGTTTTTGGTTGGGATTACTAGCCAATCGATCCAAACTTTAGCCAAGTTAGATAAGCCACTGAAAGAGGAAGAGTTGGCGACCAATGCTTTTGCGACTCAATTTAGCCAGCTGATTAAAAAACATGACAAAGGGTAATCCAATTCGTTTGCTCCTGAGTACGTTGTTACTTTTTGTCGGCGTGCTGTTTTCTTCATTTACCTTTGCTGAAGCAGAGGAGTCAGCGCTGCCAGATAACTTAGCCGATGGAAGTGGTGTTACAGTTCAGGCTATGCAAAGTGATACTGGTGCTAGCCGTGCTATGTCCGTTTCTAGTGGCGGTGGTATTCCAGCATTCACCATGACCACGAACCCTGATGGCAGTGAAGACTACTCGGTTACACTACAAATTTTAGCGTTAATGACCATGCTTGGCTTCTTGCCTGCCATGGTGATTCTGATGACCTCGTTCACTCGAATTGTGGTGGTGATGTCGATATTGCGTCAGGCAATGGGTTTGCAACAAACGCCTTCTAATCAGGTTATTATTGGTATTGCGCTGTTTTTGACCTTTTTTGTTATGTCTCCTGTCCTGAACGAAATCAACGACAAAGCTGTTCAGCCTTATTTGAACGAGCAAGTTACGGCGCGAGAAGCGTTTGATGCTGCACAAGCGCCAATGAAAGCATTTATGCTTAAGCAGACCCGAATCAAAGATTTGGAGACGTTCGTAACCATGTCAGGAGAGCAAGTCGAGAATCCAGAAGATGTGTCGATGGCGGTGTTGATTCCGGCTTTTATCACCTCAGAGCTAAAAACTGCATTCCAAATTGGCTTTATGCTCTTCTTGCCGTTTTTGATTATTGACCTTGTAGTCGCTTCGGTACTGATGGCAATGGGTATGATGATGTTGTCACCAATGATTGTTTCGTTGCCGTTCAAGTTGATGTTGTTCGTATTGGTCGATGGTTGGAACTTGATACTCTCGACACTTGCGGGCAGCTTTGCCCTTTAGATAAGCGCAGATAGAGGATAAGACATGACACCAGAAATGTTTGTCGAGCTTTTCCGTGAAGCACTTTGGATGGTGCTTATCATGGTCTGCGCTATTATCATCCCAAGCTTGCTTATCGGCCTTGTAGTTGCGATTTTTCAAGCTGCGACATCCATCAACGAACAAACATTGAGCTTCTTACCGCGTTTGATTGTCACGCTTTTGGCCCTGATGCTGTTTGGGCATTGGATGACGCAAATGTTGATGGAATATTTCTATGGCTTGATTGAACGCTTACCTCAGGTGCTTTATTAGAGGCGCCTATGGAGTACCCCACTAGCGTTGTCTTAGATTGGATCGCAAACTACTTCTGGCCCTATGTTCGTATCTCATCCATGTTGATGGTGATGACAGTAACCGGGGCCCGATTTGTTTCGCCAAGAATCCGCCTTTACCTCGGTTTAGCCATCACTTTCGCTGTCATGCCAGCCATCCCCGCCGTACCTCAGGACATTGAGCTACTCTCGTTTCGTGGCTTCATGACCATTGCCGAGCAAATGATCATCGGCATAGCGATGGGTATGGTTACTCAATTTATGATTCAAACCTTTGTCCTACTTGGTCAAATATTGGGTATGCAATCAAGTTTGG
Organism: Vibrio sp. 1078-1; assembly: GCF_033340475.1. NCBI lineage: Bacteria > Pseudomonadati > Pseudomonadota > Gammaproteobacteria > Vibrionales > Vibrionaceae > Vibrio > Vibrio sp. 1078-1. The sequence continues at coordinate 22,040 of NZ_JAWOWM010000006.1, forward strand.
GCTTTGCTTCTATGGTTGATCCCGCAAATGGTCAGAACACGCCATTGCTTGGCCAGTTATTCATGTTCTTAACGACAATGTTTTTCCTTGCCACCGATGGACACTTAAAAATGCTGCAATTGGTGGTGTTCAGTTTTAAAACTTTGCCGATTGGCTCCGGCTCGCTCAACGCGGTTGATTTCCGTGAAATGGCAGGCTGGCTTGGTATTATGTTCCAAACTGCATTGAGTATGTCTCTATCCGGCATTATTGCACTACTGACCATTAACTTGTCGTTTGGTGTAATGACCCGTGCCGCACCACAGCTGAATATCTTCTCGCTTGGTTTTGCTTTTGCTTTGATGGTGGGTCTATTACTTTGTTGGTACATACTGGCTGGTCTATACAGTCATTATGAAATGTTCTGGACAGTGGGTGAGGCGCAGATTTGTCGGCTCATTCGCTTGGAGTGCTAAGATTTGGCAGAATCAGACGGTCAGGAACGCACCGAAGAAGCCACGCCCCGACGGTTACAACAAGCCAGAGAAAAGGGGCAGGTCGCTCGATCTAAAGAGCTTGCATCAGCATCTGTGCTGATCGTTGGCGCCATTTCATTGATGTGGTTTGGCGAGGCGTTAGCACGTTCATTGTTTTCCATCATGAGCCGTTTATTTGATCTTCAACGAGAAGAGATTTTCGATACTGCAAAACTGTTTGATATCGCTTTGGGCGCGATGAGTGATTTGTTGTTCCCACTATTTTTGGTGTTAGCGACATTGTTTACCGCCGCCATGATTGGAGCAGCAGGTGTGGGAGGAATCAGTTTTTCTGCCCAAGCGGCCATGCCCAAGCTGTCGAAAATGAATCCACTTAGCGGCTTAAAGCGAATGGTTGGCATGCAAAGCTGGGTAGAGTTGATCAAATCAATCCTTAAAGTGGTTCTGGTCACTGGTGTCGCCATCTATTTGATCCAAGCATCGCAGGCCGATCTGATTCAATTGAGCATGGATGTGTATCCGCAAAACATCTTCCATGCTTTAGATATTTTGCTGAACTTTATTTTGCTGATCAGTTGCTCGCTATTGATTGTGGTTGCCATCGATATTCCATTTCAAATTTGGCAGCACGCCGATCAGTTAAAAATGACCAAGCAAGAAGTCAAAGACGAATACAAAGAGACTGAAGGTAAGCCGGAAGTGAAAGGCCGTATTCGTATGTTGCAAAGGGAAGCGGCTCAACGTCGAATGATGGCGGACGTTCCTCAAGCTGATGTTATTGTTACTAACCCAGAGCACTTCTCGGTAGCGCTTCGTTATAAACAGAAGACAGACCGTGCGCCAGTCGTGATCGCTAAAGGTACTGACCACATGGCGATGAAGATTCGAGAAGTCGCCCGCGAACATGACATTACGATTGTGCCCGCACCACCTTTGGCTCGTGCGTTGTACCACACGACAGAGCTCGAGCAAGAGATCCCCGATGGGTTATTTACTGCCGTCGCTCAGGTTTTGGCATTTGTATTCCAATTGAAGCAATACCGAAAACGAGGTGGACAGCGCCCGAAAATTCAAGATTATGATTTGCCAATCCCGCCCGAGCACCGTCATTGATACGAAAAGCGGTAAAGCCTTAAAAAAGCTCGTTTGATCAAAAGCTAAGCTCTATTTGAGTGTTTAGTCATTATTTTGGCGCTAATTATGGTACATAGATTGCTTAAAACGCTTTAATTATCAACCCTACCTAAACTTTTAGGCTAAAGCGGTCGCGTATTAATAGTAAGAGCTTACGTGACGCTTCAATCGATTGAGATCTCTCGCAGTATGAAGTTAAGCCTGCCGTTTGCAGATAAATTGCCACGAATCCCTCAACGTGAAATGCCAGCTATTGGTGCTCCGGTGATGGTTTTGGCCACCCTAGCGATGGTGGTACTGCCGATTCCAGCATTTTTGCTGGATATGTTCTTCACCTTTAACATCGCGCTGTCGATGGTGGTGTTGTTAGTGACCGTTTACACACGTCGCCCTTTGGACTTCGCTGCTTTTCCAACGGTATTGCTGATCGCCACGTTGCTCCGCTTGGCTTTGAACGTTGCCTCGACTCGTGTCGTCTTACTGCATGGTCATGAAGGCGGTAATGCGGCAGGTAACGTAATTGAGGCGTTCGGTAACGTCGTTATTGGTGGTAACTACGCGGTCGGCCTAGTGGTTTTCCTCATCTTAATGATCATCAACTTTATGGTGGTGACCAAAGGTGCGGGTCGTATCTCTGAGGTAAGTGCTCGCTTTACGCTTGATGCGTTGCCGGGTAAGCAAATGGCGATTGATGCCGACTTGAATGCCGGATTGATAGACCAAGAGCAGGCAAGAGTTCGTCGTTTTGAAGTGACCAAAGAAGCGGATTTCTATGGCTCGATGGATGGTGCCTCGAAGTTCGTAAAAGGTGACGCGATTGCCGGTATTTTGATTCTGTTTATCAACATCGTCGGCGGTCTGTCGATCGGTATGGCGCAGTATGGATTGGGTTTCGGTGAAGCGATTGAAATCTATACCTTACTGACAATCGGTGATGGTTTGGTCGCACAAATCCCATCGCTATTGCTGTCGATTGCAGCGGCAATGATGGTGACGCGCCAAAACACCGATGAAGACATGGGGGAACAACTGGTCTTCCAGATGTTCGACAACCCAAAAGCGCTGATGATTACTGCGGCTATTCTTGGTGTGATGGGCATCGTACCGGGCATGCCACACTTTGCGTTTTTGAGCCTGGCAGTCGCGGCCGGTGCAGCGGCATATTTCATCGACAAACGGCAGAAGCAGAAAGCGAAAGAGCCCGCTTTACCAGCAACAGCAGACGAAGGTACAGAACCTTCCTCACAGCGCGAACTGTCTTGGGATGACGTCCAGCCAGTCGATATTATTGGCTTGGAAGTCGGTTATCGCTTAATCCCTTTGGTGGACAGAGACCAAGGTGGGGAACTGCTAGAGCGCGTAAAAGGCGTGCGTAAAAAGTTATCGCAAGATTTTGGGTTCCTAATTCCAGCGGTTCATATTCGTGACAATCTTGAGCTGACCCCAAACAGTTACCGAATTACATTGATGGGGGTTGCGGTGGGCGAAGCAGAGATTCGTCCGGATCAAGAGCTAGCGATTAACCCAGGTCAGGTGTATGGCATGATTGATGGTGAACCAACCATTGACCCTGCTTTTGGACTGGAAGCCGTATGGATCCGAGAAGATCAGCGTGAGCACGCGCAGGCTCTGGGTTATACGGTTGTTGATTCATCAACGGTATTAGCGACGCACCTAAGCCAGCTATTGACCAACAACGCATCACAGCTAATTGGCCATGAAGAAGTAGAGAATTTATTAGAAATGTTGGGACGCAGCGCGCCTAAGTTGGTCGAGAACTTTGTTCCTGACCAATTACCATTAGGTGTGGTGGTGAAAGTCCTACAAAACTTGTTAAACGAGGCCATTCCAATCCGCGATATTCGCACGATTGTTCAAACTTTGGCTGAGTACTCAAGTAAGAGTCAAGAAGCTGACATATTGACGGCAGCAGTTCGAATTAGTCTTAAACGTCTAATTGTTCAAGAAATCAATGGTATAGAGCCTGAGTTACCAGTGATCACCTTGATACCCGAACTGGAACAAATATTGCATCAAACTATGCAAGCATCAGGAGGCGAATCCGCGGGGATTGAACCGGGACTCGCTGAGCGATTGCAGTCTTCACTAAGCCAAGCGACACAGGAACAAGAACTGAAAGGCGAACCTGCCGTTCTGCTTACTTCCGGTGTATTACGCTCGACGTTGGCGAAATTTGTGAAGAACACAATACCTAATCTCCGGGTACTGTCTTACCAAGAAATCCCGGATGAAAAACAGATCAGAATTGTGCAAGCCGTGGGTAACTGATCTCACGCATCATTAATGGATTCATAGTTTGAAAATAAAGCGATTTTTTGCCAAAGACATGAGAACGGCGCTGCTCCAAGTGAAAGAGGACTTAGGCGCGGAAGCGGTGATCATGTCAAACAAGAAAGTGGCTGGTGGAGTAGCGATTGTTGCGGCGATAGATAGTGAATCTAATCCGTCTCAAGCAAGCGCAGCGTCACAGCAAAATCGCGGTGCTTCTCAATCGAATCGCTATAACGAACATCGTCAAATGTCATCGTCTTCTGCTGATCGTTACCAAGATCGTCATTTAGATGAAGATAAAATTAGCCTGAACAGTAATAACAGTAACAATGAAAAAACAGGCTCAATGACGCAGCGATTCGCTAATATGCTTAAGCAATATAGCGGTGGTGCAGCAGATGCTGACGATCACGTAGCAGAAAATGAAGATTCGCTCTCTGCTTTGCTGCAACGCCAAAATAAGCATCGCGACGGCTACAACCAAGAAAAGCCAGCGCCATATCAACCAGATTCACCTTTGGCGAAGCTAATCGCACAGGACAATCGATTTGAACGTCCGACGCCCAAGCTGGACCCGACGCGCTATGACCGACGTCGCCCAAGTGATGAGCGTGACGAATCGGCCGATGAGCTAGAAAGCATGCGCGAAGAGATGACGTCAATTCGTCGTCTGTTGGAGCACCAAGTTTCTGGCCTGATGTGGCAAGAAGTAGAACGCCGTGAGCCGCTAAGAGCTATGCTGATTAAGCGCTTAGAGCGAATGGGCGTTTCTCCGGAGTTAGCAGACCAGATGGCCTGTTATATCCCGGAAGATACAAAGCCAGCGCGAGCGTGGAAAGCGTTATTGTCGCTGGTGGCGGATCAAATCAATATTCCTAAACAGGACATTTTAAAACGTGGTGGCGTAGTCGCATTGTTGGGTCCGACGGGGGTTGGGAAAACAACAACCGTAGCGAAACTCGCAGCACGCGCAGCCATGGAATACGGTGCCGACAATGTGGCCCTTGTGACAACAGACACATATCGCATAGGTGCACATGAGCAGCTCTCAATTTACGGAAGAATCATGGGTTGTCCCGTAAGAGTTGCTAAAGATTCTAACGAGTTAGCCGATGTTATATATCAGCTAAGAAACAGAAGACTGATTTTGGTCGATACGGCAGGGATGGGGCAACGAGATGTGAGGCTTTCCGAGCAGCTCGACACTCTAATGCAAGAGAGCGGAGAAGTGATTCACAGCTACCTTGTTTTGCCGGCTACCGCACAACGTCGTGTTCTACAAGAAACGCTGGATCACTTCCGACGTATACCACTTTCGGGTTGTATTATGACGAAGCTTGATGAGTCATTAAGCCTAGGCGAATTCATCAGTGTAGTGATTCAAAACGCAATGCCAGTAGCTTACATCGCTAATGGTCAGCGCGTACCAGAAGACATTGTGATAGCGCAACCAAAATATATGCTTGCGAAAGCAAATGAACTGTTAGAGAAGTCGACAGAGAACGAACCTCACTTTTGGAACAGTGACAGTGAAGGACTCTAAGGCGGCGGACTACTATGACTGAGAATATGATACACGATCAAGCAAGCGGCCTCCGTCGCTTAACACAACCATCGTTGACCAAAGTGATTGCTGTTACTGGCGGCAAAGGTGGTGTGGGGAAATCAAACGTAACACTGGGTCTGGCGATTTGTATGGCTCGCCAAGGCAAGAAGGTGATGGTTCTCGACGCTGATTTAGGTCTGGCCAATGTGGACGTGATGCTCGGAATTCGTGCAAAACGTAATCTAGGACATGTCTTAGCGGGTGAATGTGAGCTAAAAGATGCGATTGTCGAAGGGCCTTATGGTATAAAGATAATTCCTGCAACTTCTGGCACACAGAGCATGACAGAGCTTTCTCACGCTCAGCATGCCGGACTCATCCGAGCATTTGGTAGTCTTGAAGACGAAATGGATGTCCTGCTGATTGATACCGCTGCTGGTATCTCTGACATGGTAATCAGTTTTTCGCGAGCAGCTCAAGATGTGGTTGTAGTTGTGTGTGATGAACCGACGTCAATCACAGATGCCTATGCATTAATCAAGCTGTTGAGTAAAGAACACCAAGTTCAACGCTTTAAAGTTGTAGCAAATATGGTCAGAAGCTACCGTGAAGGGCGAGAATTGTTTGCAAAGTTGACACTAGTCACAGAGCGATTCTTGAATGTTAGCCTTGAACTCGTAGCATGTATTCCATTAGATGATAAAGTACGACAGGCTGTAAAAAGACAAAAAATTGTCGTTGATGCGTTCCCACGCTCGCCTGCCGCTTTAGCTATCAGCTCACTAGCAAACAAAGCGTTGACGTGGCCACTACCGAAAACACCAAGTGGACACTTGGAATTTTTTGTGGAAAGGTTGCTAAATCGTACCGAATTCGCAGAGGACCCTTTTGGTGAATAAAGCGATAACCTATGACCAACATGGCAAATTTAATAGCCAGCAGGCGTTCATTGAACGTTATTCAGTGTTGGTTAAGCGCATTGCTCACCACCTACTAGGCCGTTTACCGCCGAGTGTTCAGGTAGAGGATTTAATTCAGGCCGGCATGATCGGTCTTATCGAAGCTCAGCAGAATTATGATGGTTCTAAAGGTGCGAGCTTTGAAACTTATGCAGGTATCCGTATTCGTGGCGCAATGTTAGATGACATGCGTAAAGGCGATTGGGTACCGCGTTCTGTTCATAAAAATAATCGAGAGATTAACCAAGCGATTGCGGAGCTGGAAGGCGAATTAAATCGAGATCCTACTGATTCTGAAGTAGCCACGCATCTCGGTATGACACTGGATCAATATCATAGTGCTCTTACCGATATCAACTGCTCAAAATTAGTCGGTATTGAAGATTTAGGCGTTTCTGATGATGTGATTTCACCGGCGGATGAAACCGATGACAGCAACCCATTCAAAGGGGTAGTTGATGAATCATTTCGAAAAGCACTGGTTGAATCAATAAAACAGCTTCCAGAGCGTGAAGCTTTGGTTCTTTCGCTTTATTATGATGAAGAACTCAATTTGAAAGAAATTGGCGATGTGTTAGGCGTAAGCGAATCTCGCGTAAGTCAAATACTGAGTCAAGCGATGCAACGTTTACGTACCAAGCTCAGTGCGTGGACACAAAATGACTAAAAACACTGATTTTACGATTCAGTGGAGGCAATTTTGAATAAAAACATGAAGATCCTTATTGTTGATGATTTCTCAACAATGCGCCGTATTGTTAAAAACCTGCTTCGTGACTTGGGTTTCAATAACACTCAAGAAGCGGACGATGGTTTAACCGCATTACCAATGCTGAAAAAAGGTGACTTCGATTTTGTTGTAACTGACTGGAACATGCCAGGTATGCAAGGCATCGATTTGCTTAAACACATCCGCGCGGATGCAGAACTTAAGCATCTGCCAGTTCTAATGATCACGGCTGAAGCGAAGCGTGAGCAGATCATTGAAGCTGCTCAAGCAGGTGTAAACGGCTACATTGTTAAGCCATTTACTGCTGCAACATTAAAAGAAAAATTAGATAAAATTTTCGAGCGTTTATAACTCTCTCTTTCTCTTTGTTATTCGAGTCATTCATACCAATTATTAAATACCTATTAAATGACTCGTTTAGCGTTTTCAAAGTGATAAGAAGAACTAAACGTAAAAGGGTCTATTCAGAATGATCTCACTAGAGCAGGCGAAGTCACTCGTTCAAATGCTAGAAAACGGGGAACAAGACCAAGCCAATATGCTTGTTGCCTCGATCTACGAAGGTGCCGATAACCCAATGCTGCAAGAAATTGGAGCGTTAACTCGAGACCTTCACGAATCACTCAAGCAGTTCAGTCTCGATCAGCGCATGACCGAAATTGCGAAAGACGAAATCCCTAACGCTAGGGATCGTCTCAATTATGTGATCGAGAAGACAGAGCTTGCAGCCAACAAAACAATGGATGCGGTCGACTGCTGCCTTCCTATCGCTGATAACCTGCATGATTGCCTTCTAAAAGTTCGTCCTCAATGGAATGAACTCATGCACGGGCGCATAGAATTAAGCGAATTTAAAGCACTGTGCCACCGAATTGACGGGCTATTAGTGCAAGTCGAAGGTGACAGCACTGAATTGCGCGGCCAATTGACCGAAATTCTCATGGCGCAAGACTTCCAAGACCTAACTGGCCAAATCATTCGCCGCGTAATTACGTTGGTTAATGAAGTTGAAGGCCGCTTAGTGGAAATCCTAACCGTATTCTCTGGAAATAAACTTGAAGAACACATTCAAGTTTTGTCAGAACCGGCAGATAAAAAGAATACACAAACAAGCGAAGCCGAAGGCCCGATTCTTCATCCAGAACTGAGAGAAGATGCGGTTTCATCGCAGGACGAAGTCGATGACTTGTTGTCCAGTCTTGGATTTTAAAGGTAACGTATGAGCTACGATTTAGACGAAGATATTCTTCAGGACTTTCTCATTGAGGCTGGGGAAATTCTCGAGCTGCTTTCTGAGCAGTTGGTTGAATTGGAAAATAACCCAGAAGACAAAGACTTACTTAATGCTATTTTCCGCGGGTTTCATACCGTAAAAGGCGGTGCCGGCTTCCTTTCATTGGCAGAGCTAGTCGATACTTGTCATGGTGCGGAGAACGTGTTCGACGTTTTACGAAACGGTCAACGCACGGTAACGCAAAACTTAATGGATACGATGCTAAAAGCCTTGGATACGGTTAATACCCAGTTCCAGGCTGTTCAAGATCGTGAGCCGTTAGAAGCTGCGGACCCTGAGCTTCTTGAAGAACTTCATCGTCTATGCAAACCTGAGTCAGAAGATGAAGTAGCGGCAACCGTAGTTGAAGAACCAGTGGCTACTCCAGAACCTATTATTCCCGAGCCTATCATCGAAGAACCTGCTGCACCGTCAGCACCATCAAGTGTCGGCTCTGTTGATGAAATTACCCAAGACGAATTCGAAAAGCTATTGGATGAGCTTCATGGTAAAGGTTCAGCGCCAGGCAACTCAATGTCTGCGACACCTACAACGCCATCTGAACCGCCTCAATCGAGTGCACCATCAGTTGAAAGTGGTGATATCACTGATGATGAGTTTGAACGTTTACTCGATGAACTGCACGGTGTAGGAAAAAGCCCTTCTACGGCAGAGGCTGCTGCATCTGTACCAGTAGAGCCACCTAAAGCGGCAGAGCCTTCCGCTCCAGTGGCATCTTCATCAAATCAAGACAGTGACTTAATGACGGACGAAGAGTTCGAAAAGTTACTCGATGAGCTACATGGTTCAGGTAAAGGTCCAACGCTAGAAGAATTGGACATGGCAACGAAGCCTGCTTCAGCAAACGTAGAGCAAAGCCCTGCGAAACCTGAGCCTGTTGCTAAGCCAGCACCTGTTCAAGCAGCGCCAGCACCAAAGCCAGAATCTAAACCAGTCGCGGTAAAAGAAGAAGCCAAAGCACCAGCGGTTAAAAAACCTCAGGCTGAAGCAACCGTTCGTGTTGATACCTCGACGCTTGATACCATCATGAACATGGTGGGTGAGCTCGTATTGGTGCGTAACCGTCTACTAAGCCTTGGTTTGAATAGCGACAACGAAGAGATGTCCAAAGCGGTCGCTAACCTTGATGTGGTAACTGCGGATCTACAAGGCGCGGTAATGAAAACGCGTATGCAGCCAATTAAGAAAGTGTTTGGCCGTTTCCCACGCGTTGTCCGTGACTTGGCTCGTAACCTAAATAAAGACATCGTGCTAGAAATGCGCGGTGAAGAAACCGATCTCGATAAAAACCTTGTAGAAGCATTGGCCGATCCGTTGATTCACTTGGTGCGTAACTCGGTTGATCACGGTATTGAAATGCCAGACGCACGCGCGAAGGCAGGCAAATCACGCACAGGTAAAGTGATTTTGTCAGCATCGCAAGAAGGGGACCATATTGAACTATCCATCGTAGATGATGGTGGCGGTATGGACCCGAACAAACTGCGTGGCATCGCGGTGAAGCGTGGCATGATGGATGAAGATGCGGCGGCACGTTTAACAGATAAAGAGTGCTTCAACCTTATCTTCGCACCTGGCTTCTCAAGTAAAGATAAAATTTCTGACATTTCTGGTCGTGGTGTGGGTATGGACGTGGTTAAGACGGCGATCAATACCTTAAACGGTTCAATCGATATCGATTCTGAGCTAGGCAAGGGCACTAAGATTACGATCAAAGTACCACTAACGTTAGCGATTTTACCGACTCTGATGGTTGGTGTTGGCGGTCATCCTTTTGCTCTACCACTGGCTTCGGTGAGTGAAATTTTCCACTTGGATCTTAGTCGTACAAACGTGGTAGATGGTCAGCTGACGATCATTGTGCGTGAGAAATCTATCCCACTATTTTACTTACAAAACTGGTTGGCATCCAAATCGCAAAACGTTCAAGAGCGTACTGGTCACGGTCACGTGGTGATTGTACAGATTGGTAACCAGCGCGTTGGTTTTGTTGTGGATACGCTTATTGGTCAAGAAGAAGTGGTTATTAAGCCACTCGATAATCTATTACAAGGCACTCCAGGTATGGCTGGTGCGACAATTACTAGCGATGGCCATATTGCATTAATTCTAGATGTGCCTGATTTACTTAAGCGATATGCTGCGGCTTCACGCCTTTAAGCAAAGCTGACGTTATTAAAAGGAATAAGATGGCGATTAAAGTACTAGTCGTTGATGATTCGAGTTTTTTCCGACGTCGCGTGAGCGAAATCATCAACTCAGAATCGCGCCTAGAAGTGATTGACGTTGCGGTAAATGGTAGAGAGGCGGTTGAGAAAGCCAAATCTCTCAAACCTGACGTCATCACGATGGATATTGAAATGCCAGTGATGGATGGCATTACAGCTGTACGTGAAATTATGGCCGCTGCTCCAACGCCAATTCTAATGTTTTCGTCCCTGACCCACGACGGGGCGAAAGCTACGCTTGATGCGCTAGATGCGGGCGCATTGGACTTCTTACCGAAAAAGTTTGAGGACATTGCGCGTAACCGTGAAGAAGCGGTGTCATTACTTCAACAGCGTGTGATTCAGATTGCCTCGAAGCGCGCTTTCATGCGTCGACCTATCGCTCGCCCAACAGCGAGTACCAGCACGACTACTCGATCATTAGGTTCAAGAACGGCTTCACCTGTGACTCCAACACCAACTCGACCTGCTGCGACAAAGTACCGTGCTTCTGGTAAGAAGTATCAACTGACGGCAATTGGCACATCAACAGGTGGCCCCGTTGCTCTACAAAAAATTCTGACGCGTTTGCCGATGAACTATCCGCATCCGATTGTATTGATTCAACACATGCCAGCAACGTTTACTGCTGCGTTTGCCAGTCGTTTGAACACCTTGTGTAAGATTCAAGTGAAAGAAGCACAAGATGGCGATGTGTTACAGCCCGGTGTGGCATACCTTGCACCAGGTGGGAAACAAATGATGGTAGATGGACGAGCGGGCGCTGCTCGTCTTCGCATTATTGATGGCGGTGATCGCATGAACTACAAACCATGTGTGGATGTGACTTTTGGTTCTGCCGCAAAAGTATATGGCGACAAAGTGCTCTCTTTAGTGTTGACAGGCATGGGTGCAGACGGTCGTGAGGGCGCTCGCATGTTGAAGTCTTCAGGCTCAACAATTTGGGCACAAGATGAAGAAAGTTGTGTTGTTTATGGCATGCCCCAAGCGGTTGCTAAAGCAGGCATTTCTTCAGAAGATTTACCGCTTGACCGCATTGCTGAACGCATGTTGGTGGAAGTTGGCCTAGCTTAGGATTCATCATGATTGTTTGGAGTGTAGCTAACCAGAAAGGAGGCGTGGGTAAAACCACCTCAACAGTGACATTGGCGGGCTTATTGAGCCAGAAAGGCCATCGAGTATTGATGGTTGATACTGATCCTCACGCCTCACTGACTACTTATCTCGGTTATGATCCTGATGCAGTAACTTCGAGCCTATTTGATTTATTCCAGTTGAAGACGTTTTCTCGTGAGACGGTTAAGCCGTTGATTTTAGAAACAGAGCTGGAAGGAATGGATATCATTCCCGCGCATATGTCCCTTGCCACGCTTGATCGCGTAATGGGTAATCGCAGTGGTATGGGATTAATCTTAAAACGGGCGCTGCAAACTGTCTCACAAGACTATGACTATGTGTTGATTGATTGTCCGCCAATCCTTGGCGTGATGATGGTGAACGCGTTGGCAGCCAGTGACCGAATTTTGATTCCTGTTCAAACAGAGTTTTTGGCGATGAAAGGTCTAGAGCGCATGATGCGTACGCTAACCATTATGCAAAAATCTCGCCCGGGCGGTTTCAAAGTGACTATCGTCCCAACCATGTACGATAAGCGCACGAAAGCGTCATTGCAGACATTGATGCAACTGAAAAAAGATTACCCAAATCAAGTGTGGACCTCAGCGGTGCCTATTGATACCAAGTTCCGCGATGCCAGTTTAAAGCACTTGCCAGCGTCGCATTTTGCATCTGGTAGTCGTGGTGTGTTTGCCTATAAACAGCTACTGATTTATCTGGAGAGGTTGGCGTTCGATGAGCAGTAATGATGTGCTGTCCAGTGAACAAGCACTTGATGACTACTTTAATGCATTACTGGATGATGAAACTGAAATAACGACTCTTGAGGAAGACCTTGACCTGTTGGCTCAAGAAGTATCATCTGCAGAGCCAGAGCCAGAGCCAGAGCCAGAGCCAGAGCCAGAGCCAGAGCCAGAGCCAGAGCCAGAGCCAGAGCCAGAGCCAGAATTACAGCTACAATACTCGGAGCCAGAAACGTACCAGTTTCAAGAAACATATCCGCCAGAGTTGGAAGCTCCAAACCTGGAAGATGTTCAAAGGCTATTAAGTCAGCTTGAAGCAAGCAACCCAGTGGCTGAGTTGGATATTGATAGTATTCTTGAACAAAATACGATTGATATTGCCGCAGAGATAAAAGCGGCTGAGCCTGAGGTACAAACCTTTAGTGAGGTGCCTGAGCTTCAGGGTGTTGAGGAAATACAGGACTGGGTGATTGATGAGCCAGTTTTTGAGGAAGCGCAACCAGAGGTGGATGAACCTCACGCAGTGATCGAACAAAGTATCAATATAGAATCGAACGTCGATACTGAACTCGAAACACAAGCAGATTCCGATATACCAACGGTCTGGGAAAGCACGAAGCGAAGTGAGGACTTCCAAGTTCTTTACTTTGATGTGAATGGTGTCACGTTTGCTGTACCTCTTGATGAATTAGGTGGTATTCATCGCATTAGCGAGCTTAACCATTTGATAGGAAAACCCGCCTGGTATTTGGGGCTACAAACAAATCGCGAGCAGCAGTTTGATGTCATCGATACCGCGAAATGGGTGATGGCAGATAAGCTTCGTGATGATAGCTATAAAGATAACTACCAATATGTCGTCATGCTTGGTGAGAGCATGTGGGGGTTGGCCAGTAACCAATTAATGGGGACTGAAACGCTTAATATCGACAAGGTTCGCTGGCGTGAGCAGGCGGGTAAACGCCCTTGGCTAGCGGGCATGGTAAAAGAAAAAATGTGTGCCTTAATTCATGTCCAGGCGCTCATTGACATGCTAAACGCCGGTTTAGATGTCAAATCACTGAATTAGATTTAAGTCGGGAACGACATTAACGAGGATTAACTATGTCTCAAGCTTTTGAAGTAGAAGTGAAGAAAGATGCATCGAATGACGAAGTTCTTCAGTGGGTGACGTTCCAGCTAGAAGAAGAAACGTACGGCATCAACGTAATGCAAGTTCGTGAAGTACTTCGTTATACTGAAATTGCCCCTGTTCCAGGTGCACCAGATTATGTACTTGGTATCATCAACCTACGCGGTAATGTAGTTACTGTTATCGATACACGTTCACGTTTTGGCCTGATGGAAGGCGAAGTCACCGACAACACTCGTATTATTGTGATCGAGTCTGAGCGTCAAGTGATTGGTATCTTAGTAGATAGCGTGGCAGAAGTCGTTTATCTGCGTTCTTCTGAAATTGATACGACGCCTTCAGTTGGTACCGACGAGAGTGCGAAGTTCATCCAGGGTGTGAGCAACCGTGACGGCAAGCTTCTTATCCTTGTGGATTTGAACAAGCTGCTAACAGATGACGAGTGGGACGAGATGGCTCACCTTTAATGGCTGAATGATGATGGCTGAAGAGACTCTTTTATCTGCTCCATTCCTTGCGGGTGGCGTCGCTTTTATCGTGTTAGTATTGGTTGTTTTGCAACTGCGGATTCGCTCGGGGTTACAAAAGCAGTTAGACCAACAACGAGCTCAATCTCGACACGCAGATAAAGAAGTGCAAAAGTTGAGTAAGCAGTTACTCGAAGTGCGCTCGGTTGTCGTTGGTCTTGGGCAAAAAGTGACGGAGCAACAAGACATTATCCAGCACTTAAACGAGAGAATTCGCGAACTCGAACACGCTGATACTGATGGTCGCTTGTACAGTCGCGCTTCTAAAATGGTACAGCTTGGCGCTGATATCAACGAGCTGATTGAAGAGTGCGAACTACCAAAAGCCGAAGCTGAGTTGATGCTTTCACTGCAGAAGAAACTGGCAGGGAAAGAGAAGATTCCACCATTAAGTGGTCAGCCATCAGATGACGCAGAATATCCAGCGCGTGGACGTCGTCGACGCTAAAGGTTATCAAGCGATAAAAAAGAGGCGTTATTACGCCTCTTTTTTTGTTTTTAGCCGCTAATGCTCTTCTTAAATACACCCCTAGATAACCTTCAGTCGATCTTGCTCTTAGCTCTGGCCTCTCAAATTCAAAATGAGCGCTTATAACTACTTATAGTTAATTTTATTAAAGTGTGATGATTAATTAACAAAAATACATGAACTTACATGTAACCTAGCCCTCTTATCCTGTTTTGTCATAACTAAGCTGTGCTAATATAGCGGCTCGTTCATTTTTTAGTTGAAGCTCTATGTTAGAAGTGTCTAACCTGACAGCAATCCGTGATGAAAGGGTTCTGTTTGAAAACCTGCAGTTTGAAATTAAGCCTGGTGAATTGGTCCAGATCGAAGGGCGTAATGGTACTGGTAAAACTACATTGCTACGGATTGTGACAGGGTTAGGTGATAGAGAAGAAGGTGTCATTAAATGGAAAGGCGAAGAGGTTGAAAAATCTCGTGATGTTTTCCATCAAGATCTGCTTTTCTTAGGACATCAAACAGGAGTGAAACGAGAGCTTACCGCATTAGAAAACTTACGTTTTTATCAATCTATTCAAAATAATCGCTCTTCAGACGAAGAAATCTTCATCGCTTTGACTCAAGTAGGATTAGCTGGCCGAGAAGATGTGCCTGTAGCACAACTTTCCGCAGGTCAGCAACGACGAGTCGCATTGGCAAGGTTATGGCTCAGTAAGCAAATTTTATGGATCTTAGATGAGCCGTTGACTGCCATTGATAAGCAAGGTGTCAAGGTGCTTGAATCTTTGTTCGCAAGTCATGCTGATAATGGCGGTATTGTTGTGTTGACGACGCATCAAGATATGTTTGCGGACAGCCCGAAACTTAGAAAAATAAAGCTGGGTGACTGATATGATTTCCTCGATGACCACCATCATTCGTCGTGAGCTCTTAATCGCATTTCGCCGTCAGGCAGACATTCTGAACCCGCTGTGGTTCTTTATTATTGTCATTACTCTCTTTCCTCTGAGTATTGGACCAGAACCTAATTTGTTAGCACGTATTGCAGCGGGCATCGTTTGGGTTGCCGCATTGCTGTCCGCCTTATTATCATTAGAGCGTCTATTTCGTGATGATTTTCAAGACGGTGCACTAGAACAAATGATGCTAATGCCGATTCCATTGCAACTTGTCGTGGTTTCAAAGGTCATAGCACATTGGTTGTTAACAGGGTTACCTCTGATTTTAATTAGCCCATTATTGGCGGTTTTACTTTCGCTCGACTTCAATACTTGGCTATCGGTTGTATTAACCTTGATGATCGGTACACCAACACTAAGTTTTATTGGCGCCATTGGTGTGGCGTTGACTGTTGGGTTGCAAAAGGGTGGCGTTCTTTTGAGTTTGCTTATTCTTCCGCTCTACATCCCAATTTTGATTTTCGCAACATCGGCAATTGATGCTGCGGCACTCGGTATGGCGTATAACGGTCAACTAGCGATTTTAGGTGCGATGCTAATGGGGGCGATGACATTAACGCCTTTTGCCATCAGTGCCGCATTGCGAGTTAGTGTTAACTAACTCAATAAAGTGCCAATGAAGCGGCGCTTGATCAAAGAATTATTATTAAAGCACTGCTACGGTCTCAACCCTTTAGACAGTGTCCCTGAAGTAAGAGTGAGAACAAAACATGTGGAAATGGCTACATCCTTATGCCAAGCCAGAAGCAGCTTATCGTTTGAGTGGTAAGTTTCTGCCTTGGTTTTCTGTATTGGCCCTCGTATGCTTATCGGTTGGTACGGTTTGGGGGCTTGCATTTGCGCCTTCAGATTACCAACAAGGTGACAGTTTCCGAATCATCTACATTCATGTCCCATCAGCTATTTGGTCTATGGGCGTTTATATGTCGATGGCGATCGCTGCATTTATTGGCCTAGTATGGCAAGTTCGCCTATCTGATATGGCGGCACTTGCGATGGCTCCGATTGGTGCAGTATTTACTTTTATTGCTCTACTTACAGGTGCTGTTTGGGGCAAGCCTATGTGGGGCACTTGGTGGGTATGGGATGCCCGTCTTACATCTGAATTGATTCTTCTATTTCTCTACCTTGGTGTGATTGCGCTTTACCATGCGTTTGACGATCAAAAAACCGCCGCAAAAGCTGCTGGTATTTTAGCGATCGTAGGCGTAGTAAACCTACCTATCATTCACTTTTCCGTGGAATGGTGGAACACGCTTCATCAAGGTGCGACGATCACGAAATTTGAACAACCTTCTATTTCATCCGACATGCTTTGGCCGTTATTGCTGAACATCTTTGGCTTTGCGTTCTTCTTTGGTGCCGTGACGATGGTCCGTTTTCGTAACGAAATCATCAGTAAAGAAAGTCACCGCCCCTGGGTGCGCAAACTCGCAACAGAACAAACTCAGTGAGGTAACTGATTATGCATTTTGAATCTCTGAGCGACTTTTTTGCCATGGGTGGCTACGCATCATACGTATGGAGTGCGTTTGGTATTACTTTCTTATCCATGCTGATTCTTCTGATCACTAGCCTTCGCCGCGGTGATGCATTATTGAAAGAAGTGAAAGCAAAAATTGACCGTCAAGCTCGTATCGACGCAGCGAAGAACATGGAGAACACCTTATGAACCCGAGACGTAAAAAGAGGCTAGGTATTGTACTAGCGATCTTTATCGGTATTAGTGCCACCATTGGTTTGATACTTTATGCGCTTAACCAAAATATGGACCTTTTCTACACTCCAACGGAATTGGTTAATGGTAAGCCAGATGGCACCAAGCCAGAAGTAGGCCAGCGTCTGCGTATCGGTGGAATGGTGGTTGTGGGCTCAGTTCGTCGAGATCCTAATTCTTTGAAAGTGAGTTTTGACCTGCACGATGTCGGTCCGAAAGTGACGATTACCTATGACGGTATTCTTCCTGACTTGTTCCGCGAAGGGCAGGGTATTGTTGCTCAAGGTGTACTGAAAGATGCCACGACAGTTGAGGCATTTGAGGTCCTAGCGAAGCACGATGAAGAATACATGCCACCAGAAATTGCAGAAGCGATGAAGAAAACGCATGAACCGCTTCAATACAGCACCGAACAGAAACAAGGAAGCGGCCAATGATTGCTGAAATCGGTCACTTTGCTCTCATTCTTTCGCTTGCAATGGCTGTGCTGTTGAGCGTATTGCCATTGTGGGGAGCATCGAATAATAACACCATGCTCATGAACACAGCGCGACCGCTATCTTGGTCTATGTTCCTGATGCTGTTGTTCTCTTTCGCCATTTTATGTTGGGGATTTTATACCAACGACTTCACGTTACAGTATGTAGCGAGCAACTCGAATAGTCAGCTTCCTTGGTACTACCGTTTAACCGCAGTATGGGGTGCGCACGAAGGTTCACTGTTGCTATGGGTTTTAATCCAAGCTGCTTGGACTGTCGCTGTAGCGACGTTTAGTCGTGGTATGCCGCAAGAGTCGGTTGCACGTGTACTTGCTGTTATGGGCATGATCTCAGTAGGTTTCCTACTGTTTATCATCCTAACGTCAAACCCATTCCTACGTACGTTACCGTTCTTCCCGGTTGACGGACGTGACTTGAACCCTCTGCTTCAAGATCCTGGTTTGATTGTTCACCCGCCAATGCTTTACATGGGCTATGTTGGTTTCTCGGTTGCATTCTCTTTTGCGATCGCATCCCTAATGACCGGACGCCTTGATACGGCTTGGGCTCGTTGGTCTCGTCCTTGGACAACCGCAGCCTGGGTATTCTTAACACTTGGTATCGCACTAGGTTCTTGGTGGGCTTACTACGAACTTGGCTGGGGTGGCTGGTGGTTCTGGGACCCAGTAGAAAACGCATCATTCATGCCTTGGTTAGCGGGTACCGCATTAATGCACTCTCTTGCCGTGACAGAAAAACGCGGCACATTTAAAGCGTGGACGGTACTATTGGCAATCTCTGCATTTTCGTTGAGTTTGTTGGGCACCTTCTTAGTCCGTTCCGGTATTTTAGTATCGGTGCACGCGTTCGCGTCTGACCCGTCGCGCGGTATGTTTATTCTAGGCTTCCTCGTTTTCGTTATCGGCGGCTCTTTATTGCTGTTTGCCGTAAAAGGGGCAGCAGTGCGTGTACGAGGTAACTTCGACTTAGTCTCACGTGAAAATGCGCTCTTAGCCAACAACGTATTACTTATCGCCGCTCTTGTTGTGGTGTTAGTGGGGACACTGTTGCCGCTCGTACACAAGCAGCTTGGTTTGGGGTCGGTCTCTATCGGTGCGCCATTCTTTGACATGCTATTTGCGTGGTTAATGATGCCATTTGCTTTCCTGCTTGGTATTGGCCCTCTTATTCGTTGGAAGCGAGACAATTTATCTAAACTTGTGAAGCCAATGCTCGTCTCAGGTGTGCTTGCTTTCGCCTTGGCCGCGCTATGCGTGTACCTGTTTGCCGATTTCTTCTCAACCATGGCTTACATTGGTTGGGTGATGGCGATTTGGATTATTGCGATGCATGGCTTTGAACTGTACGAGCGCGCAACGCACCGTCATAACTTTAGTGAAGGTGTTCGCAAGCTGCAACGTAGCCACTGGGCAATGATGTTGGGTCATGTTGGTCTGGCGGTATCTGTTATCGGTATTGCGATGGTACAGAACTACAGCATCGAGCGTGATGTACGTTTAGCACCTGGTGAACACTTCCAAATTCAAGGCTATGATTTCTATTTCTCAGGCTTGCGTGATAAAGATGGTCCAAACTACGATGGCTACATCGCAGACTTTGAGATCACACACAATGGCAAATACGTGAATACGCTTCACGCAGAGAAGCGCTTCTACCGTACGGCTAAGTCTATGATGACTGAAGCAGCCATTGACCGTGGTATTAGCCGCGACCTATACATTGCAATGGGTGAACGTTTAGACGACAACCGATCTTGGGCTGTTCGTATTTACTATAAACCGTTCGTTCGTTGGATTTGGGCTGGCTCTTTGATTATGGCATTAGGCGGCGCACTAGCGATTTCTGATAAACGCTACCGCTTCCGTAAATCGCCGAAGAAAAACGCGAAGTCAAAAGAGCAGGAGGCATAACATGAATAAGAAAATCTTATTTATTCCGCTTGTCGCTTTCATGATTCTAGCGGGCATTTTCGCAACCCAATTAATGCGTAACCAAGAGGGCGATGATCCAACTAAATTGGAGTCGGTTTTGGTTGGTAAGCCAGTTCCTGAATTTCATTTAGAAGATCTGGCTGAGCCTGGAAAACAGTACGACCAATCAATTTTTAAAGGTGAACCGTTGCTCTTGAACGTTTGGGCAACGTGGTGCCCAACGTGTTATGCAGAGCATAAATACCTAAACGAATTGGCGGGTAAGGGCGTTAAGATCATCGGTATGAATTACAAAGATGATCGTAATAAAGCAATAGGTTGGCTGAATGATCTCGGCAACCCGTACTTGATCAGCCTATTTGATGGCAGTGGTATGCTTGGCCTTGACCTTGGTGTTTATGGTGCTCCAGAAACATTCATTATTGATGCAAATGGTGTGATTCGCTATCGCCATGTAGGGGATGTAAACCCACGTAATTGGTCAGAAACACTGGAGCCGCTTTACAACAAATTGGTTGAGGAGGCGAAGCAATGAGAAAGCTAATTCTTGCCGTTTTTGCTGCGATGACATTATCTCTTGCTGCTCATGCGGCCATTGAAGTGTACGAGTTTGATAATTTGGAACAAGAACAGCAGTTCAAAGAGTTAAGCCATACGCTCCGTTGCCCTAAATGTCAGAACAACACGATCTCGGATTCTAACGCTGAACTTGCTCAGGACTTACGCCATAAGGTGTACGAAATGACCAAAGAAGGTAAGTCCAAAGATGAGATTGTTGATTACATGATCGCCCGTTACGGTAACTTCGTGACTTACAATCCACCATTTACGGTCGCGACTGCGATTTTGTGGCTAGGGCCACTCGCTGTAGTACTGGGTGGTTTTGGTTTGATTGTGCTGCGTAGCCGTAAATCTAAAGTTAAGGCAAAAGCGAGCAGTGACGAGCAATGGGATGAGCAAAAAGAAGCTCGTTTAAAAGCATTGCTTGAAGAAGAGAACAACGGAGATAAGAAGTAATGACACTATTTTGGATTTCCACCGTTGCTCTCACGCTTATTGCTTGTGCGCTGGTGGCTTTGCCGCTGCTTAAACAAAAAGCGAACAATGATGATGTGTTACGCGATGAGCTCAACAAGGCATTTTATAAAGACCGACTATCTGAGCTTGCAGAAGAAACTGACGAAGGTCTGGTTGAAAGTGAAGACGAACTGATTTCTGATCTAAAGCAATCACTGCTTGATGATATCCCTGGTGATAAAGCGCAAAAAGAAACCAAGGTTTCTCCAATCGCGGTTTTAGTTCCATCGGTAATTCTGACGGTGGTGCTGAGCTATGGCTTGTATTATAAATTTGGCGCGTCAGACGATATTGTTCAATGGCAAGAAGTGTCTGCAAATCTACCTGAGTTATCGAAAAAGCTGATGTCGGCTTCTTCTGAGCCGCTGAGTGACGATGAAATGGCGGATTTGACCCTAGCCCTTCGAACTCGCTTACATTACCAGCCGGAAGACTCGACAGGTTGGTTACTGCTAGGTCGTATTGCGTTAGCAAATCGTGATGTCACCACAGCTATCGATGCGATGGAAAAATCGTACCGCCTAGAGCCAAAAGACCCAGATGTGATGTTGGGTTATGCACAAGCTCTGATGCTGTCTCAAGAGGAAATGGATCAAGCGACGGCTCGCTCATTACTCGGCAAGCTGATGCAGCAAGACTATGTCGATCTGCGTGTGTTTTCTTTGTTAGCGTTCGATGCGTTTGAGCGTCAAGACTTCCCGGTAGCCATAAAGTACTGGGGAATCATGCAGCAAATGATTGGTCCAGAAGATAGCCGCTACGAGATGTTGTCACGCAGTATTGAGAGTGCTCGTAAGCAAATGGGCGAAGCGGTTTCACCGGATAAGAGTGTAGCTGTGACAATTAATGTGGCACCAAATGCTCAGTTGGATCCAAACGCAGTTCTGATTGTGTCAGTACATCGTTCAGATGGCTCTCCAATGCCTGTGGCTGCTGCTCGTTATCCGCTAGGTACTTTCCCTCGCACAGTCGTATTAGATGATGGCAATGCCATGATGCAAGGGCAAAAGTTATCTTCACTCGATAAGCTAATCGTCCGTGTGCGTGTAGATTCTGACGGTAACGTAGCAACGCGTGATCAAGATTGGCACGGAGAAAGTGACGTCGTTGAATTTGGCGCACCAGTAGAAGTGACCATTGATCAGCAGTATTAATTGTTAACATCTGTCTCTGAAACATGACAACGAGGTAGAGTCAGTTGCCTTTAGTGGTATGACTCTAAACGATCGAGTAGAATACCGAAGGCCAGCGATTGCTGGCCTTTATTTATTCCCATATCTGAGTCATCTTTACTATGTATCCTGCTCAACATACGTACAATGGTTAATCGGGGTGACTTAGGTACATTAATAGTCGTTATGGAAAATAAAATGTATAACAAGGGTAAATCTACCTTCTTGTTGCTGTTAGCCGTTGGACTGGTTGGCTGTTCAAGTGCGCCTGATGAAGCAGTAACAGGACAAGAAACAAATCAAACGACTTCTGATGTGTATGACCCGTTGGAAGGCTTTAACCGAACCATGTGGGAACTCAACTACGAATATTTAGATCCGTATTTGGTTCGTCCTGTATCACTTGCGTATGTAGAATACACGCCAGTTCCTATTCGTTCTGGTATCGCTAACTTCTTATCGAACTTAGATGAGCCAGCAAGCATGGTTAATAACTTAATCATGGGTAATGGTACGAAAGCCGTGGACCACTTTAACCGTTTTTGGATTAACTCGACGTTCGGTATTTTCGGTTTATTCGATATTGCAAGTGCCGCGGGTATTACGAAGTACGACGAGAAAGCGTTCAGTGATGCGGTAGGCCACTATGGTGTTGGAAATGGTCCTTACTTCATGGTTCCGGGTTATGGTCCGTATACCTTACGTGAAGTGACAGATACCGTAGATAGTACGTATTTACCCCTCTCTTATCTCAACTTCTGGGCGAGTTTGGGTAAGTGGGCGTTTGAAGGAATGGAGAAGCGTGCTTTATTAGTACCGCAAGAAGCGCAGCTAGACTCGTCGCCGGATCCATATATTCTAACTCGCGATGTTTATATCCAGCGTCAAAACTTTAAAGCAGAAGTTGAAACGGTAGAAGCAGTTAACATCGAAGAAGAAGAGTATTTAGATGAATATCTAGAAGACTTTTAAGCGTTGTTCTTCACAATAGAGAAATGAAAAAAGGCTTAGCTGATACTAAGCCTTTTTTGTATTTTGCAGCTTGGTTAGAAACGGTAGTTTGCTTGAACACCGATTAGCCAAACATTACCCGTAGTTTCGCCTACGAATTGGCCGCCGACTTGTTCTGCAGTGTCGTCTGACTTGTAACCACGAGACTCAACGATTGGTGCGTCTTTCGCAAAAATATAGGTGAAGCCAGCGTCTAGGCTGAAGTCTTTCGTCCAATCGTACGTTGCGCCAATACTTAGCCAAGTGCGGTCAGTTTCTGGAATAGTGATCGTACGGTTTTTGTCGCTTACCGCTGAAGTATCGTATGCAATACCAGTGCGTAGCGCTAGCTTAGGATCAAGCTGGTAAGTAGCACCAACAGCAAAGCGATAATTATCTTCCCAGTTTTCTACTTTAACCATATGCGTGCCTGCAGTATCTAGACGTGCTTCCAATTTCTCGAAAGAGCTCCAATCCGTCCAGTTAACGCTTGCGTGTAACGCAAGTTGGTCTGTTACTTGGTGGAAGCTTGCCAACTCAGCCGTTGCAGGCAGGTTTAGATACATGTAGCCGTTGTCGCGTTCAGAAGTACCGAAGCCAAAACCAAGACCTTCAGCATGGCCTTCAAGCTTCAGTTCAACTTCAGATTTGTACGCGAAGCCGATACGGTTATTTTCATTGATCTGCCATGCTGTACCAACTTGCCAGCCCCAAGCGGTATCGTCACCTTCCATGTATTTTAGAGCGGTACCTTGAGGAACACTGATTGGTTGATTAGTTTCAGGATTTAACCCTACAACGTTATTCTTAGGAGCTGCTGCGCCAAAGCTGCCTTCGCCGATGATGTAACGGATACCACCACCAACGCTGATTGATTCATTGACTTTGTAAGCTGCGTTCAAGTTCGCTTCCATTGTCGTTACGCTTGCTTCATTGCCGAAGTGCGAGGCACCAAAGCCTTTACCTAAATCGGTTTCCATGCCGTAGTTGGTGCCAAATGCCAAACCAATCGCGAATTTCTCATTATATTGGTGTGATAGGTAGAAGTTTGGAATGATTGCATCATGTGCGAAATCATCTGAAGATGCAGAAGAAGTACTACCGTGGAAGTTTACATCACCTTCAATATCAATATTTGGGTTCACATAGATTGCACCAACGGACACTTGAGTGCCTTCCAAATAAGTTAGCATTGCTGGGTTACGCCATTGTGCACTTGCGTTGTCAGCCATTGCTGCTTCACCAGCATATGCTCGACCTAGGCCTGTTGCAGAATATTCAGCAAGTTGGAAACCTGCTGCGTTAGCCATGCCCGTTGCGCCAAGTAGGCTTAATGCCACTGCTGTTGATAGAAGAGTCTTGTTGGTTTTCATTCGAATGTTCGCTGATTTGTTTATAACGTGGGACAAAAGTTTAAAGGTAGAGTTTTTACTTTAGAAATGAAAATCCAGCGTAAGTGGTCATTTGGAATATTATGCTTTTAAATGTTATTTGTGCGGTTTAATAATCTAACTGTGAAAGGCTTGTAAACGGAATTCAGCGAACAGCTGTGCGTCCTAATTGTGAGATTTAGATACACGTGTTCACTCAAATTGAGTGGGCAATAAATCGCAGATATGAAAAAAGGCTGGAAATCCAGCCTTTTATATAAAGTATTTTTCTACTAACTAACAGCGAAGCGTTTAGAAGCTACGGCTGTATTGTAAGCCGAATAGAATTGCATCAGCATGAGTTGTTGCTGTTACACCGGTAGAAAGAACAGGAGATAATTGAGTATTCTCATTAACTTTTACATCTTCACCTAACAAGTACGTGAAGCCAAAATCGATGTTTGAGCTATTATCAATATGGTAAGAGAAACCTGTGGAGAACCACTGGCGATCAGAGTCTGGTACCGAGATAGACGTTACTTTATCTTGAGCGCTTGTGTCGTACATGTAACCAGCACGAAGTGTCCAGTTGTTGTTTAGGTAGTAAGTACCACCAATTGCGTAGTGCCAGCCATCTTGCCATTGATAGTCTTTCGAGTAACCACCTTTAAGTAAACCCTGATTTAGGTTCTCAAAATCAATTTGGTCGAAATCTTTCCAGCCGATGTATTGGATGCTGTAGTGTACAGCAAACTTAGTGTCTTGGATTTTGTGGAAACCAGAAAACTCGGCCATATCTGGTAGAGGTAGCGTGATTTCCTGACCTTTGTCGTCTTTCGCCGTAAATTCAGGGCTGTAACGATACGCTAGACCAAAACGGTTGTTTTCATCTAGTTCGTACACAGTACCTACGTTAAAACCAACAGCCCAACCATCAGCTTTATCTACGTCCAGAATTTTTTGACCGCCAACCCTTGGGACTGAAGAGCTAGTTGTACGCTTCATTGTGCCTTGGCCGTAGATTAAATCTAAACCAGCACCAAAGCTCCATTGTTCGTTTAAACGGTAAGAACCCGCCAATCCAAAGTTGAAGCTTTTTACATCCGTAAGACCACCGTACTCTGTTGCGGTGTAGTTATCTGAAAATTCAGTTTTAGTGCCGAAATTAGAGTATGCGTTTACGCCCCATGCAAACTTGTCATTTACTGGAACGATTAGGTGAATGTTTGGAGCTATTGACGTATCACCCACATCATCAGTATCAGCAACACTTACAGTATTGGAGCCCAAAGGAGTATTAACGTTATATTTCGCATCTTTCACTTCAATCATTGAAGTAATGCTTTCGAAACCTAGCGAAAGTTCCATTTTATCAAACAGAGCCATTGCTGCTGGGTTACGAGCCATTACTGCTGCATTATCTGCGATTACTGCATCACCAGCAAATGCACGGCCGATGCCAGTTGCTGATTGAGCGTTGATTTGGAAACCCGCTGCCATCGATTGACCTGAGGCAAAAGCTACCGTTACTGCTAGGAGAGTCTTTTTAAACAGACGCGTGTTCTGAGTCATTTGTTTTTCCTTATTAGATTCGTCTCTTTGGACGATAAATTGAGCTTTTGCTCAGTGGCGCAGATAGTAGTATCAATAATTGCTTGGACAAATCCGACCATTGGATAAAATTGAATAAAAATTGCAGAAATGATGTCTAAAAGACGGGAAATTGCACTTAAAATGCATAATTTAGAGTTTAAGCTCTAAATGCTATAGCGGTGGTGAATGTTTTGTGCTATATTTATACAAAAATGCCGCTAAATAAGATCATTTAGCGGCATTTAACCTTTTGAAAGCTGGAAATCGTCGAAGTTGTTACATCGGCTTAATCATTGATGCAAGAGTCGTAGCGATAGCATCAATATTTTCACCTTCTTCCCCGACTAAAATCAGGCTTGAACTCCCAACGGGCTGAACGACTCCGGTCATGCCATCCTTACTAAAGTCGGTACTTTGTTCGCTTGGAATACCAGTAATAAATAACGTTACTTTACCTTTTGGACCTTGGAACACCATATGCACCGCATTGGATTCGCCAAAACCGCAGTGGTTTAGGTAGTAAACGTG
Source organism: Vibrio sp. 1078-1 (assembly GCF_033340475.1). Classification (NCBI taxonomy): domain Bacteria; kingdom Pseudomonadati; phylum Pseudomonadota; class Gammaproteobacteria; order Vibrionales; family Vibrionaceae; genus Vibrio; species Vibrio sp. 1078-1. Next base: position 48,520 of record NZ_JAWOWM010000006.1, read on the forward strand.
ATATGGAAAGTTTTCACTAAACTGGTAATGAAATGGCGACATTTTCGCATTAATTTGCGAGCTCGGTACATCCTCATCAAGATGACGAACAAACGGTTCTTCATGAATAACGTGTTTCATCGCGGTATCCGCTAAACTGGCTTGTGCTGGAGACACCAAAACATTTCCCCAGTTTACTTGGCCAACTAATAACCCTGCGGTGAACGCAATAGAAGCGGCAAGTGCCATTGCTTTGCGGACAAAGTTTGGTCTTACGACCTTCTCTTCATCAAGTGCACTCGACGTCTGGCTAAATAAAATCTTATCTGCGAGATCTTCGGGTACATCCACATTCATGGCTTGTTTAATTTTTACATCGAGATCCAAAACGTCATCAACAAACTTATTGTTGGCGTCGCTACCAGCTAAAGCTTGCAGAATCTCTTCATCCTTTTGTTTTGGATCCGACAAAATACGACGACGAAATTCTAAATCATCCATTCTTTTGTCCTCTCTTGGTATCTTGAGAATCCAACATCTCTTTAAGTTGATTACGAGCGCGAAATAGTCGAGTCATCACTGTGTTTTTATTTAAATCAAGAATGTCGCCAATCTCTTCTCCACTGAAACCACCGACAACTTGGAGAAATAAAGGCTCACGGTATTCAACATCGAGCTTCATGATCTGTGCCTGCAGCCATTCTTGCTGATGATGTGAGTCATCGCTGACTTTAGCATCATTGCCGTAATCATCGATATCAACTAAATCAAATTGTTTACGTTCGAAGCGGCGCGCATTTTCTCGTCTCAATATTGTGATGAGCCAAGACTTGGCAGCTTTTTCGTCTTGGAGGCTATCGAGTGACTTCCAAGCTCTAAGACAGGTTTCCTGAACTAGATCTTCCGCGACCGCTTTATCTTTGCACAACCAATATGCGTAGCGGTACAAGTCACGATGATACCCTCGGACGAGCGCTTCGTATTTTCTTTGCTTGTCCATATCAGAGTTGACCGGACTGTTGGAATTTTTCTTTCCAAACATTTTTAATATGGCCACAGGAGCCTCCATCCTCGCTCTGTGAGTTTCTTACTTGTTCTGAGCATGACTTTACTTGTTTCATCGCTTAGCGGTTTTGGTTGCAGGATTTGTCATGCAACCCCTTTGACACAATAAGCCATGTGGTTACCTAAAAGTGTATACGCAAATGTCAGATATCATCGAACACGAATTGATATATATTGTTAACAATATCATCATTAGTAATCAATGGCTTGGATAAGTTCACTCGATGGAGCATTAAAAGGGACTTCTGATGGTGGATTCTTGAATTGTTTTGAATCAATAATCGTTCTAGATGAGCTTAAAACTCGTAAAATCACTATAAAATTGATCTATTTCAAAATATCAAGCAGTGAAGGGGTTATAGTACACCTTGTCATCTCGTTAGTCATTGCGACTAACATGTTGAGCAAGATGACACTTCCTTTTGAAGGCTGACTTTACTTTCTCCTAATCAGGAAACTGATTACTTTTCAATTGGCGTAAGTTAATTGTTTTATAGATATTCCGACCACACAGCTATGTGTGGTTTTTTTTTGCTTCGATTTTACTTTCCGTATACCTCTTACCGTTTTAACTCTCTATAGTTAACCATTAGTAATCGCATAAGAATCAAAGAAGTAGAGTAATTGAACTACTTGCTTCACGTTTATTTAAACGCACGTTTGATAAATTTAACAAATTCATTACAATGCGTCAGGTCAGACCTCTTGTATTTAAGGAGAAACAATGGGCAAGCAGGAAGTAAAAACACGCAATGGTGAGCGTGTCGCTATTGTCGCGGGGCTTCGAACTCCCTTTGCTCGTCAAAGCACGGAATTTAGCCAAGTGCCAGCGGTCGATTTAGGGAAAATGGTAGTAAGCGAAATGCTTGCTCGAACAGATATTGATCCGAAGCTAATCGAACAAGTGGTATTTGGACAAGTAGTACAAATGCCTGAAGCGCCAAACATCGCACGAGAAATCGTGTTAGGCACTGGTATGAACATCCATACTGATGCATACAGTGTGACTCGAGCGTGTGCGACGAGTTTTCAAGCGGCGGTTAATGTCGCAGAAAGCATCATGGCGGGAACCATTGATATTGGTATTGCTGGCGGTGCAGACTCTTCTTCCGTCCTGCCTATTGGCGTATCAAAGAAACTGGCCGCTAATCTGCTTGCTCTTAGTAAGACAAAAACAATGGGTCAGAAGCTTAGTATCCTCAAAAACTTGAGCTTTAAAGACCTGATGCCAGTGCCACCAGCAGTAGCAGAGTACTCTACGGGTTTATCCATGGGACAAACTGCAGAGCAAATGGCTAAAACACATGGTATTTCTCGCGCAGAACAGGATGCGCTTGCACATCGTTCTCATACGCTGGCTTCTCAAGCTTGGAAAGAAGGAAAAATCCAAGATGAAGTGATGACGGCTTTCCCTGAACCATACAAAAAGTGGATTTCGGAAGATAACAATATTCGTCATGACTCAACGGTTGAGGGATACGCGAAATTGCGACCTGCGTTTGATCGTCAGTATGGCAGTGTTACGGCTGCGAACAGTACGCCATTGACTGATGGTGGTGCGGCAGTGATGTTGATGCGAGAAGGTAAAGCGAAAGAGCTCGGAATGGAGATCCTTGGTTACATCCGAGGTTATGCATTCTCTGCTATCGGCGTGGAAAAGGACATGCTGATGGGGCCGACTTATGCCACAGCGAAAGTGCTTGAAAATACAGGCTTGGAACTGTCAGACCTGACGTTGATCGACATGCACGAGGCTTTTGCTGCTCAAGCATTGGCGAATGTGAAGATGTTTGCTTCCGATAAGTTTGCTCAAGAAAACCTTGGTCGCTCAAAAGCGATTGGTGAAATTGATATGGATAAGTTCAACGTGCTTGGCGGATCAATTGCTTATGGTCACCCATTTGCTGCGACTGGTGCGCGTATGATGACGCAAACCCTACGAGAGCTAAAACGCCGTGGCGGTGGTACTGCATTGAATACTGCATGTGCTGCTGGTGGTCTTGGTGCGGCAATGATTCTGGAGGTTGAGTAATGAGCGAGCAAAAAGCATTTAGTCTAAAGGTTGATGAGCAAAATATTGCTTGGTTAGCCATCGATGTTCCTAATGAAAAAATGAATACGCTGCAGGCGGCTTTTGCTGACGAAATGAAAGAAATTTTTGCTCAGCTAAAAGACTCCAGTGGTATTAAAGGGATGATCATCCACTCCCTAAAACCGGACAATTTTGTTGCGGGCGCAGATGTTAGAATGCTAGAAGCATGCACCACAGCAAGTGAAGCGGAAGCCTTAGCAAGGCAGGGTCAGGAGTTGTTCCAGCAGCTATCGGACTTACCTTATCCTGTCGTTGCGGCTATTCATGGCCCATGTTTGGGCGGTGGTTTAGAACTGGCTCTTGCATGTGATTATCGTGTTTGTACGGATTCTGACAAAACGCGTTTAGGTCTGCCAGAAGTACAACTTGGTTTATTGCCAGGTTCTGGTGGTACTCAGCGTCTGCCACGTTTGATTGGCCTGTTACCGTCGTTGGACTTGATCCTGACGGGTAAACAACTTCGTGCGAAGAAAGCTAAAAAACTGGGCGTTGTGGACGCCTGTGTGCCGGACACCATTTTGCTCGACGTAGCAAAACAGTTTATCGACAAAGGTAAAAACAAGGGTACGAAAAAGCTATCGACGAAAGAAAAGGTGATGTCTGGTAGCGGGCTAGGGCGCAAGTTTGTATTTGAGCAAGCTGCGAAGAAAACGAATCAAAAAACCCGTGGTAACTATCCAGCAACGGTTGCAATTCTAGAAGTTATTCAACATGGCTTAGAGAAAGGCTTCGCTAAAGGCCAAGAACTTGAAGCGAAGCGCTTCGGTGAGCTTGTAATGAGCTCAGAGTCAAAAGCGCTCCGTTCGATCTTCTTTGCCACAACAGAAATGAAGAAAGAAAATGGCACGGATGCGAAACCAGCACCAGTTCATAAAGTTGGTGTGCTTGGTGGTGGTCTGATGGGCGCCGGAATCAGCCATGTGTCTGTTGCAAAAGCAAAAGTACCTGTTCGCATCAAAGACGTTAGCAACGATGGCGTTTTAAACGCGCTCAACTACAACTACAAGTTATTTGAGAAACAGCGCAAACGTCGCATTCTATCCAAGGCCGACCTGCAAGCGAAAATGCTGCAACTGTCTGGTGGTGTCGACTTTACCAGTTTTAATCATATTGATGTCGTAATTGAAGCCGTTTTTGAAGACCTAGATCTTAAGCAAAAAATGGTGGCGGACATTGAAGCGAACGCTAAGACAGAAACTATCTTTGCGACCAATACTTCTTCGTTGCCTATCCACAAAATTGCAGAAAAAGCGGAGCGTCCAGAAAACGTAGTGGGTTTGCATTACTTCAGCCCGGTAGAAAAAATGCCGTTGGTGGAAGTGATTCCGCATGAAACGACGTCAGATGAAACCGTTTCAACAGTTGTTGCACTTGCTAAGAAGCAAGGTAAAACCCCGATCGTAGTGAAAGACAAAGCGGGCTTTTACGTGAACCGCATTCTTGCTCCATACATGAACGAAGCGGCGCATATTTTGTTGGCTAACGAACCGATCGAAAAGATTGATACGGCGTTGCTTGATTTTGGTTTCCCTGTTGGCCCGATTACCTTGTTGGATGAAGTTGGTGTCGACATTGGCGCGAAAATTATGCCGATCCTGGTTAATGAGTTAGGTGACCGATTCAAAGGGCCGGATGTGTTTGATATCTTGTTAAATGATGGACGTAAAGGACGCAAGAGTGGTAAGGGGTTTTACACTTATAAGGGCAAGAAGAAAGATGTCGACAAATCGGTTTACAAACTGCTTAAGCTCGACCCTGAATCTAAGCTAAGCGATAACGATATTGCGTTGCGCTGTGTGCTGCCAATGCTGAATGAAGCGGTACGTTGTTTGGATGATGGCATCATTCGCTCGCCACGTGACGGTGATATTGGCGCGATATTTGGTATTGGTTTCCCACCGTTCTTGGGTGGTCCGTTCCGTTACATGGACCAATTTGGCATTAAAGAGCTCGTAGAGAAAATGAATGAGTTTGCATCGAAGTATGGCGATCGTTACGCGCCATGTGATGGTTTGCTTACTCGAGCTGGTGAAGGGACAACGTTCTATTAAACGTTGCTTCGGTAGAGAAAAAGGCTTGCCAGTGGCAAGCCTTTTTCATAAAGAAGAAATGGTTACTTCTTCTTGTCTTTATCATTCCACTGCTTTGAAGAGCAATCATCTGATTTGATGGATACATTGTCTCCGCTAAGGCGCACACAGTCGTCACTTAATTCGAAGCCATCGCCTTTGACTGAGATTTCAGCGTGAGCAGATGCCAATGGCAGTATAAGAGCCACAAGTAAAAGTGCTTTTTTCATGATTACCTCATTAAGTTATTTTTAGTGCGGTAATTAGAGCATAAGCCGCAATGGCGTAATTTCAATTTTCTGCCAATTATGGTGCCGATTCAATCTATGAGACCGACAACCTCATGGGTTTGTAGGTTCATTCTAGTAATCGACAATTTTATTTCTGTGCAACTAGATCACCCCAAGCCGCAATCTTTTGGCCGAAGTTGGAACTCTTCAATCGATCCTATTTCTTGTCCTAGATGGATGCGCGGAGCCTCCGAATGCGCTTGACCTTGAGAGTGCATGATCAAACGATTTGCAGTACGAGGTTTCAATTCGTTCACAACGAAGCGAATCATGTCTGCGCGCGTCAGCTTCTTCAACTCCGCAAGTACCTTGTCACGTTGGTTAAACTCAGTGTCTTTGTTTCCTATCGCAACCCAAAGACGTTGAGCCCGTCCTCGAAGTGTGGTGTCCGGCGTTGCTATTTGGTTCCACAAGCCGCGCTTACTGCTGTGCCATTGGTAATCGTTTAACTCTAACAGCACCATATAAAAGGCATTTAAAAACTCATCGATTGAGGTAACCAGCTCGGCAGGTGCTGCATTAGGTGACTGCACATACAGTACAATACCAGGGTGACGATTTAGCGGCATATTGCCAGTGCCTACCATGTAACCTAATTGCTGCTTGGTACGGATTTCGTGGAAAAACGTTGCCGACATAAGGTGATTGGCCAATGAGTATAGCGCGATACTACGAGGCTCAATATCCTCGCACTGGTGGTAAATAACGACCGCGGAATCTTGCTGGTTACAATGCACCTCACGTTGAAAACTGCCATTTTTACCTAGCATAATGAGCGGACGAAGTGCCTCTTCATAACGTTGCTCGTTAACTCTTAGAGCATCCTTCAAGGTCGTAGCCATGTCATGGGCTTGCTGGCGTTGCCAGTCTCCGTAAACAAACATTTCAACGTGCAGTTCTGCAAGAATGGATTCTACGAATACCGAGAGTTCATCGACTTCGATTTCTTCTAGCGCTTCGACTAAGGTTGCGAAAGGCGGGTTATTGGGTTGAAGTAACCCAGTAAGTGCGTTAAACAGCTGCGAAATAGGGCGATCTTGTGAAGCATTTCTCCAGTTTCGTAACAGTTGTTGTTTGATGGTTTCAAAGCGAGCAGGGCTGAAATCTCGAGAAGCAAAACGGTGTAGAATCATTTCTAGCAACTGAGGCAGCTTTTGACTGAACCCTGAGAGGGTTAAGGTCACGCCACCTTGGTGAGCGTACATGTTGTAACCCATCCCTGCGATTTCTGCTTGATAGGTTTCTTTTGCTAGCGAATCGAGGAACATCTCTACACATAAGCGCGTTTTGACGATGTTCTTTGGTGATGCAACGGCATGAGAGCTGTCGATAGCGACATAAACGACACCTTTTGGCACGCGAAACTCGTCATCTTGCAAATGCCACAGCCGAAACCCTTCGAGATCCTCAATCAACTCTGGCAGTGAATCACCATTTTCGAGTGGCATGGGGTCGAGGTCGTAGCAAATATAAGGGTTCTTTTCCGGTAAGACGAATTGCCAGCTTGGGTCGATTTGTTGATAGAAACGACGTTGGTCTTCACTAAAAGGTGTGACGGAGTACGGGGTAAAGTACCATTCGGCAGTACGGTTGTATTCCAGGCCTTTAGCAATCAAAGTGACGCGTACATTATCGATGGTTAAGTATCGCAGCAATGAACGCTGTAACTCCTCATCGTAGCCCGCCATTTTGTAGTCACCATAAACCGTGTCTTCCGGTTGATAGTGCTGCATGTTGATCACCAGATGGCTGACGAGATCCATTGGGCGCGATGGCTCTTGGAAGCGAAAAGCCGATTCTAATACCGCTTGTTTTTCGAGATAGCGCCATTCATCTAACCCGTCTTGTTTGATCATCGAGAGGTATTGAAAAACTGCTTGAACGATATCATCAACATGATCTAAGCCGTTTGGCGTCAGGGTGCAGCTTACGGTAAAGTCTCGGTAGTTACTGCCACTCGCGCCGCCGCCCGCTGAGAGAGAAGTAATCCAGCCTTTTTCTTTGAGTTGAAGCATCAAACTGCCTTCTCCTTCATAACCCAACAGGTGAGCAAAGTAGGAGAGTGGCTTCACGCTATAATGCGCATCCATTCCCGGCATGGGGAATGTGAGAATCAGTTTACGGAACTCTTTGAGCGGCTCGACTTGAACCAAAATGCCCGTGCTTTCCTCAGTGCCTATCGGTACATCAATCGATTTTCCACGAAGGTGGTGATTTGGGATGTCGGCAAACATGGTTTCTACCCAAGCTTGCTGTTCATCGAGCGACTGTGGCCCAAATAGAGTCAGTGTCATCAAATCGGCGGAATACTGAGAGTGGTGAAACTCCACAATTTCGTCGCGGATGGATTTACCATCTCGGTCGCCAAGAGTATCTAAGTTTCCGACAGAGAATTTTGAAAACGGGTGCTCTGGATTGATGACTTCTTTGTTAACTTGATACAGGCGACGAGAATCATCATTGAGTTTGAGCTTGTATTCGGAGTCGACAGCCTGGCGTTCTTTGTCTAATGCTTCTTCGTTAAACAAAGGTGCGGTAAAGAATTGGCTAAATCGATCTAAGGCACTTTCAAAGGCATTTGGAGCAATGTTGAAAAAGAAACAAGTGTGCTCTGTACCAGTCCAAGCGTTGTTTGTTCCACCGTGTTGGCTAATATAGCTTTGAAACTCGCCCACTTTAGGGTATTTTTCCGTACCCAAAAAAAGCATGTGTTCTAAATAGTGTGCCAGACCTTGGCGATCGTTTGGGTCGTCGAAGTGTCCAACGTTCACTGCCAGAGCAGCTGCCGACTGTTGAGCTGTATCGGAATGAATCAGCAGTACACGCAGTTCATTGCTCAAGGTAATGTAGCGGTATTGATTTGAATCGTTAGGACTTAGATGCACGATGCGTCTCCAGATTTCGCATTACAGTAATTTAGGCTCCCCTCGCGGGGGGCGCAAAGTTTGCGTTTCGACAAATACTGCTTGCCGTATTTTTGTTATTCGTAGACTTCTGCACAGGCCCATCGCGTTTGCGTATGGGGAAGAACTGTTTGAGTGAATGCTCTGAACTCATTGCACAGTTAAATAGTGTGATGAACTGAGTACATTCTTTTAATAGATTGTTAAGAAAGTCGCTATCTTTAACAAGCGAATTGGTATAATGAACAGATAATTATATCAGTATTTTTGTTTCGTCATTGTTAAAGTTAGCCCCGTCTATCTAATAAAGATAGCAGTCAACCTTTTGGTAGCGTTAGCTATCCCTAGGAAATAACATGAAAATATTCATCATGCGTCACGGTGAAGCCGAGCATTTTGCAGATTCAGACGCAGCACGACAATTGACCCCAAGAGGCAGAGTCGAATCAGAAGCGGTTGCGAGAGCCTGTAAAGAACAGGGTTTTGCGCAATTCGATAAAGTGTTGGTGAGTCCGTACATTAGAGCTCAACAAACTTGGCAAGAGATCAGTGCGTATTTCTCTGCAAAAAGCATTGAAACTTGTGAAGATATTACACCTTATGGCCAGTCCGAGCATGTCTTCGATTTCGCAAGTGCGTTAATAGAAGTCGAACAATTGGACTCGCTTTTGTTCGTATCGCATTTGCCTTTGGTCGGTTATCTGACTTCAGAGTTTGTAAAAGACATGACACCACCGATGTTTCCTACATCAGGGCTAGTGTGCATTGAATATGATTTACAAACACAAAATGGTGAAGTGCTATGGCATATTACGCCATAAGTGTCTAAACCAAAATAAGCGTTTGCAAATTAGAGACAGAATAAGAAAGGCAGGAGATCCCTGCCTTTTCGTTTCGTCGTGTCTACAGCAAGCTTGTTACTTTTCAGGAATTGAAAGCAACACTAACAACGCACCATCACCACCAAATTCTAGTGGCGCTTGGTGAAAAGCCATAACGTCAGGATGCTGTGCTAACCAAAGTGGGGCTTTCTGTTTCAGGATGTGTTTCCCAATACCATGTTGCACACACGCACAATGAATCTCGTTTTTGATGCAATAGGCTATCATCGCACCAAGCTCGCGTTTTGCTTCTTGCTGTGTCATGCCGTGCATATCGAGGAACACGTCCGGTACATACACGCCACGACGTAGACGTTTGACTTCATAAGTGGAGACGTCGTCACGTGCATAACGAGTTGGACCTTCATCGTTTAATAGAGGGACAAACTCGTCTGAAAAGTAAAATTCAGAGTCACTCGCTTCACGGTTGGAGCGCTTGATTTCTTTTTGCTTAGTATTTTTTTTTGGTTGCTGGATTATGGTATCCTGTCGCAACTTTTTTACGCCCTGTACTGCTTCCTGAAACAAGGCGAAATCGTCATCGTTCTCGGTGTCTTTTTTGCTCATTAGGTAAACAATTTCATTAATAAACTTTATTGGCAGTATTGTAGCGCTTTTCGGAGGCAATTTTGGATAAGATTTTTGTAGAAGAAGCGGTATCGGAACTGCATACCCTTCAAGATATGATTCGTTGGACGGTAAGCCGCTTTAATGCAGCGAACCTGTTTTACGGTCATGGTACTGATAATGCGTGGGATGAAGCAGTTCAGCTTATCCTGCCAACCTTATACTTGCCGATTGATGTGCCTCCGCACGTATTGAACTCTCGCCTAACGACAAGCGAGCGTCTGCGTATTGTTGAGCGCGTAGTAAAACGCATCAACGAGCGTACGCCAACAGCATACCTAACAAACAAAGCATGGTTCTGCGGTCTTGAGTTCTTCGTTGATGAGCGTGTACTTGTGCCACGTTCTCCTATCGGCGAATTGATTCAAGCGGAATTCCAACCTTGGTTGGTGGAAGAGCCTACGCGCATCATGGACCTATGTACGGGTTCTGGTTGTATCGCGATTGCTTGTGCGCACGCTTTCCCTGAAGCAGAAGTGGATGCTATCGACATCTCTACAGATGCTCTACAAGTGGCTGAGCAAAACGTACAAGATCACGGCATGGAGCAGCAAGTGTTCCCAATTCGCTCTGATTTGTTCCGTGATCTTCCAAAAGAGAAATACAATCTAATCGTGTCCAACCCACCATATGTGGATGAAGAAGACATGAACAGCCTGCCAGATGAGTTCACGCATGAGCCTGAGCTTGGGCTAGCTGCGGGTACGGATGGTCTAAAACTAGTGCGTCGTATTCTTGCTAACGCGCCAGATTATCTAACAGATAACGGCATTCTTATTTGTGAAGTCGGAAACTCAATGATTCATATGATGGAACAGTACCCAGAGATTCCATTTACTTGGATTGAGTTCGAGAACGGCGGTCATGGCGTGTTTATGCTAACGCGTGACCAGCTGGTTGAGTGTGCAGAAGAGTTTAAACTGTACAAAGACTAATAGAGTCTTGCACTAAACATCAAAACACCGAGCTTTATGCTCGGTGTTTTTTTATGCATACCTCGCCGATATTAACTCTTTACATCAAAACGTAATAAAGCCACTATGAATCCACGAAGAATTGGAAAGCAGCTATGCTCTGTTTTGAGAGAGCGTGGCGATAAAAACTTGAGGAAGTAATGGCAGGAAACAGTATCGGACAACATTTCCGAGTGACGACATTCGGGGAAAGTCACGGTATCGCACTGGGATGTATCGTAGACGGATGTCCTCCGGGGTTGGAAATTACAGAAGCAGATCTACAAATTGATCTCGACCGCCGTCGTCCAGGCACATCACGTTACACCACACAACGTCGTGAACCGGATGAAGTTAAAATTCTTTCTGGCGTTTTTGAAGGCAAAACCACGGGCACATCGATCGGTTTGCTAATTGAAAACACCGATCAGCGCTCAAAAGACTACTCTGACATCAAAGATAAGTTCAGACCGGGTCATGCTGATTACACTTACCACCAAAAATATGGCATCCGCGACTATCGCGGTGGCGGCCGTTCTTCAGCTCGTGAAACCGCAATGCGTGTGGCTGCTGGTGCAATCGCGAAGAAATACTTAAAAGATGAGTTTGGTGTTGAGATTCGTGCTTACTTGTCACAAATGGGTGATGTATCTATCGACAAGGTAGATTGGAACGAAATCGAGAACAATGCATTCTTCTGCCCTGATGCTGACAAAGTAGAAGCATTTGACCAACTTATCCGTGACCTGAAAAAAGAAGGTGACTCTATTGGCGCAAAAATCCAGGTTGTGGCAACTAACGTGCCTGTTGGTCTTGGGGAACCCGTATTTGACCGTTTGGATGCAGACATCGCGCACGCACTAATGAGCATCAACGCGGTGAAAGGCGTAGAAATCGGAGACGGTTTCGAGGTGGTAAACCAAAAAGGCAGTCAGCACCGTGATACGCTTGCTCCTGAAGGTTTTGGTAGTAATCATGCGGGTGGCATTCTTGGTGGTATCTCGACTGGTCAAGACATTGTCGCAAACATTGCGCTTAAGCCAACATCAAGTATCACTGTGCCGGGTGAGACCATCACAAAAGAAGGTGAACCAACTCAGTTGATCACCAAAGGTCGTCATGACCCATGTGTTGGTATTCGTGCTGTGCCTATCGCAGAAGCGATGCTGGCAATTGTGGTGATGGATCATTTACTACGCCACCGTGGTCAAAACCATGGCGTAACAACTGAAACACCGAAGATTTAAGAGCTTTGTGTCATTCCAGCGAGCTATAGCGAGACTAGGAATCTAATTTCAGCACGATGAAAAGAGAAAGAAACATCTCTGACGACAGAGTGCTCGGATAATAGATCCTGAATCATGCTCCTTCGTCGCTGTTCAGGATGACTGAATATAAAATTATGCCACTCACTGAATCGCGGGTGGCACAATTTTATCAGGCAACCTTTTTTGTTTAAGTAGTTTTTGCTTAATGAATCGAGCCTTCGGTTTCCAAATGGAAAGAAGGCAGACGCCACTTAAAGCGTACCGCAGCCATACGCAACATGTAACCAGTAACCAGTGTAATAATAGTGGCAGTGACATCGGGAACATTGAATTCTAATAGCGCTAAGTACATTCCTGATGCGATAAGAGCGACAGAAGCGTAAAGCTCTTCATGCAGTACCAATGGTGTTTGGCGACAGATTAAGTCACGAAGTAGCCCACCGAATACACCAGTTACTAACGCTGAAACCATACAAATACCAGGGTGCAAGCCCATGCCCATCGCAATTTTTGTTCCGATGATACTAAACACGATTAAACCTAATGCATCGAGGCGAATGAACAGACCTTTCAGCTTAATCACCCATTTCGCTAAACCTGTTGTTAGCACACCTGCAACACACGTAATTGCAAGGAACTCTGGGTTTTTTACCCAACCAAGAGGGTAGTGGCCTAATAGAATGTCACGTACGGTGCCACCACCAATGGCCGTTGCGCTGGCCACCAACATAACACCAAACCAGTCCATCTTTCTTCTACCAGCACTTAACGCACCTGTCATGGCTTCAGCCGTGATACCAATGATATACAACACACTTAGCAACATAGGGAAACACTCAACGTAAAAAGTCACTACGTTCTACGAGAATCAGCGTAGGCGAAGTAACAACACTTACAAACGGTTCTATCTCTCTTAAAAAGTGATTAAAACCAGCAACATGCTTGTAATCAAACGGCTTCAAAATAGCGGTTTGAACGGCATCAAAATAAGGCGAGAGTGTAGTGGTAAATAAGTACGCTGACGAATGAGAAATTGTATGGAGAAAGCGACCTTCAGATAAATTCAACTAATAACCAAAAATGTGGGGGTGCCTTTACCTCATAACTAAAAACAGCGACAATATGCAGCGCATGTCAAACTGAAGTACAAACTCGACGATGACCCACGAATACCAAGACTTAATCACCATTTTTAATGACACCTTTTTAGAACAATTTAATACGAAATTAGAGTTAGGTGGTGATGAGCCTATTTATCTTCCTGCTGATGATGAACACCCTCATCATCGGATTATTTTTGCTCGGGGTTTTTACGCCTCTGCTTTACACGAGATTTCGCATTGGTGTGTGGCTGGTCCAGAGCGTCGTTTGCTGGAAGATTTTGGTTATTGGTATGAACCTGATGGGCGAACAGCAGAAGTTCAAGAGGAGTTTGAGAAAGTTGAAGTGCGACCTCAAGCTTATGAATGGATTCTGGCACAAAGCGCTGGCTTCCCTTTTACGGTGAGTTGTGACAATCTACACGGCGATTTTGAACCAGATAGGCTCGGCTTTATGAAAAAAGTGCATAAAGAAGTGCTAGGTATTTTGGACGTTGGCTTGCCTTTGCGAGTGAAAATGCTTTCTGATGCCCTGCGCGCATTTTATCAAACTAAGCCACTGGAAGCGTCGGACTTTTGCGTTAAATAACCACTAATAACCTCAGAGATACACCATGATTATTGAATTTGAAGAAAAACTACTGGAACTGATTGATGCTCGAATTGAAACAGCATCTGACGATGAATTGTTTGCTGGTGGTTATTTACGTGGTCACATCTCTTTATCCGCGGCGTCTTGTGAAGAAGAAGGGATTAGCGATATTACTGAGCTGAAGTCACGCATTGAGAGCAGCTTAGAAAATGCGCGTACCGAGTTAAGCCCGGCCGATCGCGTGATTGTCAGTGATTTGTGGCAAGAGCTCCAGGCTCAGGCTTAGTCCCTAAGCAGCGTTCTCCCTTTATTTAATCCTAGTCATTTACTACTTCGAAAAATTCGAACCTCTCCATAAAATTTTTGTGGTTGTAGCGAAACTGTTCAACTTTTATTCTGATCAGCATAAAACGTGAACAAAGGATTACAACCATGAAAATTGTCGCATTTGGTGCATCTACCAGCTCTACCTCAATCAACAAACTACTTGCTACATACGCAGCAAATCAAGTCGAAGGCGCTCAAGTGAATGTTCTAGACTTAAACGATTATCAAGCGCCAATGTTTAGCGAGGACAAAGAGAAAGAAATAGGTCAAGCTGAAGGGGCTGTCGCGTTTTTACGTGACTTGGCGGAGGCTGACGCTCTCGTTGTCTCCTTCGCAGAGCACAACGGTTCGTACCCAGCGGCCTATAAAAACTTGTTCGATTGGGCGACGCGCATTGAGCGTAATGTATTTCAAAACAAACCTGTCGTTTATTTAGCAACTTCCCCAGGTCCCAGTGGTGCGCAAAGTGTTCTTGCGGCGGCGACAGGTTCTGCACAATTTTTTGGCGCGGATGTAAAGGCATCGTTATCTGTGCCGAGCTTCTACGAAAATTTTGACGTGGAATCGGGTAAGGTTGTAAACCCAGAAGTGGCAGAGCAAGTGAAACAGGCAGTTGCACTGCTGAAGTAATCTCAGTACGAGCGACTTAATGAGTTAGCGATTCCCGACACGTATCTGTGTCGGGAATCAAAACAGAGAATACTCTTACAGCTCGGTAATGGCTTTGCCTTTTCTTAGTTTACGAACCCACATTCGACTTGGGTGAAGTTCGGTCAATACATCAACCGGTAATGGCAGCGGGTCCCCACAGATCTGGGAGGCCAACACTTCAGCTAATAATGGTGCAGAGCTCAGTCCACGAGATCCTAAACCTAAGAAGCAGAATAGGTTAGGGTACTGATGAATGGTTTCTACCTCTTCTTCTTTTTGATTTTGTAAGTTGGCGTATTGCGTTTTGATCGTCTCAAAGTCACCCACATTTCCGACAAATGGTAAGTGATCTCGGCTAACACAACGAATACCTTGGCGAGATTGATTACCAGTGATATCTACCTCTTTTGCCCATGTTTGATTCGGTACACATTTCACTAGCTTTTCCGCATTATCTTTTTGGGCGTTTTCATCAAATTCGTAGTCAAGGTGACTGCGGTCGTAGCTTGCACCGATACACAAGTGTTGATTACTTGGGTTAACAGGTGTCATGTAACCGTCGTAACACAACACCGTTTTCAGCTGACTCAGCGTTTCGGTTGCTGGCGCATGACTGACTTGTCCTTTCACTTGTCCCATTGGTAGGGAAGCGGTTTGACTCAATGTCTGGAACTCATGGCCGTTCGCAATTACAACCGTTGAGTGCTCAAATGTTTGACCACTCGCCGTTAGTAGCCAGAGCTGACGCTTTTCATCCCAATCTAATGCCTCAACAAGATGTTCAAACTTCGTTGAGAGTAACGACGTCTTCTCCAATTGTTTAATTAACCCACGCGTTAACTCGGCAGGGCACAGCCACCCTCCCATTGGGTAGTGCACAGACGCCATATCAATAGGTAACCCGATAGTGTTCGCAGTTTCCTCGGCGGACAGCTTTTGAATGAGCTCTGGAGTGAAGTTACCCGCAAGTATTTTCTCCAGTTTGTCTGTGGATTTGTCATCCCACATCAACTGAGTTACGCCACACCATCCATGATCAAAATCGATCTCTTGTGCTGCTTGTTCAACAAACTGACGTGCGAACAAAAATGCAGGAGCAAACACTCGTGAAACACCCGTGTGCGGGCCATTAAGCAGTGGATAAACGGCTCCTTGTCGATTGCCTGAAGCTCCTTTGGCTGGTTGTTTGTCTTTACAGTAAAGGGTGACGTTTTGGCCACGACGAACTAACGTTTTCGCTAACGCCGCGCTGGCTATACCACCACCAATGATGGCAATCGAATCAAGATTGCTAGATGCTGAGCGATTGAACCAAGGGAGATGGTTCGACTGCTTTTCACGTTGCTCCATAGAGCCGGCGATCATTTCTCGCTTAGTGCCGAAACCTTTCACCTTTTTCATTGTAAAGCCAGCTTCGTTCAAACCACGACGTACAAAGCCTGCTGCGGTAAACGTGGCAACTGTACAATCTTGCTTGGCTAGCTTTGCCATGTTGTTGAACAGGCCTTGGTTCCACATTTCTGGGTTTTTGCTTGGCGCGAATCCATCTAAGAACCAAGTATCAATCAAACCTTGTTCGTTGTATGGAACTTGCGGCATGCAGTCTTTAATGTCACCAAACCAAAGGTCGAGTGTGATTGCGCCGTCTTCTAAAACAATGCGATGACACTCCGGCACAGCGGCAGGGTAGTGCTTTTGTAACTTTTCCGCGTACTCAGCTAGCTCAGGCCAAGCTTCATGCGCCTTCTTTAAATCGGCTTTGCTTAATGGGTATTTTTCAAAGCTAATAAAATGCAGCTCTTTCAATGTTGCGTCCGGATGCTGACGACGAAACTCACTAAACCACTGGCATACTGCTAAGAAGTTTAATCCCGTGCCAAATCCTGTTTCACCAATGACAAAACGTCTTTGGTCAAATTCCTGCCATCTTTCTGGGAGATGATTTTGTTTTAAGAAAACGTAGCGTGTCTCTTCAAGACCGTTTACGTTAGAGAAGTAAACATCATCAAATTGGTCTGAAACCGGAGTACCAGCTTCGTTCCAACCAAGTTCTGCGTTTTTTATTGAAGTCATAATGGTGCAAATTTGTGATTTGGCGCGGTAAGAATGGGGCGATTGTACGAATTTATGGGAAAGCTGACCACTTTTGTTGACTATCTTAGTTATCATCTAGCGGATTTTTGAATTATAGGAATGTCATAATGAAACGAGTCGTAATCACCGGTATGGGTATTGTTTCAAGTATCGGTAACAACGTCGAAGAAGTTCTAGCGTCTCTTAAAGCGGGCAAATCTGGCATCACTGCATCTGAGCAGTTCAAAGAACACGGTCTTCGTTCGCAAGTATGGGGTGACCTAAAAATCAACCCGGCGGAACACATCGACCGTAAGCAGATGCGCTTTATGGGTGATGCGGCTGCTTATGCATACCTATCAATGGAGCAGGCAATCGCAGACGCTGGTCTTACAGAAGAGCAGGTTTCAAACGATCGTACCGGTATCGTTGCAGGTTCTGGCGGTGCTTCTGCATACAATCAAACGGTAGCGACAGACACGATGCGCGCCAAAGGCGTAAAGCGAGTTGGTCCTTACATGGTTCCTCGTACTATGTCTTCTACTGTTTCTGCTTGTCTTGCTACGCCATTTAAGATTCGTGGCGTGAACTACTCAATGAGCTCTGCATGTGCAACATCTGCACACTGTATCGGCCATGCTATGGAGCTTATTCAACTAGGCAAACAAGATATTGTTTTTGCTGGTGGCGGCGAAGAGCTAGATTGGTCTCAAACTATGATGTTTGATGCGATGGGCGCACTGTCAACCAAATACAATGACACGCCAGACAAAGCATCTCGTACATACGATGCAGACCGTGACGGTTTTGTTATCTCGGGCGGCGGCGGCATGCTGGTTATTGAAGAACTAGAGCACGCACTGGCACGTGGTGCGAAAATCTACGGTGAAATCGTAGGTTACGGTGCGACATCAGATGGCTACGACATGGTAGCGCCATCAGGTGAAGGCGCAATTCGTTGTATGAAGATGGCGATGCAAGACGTTGATGGTGTGGATTACATCAACACGCACGGCACATCGACACCAGTTGGTGACGTGAAAGAGCTTGGTGCTATCCAACAATTGTTTGGTGAGAACAGCCCTGCAATCTCTGCAACAAAAGCAATGACTGGCCACGCACTCGGCGCAGCGGGCGTGCACGAAGCAATTTACTCAACACTTATGCTAGACAAAAACTTCATTGCTCCAAGCATCAATATTTCAAACTTGGACGAAGCAGCACAAGGTCTGGACATCGTGACAGAAGCACGTGATGCAGAGCTAACGACCGTAATGTCAAACAGCTTTGGCTTTGGCGGCACAAACGCAACTTTGGTTATTAAAAAGTACCAAGGTTAACTGAATTTGTTGGCGCCTTGCGAGAGTACTGTAAACGCCAACAATCCAGTTTCCAGAGCTTGATCAGTCACACTGATCGAACAGACGCAGACTCTATCCCATGGAGAGCGGGATAGGATCCTTTTGTTCTGGAACTTTGCCCGGCTATTTAGCCGGGCTTTTTCTTTTCTCTGTTTCTGCTTTTCTCTAGGCTTCCCGTCAATCGATTCTATAGGAGTTACCTCCTTGAGGTTTATTGGTGTTATATCTTGAGATTTTTCGGGAAAAGGGCACAATCGCTTTAGTTTCGCATCTTGCGAATAAACGAACTCTTACAAATGGATGTTAGAACGCTGGCGCTATGAAAATTATTGTTGATGAAAATATGCCGTATGCTGAAGAACTATTCAGCCAACTCGGTAACGTAATTCTAAAACCAGGTCGTACACTGACCGCCGATGATTTAGTGGATGTTGATGCCCTAATGATTCGCTCAGTCACCAAAGTGAATGCTGACCTGATCAGCAAAGCAAACAAGCTGAAGTTTGTTGGTACGGCCACGGCAGGCATGGATCATGTTGACCAAGCACTCTTAAAAGAGAAAGGCATTTTCTTCACTGCGGCGCCAGGGTGTAACAAAGTGGGTGTGGCGGAATACGCGTTCAGCGTGATGATGGTGCTCGCTCAGCAACAAGGTTTCTCGGTATTTGACAAGACGGTAGGTATTATTGGTGCAGGCCAAGTAGGTAGCTACCTAGAGAAATGTTTGAAAGGCATGGGTATTAAAGTTCTCATCAATGACCCATTCAAACAAGAGGCTGGTGATCCTCGTAGCTTTACTCCGTTGACAGAACTGATTGAAAGCTCAGACATCATTACACTACATACGCCAATCACCAAAGATGGCCCATACCCAACGCATCATTTGATTGATGAGAAGGTATTAAATGGTCTCCGCAGCGATCAAATTTTGATTAACGCGGCTCGAGGTCCCATCGTTGACAACGCTGCTTTGAAGCAACGTCTTTTGAAAAACGATGGCTTTACAGCGGCACTTGACGTATTTGAATTTGAACCAGAGGTTGATATGGAGCTTCTGCCTCTGCTAGCATTCGCAACCCCTCACGTTGCAGGCTATGGTCTGGAAGGGAAAGCTCGCGGTACGACGATGATTTTCAACAGCTATTGTGAGTTCTTAAATAACGAATTACGTGCGCATGCCAGCGATTTACTGCCAACCGCGCCTGTTCCTACTATGGTATTGGACAGAGCTTGGGACGAAGCAACACTGCATAACATAACGCAGTTAATCTATGATGTGCGTAGAGATGACGCTCTTTTCCGCCGTGAAATCAGTAAGCCAGGCGCTTTTGACCTGATGCGTAAAAACTACTGGGATCGCCGTGAATACAGCGCTGTCACGCTAGTGGGTAACAAAACATGTAACCTTGCTCCATTAGCAGAACTAGGTTTTCAGATTGAGGTAAGTCAATGAGCCAGCAATATAATGTTGCCATTTTAGGTGCGACCGGTGCGGTCGGTGAAACAATTTTGGATGTGCTTCAAGAGCGCAAATTCCCAGTAGGCGAAATCTTCCTACTCGCGAGTGAGCGCAGCGAAGGCAAGACTTACCGCTTCAATGGTAAAACGGTACGCGTTCAAAACGTAGAAGAGTTCGATTGGTCTCAAGCGCATATCGCACTGTTTTCTGCTGGTGGTGAGCTATCAGCCAAGTGGGCTCCAATTGCCGCTGATGAAGGCGTGATTGTTATCGACAATACATCACACTTCCGTTACGAGTACGACATTCCTCTTGTTGTGCCAGAAGTAAACCCAGAAGCGATTGCAGAGTTTCGTAACCGTAACATCATTGCGAACCCGAACTGTTCAACCATCCAAATGTTGGTGGCACTAAAACCAATTCACGATGCGGTGGGCATTGAGCGTATTAACGTATCAACCTACCAATCGGTATCTGGTGCAGGCAAAGCGGGTATTGATGAGCTAGCAGGTCAAACGGCGAAGCTGCTAAACGGTCTGCCTGCAGACAAGAAGCAATTCTCTCAACAGATCGCGTTTAACTGTATTCCACAAATCGATCAGATGATGGAAAACGGCTACACCAAAGAAGAAATGAAAATGGTGTGGGAAACACAGAAGATCTTTAACGATCCATCAATCACAGTCAATCCAACGTGTGTACGTGTTCCTGTATTCTACGGTCACGCAGAAGCACTTCACATTGAGACTCGTTCACCTATCGATGCACAAGAAGTTGTTAACTTGCTTGAGCAAACAGACGGTATCGAAGTGTTCCACGGTGAAGACTTCCCTACACAAGTTCGCGATGCGGGCGGTAAAGACCATGTAATGGTTGGCCGTATCCGTAACGATATCAGCCATCATAGCGGCGTAAACCTGTGGGTTGTTGCTGATAACGTGCGTAAAGGCGCGGCAACTAACGCGGTGCAAATCGCAGAAGTTCTGATCCGCGATTACTACTAAGTCGCTTACAGTTCATTTCAAAGCCTCGCACAGTGCGAGGCTTTTTTGTACGAACGAAACAAAATAGTGTGAGATTAGTACGAATATGGCGAGAGCCACACATTTTTTATTCTCAACGCTATAGTTTTGCATGCGATATCCGATATATTTAACCGATCACCATTTCAAATTGTATTTAGCACAAAACTGAGCCTTCTATGCGTCAAAATTATAAGCGTTTGTTAGCAGCCCTTGTGTTGATGAGCGCGACTCAGACATCATCAGTGGTTCAAGCCGAAGGAATTCGTCTTGTTGGACCGTCTGGTGAAGTGCAATCATCTCCGAGCTATGCTGAAGATATTGAGCGAGCATTACCTGCTCCTCCTGCGAATACTCAACCGTCACGTTTCTTTGGTCCGACTGGTGAAAATCAAACACTATGGTCGATCGCTTCAGAATTACGACCTTCACGCGGTGTTACCGTTCAACAAACGCTTCTTGCCATTTACCGAATTAACCCTCAAGCGTTTGAGAACCAAAACATTCATGAATTGATCCCAGGGAGTCGGCTACGAGTACCTTCTTTAGAGCAAGTGCAAAGCGCGACCACAGCGCAAGCTGTTGCGATTATGAAGGCGCATGAAGCTAAGTTAAAACAGCCGAAGCCGACAAATAGAGCGACGCCAGCACAACGAGTCACCGAGCAACCAAAGCCACAAATTAAAGTAGAACCCAAGTCTGCGACTAAGCCAGAGACAGTGGCAGCAACGGAGCCAAAACCAACTCCGAAAACAATACCCGTCATCCCTGCGCCACCAGTAACCACCTCTCCGCAGGGTGAAAAGCAGGTCAGTGCGCTAAAGGACAAACTTCAAGGCTCACAAAGTGAATTAGAGTCATTAGAAGAGAAGAACCATCGTCTTCGATTGATGCTGTCAGAAGTGCAAAGCGAAGTCGAAACTTTGAAAAGCGAGTTGAATGACGAAGAACGCATTCGCTCAGAAGTCGAGAAGCTGCTTGCTGAAGAGCGCCAACGCCTTGCTGAACAACAGCGCATGCAACCAAGCACCATGGACAAAATTTTGTCTAATGGTTGGCTCGTTGGTCTTGCGGCATTAATTCCTGGTGCTTTGATTGCGTTGCTAGTTGTTATGCTTCTTGGCCGACGCTCTAAAGCGAAAGAGGAAGAAGCGGCTGCGCAGGAACAGCAAAACGTTGATCCTCTTGCGGCGCCAATCGGTTTAGCGGCGGCGGATGAGCTGGATGAAGAGCTCACGCTTGATGATGAATTGTTTGCAGATGAAGATATCAACGCACAGTCTTTACAAGAAGAGAAGTCAGATTTAGAAGAAGACGTCTTTGCTAACCTCGACGATGAAGAACTTGATTTCAATCTGGAAGGGGACGATGACCCATTTGCAGATATTGGCGATGACGGTGACCTAGATGTTGGTCTGGATGAGTTTGAGTCATCGAACAATGGTATCCAAGTCAACGGCGAAGAAAAGGCGCTTGGTTTAGAAGAAATGGAGCGAGCCTTAGATGAGGTTGCTCCAGAACTAGAAGTGCTCGATGACGATGAGTCTGGCTTCGATCTTTCGGATGATGCGAATGAGAAATCAGACTCGCTTTCAGACGACGCATTTGCCGAGTTACTTGCAGCCGATGAGCCGTCAGAAGAGTTACCAAGTGACACTGTCGACCAGGATATGCTTGATGACTTGTTTGCTGAACTTGGCAACGATGACTTCGATTTAGATACTGATGAGCCTGAGTTAAAACAGCCCGTTTCGGATGATGACTTTAGTGTAGGAGAGGCATCTGACGACGATATCGATAAGCTATTGGCCCAGTATGAACAACCGGCTAGTGAATCGGAAGTTCGAGAAGCTGACGCCAATGAAGGTCCTGTTCTAGATGAAAACAGTACAGAGCTACTCGATGAACTCATTGATTTTGATGAAGATGACACAGACGAGTTTGATCCACTAAACGAGCTAGAAGCAATCTCTGGTTTTGAAGGTGATGACTCGATCGAAGAGTTAGACGCAGATAGCACAGACTTACTGGACGAACTCATTGATGATGTTACCTCTGAACTTGATGAAGAGACTGAAGCTGATTTAGATCCGTTTGATGATCTGATTCGAGAGGACGAGAGCCCAGAGCAGAATAAATCGGAAGAGGAAGAGTTACTGAAATCACTTGGTTTTGGTGAGCCAGACGCCGACGAAAAGCCATCTCCCGTAGTTGGGTCAGAACAAACTCATGAAGATCAGGACATTGAGTCTGGGTTGGACATCGACGCTTTATTAAGTGAAAGCCAGCCAGACACGCAACAAGCTGTAGAAGATCAACCATTAACCGAGCCAGAGGCTGCCTCAGAGCCATTTAGCAGCGATGAATTTCTTGGTGATTTAGAGGACCTCTCACCAGAGAATGATCCTTTAATGAGCGAGCTAGACGACCTATTTGAGTCAGACAGTGAAGAACTTCTGCCAACAGAACAAGAAAAAGCGGATTTTTCTGCTGAACTTGACGCTCTATTTGATAGTGAAGACGATTTACCGCAGCAAGTTGAAAAAACACAAACGGAGATAGAGGAAGCTTCATCACTACAACAAGAGGCTACCGATACTGATTCAACACAAGAACCATCCGTGGAGTCCGATGCTGAGGTACAGCCTCACGTTGGGCAAGAGGAAGACATTCCAGCCTTCACGCCGACACCAAATACAATAGAAAATGAATTCGGTGTTCCACAAGAAGAAGATTGGCTACTGGATGAGCCTGAATTGGAGCCGGAAACTGAGTCGACCAACGATTCAGAAGAAGAATTCAATTTTGATGAGCTAGATCTTCCAGAATTCAGCGAAGAAGATGCTCTAGCATCTATGGCTGGCGAACCTGCGTTAGAAACGTCCGAGTCCGTTGAACCAGAACAAATTGAAGCCGACTTGCCAGCTGAGTCCGAAGAAGAGTTCAATTTTGACGAGCTGGATCTTCCTGAGTTTAGTGAAGAAGACGCATTGGCGTCCATGGCTGGCGAACCTGCGTTAGAAACGCCCGAGTCCGTTGAGCCAGAACAGGTTGAAGCAGACTTGCCAGCTGAATCAGAAGATGAATTCAATTTTGATGAGCTCGATTTGCCAGAGTTCAGTGAAGAAGATGCACTGGCGTCTATGGCTGGCGAACCTACGTTAGAAACGTCCGAGTCCGTTGAGCCAGAACAAGTTGAAGCCGACTTGCCAACTGAGTCCGAAGAAGAGTTCAATTTTGATGAGCTCGATTTGCCAGAGTTCAGTGAAGAAGATGCACTGGCGTCTATGGCTGGCGAACCTGCGTTAGAAACGTCCGAGTCCGTTGAACCAGAACAAGTTGAAGCCGACTTGCCAACTGAATCAGAAGATGAATTCAATTTTGATGAGCTAGATCTTCCTGAGTTTAGTGAAGAAGACGCATTGGCGTCTATGGCGGATGAGCCGGAGTTAGAAACGTCCGAGTCCGTTGAGCCAGAACAGGTTGAAGCAGACTTACCAGCTGAATCAGAAGATGAATTCAATTTTGATGAGCTGGATCTTCCTGAGTTTAGTGAAGAAGACGCATTGGCGTCTATGGTGGATGAGCCGGAGTTAGAAACGTCCGAGTCCATTGAACTAGAACAAGTTGAAGCCGACTTGCCAACTGAGTCCGAAGAAGAGTTCAATTTTGATGAGCTCGATTTGCCAGAGTTCAGCGAAGAAGATGCCTTGGCGTCGATGGAAGAAGAGCCAGAATTACCGAGCTCTGAGACTGCAGATATAGAACCAATCTCCGGTGAGGATGAAGAGTTAAGTTTTGACGACCAAGATCTTCCAGAGTTCAATGAGGAAGATGTTCTCGCGTCAATGAACGAGGGTGCTTCAGGGAGCCCTAAGGTTGAAGCAGAGACATCGAGACCAGCTATTCAAGCCGATAACGATCATGATGCTTTGTTTGAAGTATTTGCGCAGCAAAACGGCTTTGATACTGACCCAGAAGTGCAGCCAACAGCGACAGAGGGTGAGCCGCTCAGTAATTTGGATGATGAATCATCAATGGCTAACCTTCTTGCGGAAGACGCAAACTCAGAAGTATTTGAAGGTAAACTAGACAGTGACACCATCGCAAGTGCAGGTATGGATTTTGAAACCATGCTTGATGTTGGAGATGATTGGGATGGCTTTAAACCCGCTGCTGATAACGTAAGTTCTACTGAAGAAGTGCCTGAGGACCAGCGTGATGTTTGGAATTCGAGTGATGCACTAAGTCAGCCAGAGATCGCGCAAGAAAACTGGGCAGAGCAAAGCGACTTGGATGACTTCGACCCGAAGAAAAATCAATTTATGACGATTGATGAATTGATGGCTCAGGTCGACAGAGAAGGTGGTGAGTTCGAAGAAGAAGACCTTAAGCTCGATGTCGGATTGAACGAGTTTCCAGATGTTATCGGTGAGATCGGCGATATTGACGTAGATAGCAATGCTGAAGCGGCTGGGAAACTGGATTTGGCTAAAATCTATCTCGAGATGAACGATTCTCAAGGGGCGATTAAACTACTAGAAGAGGCGATTGTTTACGGTGAGGATGATATTCGCCGCGAAGCAAAAAGCCTGATTGACGCCATTAATGGCCGATAAACCGAAACAAAAGGGTAGCGTTTGCTACCCTTTTTGTGTCCCGTTAGTAGGATGCTACCTTTATGTCACCCTTGGTGAAACTGGCAACTTGAGGTGACTTGAGTATATACTTCCCGCCCCATTTTAGAGTTCGAAGGTTAAGATGAGAATCGCATTAGGTATCGAGTACAACGGTACAAACTACTTTGGTTGGCAGCGCCAAAGAGAAGTGAAAAGTGTCCAAGAAGAGCTAGAGAAAGCATTGTCCGTCGTCGCTAATCACCCAGTTGAAGTTCAGTGTGCTGGTCGGACAGACGCAGGCGTGCATGGCACGGGACAAGTTGTGCACTTTGATACCAACGTTACTCGAAAAATGGTAGCTTGGACCATGGGCGCAAACGCGAACATGCCGAGCGATATAGCGGTTCGTTGGGCTCAAGAAGTTTCAGATGATTTCCATGCAAGATTCTCAGCGACAGCGCGCCGTTATCGTTACATTATTTTCAATCATGCTTTACGTCCAGGCATCTTAAACTCGGGGGTTAGTCACTATCATGGTGAGCTCGACGAGAAAAAAATGCATGAAGCAGGGCAGTTCCTACTCGGCGAAAATGATTTTACGTCGTTTCGCGCGGCGCATTGTCAGTCTCGCAGTCCATTTCGAAACTTGATGCATCTGAACGTTACGCGCCATGGAAACTATGTGGTTATTGATATTAAAGCCAATGCGTTCGTGCATCATATGGTTCGTAATATCACGGGTAGCTTGATAAAAGTTGGACGTGGCGAAGAGAGTCCTGAATGGATCAAGTGGTTATTAGACGCCAAAGATCGCAAAGTAGCGGGTGCGACAGCGAAAGCGGAAGGTCTGTACCTGGTAGATGTAGACTACCCAGAAGAGTTTGGGTTACCTGAAGTGCCGATCGGTCCACTGTTTTTACCAGATAATTTGAACTAATTTTACAAACTTATTTCAAAATATCGGTAGTGTTTATATTGAATGTGAACGGAAAACATACGCTATTTACGATATCAAAAATAGGTACAACCAGTTTTTTATCTACAGTAGCTGCAAGATATGGTTTAATCCGTCGGTATTATGTCGAATTTATATCTTTCGCAATGAAGCGGAAGAGTTGAGAGAAAAGGTCTTCCATGAGTTGGCTTGAAAAGATTTTAGAGAAAAGCAATCTAGTAAGTTCACGCAAAGCTTCTATCCCAGAAGGTGTGTGGACTAAATGTACCTCTTGTGAACAGGTTTTATACCATGCTGAACTAGAGCGTAACTTAGAAGTTTGTCCAAAGTGTAACCATCACATGCGTATGAAAGCGCGTCGTCGTTTGGAAACATTTTTAGATGAAGGTAATCGAGTTGAATTAGGTTCCGAACTTGAGCCACAGGATAAACTGAAATTTAAAGATTCTAAGCGATACAAAGAGCGTATCTCTGCTGCACAAAAAAATAGCGGTGAGAAAGATGCGCTAGTTGTGATGCAGGGTGAATTGCTTGGTCTGCCGCTTGTGGCGTGTGCGTTTGAATTCTCCTTTATGGGTGGTTCAATGGGTTCAGTCGTTGGTGCTCGCTTTGTGAAAGCAGTGGATGCAGCCATTGAAAATAACTGTGCGCTTGTTTGTTTCTCAGCAAGTGGTGGTGCTCGTATGCAAGAGGCTTTAATGTCTCTTATGCAAATGGCAAAAACCAGTGCTGCGCTTGAGCGTTTATCAGAAAAAGGTCTGCCGTTTATTTCTGTTCTAACTGACCCTACAATGGGTGGTGTATCAGCAAGTTTGGCTATGTTAGGTGATATCAACATCGGTGAACCTAAGGCCCTCATTGGCTTTGCTGGTCGTCGTGTAATCGAGCAAACTGTACGTGAAGATCTTCCTGAAGGTTTCCAGCGTAGTGAGTTCCTACTTGATCACGGTGCTATTGATATGATCGTTGACCGTCGTGAAATGCGTCAGCGTGTGGGTGGTCTTATCGCTAAGATGACTAACCACAAGTCTCCTTTGGTGGTTTCGGTTAACGAATCTCCAAATGAAGAGCCATATTCTGTACCAGAAGCGGACGAAAAAGGGTAAAGTATCAACTAACATAAAAACCAAAGAATTTAATGGTTAAAGTTAGATGACCCAAAACCCAATTCCTCAAGCCACATCTTCATTAGAGATGTGGCTTGATTATTTAGCAAATATTCATTCCTCAGCAATTGATCTAGGCTTAGACCGTGTCCAAGCGGTAGCAAACAAAGCCAATCTTACCAAACCAGCTCCAACCGTAATCACCGTTGCCGGAACCAATGGCAAAGGCTCAACGTGTGCGTTAATGGAAGCCATTTTACTTGATGCTGGCTATTCAGTCGGTGTTTATAGTTCTCCGCACCTGATTCGTTACAACGAGCGTGTACGCATTAATGGCGTTGACGTTGTAGATGCCAAGCACTGTGAAGCATTCGATTATGTAGAAAAGCAGCGTGGTGATGTTAGCCTTAGCCTCTTTGAATTCGGTACGCTTGCTGCGCTACGTATTTTCCAAGTAGAGAAAGTTGACGTTGTCTTACTTGAAGTAGGACTTGGCGGCCGTCTAGACGCCACTAACGTTGTTGACCATGATGTTTCTGTTATTACGAGCTTAGCGATCGATCATGTGGATTGGCTTGGTGATGACATCAATGTTATTGGTTTTGAAAAAGCGGGCATTTACCGTTCAGGGAAGCCAGCAATTTGTGGTCAACCGACGCCACCAGCGACCGTGGCGGCTCATGCTGACGATATTGGTTCTGAGTTCTTCCAAGTAGGTATTCAGTACGATTACCAACTAACTGATAATGGTTGGAAATGGAGCAGTGGGGCATTTGAGTTAGAGGATTTACCAATCCCATCGCTACCATTACAAAATGCAGCCACTGCACTGATGGCACTAGGGGCTTCGGAATTGCAAATCACTGACATAAATATTGTCAATGGCTTGAATAATGCTCGTTTGGCGGGGCGTATGCAGGTACTGCATCACGAACCTGAAATAGTCCTTGATGTCGCTCATAACCCGCACTCTGCTGAGTATTTGGTAGAGAGAGTGAAGCAACAATATCTGGGTAAGAATATCCATATTGTGGTTGCAATGCTGCATGACAAGGACATTAAAGCAACCATTGAAGCTCTAACTCCAGTTGCAACACAATGGTATCCAGCGTCGCTTACTGGACCGAGAGCGGCGACCGCTGATGAATTGTGCCAATACTTACCTGATGGGCAAGTTCATTTTGAAAACCCTGTTGACGCCTTCGAGAGTGCGAGAAGCCACGCAAAGACAGGAGACGTTATTCTGGTGGTTGGCTCATTCCATACCGTCGGAGAGGTATTGGAACATTGGCAATCAAATAATAAATAAGTAAAGGTATTTTGATGGCAAGTAAATTCCAAAGTCGTTTAGTCGGCACCATCATTCTAGTCGCAGTCGGAGTCATTGTTCTTCCCGATGTGCTAGATGGTAAGAAACTGCACTACAAAGAAGAATTTGCCAGTATTCCTATCAAACCAGAACTTGATAGTGATGTGGAAAACTTCGAAATATTAGAGCCAGTGGAAGACGACATTACGTTACCGGATTCTCCGGTTGAAGCTGTAGTGCAAGAACGTGAGGATGCTCAAGTAGCCGTTTCTGAGCCCGAGCCAGCGCCAACATCTAAACCTGAGGTCATCAAACAACCAGAGCAAGTTGAGGTCGTCACTCGTCCTGTTCAAGAGAAAAATCAATATGAAGATTCAGCTTGGATCATTCAGTTGATGGCACTTAAGAATCACGAAAATGCTGTCGCGCTTGTCGCGGATTTGCAAAAGCGTGGTTATCAAGCTCACACAAAGAAAGAAAACGAGTTTACGAGAGTGATTGTTGGCCCTGATGTGTCAAAAAGTAAACTTGAACGACAAGTTCAAGAATTACAAAAAATTACAGGTTCAAAAGGTCAATTGCTTAAATTTAAGCCATTAAATCCATAAGAAAACGTTTGCGTCAGCATTTTTTCTGTTAAAATGCGCGCCAACTTAAGATGAAGAAAAGATGAATTGGATAGATTTTATCATTTTAGGTGTGATCGGATTTTCAGCTCTGATCAGTTTAGTTCGCGGTTTTGCTAAAGAAGCTTTGTCTTTGGTGATTTGGTTCGGAGCGTTTTTTATCTCCAGTAATTACTATGCCAAATTGGCGGTGTACTTCACCAACATCGAAGATGATATGTTTCGTAACGGAGCGGCGATTGCGGCGTTATTTGTCGCAACCTTGGTAGTTGGTGCAGTGGTGAATTACGTCATTGGTCAACTGGTACAAAAAACAGGGCTATCAGGTACGGACCGAATTCTCGGGATTGTATTTGGTGGTCTACGCGGAGTCTTAATTGTTTCTGCGGTGCTGTTTTTTATGGATGCGTTTACTGCATTCCCAAGCTCGGATTGGTGGAAAGATTCACAGTTGATCCCTGAGTTCAGCCGTATCATCGCCCCATTCTTCGAGCATTTACAAGCAACATCAAGTTTTCTGTCTGGCACTATCTAGTAGTGCCAGCTACTGTCGCAAATCGAGGATTAGGACATGTGTGGTATTGTTGGAATCGTGGGCACAACGCCTGTAAACCAGTCTATTTATGACGCGTTAACGGTGTTACAGCATCGTGGCCAAGATGCCGCTGGTATTTGTACCATAGAAAGCAATCGTTTTCGTCTGCGTAAGGCGAACGGTTTAGTCAAGGATGTATTTGAAGCAAGACACATGCAGCGCCTGCAAGGCGAGGTCGGAATTGGTCATGTTCGTTACCCTACAGCAGGCAGTTCAAGTGCTTCAGAAGCTCAACCTTTCTACGTAAACTCTCCTTTCGGTATTACACTTGCCCACAACGGTAACTTGACCAACGCTAACGAAGTTCGTCAGAAGCTGTTTGAAAAAGATCGCCGTCATATCAATACCACTTCAGACTCTGAAGTATTACTAAATGTACTGGCGCACGAAATTGACTCAGTAAAAGGAAATGTCACGACCGAAGACGTATTCCGCGCAGTCACCAATGTTCATCGCACAATTCGCGGTGCTTATGCTGTGACCGCCATGATCATTGGTCATGGTATGATTGCATTTCGTGACCCACACGGTATTCGCCCGCTGTGTTTAGGTAAGCGTGAAGTTAACGGCAGAGCAGAGTACATGGTTGCGTCTGAATCGGTGGCATTGGATGCGGTCGGTTTTGATTTCGTCCGTGATGTTGCACCTGGTGAAGCGATTTACGCAACGTTTGACGGTGAGCTTTACACGAAGCAGTGTGCAGATAATCCTAAGCTTAACCCTTGTATTTTCGAGTTCGTGTACTTTGCTCGTCCGGATTCGTTCATCGATAAAATTTCGGTATACAGCGCTCGCGTTGAAATGGGTAAAAAGCTGGGCGAACGTATTCGTGAAGATTACGCAAACCTTGATATCGATGTTGTCATTCCTATCCCTGAAACGTCTTGCGACATTGCACTGCAAATCGCTCAAGCGATCGATATCCCTTATCGCCAGGGTTTCGTGAAAAACCGTTATGTTGGACGTACGTTTATCATGCCTGGCCAGCAACAACGTAAGAAATCAGTACGTCGCAAGTTGAATGCTATTCGTTCGGAATTCAAAGGTAAGAATGTGTTGCTGGTGGATGACTCTATTGTTCGAGGTACAACGTCAGAGCAGATTATTGAGATGGCTCGTGATTCTGGTGCCAAGAAAGTGTACATGGTCTCAGCGGCTCCTGAAGTTCGTTTCCCGAACGTATACGGCATTGATATGCCAAGTGCTACAGAGCTTATTGCCCATGGCCGTGACAACGATACAATTTGTAAGCAGATTGGTGCCGATGCGCTTATTTATCAACGTCTAGAAGATTTGGTAGAGGCTGTAGGTCTTGGAAACCAAGACATTACTCAGTTCGATACTTCCGTGTTTAACGGCGAATACGTAACGGGTGATATCGACCAACAATACCTAGATTTCTTAGATGGTCTTCGTAATGATGATGCGAAAACACAACTTGAAATCCAACAGGATTTAGCAAACCTAGAGCTTCATAACGAAGGCGCATAGGATGCGCTTTCTTAAGTCGTAAAAAAACCAGAGCTTCGGCTCTGGTTTTTTTGTTTTCGCTATCTAGTTAGTGAATGTTATAAGCGATCACAAAGTCAATAAAGAGGCGAACTTTCTCTGGCAGGTGGTCTTTGTGGTTGTAAAGCATATAAATGTCGCGCGGGTTTGCACTCCAATCTGGCAGTACGCGTACCAAATCGCCGCTCTCGATGTACTCTTTGATCATTACATCTGGCATTAGTGTGATGCCTAAACCTTCGGAACAAGCGCTGCGCACCACATTGAGCGCGTTTGCTTGAAAACGACCACGATCAACATTCACCACAGACTCGCCTTTGCTATTAATCAAGGTCCACTTAATAAGTGGGTACCCTTTTAGCAATGAATGGTTAGATAGCTCTTCTGCATGGTGTGGCGCAGGATTCGAGGTTAGATAGTCAGGGCTTGCAACGAGAATATCCTTCACTTCGCCAATCTTACGCGCGATGAGGCTAGAGTCGCGTTGCGGTCCCACTCGAAAAATTACATCCCATTCAGTAGGGTCAAGCTTGTCCGCATTATTCTCTGTCGTTAGCTCAATGTTGATGTCCGGGTACTGCTTCATAAAGCTGTTGAACATCGGCATCATCATTCGTTTAGTTAAGTTGTAAGGCGCGGATATCTTAATCTTGCCGGATGCTCCTCGGCAGTCGTCAGTGATTTCCTCTGCTGCGGTTGTTAGCCTTTGTAGTAAAGGAGAGCACTCATGGTAAAAACGTTCCCCTGCTTCAGTGAGCGAGAGTTTGCGAGCATGACGGTTCAATAGTCGAAGATTGACAGAGTCTTCTAGCGCTTGAATGCGTCGGGTGATGGTCGCAACCGGGATCATGGTTTTTCGCGAAGTTGCGGTGTAGCTCCCATTTTCGACAACCAGTCGAAACAGGTTTAAGTCATCTAATTTCATATTTCCAGACACATTAAATTACCGATTACGGTTAATTTATAATTAACTTTGTGATCAAAGCTTGCTTTAAGTCAACATGTTGCATCATTTGAACACAGCAACCCTGTTTGAGTAAATACTGTTATACGCCGTAATATTTGTATTAATGCAGTTTCCGAGCTAAGTTTTATAACAAGGCGAAGCGGCCTCAGGTCTTGCTGTGACACGTTTTGCTGGAAGTAAACACAACAAAAATAATGACTTAATAATAAATCTGTTTTTTTGACTGAGCTTTGTGAGGGATAAAGGTATGTTTAAGACTCACAGTCAAACGGCAATGGTCTCGGCACAGGAAGTGATTAATCAAAAACTAATAATGTTGGTGGACGATGATCCAATATTTCGCAAAGTAACCAATGCCTATTTAGAAAGTCAGGGTTTTAAAGTAGTAGAAGCAGAAAACGGCCTA
The DNA here is from genome assembly GCF_033340475.1 of Vibrio sp. 1078-1. Classification (NCBI taxonomy): domain Bacteria; kingdom Pseudomonadati; phylum Pseudomonadota; class Gammaproteobacteria; order Vibrionales; family Vibrionaceae; genus Vibrio; species Vibrio sp. 1078-1. The sequence continues at coordinate 81,324 of NZ_JAWOWM010000006.1, forward strand.
GAAGCGCTTCAACAACTCAGGGAATGCCAACCCGATCTTATCTTGTGTGATTTATCGATGCCGGTCTTAGATGGTATCGAGTTCGTCGAAGAAGTTAGTCTCGAATACCCATATATGCCGCTTATCGTGGTATCAGGCACGGATGAAATGTCCGATGTCGCGAAAGCGTTGCGGTTTGGTATTAAAGATTTTCTTCCTAAACCGATAGGTAATTATGAGCACCTATCTCAGGCGATAGAGAATACGCTAGAAGATACCGATAGCCACTTCTCAGAACAACGTGACTTTTCAAGTCAGTGGTTCAGGGTTGATGATGGTGGTGAAATCCCAGATGAACAAGAGCTGTATTGGCATCTGGAATATTTGCAACAGAATCCGAGTGCGGCAAGAGATTTACTGCAAGCTCTATTGCCAGAGAAGGATGCTGCTCAGGGAGATTGGCGCTGCTCGTACCGTTTATTGCAATCGACGGATGTGATGCCCTTGGTTTTCGATTATCGTTGGTTAATGAATGGTCAATTTGCGTTTTATCTCGTTGATTCTGCTTCCCAAGCTAATGATGGAGTTGCGACGACATTGCTCGTTAGGGCATTGTTTGACGATTATCTCCGTAACTTGAAAAGTTTCAGTGCTGATCTCAAGGACATGGTAGGGATCATTGAAAAAGGAATTGAGTGTTCGGAGTGTGCGGGTGCAGTCAATGCTGTGTTTGGTGTCGCCGACCTCGCTTCATCCTCGGTCTCTATATTGCCTGCGGGTTTAGATAGCCATTGGTCTGACGGAAATACGAATCAACACATCGCAGCAGGTAACCGTTTAGGGGGAGGAAGTATGAAAAACTTCATCACCCGCGATTTACCGCTTAGTGTTGCAGGACAGTTATCTATCGGGTGTTTAGGTTCTTCAAGTTTTAGTTTAAGTATTACCCGGAAATCCCGACTAGTATAATTATGACTTGCAAACCAACAATAAGCAGCGTCCTGACGCTGCTTATTATCTTTTTAGAACCACCAAAACAACATACGTTTAGTTTAATAACCTTACTTTTTACTGGTGTTTAGATTTGGCTGTTTAATGTATAGTCAGCGCTTAAAACAATAATGACCCATTTGTGCAACGATAATTTAACGCTGTGCCTTGGGAAAAGCAAAGTCAACTAGTGAGAAGACACATCATGGCAGACAAAGATTTTAAAGAGCCTTATAATATTTTTTACTTTTTAGGTTTTATTGCAGTTCTTTTGATCCCAACACTTCCTGCAACGCTAACCTGGCTTCGTGTAATGAATGGTTACGCAGGCTTTTAATCTAGCTATTTTGTACCGGAGTTCACCATTCGTATTAAGCGTTACTTTTTCAATACTGTTGGTGGACTCTGTATTGTGCTCGGCATAGCCGGCATAGCCCTTCCACTTTTACCCACCACACCTTTTATTTTGCTTGCTAGCGCATGTTTTATGCGTGGTAGCCCCGCATTTCATCAATGGTTACATAACCACAAAACGTTTGGACCCATTCTCGACAATTGGCATAAGCATCGGGCTGTTACTTCAAAAGTAAAAAAGCGTGGTGCGATTTTTATTGCGCTTAGTTTCATGGTTTCAATCGTTGTTATCCCCCTCGTTTGGGTAAAAATTGGTCTTTTAGTGATGCTAATCGTTTTACTCAGCTGGTTTATGCGTCTGCCTGTGATTGAGTTGGTTGCTGACCGAGAAGAAAATCACTAAGATTGTAGAGAATAGTGTGCCCGCTCTTCGAGTGGGCGTTTGTATTTTCAGCGCCTGTGACTTTTACGAAAATAAGCACATAGTGGTGAAAACCTATTGTTCGTTGCCCTCGTGATACTGCGATTAGAGAGGGCGATGAGCCAATCTAAGTAAATCGGTATTATGACTACAGAAACAATTTCACTGATCAAATCTAGCATCAAAAGCATCCAAGACTACCCAAAGCCAGGCATTCTATTTCGTGATGTGACGAGCCTTCTTGAAGACGCGAACGCATACCAAGCGACGATCAACTTACTTGTTGAACGTTACAAAGATATGGGCTTTACCAAGGTTGTGGGTACGGAAGCTCGTGGCTTTCTATTTGGCGCGCCTTTAGCGCTTGAGCTAGGTGTTGGTTTTGTACCAGTGCGTAAACCAGGCAAGCTACCACGCCCTACTGTTGCTCAATCTTATGAGCTTGAATACGGCGTTGATACACTAGAAATCCATACAGATGCCATCGTTGAAGGCGACAAAGTACTGGTTGTCGACGATTTATTGGCAACGGGCGGTACTATTGAAGCGACGACTAAGCTGATTCGCCAACTGGGTGGTGAAGTTGAGCACGCTGCGTTCGTTATCAACCTACCAGAAATCGGTGGCGATAAACGTTTAGAAGCACTAGGTCTAAACGTGTACAGCATCTGCGATTTTGAAGGACATTAATACATTCAATGAGTTATTTAGCTTTAGCGCGAAAATGGCGTCCTAATCAGTTTGACCAAGTTGTCGGACAAAAACATGTCCTGACGGCGTTGGAAAACGCACTGGCGCAAAACCGTTTACACCATGCTTATCTGTTCAGCGGGACTCGTGGTGTGGGTAAAACGAGTATCGGTAGGCTGTTCGCCAAAGGCTTGAACTGCGAAACCGGCATTACCGCGACACCTTGTGGTAAGTGTGATACTTGTCGTGAAATTGATGAAGGTCGCTTTGTCGATCTTCTTGAAATCGACGCAGCATCACGTACTAAAGTTGAAGACACTCGTGAACTGTTAGACAACGTTCAATACAAACCTGCTCGTGGACGTTTTAAAGTGTACCTCATCGATGAGGTGCACATGCTATCGCGTCACTCTTTCAATGCGTTGTTGAAAACCCTGGAAGAGCCGCCAGAGTATGTGAAGTTCTTACTCGCAACAACTGATCCACAAAAGCTGCCTGTCACTATATTGTCGCGTTGTCTTCAGTTTCATCTGAAACCAATCAGCGTTGATGATATTCACCAGCAACTTGATTACATCCTAGGTCAAGAGCAAGTTTCAGCAGAGCCAAAAGCGTTGGGTATGATCTCACATGCTGCAGATGGCAGTATGCGTGATGCTCTTAGCTTGACTGATCAAGCAATTGCATTAGGTAACGGTGCGGTGCAAGCCGATATTGTCAGCCACATGTTGGGGACGATTGATACCGACCAAGCGATTCACTTACTAGAGTCAATCAGCAGCAAGAAACCTCAACAAGCTATGGATAAAATCCAACAATTAGCGGCAAATGGTGTTGAGTGGGATGGTTTGTTGCAGCAAGTCGCAACACAGTTACACCGAATTGCGATGTATCAAGCGTTGCCCGCGTCGTTAGACCGAGCACAACCAGATGCAGAGAAAATTGAGCTGTTGAGTAAAGCTCTAAGCCCGCAAGACGTTCAGCTTTACTATCAAATTGCATTAAAAGGTCGTGAAGATTTGACCCTCTCGCCAAATGGGCGAGTCGGTTTGGAAATGATTGTGCTGCGTATGTTGGCGTTCCGTCCATCAAATAACAGTGGGGCAAATGTTGTTTCTAGTAACTGCGAGCCAGCGTCATCTCCGGCTCAAAGTACCAGTCAACCAAAGGCTGCGCCAGCTCGGACAGTAGCATCTCCTCGAGCTCAGCAGCCGAGTCCAGCACAAAGCTCACCACAAGTGGCGCCTCAACCTTCATCCAATTCACAACCTGAATATCACGCGAGTGGATATGAGACGGTTCCGCCACAGTATGATATGGCGCCGCCGATGAGCGAAAACCCTGCACCGCAGCATGAAACGCCACCTCAACAAGTGCAAGAGAGCGTTTCAACACCGGCGCGCGGTGGTCTAAGCGGTTTACGTCACCAATTACGTTCTCAGCGTCAAGGCCTACAACAGAACACTCCTCAAAATGGTGGCTCAAAAAAGCCTAAAGCGGCATCTGCACAACCAGAATCGGTTATCGACCGAGTAGCGCAATTGCATGGCAATTCCGCGCAGGTGTCGCCAAACTCAGCTCCGAAGTCGACGGAGCCACAAGTTGAAGAAGCGTATCGCTGGCGTCCAAGCAAGCCTGTTGAGACAAAAGTAAATACAAAACTGACACCTACGCAGCTCAAGCAGGCACTTGAGCATGAGAAAACGCCTGAAATGGCACAAAAGCTCATCGATGAGTCATTAGAACATAATGAATGGGCGAAGCTAATCAGCTTAATGGAGATCCCTAAGCTGGTAGAGCAACTTGCGCTAAACTCTCATTATAGTAAGGAAGGAACAACCGTTTCGTTACTATTGAGAAGCAGCCAAGCTCATTTGAATACTGATAGAGCTCAAGCCGAATTGCTCAAAGCACTTAATACCGTGTTAGGTGAAGAGTGCCACATGAGCATCGAAATAGGGGAGAGTGGAGAAACACCACTTGAACTGAGAGATAGGCTCTACCAAGAGAAATTACAGCAAGCGCTGAACAGTTTAGAAAACGATCCAAATGTTCAATTTATTGAACGTCGTTTTGCTGCAGAGCTTGATAAAGATAGTGTGCGCCCTATCTAATAATCGAATGGAATGGGGTTGAAAACCCAAAGGTATAACCCCATTAATTGATGCAACACCTCATTAAACCAGAGAGATAAACATGTTTGGTAAAGGCGGTATGGGCAACCTAATGAAGCAAGCCCAGCAAATGCAAGATCGCATGCAAAAGCTTCAAGAAGAAATCGCGAATATGGAAGTAACTGGCGAGTCTGGTGCTGGCCTAGTTAAAGTTACTATCACTGGTAGTCACAGCGTACGTCGTGTTGACATCGATGAAAGTTTGATGGAAGACGACAAAGAAATGCTTGAAGATCTGATCGCTGCGGCGTTCAACGATGCAGCCCGTCGTGTTGAAGAAACTCAAAAAGAGAAAATGGCTTCTGTAACTGGCGGTATGCAACTACCACCAGGTATGAAAATGCCATTCTAATCTGCTGATATTTAATTAAGCGGACTTTTAATGCGTACCAGTCATATGCTGGAGCAATTGATGGAGGCCTTACGTTGTCTACCTGGGGTTGGCCCCAAGTCAGCGCAGCGTATGGCCTTTCATTTGTTACAGCGCGATAGAAAAGGCGGTTTGCAGCTTGCAGATGCGCTTAGTCAGGCAATGACAGAAATAGGTCATTGTACTGAGTGTCGAACCTTCACCGAAGAAGAAGTCTGTCACATTTGTACCAACCCAAAACGCCAAGAAAATGGTCAAATTTGTGTGGTAGAAAGCCCGGCAGACATCGCAGCCGTTGAAGCAACAGGCCAATATTCTGGTCGGTACTTTGTTCTTATGGGGCATTTGTCGCCATTAGATGGTATTGGTCCAAGTGATATTGGATTAGATGTCCTTGATTACCGCTTACGTCGCGGTGATATTACCGAAGTGATTTTGGCGACAAACCCAACAGTTGAAGGTGAAGCCACTGCCCATTACATCGCAGAGCTATGTAAAGAGCACCAAGTTGATGCCAGCCGCATCGCGCATGGTGTGCCTGTCGGTGGGGAGCTAGAGCTTGTTGATGGCACGACGTTGTCACATTCGCTATTAGGTCGACACAGAATTTAATAAAAAGCCGCTGAACTCAGCGGCTTTTTTGATCTTGGGAGTTGGGAACGATTAATCGTTCGATTCTTCACCAAGAAGGTTTTTGTAGATAACCGCACCAAGCACGCCACCCACAATAGGCGCAACCCAGAACAGCCATAGCTGAGAAACCGCCCAGTCACCCACATATACTGCGACTGCCGTGCTACGAGCAGGGTTTACTGACGTATTGGTGACAGGAATGCTGATCAGGTGAATGAGAGTCAAACACAGGCCAATTGCGATAGGTGCAAAGCCTTGTGGCGCACGTTTGTCTGTTGCACCCATAATGACAATCAGGAACATCATCGTCATGACAACTTCAGTCACAAGTGCAGCGATCATCGAGTATTGGCCTGGAGAGTGTTCCCCATAACCATTGGCGGCAAAGCCAGAACCCACAACATCGAATCCTGCTTGTCCAGATGCAATAACGTAAAGCACGCCACCTGCGATAAGCCCGCCGATCACCTGTGAGATGATGTAGGGAGCAACGTCTTTTGTCTCAAAACGACCGCCAGTCCAAAGGCCAACTGTCACTGCAGGGTTCAAGTGACAACCTGAAATATGACCGATAGCAAATGCCATCGTCAGAACGGTTAAACCGAATGCCAAAGAAACGCCCAACAGACCAATACCCACTTCAGGGAAACCCGCAGCCAACACCGCGCTACCACAGCCGCCCAACACTAGCCAGAACGTGCCAAAAGCCTCAGCCAAATACTTATTCATGTTCTTTCCTGATCTTTAATTAAATGACCCGCTGAACATAGTCGAGAATTGTCAATAAATTGTGAGGAAGATCGCGCAAAAACCGCAAATGGAACGCTATGTGGCAAGATTTCTCAAGGGTGAGATAAAAAGCAGAGGGGGGGGAAGTGCTAAATCTTGAGTTTGCTTTGATTACTGCCTCGGAGAGAAACAACCGAGGTACTAACTTTAAACGTGTGGTCTAGAGTCGCATTACGTCAATTGTTCTAATTCAGTGATGTTGTCGAGTGCTTCTTGATTGGTGTTGCCGCATACAATCGGACACGGTTTAAAATCGTGACAGACTTTGGGGCGTTCAGGCTTACCAAATAGCTTGCACAAATTGTCGTCGTTGAGTTGCACACAACGAACACCTGCAGGTTTGCCCTTGGGCATTCCAGGTATTGGTGAAGAGATACTTGGCGCAATACAGCACGCTCCACATCCTAATCGACAATCCATAATGTAAACCTCTTAAAAATTAAGGGGGCAATTATGGTCATTTTGACGTGGATTGGAAGAGTGAAGAAAGAAAAAAATAAAAGGGCGCGCTTAACATTACGCTCCCTTTTTGGTTTTTTGCTTTTAAATCATCGTGATTATTTTAAGAAACGGTTATAAACAAACAACAGAATAAATGCGCCTAGTGTTGCGGTAATGATACTACCAATGTTGACGCCAGTTGCTCCGCCGAAACCGAGAATGCCGCCAAGGAAGCCACCTACAAATGCCCCTGCAATACCAAGTAACATTGTTGCAATCCAACCGCCCCCATCTTTTCCTGGCATGAGCCATTTAGCAAGTGCGCCGGCGATTAAGCCCAAAATAATCCAAGAAATAATACCCATGAAAACTCCTTAATGCCTTCTTGATCAATTGAGTAATGGAAACTTTTTTAAGGATAGAACAGTAAAACGAAAGTAGTTGAATATCTCCACCGTTATGTGGGAAGGATGCAAGATCTTCTCAAAACTTGAACTTTTGCGTTGAGAAGAGTATAAATCGCCCCCTAAATTCCCTTGGTGAGACCTGAAGTATGAGCACTCCATTTTGGCAAAGTAAATCGTTAGAGCAGATGACAGAAGAGGAATGGGAATCTCTCTGTGATGGTTGTGGCAAATGTTGTTTGCATAAGCTGATGGATGAAGATACCGATGAAATCTACTATACCAATGTGGCTTGTAGCTGGCTGAACAGTAAAACGTGTTCATGTAAGGATTACCCAAACCGTTTCACTTCGGGTGAAGAGTGCACCAAGCTGACCCGAGAAGACATCGACGATTTTACTTGGCTGCCACACACGTGCGCTTACCGTCTGTTGGCTGAAAAGCAGCCTTTACCAGAATGGCATCCGTTGATTACCGGCTCTAAGTCCGCAATGCATGCGGCTGGGGAAAGTGTCCGTAACAAAGTTGTTTACGAGATTGATGTGGTGGATTGGGAAGACCATATTTTAAATCATCCCAACCGTCCTTAGTCGAATAAAAACAAGCCTTTCATTTATTAAATGAAAGGCTTGTTTGCTATTGGGGCTCCCAACTTTGACGTCTCGCTAACGAAATGCTGCTCAGTTTATTATTTAGTGTTGTAAACTTAGGAGTATGATTTCAACGCTTTACACTTCTATTCCTGATTGTTTTGATCAGGATTGTTCCCTATGAGGTAAACATGACGTTTCATTTCCCCCAGAAACTGCGCCTGACATCTTGGGTGACATTATTCGCACTTGCCGTCATTATGCTCTCCCCAATGGCTGTTTATGCGACTGCTACTGACGATATCCAAGAGCCTTCTGCTGCCGAAATCTCGATTGACAACTTGAACCGAGAGATTGTGGATTTATCCCAAAGCCTCTCGCAAGCGAGTGGCGACGAGCGTGATGCCCTTCAACTGCAACTATTCCAAAAGAATGAAGAATTAAGAAGCCAGTTAGCGTCAGCGATTGAACGTGAAACTATCTCTCGCGACAAGCTGATCTTGCTAGTTAAAAAACAAGAACAATACTCTGAGGACGCGACGAACTATCTATCGGAAAAAATAAAGAAAGTCGTCGAGGATTTAAATAAGGCTAAGGATGAAGAGAAGCTTGCTCTTGTTAACGATTATCGAGAGCTACAGCGTTATCTTGATGTTAGCTTCGATTCGAGCTGGCAAAATCTCGCTTGGTTGAAGGAGCTAGGGGCCCAAAACGAGCGCGCAGAAGCGGAACTAAAAGATAAAATTGATAAACGTATGCGCTTACTGTCTGCTTCAATTGAGTACTTGAGTCAGCAAAGTGAGATCATTGGCTCCCAACTTTCGTCTAGCCCAGAGTCGGAAAAAGCGTCGTTGCAACTTAGTCAGCTCATTACTAAACAAAGGCTAAATATTGCGACAGAAAGCTTACGCAACCTGATTTCAATTGGTGATAAAGTCGGTTTAGAAACGTCTGAATACAAACGCCAAATTTTTGAAGTGACGGGTAATATCACCCATGATTTACTGAATACCAAAGTTGTGTGGTCAATACTGAGTCACTGGTCCAACTCGGCACTGGATTGGTTTGCCGAGAATGCACCGCAGCATATCTTCCAGTTGTTTGTTTTTGCGCTGATTTTATTGATCGCTCGCGGACTGGCTAAGTTAACTCGCAAAGTCGTCCGTAAAGCAGTTGCATCGAAAAACTTAAAACTTTCCCACTTGATGCAGGACTTCTTTATCTCGATGTCCGGCAAATTCGTGTGGGTGATCGGTATCATGGTGGGCTTATCTCAGCTTGGTTTGAACCTAGCGCCAATCCTAACCGGTTTCGGTATTGCTGGTGTGATTATTGGTTTCGCGTTGCAAGACACGTTATCCAACTTCGCGGCGGGTATGATGCTGCTTATTTATCGCCCATTTGATGTTGGTGATTTTGTGTATGCTGGCGGTGTGGATGGCAAGGTAAGCCATATGAGTTTGGTGAACACCACAATCCGTACGTTTGATAACCAAATTATTATTGTGCCTAACAGCAAAATCTGGGGAGATGTTATTAAGAACGTCACGCATGAACGCATTCGCCGCGTGGATATGGTGTTTGGCATTGGCTATGCGGATGACCTCTTAAAAGCGGAGTCAGTATTGTCTGATATCATTACCTCTCACCCTTCGGTACTTCGCACTCCAGAGCCAATGATCAAAGTTCATACATTAAATACGTCTTCTGTAGATTTTATTGTGCGTCCTTGGGTAAAAACGGATGATTACTGGGATGTATACTGGGATGTGACGAAAGAGGTGAAACTACGCTTCGACCGAGAAGGTATTTCGATTCCTTTCCCACAACAAGATGTGCATTTGCATATGGTGGAGAAGCAAGACGCTTAATCACAGGTCCCAACAAGTGAAAGGCACTCTAGGTAGAGTGCCTTTTTTGATCTTCGGTTAGCGTTATTGTTACAGTTCGTTAAAGAACACCAGTTTCGGCTCGCATTCTAACAAGTTGTCGATCTGGCTAATCAAAAGAGCAAAGTGTTCTGTTTTACCATGAAGCTCAAACGCTTGTTGGTTTTTAAATTGCTCCTGAAAAACGAAGTGGCATGTATTGTCTTTATCTTGGAACAATTGATAACGAACGCAACCTTCTTCATTGCGAGTAGGTTCAAGCGCTCGGGTAAGTACCTCTTTCAACTCTTGTTCTTTTCCCGGTTGTGCATGAAAGGTAGCCGTCAAGTGAATCATAATGTTTACTCTTTTTGTTATAGGTAACGCCCTTGGCGTTGCAGGAACTCAATTTTGTAACCATCAGGGTCGGTTACAAAAAAGAACGTTGCTAAATGCTTTTGTTGATGGTCAAAGGCTTTGATGTCACCAGTTTCAATGCCGAGAGATTTAATGCGTTTGTGGGCTTGTTCAATGTCCTCCACGCTGACGGCAAGGTGGCCGTAACCTGAGCCGTGAGTGTAGGGCTCACTTTGGTCGTGATTGTGCGTCAGTTCCAATTCAAAGCCAGTTTCTTGGTTGGCTAGATAGGTTAGAGAAAAGCCATCAAAGATGTATTGATCAGCGACTTCTAGTTCAAGTACGTCACAGTAAAATTGTAGAGAGCGGTCCAGATCACTTACTCGGATCATGGTGTGAATCATTTTTGTCATAGGTACTCCTTGATAGTCCGCACAGGTTAGCGATTTCAAAAGGAGTCTGGGTAGTACTCTAGTACGACAAATTAGAAGATGCTCAAGGGTTTATAATACGGATGCATAGCCTAGGATGGTTATTGCTCGGTTGGTTGCTATTAACTGTTAAGTTGCGCAAGTGCTTGACGAGTGGTCTCTTGAGGTTGGCGGGCGTAAGTGAGGCAAGCGCATCGAAGTAAGGAGGCAAAGTTGTTCACTTCACCATTGTATTCGAGTGCCTCTTGATAAACAGTGCTTATGAATTTAGGAACCGTCATGTTTTGAGCACTAGCGATTTCCTCAAGAATTGTCCAAAAGCTCGCTTCAAGTTTTACACTGGTCGCGTGACCATCAATACGGATAGAGCGGGTGATGAACTGATAGTTGTCTTGGGGTTGCTTAGCAAAGATTTCGCACATTTTCTTTATTCATATAATTAAAGACCCATAATTATTGTGGTGTACGATTTAAAACGTCAACTGTTTTCATGCATAAAAAAACGCTCCCTTGCGAGAGCGTTGAAACATCACGAGTTGTGAAGTAAGTGCAAGTTGATTATTTAATTTGTTGCTTCAAGTACTCGCCTAGTTGCGAGTGGTGCATGATTTTTGATACTGGAAGGATAGTTTCTGCAGGTCCCCAAGCAAATACGTTGACAGGAGTATGCGTATGAGTACCCGTCCCCCATACTGTGTTTTGCTTTGTTGCATGCTCACGCGCTAGCAAGTTGCCACGGTCGTTGTAAGGAAAGAAAGCATCAAAGTCATTGATTGTCGGTACGTTCTCTTCGCTTAAGTATTTGTGTCCAGCGAGTCGGTATGGATTTGGTTTACTTGCTAATACGCGTTCTGCTTGCTCAGGCGTAATCGAAAAATCGCTATTTGCGTTCACGACTTCCGCAAACTTCTCTGGAGTTTGCTCTTTCTTATCAAGCGCTTGGAATTCACTGATCATGCCGTAGTAACTTTTCTTTTGGTTGTATAAACCATCGAGGATCTCGAACTGACCAAAGTTGAAGTTTGGCGCGTAATCCTGATTTTTGAATGCTTCGCCGTCGCGTTTTTGTGGTTTAGGCAAGTTTGCTGATGAGTAGCTAAAGCCAAAAGAGCCGGTTTCGTGGTCAGCAGTAACAATGATCAGGGTGTCATCACGGCCTTTTGCCCACTCATAAACTGAGTTTACCGCTTCATCGAATTTAAGCATTTCATGCAGCATCGTACCTGCATCGTTACTGTGGCCAGCCCAGTCAATTTGGCCGCCTTCAACCATCAAGAAAAAACCGTCTTTGTCTTTTGAAAGAATGTCGATTGCTTTGGTGGTCATTTCTTTCAGCGATGGCTGCGTGCGTTTTGGATCGTTTTTGCTTTGACTGTAGGCAATACCATCGTTCATGCCCGAGTAAGCAAAAAGTCCAAGTAATTTGTCACCTTTAGCTTGTGTGAGCATATCGCGGCTGAAAGCCAGGTTGTAACCTTGGTCTTGCGCCTCAGTAAGCAAGTTGCGCTCATCTTTACGTTTCGACTTTAGGTAGACATTACCTTCAGTGAGCTTTTCAAGTTGCTCGTATGTCTCTCCCTTGTCGTTTGTCGACTTTGGAATCCAATGACGAAGTCCCCCAGACATCATCACGTCTACGCCTGTTTCGAGCATATCCGCCGCAATACTGTTTTCTAGGGAGCGATGTGGTTGATGAGCGGCAAATGCTGCTGGCGTTGCGTGGGTCATACGCGTATCAGAGACGAGCCCTGTTGCTTTACCTTTACTTTTGGCTTTTTCCAAAATAGTTTCGACATGGTTGCCTTGGCTATCAATGCCAATGACTTCAGAAGCGGTAGGGATTCCTGTCGCTAGCATCGTAGCTGAGCACGCAGAGTCGACGACAATTGCGTCTTCTGGATTGGTCAGTGATGATCCAATCACACCTTCTTGAGCGAGTTTGTATAACGCTGTGCTTTCGCCTTTGTAAACCGAGTTAGGTGCGTGTTTTGCGTAGGTCTCGAGTAAACCAACTTGTTGAGGACCCATGCCGTCGCCGATCATCAAAATGACGTTTTTGATTTCAGCTGAGAGTGCGTTGAAAGAGAGGGTAGATGCAGCCACTGCCGTAACGATTGGAGATACTAAGCGCTTCATTATATTTTCCTTGTTTATTGAAAGCGCAGGCATTAAAGCAATGATTTATGAAGGTTTTGTGTCGGTAATAAAAGTTTAACCAAATTGTCGTTTTTGTTTGGTTTTGCAGAAAAAATGAGTCGCTCTCTAACGTTCGTTAGTTTGGAAAGAAGAAAGCCCACAAACGTGGGCTTGGATTACGCTTAGGAGTTGAAAGCATGGACTAAAGTTATCCATTCAGTGCTTTCACAAGAAACCTAGTTTAGGGAGCAATAAACGAGCATGTATTATCGGGCCACAAGAGCGGTCGAATTCACTTACGTTTGCATCATATCGTTCTTTGGCTTATTAAATTATGGGCTGCAGTAAGTGTTTGGTTCAAATAGGATTTGTTGTCGTGATGATTATCAGACTGGTTATCAGACTAATGCCAGTATGATGCCACCAACGGTAAGTGCCGCAGAAAGGTATTGACCCGCAGAATATGAGCCATCCTCTTCTTTCTCGATTTTATCGGGGTGATCCATGCCAAGCGCACCATGCGTGAAAGATTCGACCTTTTCACCAACAGATTTATCTTCTGCTTCTATTTTCTTGCTGTCGTGCTCGATTTGTTGCAGAGCGGCAAGTAGCGCTTTGCCTTCGGTCGAAAGCGTCACCTTATTGTGTTCGACTTTCAGCGGTGAAGCACTAGTTTCTTCTTGTGCAATACTTGCTTGTTTAGAGGCGACAGATTGTTTGGCATAGCTATTAACAGAAGTGCTTCCTACTGGATTCATCGAATACTCCTTGGAACATCGACACTCGGTCACTGAGTGCGGGTAAAAAGCAGTTATATTTTTATCGGCGGCAAAGTTTATTTCTGAAGCTATTTGGATAAAAACAGGTCTGCTTTTGCCGCTTCTAGTTTCTATTGGTGATCATTAGCAAAAAATAGACCAGCAGGAAGCAGACCCTTGTCACTCGATGAACTCGGAGCGGTGTGATGATGCAACGCAACGGCAAGGTAGTAACTTAAATTGAAGACCAGCTACTTACATTGAAGATCGTTATTGCGTTTAGTTAGATGTTGATATGCCGCCATGCGGTGAGCATCTTGTACATACCGTACTGGTGGTGCGAGAACCTCTAACTGATAGTCTGTATTATCAGAAAGCACGTTATCTGTTGGGCTAATTACAACCACTTTTAAGCTCGGGCTGCGGCTTAAGATTGATGCTGCCGTACCCAACCCTTGCTCGGTGTGAAACTTGCCTGCAACATGGACAACCTGAGCGCCTGGGTTGTCGTCTAGGTAGCTAACGATAGATTCCGCCATAGTTTCATCCCAGGTAACTTGAGCTGCAAACTGTTTTTCCGTCTGCTCTGGCTTACCGTGATGCATGGATGCCATGAACTTTTCTTTGTACGGACTACTACCAGTGTTGATGGCTTGTGCAATGAACATCCGCTGATCATCATCGAGCTTGTTAATGTAATCTAACCCTTGTCGACCAATGCATCGGACAATGCTCTTTGGTGCATTTGCTGCAATGACCGGGAGATTTTTCTGCTTAGCAAACTCCACGAGAGGGCGATAGTCGCTTTCATAATTGGGCCAAGCGTTGGCTTGTTTCATTAAGTACTGTTCGCCGATCTCCCCACGTAGGTAAGCGTCAACAACAGGTTGTTTGTCGCGGGTAAATTGTTCCATAGATAACGCGAGTGAGCGGTCGTAGGACGTAAGTTGTTTGAGCATATCGGTTTGAAAGCGATGAACGCCGGCGTGTGTGTGCCATTCACCAATAAGAATGACATCTGCTTGTTGCAGCTCAATTGGCAGTTTGCTTAGAGCGATGTGCTCGCCAGAAGGGGTGTATAGTTGATAGTCGTAAAAACTAGTGACTTCCGCTGAGGTTGCGTGAGAGTTGGTGTGCGTATATGAAGAGCAACCAGTAAGTAAGCCTGCAAAGAGCAAGCTCAAAGTAGAAAAGCGCATTGAAAAGCCTCCAAAAATGTCCGGATGATATTAATGGAGGCTGAGCAATGAATCAATATAAATGATAACTATTTGCGTTTGTTGTTTTTTTTGACTTATTAATTGAGTGTTTTTTTGCGATATACACGCAACATAAAATCAGCCTCACATTGGAAAAGTGTAGCGGATTTCAACTCTTCACGAAGAGCATCGGTTGCTTTCCATGCGAATGGCGTCATTTGCAATAAATCGATTGCGGCTCCGTTTTTCAAGTCCATAACATAGTTAAGATGCTGCTGGTGCTCTAATTCAAACCCTTCAATATGTTCTGGTTCTTCATTGTGAAGACGAACTTCTTGATAAATGCGCTCACGCAGTTGGTATAAGTGGCGGCTAGCAGGAGTAACCGTGACAACAACGCCGTCGTTTTTTACAACGCGCTGCAGCTCCTCAGCTTTACACGGGGCATAAATGCGCAAAATGGCATCTAAGGATTTATTTGCGAAGGGAAGTCGGTGACTAGAAGCCACACTAAAGTTGCAGTGCGTGTAACGCTTCGCCGCGTAACGAATGGCAACTTTGGAAATGTCTAAGCCATAAATCGTGGCATGGTTCGCTTGTGTTTCTATCGTCTTTTGTACTTGATCTGTGTAGTAACCTTCACCACAACCAATATCTAATAATTGATGGGTGCTCCCCTCAGTGTATGTTGCACACAGCTGCGCCACTTCTTGGCGCATTGGGTTGTAGTAATCTCCTTCAAGGAATCGACGACGAGCTTGCATCATCTCTTTGTTGTCACCAGGATCTTTAGAACGTTTGTGGTGCGCTGGCATCAAGTTAACGTAGCCTTCTTTTGCTAAGTCAAACTGATGATTGTTTTCGCACTTAAACGTTTTTTCATTTAACGCTAGAGCTTGGTGGCATAGAGGGCATTGATAGTTCATGACGATCTCGAACAGAAAGTAGGGCGGCAAATTCTATCAAAAAGCATGGTCTCAAGTGAAACAAAAAGAGCCGACTGGGTCGGCTCTTATTAAGTATTAGTGGAAGAAGTCGACTTGCTCTTTCAAGTTTCGTGCTTGTTGTTGAAGTTCAATGGCACTTTGCGAGGTTTTTGCGCTCGTGTTGCGGCTTTCTCGGTTAAGTTCACTGATAGAATGGGCATTTGCTGCAATTTCTTGTGAAACTTGAGCTTGTTCTTCTGAAGTCGCTGCAATGGCGTCGGCTTGAGAGGCTATCGACTGCACTTGTACTGCGATGGCTTCTAATGCTGTGCCCGCGTCTTGTGCTTTGTCCAAGACCTGGTTTGCACTGCGTTGGCTGTCTGTCATCATATTAACTGCATTATGAGTCGACCCTTTTAGTTTCTCGATAATTTCCACGACATCTTGAACTGAGCTTTGGGTTCGGTGCGCAAGTGTGCGCACTTCATCTGCTACAACTGCGAAGCCACGGCCTTGCTCACCTGCTCGTGCTGCTTCAATGGCGGCATTCAAGGCAAGTAAATTGGTTTGCTCAGCAATTTCATCAATCATTTTAGTGACGGTTTGAATACTCTCGCTATCGCGATTTACTTGCTCGATAGCCGTTGCTGATTGATCCAATTGATCGTTAAGTTGAGCAACGTCGATACATACGCCTTCAACAATCGCGAGACCAGATTGACTATCAGTATTTGCTGAGCGTACGTTTTCCGCAATGCTTTCGACTTGTTGTGCGACAGATTGAGCGGAAGAGGCCATTTCTTCAATCGCTGTCACAACTTGCTCGACTTCTTGTTGTTGTCGGTCGGCTTGGGTCAAATTGCTATGTGCATCGTTGGCAACGCTGGTGGAGTTGCTCTCCACTAAGTCGCTTGTTGAACGGATCTTACCAACGAGTTCATTGAGCTGACTTGCCATACTGGCGACACCCGAGCTCAGGTTCGTAATTTCATTCTTTGATGCTTTACGAGACGCTGGAATGTTCAAGCTGACTTCGCCGCCCGCTAAGCGAGTCATGTATGAGTTTAGAGTCGTGAGAGGTTGTAAGCTGCGATTCAAGAAAAGTGTCAGTACAACAAAAGTAATGATTGCCGCTACCGAAGAAATGATGGCAATGAGTGTGAGAAGCGTGTCGCTACCTTTTGTTACTTCTTTGATAAACGTACCACCTAGCAGTTTCCAGTTCCAACCTGGAACCTCTGTGTAGACAAGATACTTTTCGCCTACGTTACCTTGGTACTCGAAAGGGTAGCGAATTAATCCACTAGATTGTTCGAAAATCTGGCCAAAAGGCTTGTGACCATTGTAGTCGGCGACTTCTAGTATTGACGAATCTGAGCCGCTTTTTGCTGGATGAAGTAGGTATTTACCAAGATTGTTTTCGTCGTTATCAACGATAATGGTGTAACCAGTGTCGCCCCATTTTATCTCTTCGAGTGCATCGAACAAGGTTTGTGTCGCTTGGTCTACTGGTAAGCCAATAAACGATAGGCCTGCTACCTTTCCTGTCGCATCTTTGATTGGGGCATAGTAGGTAATGTAGCGCTCGCCATACAATTTAATTTGAGCGTAATACGGTTGTCCTGCTTTAAGTTGCTGATAACCAGGATGGTTGATGCCTAGCGTGGTTCCGACCGCTCGCTGACCTTGTGGATCTTTTAGGGAGGTGGACACCCGAATAAAGTCGTCACCCAATGGTGCGAATAGCGTTGCTATAGCGCCGGTATCACGTGTGAAACTGTCGACCAACTTGGTGTCATTAATTAAGCTTTCACTGTATTGAGTGATGTTTGGTACTTCATGTCCCATGAAGTCAACCGTGTAATTTTCGACATAGACACCGGCAAGGTAGCCATTGCGAAAAGTAGATTCGAGGACTTTAGCGGTGTGCAGGTAAGCATCGAATTGGCCAGCAATGGTTTTTGCCATTGATTCTACTTTAGATTGGTGTTCTTTCAGTGTGCTTTCCAATAGAACATCGGAAGCGTTGCGGTAAACAAGCGCTGCAATACTGCTGAAAGCAATGAATAGACACAAAGTGATCACCAGTTTCAACTGGAATCCGACACTTTGATTTCGGTATCTCTCTAACATAGACTAATTCCTGATATTTTTATTATTTATGAGTTTTGTATCGGTATGCTATCGGTTTATATGATCAATTTTTTTGATATTTATTAATGAAACCGTCAAAAGTGACCAGTAACCAATAAGTTAGTAAAGATAGGACCATCTAAGCAGAGCTTTTATTACAAAAAAAGCCGGGTATCCCGGCCTTTATATGGTGATTCTTACTGCGCTGAAATGACAGTGACAAGTTCATGTGTCTCACCTGGTTGGAGCGTTTGACCTTGCTCAATACTTGGTGCATGAACAGCAGACTCCACACACAACATGGTTTGATAACCATCGTCAGCCATGTCACCCATGCTTTGCGCACCTTCTGCCCAAGGGTTCCATAATACTGCTGAGTTGTGGCCTTGGTTGTGTACGCTTAGCGTACGATCCAATACCGGGTCTTTTACCAAAATTTTCGCTTCTGGTTGCGTGTAAACGCGATCAATGGTGTCAGTTAGTTGTAGAACATTACCACCTTGGCATACCGCATCAGCTTTCAAGCTATCAATGTACTCGGCACCCATGCCTGTCGTTTGTGCTTGCTTAATGTCTCCAACGTTTAGGTAAGTATGTAATGCGCCAGAGAAGGTCCAAGCCTCGTCATCAATGTTCATGACTTTGAGCGTCACTTTTAGCTCATCGCCCACTTCAATCACCAAACGAGCGTCAAACATATGGGGCCAAATATCGTGGATTTCTTCTGTCGGGAACAGAGCAAGTTCAACAATCACACCGTTATGGTTCTCACGATGTTCAACCAACTCCCATTCTGCGGTGCGGGCAAAGCCGTGAGCTGGAGCAGCAATACGCCCAAACCAAGGCCAACAAACCGGAATGCCACCGCGAAGAGCAGCTTTACCATCGAAGACAGCTTTTTCGCTCATCCAGATCAGATCTTCTTGACCTTTAGGCGTGAACGACACGACATGACCACCGTGTAGCGAGATGCCTGCCGTTGCTTTGTCATGAATCACGCGGACGATTTTTATCTGATCAACTTCAACGATAGTGACGTTATCAGATAGCACCGTTAGGGCTGGGAGAGTTTTTAAATCCATGTGTAGTTTCCTATCGCTGGGGGAGAGCTTTTAGACGCGCTTCGCACATTAAATGCAACATCGAGCCTGCATTCTCTCAAATTCCAGATACAAAAAAGGCGACTCTAGAGCCGCCTTTTCTTTAACGAAGTTATTCGCTAATTGCTAACTTTCTAATTACTTAGAGATGTGAGCGATTAGGTCTAGAACTTTGTTTGAGTAACCGATTTCGTTGTCGTACCAAGATACAACCTTAACGAATTTGTCAGTTAGCGCGATACCAGCTTTAGCATCGAATACTGAAGTGCAAACTTCGCCGATGAAGTCTTGAGATACAACTGCATCTTCAGTGTAGCCTAGAACGCCTTTTAGTTCGCCTTCAGAAGCTTCTTTCATCGCTTTACAGATGTCTTCGTAAGAAGCACCGTTAACTAGGTTAACAGTTAGGTCAACTACAGAAACGTTAGCAGTTGGTACGCGGAAAGCCATACCAGTTAGTTTGCCGTTTACTTCTGGAAGTACAACGCCTACAGCTTTAGCAGCACCAGTTGAAGATGGGATGATGTTTTGAGAAGCACCACGACCACCGCGCCAGTCTTTAGCAGAAGGACCATCTACAGTTTTTTGAGTTGCTGTAGTTGCGTGAACTGTAGTCATAAGACCAGATTCGATACCGAACTTGTCGTTAAGAACTTTAGCGATAGGCGCTAGACAGTTAGTAGTACAAGAAGCGTTAGAAACGATGTCTTGACCAGCGTAAGTGTCGAAGTTTACGCCGTTAACGAACATTGGAGTAGCGTCTTTAGAAGGACCAGTTAGTACAACTTTTTTCGCGCCAGCAGTGATGTGCTTACGTGCAGTCTCGTCAGTTAGGAAAAGACCAGTTGCTTCAGCTACAACGTCAACACCGATTTCGTCCCATTTTAGGTCTTCAGGGTTGCGCTCTGCAGTAACACGTACAGTTTTACCGTTAACGATTAGGTTACCGCCTTCAACTTCAACAGTACCGTTGAAACGGCCGTGAGTTGAGTCATACTTAAGCATGTATGCCATGTAATCTACGTCGATAAGGTCGTTGATACCTACAACTTCGATGTCAGCACGCTCTTGCGCTGCACGGAATACGAAACGACCGATACGGCCAAAACCGTTAATACCTACTTTGATAGTCATTATAGTTGCTCCACAACTTAATTTCTGATTAAAGATAACTGGTAGTAAAATTACAGAATCCAGTAAACATCTGCAAGTGATAATCGGACTTAACTTGTTTAAAGTCAAAAAAAAGCGACGCTTTTTTTAACAATTCTTTGCAAATGTACGTTTTTTAAACTTTTGACTGATTCTTCTGTAGCCCAGTTGGCGTAATATAACTGGTGAGATAAGTGCTCTTATCAAATTAATTACGCATGGTGTCCTGGTGAGAAAGTATGTGCTACAACTGTTAAGAGAAGCAAGTTTTTTGCTAAAAAAGTCAATACCAAGAACAGTAAATAAGGAGCCGAAAGTCGTGGAACAAAGCGGGAAAAAAGTGACGAAGTCAGATGAACAGTGGCGTGAGCAACTGTCTGATGAAGAGTTCCGTGTTTGCCGAGAGCAAGGTACAGAGCCTCCTTTCAGCGGTAAGCTACTGCATAATAAGGAAACTGGTGTTTATGCTTGTACTTGTTGTAATGCCCCTCTCTTTGTCTCTGATAACAAGTATGACTCTGGCTGCGGATGGCCAAGTTTTGATGCGCCTATCAACGATCAAGCGGTGCGCTATTTAGAAGATCTAAGTCACGGAATGGTACGTACAGAGATTCGTTGTGCAACGTGTGATAGCCATCTAGGGCACGTTTTTGAAGATGGCCCACAGACCACAGGAGAGCGTTTTTGTGTTAATTCTGTGTCGTTAATTTTCAACAAATCAGAATAATAACGACAAAATTGTGCTCGAGATTGTTTTATCCTTTCAGGATGATTCATGCTCAACGGTGATCTGAGTGTCGCTCGACTTAAACGAAAAACTCCCGCTCATTGCGGGAGTTTTTCGTTTATATCTCAGTGGGTATCATTGCTGGGGAATAGATACCTTTCTCTATGGCTTTCGCCACCGATTCGGCTAATTCATCCAACTGCTTATATCGCTCTGGATGACTGAAATTGAACATACGTTGGAGCTGCTTTTCATCAGCAAGCGGTACGTCGAATCTCTTCGCGACCATTGCCCATAGATACGCTTGCTCTTTGTCTCCAAGCCCCTGATGAATACTTGCCATTGACTTGAGAATGACCGGATTGATGTTGTCTTCATCAGATAAAGACAACGCGTTATTAAGAAGCTCCAGGGTTTTCTTGGTATCTCGGTTGGTATAAAAAGTGGCTAATGCATATTGCATCTCAGCATTATTTAATTGGGGAGACCCTTCCATTTGTAAAAATGCGCGCCGAGCTTGAGTATCTCCCGTTTGAGACCATAAAAAATACAAAGTAGCCGGGTCTTCTGAGCCTTTTAACTCGTTTACAATGCGCTCTAGCTCATCAATACTGTGTACCAATGCATTAAAGCGTTGTCTTTTGAGAGCACTTTGATCAATAGGGGTGATCTGGGAGGCGAGTTCTAAGCATTTCCTATATTCAGCGACCAGACCGTATTCGATGATTTGGTTTGCTTCCGATGGGTTTTTCAATTGCTCAAACCGATGCCAAACCAAATTTGTTCTTGGAATTCGACATTGGCCGTCATCCATATTGAGCTGCTCGCAACGCAGTTCTGGTGTTTTTTGGCACAACTCTTCGGTTGTCACGTTACCTTCAAAACAGCCCGATAGCGCAAAACATGCGAGGCTGAGAAGTAACCAGTTTGTTCTTTTCATGGCTTTGCTTGTGATCCGTTACACCAATTCATTTTCGTATTCTTGACTCAGTTTCTTAACCCGTTATGTTCTGTAAATAGAATGTAATAAGAAGGTACACTATGGACGCAGAACAACTATTACAAGCGATGACTCCAGAAGTTTATGATCGCTTAGTCTATGCAGTAGAAACGGGAAGATGGCCTGAGGGTACAACACTTTCTAAAGAGCAGCGAGATTCGTGTATGCAAGCTGTGATGTTGTATCAATCAAAACATAATACTGATGCGCAGCATATGACGGTTGCAGCCGGTGGTGAAATCAGTTTTAAATCAAAACAAGAGCTTAAAAAACAATTCAGCGGAGAAGAGAGAGATATTGTTCGTGTGAATCCGAACATTGATTAATCCTTACGCCTTATTTCTCAAAATTTTATTATTTTGATTTTGAAAGAAAAAAGCCCAAACTGTATTGGGCTTTTTAGATCGTAGAAAGCTTGAACTTACAGGCTCATTTCACCACGCAGTACTTGTTGCATTCTCTCTTTTACTTCTTCGTAAGAAAGGTTTTGGCTTAGAAGGTAGTGTAGTTTTGCCAGCGCCGCTTCGGGCGTCATGTCAAAGCCACTGATAACACCAGAGTCTGCGAGCGCACAACCTGTGGCATATCCGCCCATATTCACTTTACCTGCCAAACACTGAGTTAGGTTTACGACAATAACGCCGCGCTCAGAGGCTTCTTTCAGGTGACCAAGCAGCTCAGGGTTCTGAGGAGCATTACCGACACCAAAAGTCAGAAGAATCATCGCATTCACGGGCTGACGAAGCGTGTTGCGGATAACTTCGTGTGAAATACCAGGGTACATGGTGATCACACCGATTGGTTGTGGCGTGATGTTGTGAACCTTAAACTCACCTTCTGGTTGTGCACCAACGGTTACGCTGTTGCTAACTTGAATATTGATCCCAGCTTCCAATAGTGGAGGAAGGTTTGGTGAAGTAAAGGCATTAAAACCGTCTGCATGAGATTTTGTGCTGCGGTTACCACGCATCAATTGATTATTGAAGAACAAAGTTACTTCGTTGATCGGGTAGTTTGCCGCAATATGTAGCGCGTTTAATAGGTTTGCTTGGCCGTCAGAACGCAGCTCTGCGAGAGGGATTTGTGAACCCGTTACAATCACTGGCTTACCAAGGTTTTCAAGCATGAAAGACAATGCGGACGCTGTGTACGCCATGGTGTCAGTACCATGTAGGATAACGAAACCATCGTATTTGTCATAGTTGTCACGAATATCATTCGCAATCTGCTGCCAGTCAGCAGGTGTCATATCTGATGAGTCAATCAGAGGGTCGTATTCGTGGATGGTGTAATCCGGCATTTCAGGACGATGGAATTCGGGCATGCTTGCTAATTGCTTTTCCATAAAGCCAGCAACAGGCACATAGCCGTGGTCGGATTTTTGCATTCCGATGGTACCACCGGTGTAAGCGATGTAGATGTGTTTTCTAGTCATCGTTTTTTCTTTCGTGTAGGGGAACAGAGGCGGGGATTATATACCTAAATAACCTTGAGATGCGAGGCTATACGCACAGCATCAGAAAGTCATCTGAGGAGATGCAAAGCCTAATAAAAAGGGCACTTCAAGTAGAAGTGCCCTTTGTAATATTGATGGAAAAACTACTGCACTTGGCAGTTCAAACAAAATGCGTATTGACCTTTAGGATCGTTGAAGCTTTGGAGCAAGCTTGCGTCTTGTTCGAATTGTTGAGCTACGGGTTGAAGACTTTTTGGTAGCAAGCTTGTAGCATCAATACCTAGAGAGACTTTCACCTGTTTCATAAACTCTTGTAGAAATAGTTCAGTAGGTGAAAGAGGCTCTTCTACCCAGTAAATGCCATAATCGGTCACGTTCGCTAGTTTCGCCGCTAGCTCTACAGCATCATCAAAGTCACCCATTTGATCGACAAGACCAAAGGATAGTGCATCTTGGCCAGTCCAAACTCGACCTTGAGCAACTTTGTCAACTTCCTCTAGAGACATATCGCGATTCTCGCCAACTAGAGAAATAAAGCGCTTGTAACCGTGTTCGATACCTAATTGGAACACTTGAGACGCGCCCTCAGAAAGGCCAGTGGTAATACCGTCACCTGAGAACGGCGATGTGCCAACGCCATCAGTGTTAATACCTAACTTGCTAAAGCCTTTTTCAAACGTGGTGATGACACTAAATATACCAATGGAGCCCGTCAGGGTTGTTGGCTGAGCAACGATTTTGTCTGCGCTCATTGAAATCCAATAACCACCAGAAGCAGCCAAACTCGACATGGATACAACAACCGGCTTACCTGCTTGCTTCAGAGCTTCTACTTCGTTACGAATCACTTCAGAAGCAAAGGCACTGCCTCCTGGACTATCTACTCGTAATACGACCGCTTTCACTTTTTCATCATTGCGTGCTTGACGCAGCAAGCTTGCGACTGTGTCACCACCAACAGTTCCGCGAGGTTGTTGACCGTCCATAATCGCGCCACTTGCTAGAACAACGGCGATGTCGTGCTGAGGTAGTGTGTAATCGGGACGAATCGTTGCAAGGTAGTCGTAGTAACCAATCGCGTTGTAGCTGTCTTTGCCGTCACTGCCAAACTGTTTTGCAAATAGAGTGCGAATGTCTTGGCGTGTAGCAAGTTCATCCACTAGCCCCAATTTGACTGCGAGCTGAGCAATATCGCCATTTACAGACTTCATCTCGTTAATCAGCTCATCCATGGTTGGATTAAGCACTTTCGCATCAATGTTTCGGTTTGTTGTTACGTCATCAACAAAAGCACTCCACAATTGAGTAACCCAACGTGTTGCTGACTCTTTCGCCGCATCGGACATGTCATCACGAATAAAAGGTTCGATAGCGGATTTATAAGTACCTACGCGAAAAACATGAGTAGAAACGTCAAGCTTTTCAAGTAACGTTTTGTAGTACATTGAGTAAGCGCTGTAACCTTTAATCAATACACCACCATCAGGTGCCAGATAAACTTTGTCAGCGTAACTTGCCAAGTAATATTGGCTTTGGTTGTAGAAATCACCTACGGCGTAAACGGGTTTGCCTGACGCTTTAAATTCGTTCAACGCTTTCGCGATGTAACGTAGTTTCGTGAGATTTGTTTCTGGCATGTCTCGCAGTGCTAGCACTAATCCAGACACTTTAGGATCGTCTTTCGCGTAGCGAATGGTATCAACGATATCGAAAAGGACGTTTTCTTTCGGTAACTCATTACCCAAAAGGGAACCAGCAAAAGAGTCCATTGGGTTTACATAACGTCTTTGTTCGACAATTGGGCCTGAAAGGTTCATCACCAATGCCGATTCTTTTTCGACGACAGGTTGACCGTCTCCGGTATAAGTAAAGGCAAAGTAGAAAACGGCAATCATCAGCAAGAAAATTAGGTTTGCCAGTGCGAGTCTGATGAAAGTGATACTTTTCCATATCCCTTTAAATATCAAACCAATAAATTTGAAGAGTTTTTTCATCTTGTCTCCATAACGAGATAGTTACGCCGAGTCTAACAAAGTATGGGTTCTTATCTCTAAGATCTCAAAAGATAACATTTTTTTAGCTTATCACGACCACTCAACAATTGGCATATTTTCACACGAGATTGATCGGTGTTACAAAAATGTAAACGCTTGTTTGATTTTTTGGTTGAGCAGGCTTAATCTGGTCAGACCATGATAATAACAATGGATGTTAAGTGATGTCTGCCATGTACCCAAACCTATTAAAGCCACTGGACCTCGGTTTCACACAATTACGAAACCGAGTTCTGATGGGATCAATGCACACGGGCTTAGAAGAGCACAAAGAAGGATTACAGAAGCTCGCTGCTTTTTATGAAGAACGCGCGAAAGGCGGTGTCGGACTGATTGTAACCGGAGGTTTTTCTCCTAACTTACGCGGTCGTTTACACCCGTTGAGTGCTGAATTCAGCAAGCCAAAACATGCTAAAGCCCATAAAGTTGTGACAGAAGCGGTGCACAAGCACGGTGGTAAAATTGCGTTGCAAATTCTCCATGCTGGGCGTTATGCAATGCATCCATTCTCGCAAAGTGCATCTGGCATTAAAGCGCCGATTGCAAAGTTTGCTCCGAGTGAAATGAGCGACCGCCAGATAAAGAAAACCATCGACGCGTTTGCTAATAGTGCGGAGTTAGCACAGCTTGCTGGTTATGATGGCGTCGAGTTAATGGGCTCGGAAGGTTACTTGATAAACCAATTCTTATGTAAACGTACTAATATGCGTTACGACGAATGGGGTGGCAGCTATAAAAAACGTATGCGTTTTCCGCTAGAAATTGTTAAAGCGGTACGCAAGGCGGTGGGTGACAAGTTCATCATCATCTTCCGTCTTTCTATGCTGGATCTTGTCGAGCAGGGCAGCACTTTTGAAGACGTTATCGAATTGGCGAAAGCACTTGAAGAGGCTGGCGTCACGATTATTAATACGGGTATCGGTTGGCATGAGGCTCGAATTCCGACCATTGCGACTCAAGTACCACGTGGTGCGTTTACATGGGTTACGGAAAAAGTTAAACCTCACGTTTCGGTTCCTATTATCACTTGCAACCGTATAAATACGCCAGATGAAGCAGAACGCATTTTATCTTCAGGTCATGCCGACATGGTTTCGATGGCGCGCCCATTCTTGGCCGATCCTTACTTTGTTGCTAAAGCCGAACAGGAAAAAGCGCAGCTTATTAATACGTGTATTGGTTGTAATCAGGCGTGTCTAGATAACGTGTTTAAAGGTAAGCGCGCCAGTTGCTTAGTGAACCCTCTAGCGTGCTATGAAACCGAAATTGTTGTTGAACCAGCCTTTAAGAAGAAAAACATTGCAGTTGTTGGTGCTGGCCCTGCGGGCTTGGCTTGTGCGACCACACTGGCTGAACGTGGCCATAAGGTTGATTTGTTCGAAAAGAACGACCGCATCGGTGGTCAGTTCCGTCTTGCGATGCAGATCCCTGGTAAGGAAGAGTTTCGAGAGACGATACGATATTTCGCTAACCGTATTGATGAAACAGGCGTGAATCTGCACTTATCGACGGAAGCGAACTATGACTTACTCACAGAATATGATGAGATAGTGATGGCATCGGGTGTTGAGCCACGTAAAGTCAATATTGATGGAATTGATAACCCAGAGAAAGTCGTCGACTATCAAACTCTCATTCGAGACAAAACGCCAGTCGGTGAGAAAGTGGCTATCGTAGGTGCTGGTGGCATTGGCGTAGATGTCGCGACCATGCTCACAGAGCCAGTTGGACAAACGTTGGATGACTGGTTGCATGAATGGGGAATCGACAAGGAGATGTCTCAGCCGGGCGGTTTATACCCTTACCCTGATGCGGTCAGCGATAAAGAAGTCTGGGTACTTCAGCGTCGTAAAGGTCGTGTAGGTAAAGGTCCGGGTAAAACGACAGGTTGGATCCATAAACGTACCCTTGAAAAACGGGGCGTACATTTAGTCGGCGGCGTGTCTTACGATAAAATTGATGATCAAGGTTTGCACATTCATGTAGACGGAAGCGCGCAGGTACTTAATGCAGACAAGGTTATCATTTGTGCTGGGCAAGAGTCTGTACGTCCGTTTGAAGATAAATGGTCTGAACTTGGAGAGAAGATTCATATCATTGGCGGAGCTGACCATGCGGGTGAACTTGATGCTGTGCGTGCGATTCGTCAAGGTGTTAAATTGGCGGTAAAACTCTAGCCTTTTAATGTGTGTTTACCATAAAAGCTGCGCTTTGAGCGCAGCTTTTTTGTATAGAACTAGTCACTGATATCTGGCAGTTGTTTGGCCATTACCACGCCAGCAAAAGTAATAAAAGAGAACACTAACACCACAGCTGAAAGGCTCAAGAAGTTCGACATAACACCAAGAGAGCTCATTAGAAGCAGCATTATCCCAACCACTGTGTTACTCACGGCTACATAGCTCGTACGTTTGTCACCTTCTGCGATATCAACTAAATAGGTTTTTCGTCCGACTCGTATTCCGTCGTGGGCAATACAAACACAAAAGTAAAGCAGAGGAATCACGAATAGGAAGCTTTGGCTAGCGGTGACCCATGTATCGTAAACAAATAACACAACACCAAGTAGCGCGCTCATCATTGCGCCTATGACCATCACACTGCGGCTAGAACGATCGGACATTCTTCCCCAGAAAGGACCTGACACAAAGGAGGCCAAGCCACTCGCAAACATAAAGAGAGCTAGCACCCAGAGCTGTCCACCCAGAGATTGCTGTGCCAGCACAACGTAGTACGGTGCACTCAGCGCAGAACATAAAAATAGTGTCCGCGTGATAACGAATCGACGAAAGGTCACGTCTGTCTTAAGTAACGCGAGTTGTTTAAATGCTTCGAGGACGCCATTTCTACCACCGTCTACCTCACCGGCATACTCATTAATTCGCGCATAGACGAATGCCGCGATGAGCCATATGACGCCCGCTAAGCCTAAACTCAGACCGTAAAAGCGCTCTGTCGGCTCTACGTCCCATAACCAGGCTAGTGCCAGAAGGCTAGCGAAAAGCAGCGTAACCAGGCCAGCAGCGCTTGAAGACCAGCCGTTGACTTGACCTCGTTGGTTTTTAGGGATGGTTTTGCCCAATACATCTTTTGATGCGACGGAATTTAAACCGCGTGAGAGGCTGAAGATCACAAGACATGCAATCACACCATAACCCGCAGCTGCTCCTGTTAGAGTTAATGCGACCAATCCGATTGCAAATATGGAAAGAGCCTGCAAGATGCTGCCAATTACCCAGACCCATTTTCTTACTGGAATGCGTCGGATGTAGTGCGCGATGCTAAGTTGTGGGATAAGGGATCCTGACTCACGAATAGGAACTAGCCAACCAATTAAGTAAACCGGAGCCCCGAGACTTTGTAGTATCCACGGCAACGTGACTTTAGGGTTGATTAACGCATCGCCGACCTTCGTTAAAAACTGAGCGAGAATGATTTTAACAAAGTTGCCGGGAACTTGATGACAAGCTGATTCAGGAATCGCCTTACAGGCACGGGCATCTTCGTCATTAACGATCTTTTCGTAAATGCTGTTTTGTTTGTCCTTGTTCATCAACCTGCCTATGTTCAACTTATTCATTTCGCGAATAAATTAACATTAAACCCAGTTTGATGTTAAGTGAAGCACGTTATCAAGCCCACAGAAAACCGGTTGTTATTCGCAGGAGCAGATTGTGCTAAAGTGGCGTAAACAAAATAACAACGATATTCAATAAGGATTCTTTCATGGACGCTCTCGATCTTTTGCTCAATCGCCGATCTATCGCGAAGTTATCTGCGCCTGCACCAGAAGGTAAAGCACTTGAGAACATCATTCGTGCCGGCCTTCGTGCGCCTGACCATGCGGGATTAACCCCTTGGCGTTTCGTTATCGCACAGGGCGATGGTTTGAAAAAACTGTCAGATATCTTGGTAAAAGCGGCAGAAGCTGAAAATAGTGATGAAGCGGTGGTCGAAAAGGTAAAGAATGCCCCATTTCGCGCACCAATGGTGATCACGGTGATTGCTAAAGTAACAGAACATGAGAAAGTACCAGCACTAGAGCAACACTTATCTGCGGGATGCGCTGTACAAGCGATGCAAATGGCAGCCGTAGCGCAAGGCTTTCAAGGGTTTTGGCGCTCAGGTAAGTGGATGTTCCATCCAGAAGTTCATCAAGCATTTGGTTTAGAAGGTGACGATGAGATTGTTGGTTTCTTGTACTTAGGCACGCCTGGTTGTACACCGATGAAAGTTCCTGAGCGTGACCTTTCTCAGTTTGTTGAGTTTCTATAACTGAGCATCTAGGTAAATTGACTGTTTATTTATACAGTTTTTCTTGATTTGTTAGGGCTACATTCGTTAATGTGGCCCTAATTATATTTATTTCCAAAACGTTATGTCTCGTCTGTTTATTGCTGAAAAACCAAGCTTAGGCCGTGCGATTGCCGCTGCACTGCCAAACCCTCAAAAGAAAGATCAAGGATTCATCCGCTGTGGGAACGGGGATATCGTTACTTGGTGTATCGGCCATTTGCTCGAACAAGTCGAACCTGACGCTTACGATGAGCGTTATAAAAAGTGGAATATGGCAGATTTACCAATTGTTCCGCAGCAATGGCAGCTCAGACCGAGGAAAAGCGCAAGTAAGCAATTAACAGTGATTCGTAAATTGCTCAAAGAAGCTAACGAAGTCATTCATGCAGGAGACCCAGATCGAGAGGGTCAGCTGTTAGTTGATGAAGTTCTGGACTATTGCAAGTTATCTAAAACCAAGAAGGAATCTACACAGCGTTTGCTGATTTCCGACTTAAACTTACCTGCGGTTAAACGCGCACTCAGTTCTATGCGCAGTAATCGCGAGTTTATCCCACTTTCAGTTTCTGCATTGGCCCGCTCTCGGGCTGATTGGCTGTATGGTATGAACATGTCTCGTGCTTATACCTTGCTTGGTCAAAAAGCAGGGTATCAAGGTGTTCTCTCGGTAGGGCGAGTGCAAACGCCAGTTCTTGGCTTAGTGGTGCGTCGTGATGAAGAAATCGAAAACTTTGTCCCGAAGGACTATTTTACCCTACATGCTCTGATCCCATATCAAGATGCCAATGGTACTTTTGATATTCGTGCTCGTTGGAAGCCAAGTGAGGCATGCAAGCCTTGGCAGGACGAAGAAGGTCGAGTGTTAAACCGTAAGTTGGTGGAAAATGTTGCAAACCGCATCGCAAATCAACCTGCAAAAGTGACGGAGTCGGAACAAAAGCAAACCAAGCAATCAGCACCATTACCTTATTCGTTATCTGCCTTACAGATCGATGCCGCGAAGCGCTATGGTATGAGTGCGCAACAAGTACTAGATACTTGTCAGGCATTGTATGAAAAGCACAAGCTGATCACTTACCCGCGTTCAGATTGTCGCTATTTACCGATGGAACACTACTCACAAGCAGGGACGGTGACAGCTGCTATTGCGAATAACGCAAAAGAGTTGCAAGTTGCCGTTCAGGGAGCAGACTTAACATTAAAGTCCAAAGCCTGGAACGATAAAAAAGTGGATGCGCACCATGCGATTATCCCTACACCGAAGCAAGCTAATGTGAATGCGCTTTCCGGCAATGAGATGAAAGTGTATCAATTGATTGCGCGCCAGTACCTCATGCAGTTCTATCCGGCGGCGGTTTACGCAGAAGCGAAATTGGTTTTCGATATCGCTGGTGGTACGTTTGTCGCGAAAGGTCGTCAGTTAGTTTCGCCGGGTTGGAAAGCGCTAATGGGCAAAACTGACAAGGAAGATGAAGGTATTGATGCCGTGCCACCGCTACCCGAAGGCACCGTGTTAACTTGTCGTGAAGGGGAAATAAAAGACCGAAAAACCGAGCCACCAAAGCATTTTACCGAGGCATCGCTGTTGCAAGCGATGACCGGGATCGCCCGTTACGTTGCGGATAAAGAACTGAAAAAAATCCTTCGTGACACTGATGGGCTAGGCACGGAAGCGACTCGCGCTGGTATTTTGGACACGCTGTTCAAACGCCAACTGCTTACGCGTCAAGGTAAGTCAATTCTCAGTTCTCCTGCGGGAAGAGGTCTCATTCATGCCTTGCCAGAAGATTCAACATACCCTGATATGACGGCTCATTGGGAGCACCAGTTACAAGGTATGGCAGAGAGAAATCAAGCATATCAGCCGTTCATGCAAGCACTGGAACAACGCATTGATAGCTTGATGGCACAAGTAAAAGCAGGCCCTATCCCTGATTCATTACGTCATTTACCCAAGGTGGAACGTCCTGCGTTTAAACGTAAAAAGCGCAGTTATTCAAAGAATGGTGGCGCGACTAAATCTCGTGCAACCAAAGGTAAGCAGGCATAGGACAAGCGCGGTGTAATTAAACACCGCGCATGCTTGAAAATAGATTACTCGAACAGGTCACCGTGGTTTTGGATCGCGCCTCTTACTTCACCTTGAGTTAACACGCGTTTGTCCAGTACCTCTTTCACCTGGTTGCCCAAGTCAACTAATGTATCTCGATTCGCTTGAGTTTGGCGTTTACCAGCACTTCTCAAGCAGTAATTTAGTTCGTGCTCTTCGCTAAAATTAACCAAATCCCTATCTGCTGCCATCGTGCTTTCTCCTTATTTGTTCTACTTTTTCCTAAGTCTGGATTGGATGTAGATAAATTCAAGTTAGATTGCGCGAATTATGCTGGTGGATCACTGATGAACATTATGTTTGCCAACCAAGTCACGATTATGAAGCCTAGCTTTGATGGTATTTGGTTTAGTGATGGCTGTGTCTTAATGCTGCTACCAAGGTAACTCAGTACCATCGTAGTTAATAAATCGACCTGAAAGCTGCGGTGTGCTCAGTTCTATCACGTTCGCTAGGCCTAGCGCGGAGGTTTGCGTATCTATCAAAGCATTTGGCCCGCCCATCGCCGTTTTTACCCAACCAGGGTGAAGCGCTAAAACGGTAAATCCTTCAGGTGTTAAATCATTACTTAAGCTTTTCACAACCGAGTTAAGCGCCGCTTTCGATGAGCGATAAATATAGCCGGCGCCGGACGTATTTTCGGTCATACTGCCGACTTTTGATGAGATACAAGCAATCTTTTTCATCTTGCCTTGTTGTAAGCGAGGGTAACAGTACTCAACCAGTTTTAACGGAGCAATGGTGTTTACTTCGAAGACTTTACGCCATGCTTCTACGTCAGTATTTCCAAAGCCATATCCCTTGGGGCCGTAATATCCTGCATTATTGATGAGTAAGTCGATGGCAGGGAGTTTATCGGCAAGCTTAGCGACTTGTTCGTAGTGCGTGACATCCAGTTCGTGCAAAACTAGATTGCTGAATTGTGAGGCTAGAGTTTGTAGTTCTGAACTGTTCTCTAAGGAACGGCTAGTAGCATGCACTTGGTGGCCTTGCTTCAGGTACAGCTCAGTTAAGCTAAGGCCAATGCCGCGATTTGCTCCGGTAATAAAGACGGTTTGACTCATACAAACACCTATGTTTTTTTGATTTCAGTTGAAAGTCATTGTGTTAGTTAAGCACAATAAAATCAACCAACCACCACGCACCAACAACAAGAGATGAAAATAGGGACAGGGCACAAAGAGAGCCAAATAGTGCGCCGAGAATAGCAAAGAAAGTAGAATTCATATGTATATTAAATTTAATTGATATTGAAAATCATTATCAATTAAATTGCGTTTTATTCAACCCTTTAAGTTGATACTATTTCGTTACCATTGTTATTAAGAATTTCTCATGCTGCCATTTATCTACCACCCGATTTATTCTCAACTTGAGTTGCCAGAGGGGCATCGTTACCCAATTATGAAATACCAGTACCTCTATGAATCGGTATTGGTGCATATGGAGAAAGATAACTGGAAAGAGCACACGCAGTTTTTCCAGCCCGAAGCATTAACTGTTGGGGAAGTAAAACGTGTTCATGACGAGGAATACGTCGAGTTACTTGTTAGTGGAAACATGCCAGCTGCGAAGATGCGCCGAATAGGTTTTCCTTGGAGTGAGTCTCTCATTACCAGAACGCTAACGTCAGCAGCGGGCACGGCTCTGACCGCAAAAAAGGCACTTGAGTACGGTGTGGCCATTCATTTGAGTGGTGGGTATCACCACGCACACAAAGAGTTTGGCAGTGGTTTTTGTTTATTTAATGACTTAGTGATCGCGGCCAGGCAAGCGCTCGAAGTCGAGCATGTCGATAAAGTATTGATCATTGATAGTGATGTTCACCATGGGGATGGAACAGCAACTTTATGTGACGATGAGCCAGATATCATCACGCTTTCTTTCCACTGTGATAAAAACTTCCCAGCGAGGAAGCCTCAGTCTGACCTCGATGTGCCTTTGGTGCGAGGAACAGGTGATGAGGATTTTTTAATGGCGTTTAAAGAAGTGGTCGATATGGCACTTAATCTTCATCGCCCTGATTTAGTTATCTACGATGCTGGTGTCGATATACATCAGGACGATGAGCTTGGATATTTTGATGTGTCGACTCAAGGGATTTTAGAACGTGATAGATTTTTAATGCACACAGTGAAATCTCGAGGTATCCCTGTCGCAGCTGTCGTTGGAGGTGGATATCGAACGAATCATGCTGACCTCGTCCCAATCCACTTGCAGCTTATCAATGCCGCTAAAGAAGCCTTTATTGATGAGTAGATACAACGAGACGTAAATATCAAATTGATTCAACACAGGAACGAACGAAAAGGGCATTAATTTTTTGTGGGTTCTTTCTGAGTGTGGCGGAGTGCTTAGTTGCGTTCAAGAAGTGATAAGTGATTTGTACAAATCTTTTTAAGTCTGGAGATGCGAAAAAGCCCGCTAATTTCTTAGCGGGCTTTTTCTAAAAGTGGCGGAGAGATAGGGATTTGAACCCTAGATACGCTATTAACGTATGCCGGTTTTCAAGACCGGTGCTTTCAACCACTCAGCCATCTCTCCGTTGTTGAGGCGCATAATATAAGGCTTTGAAAATGTTGTAAACCCCTAGTTGAACTGATTGGATGTTTACTGCGCAAATTTGTGGTTTGTGTTGTTTAAATAAACAAAAACTCCCCAAAAAGGGGAGTTTGAATAGTATATGGATTGCTAGGTATTAATCGTTTTTAGAATAAAAACGCTGTAACTCAGTTAAACCTTGCATCAAAACTGGCAACTTCGGTGCATCATCTCTAAGTCGTTTGTAGTTTTTGTCATACAGCTTGTAGTTGCCAAACTTATCGATCACTGTGGTTTGCGAGCTAGTAATTAAGGCAAGCTCGCGAGTATCGCCCGCCAAGATCCAGCGACGACGACTTTCATCGAATAGGTTGCGACCACTACTGTAATCATATGGGTTGGAAGATACGCCGAGCATATCTTGCAACAGTGTAACTGAGAGGTCCAAGTGACTTGTGCTGTGATTAAATTCGCCAGCTAGCATTCCAGGCCAATGGATCACCATCGGAACTTGTAATTGATAACGGCTGTAGTTGCTGTTTGCTCCCCAGCTGTTCGTGTTGGTTTCGTTAAATTCACTACCGTGATTAGAAGTGATGATTACGATGGTGTTTGTCAGTTGTCCCGTCGTTTCTAGTTCATCAATAATACCTGCGATAGTTCTATCCGCCGACTTCACTGCATATTCATAAGCTTTTTTGAATCGCTCACTTGCGGGCATTTCTTCGTCATTATTTGAAGGAATCGATTCAAAATTATCAACGGTGGTGACTTCGATGTAACTAAACCATGGCTGACTTGCTTTCTCTGCTAACCATGTATTCCAGTTTGCGATAGATTGTTTATCGGTATGAGCTTGCGTGCCATTTAGGTCTTCCGCTAAGTTCAAGTCGCGGAAAATAATTTCTGAGTAGAGATCATCTTCAAACCCACTGCCACTGAATAAACCAAAGTTGTAGCCCTGATCTTTCAGTACATCGAGCAATACTGGGGAAGCACCTTGCGCCTTGATGCTTGATGCATAACTGGTCGGTAAGCCATAGAACAAACCAAAGGCCCCGTATGTATCATTACTTGAGCTGTAATGATTACGGAAGTTCTGATTGTTTTCAGCAAACTCATAGAGGTTAGGCATCTCTTCTTGGTTCAGCGCATCCGCTCGTAAATTGTTTATGCTGATCATCAACACATTGAGCTTATTAACTCGGCGGTTAAACTCAAGCTTTTCAAGAGGGTAGTTGACTAACTCTACGTTGCCTTCGTTTTCTGCTAAACGTTTTAGGTATTCCTCACGGTCAAGTAGACCATGTTTTTCCATAAAACTCTTCGCCGTCATCGGGTAAGACAAAGGGAAGTTTGAACGCTGGCTAGTAATTGGGTTGTAAAAATACGCATCTGCCCAAATGTAAACCAAATGGCTGGTCATAAAGCTGAGGAAAAAGACGGCCGCGAGAGGGCGTCCTACGTGCTTATGAGATAGTTTGCGCTGTTTTCGCCATACCCATTCGGATAGTGCGAGTTGAATAAGGAAGATCAGCGGCATCACAACAAATAAATGTTGTAGGTCAGTGCTGAGCGCACTTTTGTCTTCGCTGAATAGTAACTCCCAGACAACGGGAGTTAAGTGCAAATTGATCGACTGATACGCTTGGGTATCAATTAATAATATGGTTTGCCCAACGGTTGCGAAAATCACTGCCACCAAACGGAACAATTTCCGCGATGGCAGGATAAACGTCAACGGGAATAGAACAAGCAAGTAAAGTGCGAAAACTAGAAAGCCAAAGTGACCAACCCAAGAAACCGCCAGATAAAACTGACCAAGTAACGTCTCGGGCCAAGGAGACTGAACAATGTAGCGTGTGCCTATCAACATCGATGCAACGATATTGAAGAATGCAAACCAGTGACCCCAACCAACTAGTCGAGATACACGTTCGCCGTATGAGTTTCCGCTGTCTACCATGTATGTGTTCTATTGTCCGTGATTAGTGTGTTTTTGGTGTTTCTAAAGAAGACATCAGCGCCTGAGCAAATTTTTCAGCAATCGCTTTGCGTTGTGAAGCAGCAACACGTTGATTTAAGACATTGGTTGCGATATTTCCGGCAATCATTAGCGTCAACTCAGGAGAAGCAGCGTGTTTTTCAAGAACTGTTGCTACTTCAGCAAGAATTTTTTCTACTTGCTCGTCAGTATATTTAGATGTAATCGGCATAAAGACTCTAATAATGATAGTAAAAGCGGCTTATGATAACCTACAATGCCCATCAACTAAAACCTTGTAGCAAGATAAAATCACTATGAGTCTTCATCTTTCAAACGTTATTCTGCATCAACTGTGCAAAAACGATCAGGACGAGCTGGTTGTAAACTTTCGTCCAGCATCATTAGAGAACGATGCATCTACAGAAAACTTAGTCGCTGAGCTTCACCGAGTATTCCATTCTAAAGCTGGTAAAGGTTTTGGCGCTTTCCAGTCAGACAGCGAATTTCAATTTTGGCTTCAAGAAATGCGCAAAGGAGAGCGAGATTTTTACGACTTCTCACAAATTAGTGCAAATCGCTTGAAAGAAGAGTTGATTAAGTACCCATTTGCGGATGAAGGTATCTTGGTTTTCGCTGAGTATCAGAGTTTAGCAACGGACTACTTGTTCATCGGTATCTTACCAATGAATCAAAGTTTAAAAGTGACCGAAGGTTTGGACATCAGTGCGACAGATTACTTAGATATCACCAAAATGGATATTGCCGCACGCATCGACCTGTCGAGCTACGAGACCGACAAGGAATCCAATCGTTATCTGCAATACATTAAAGGACGCGTTGGCCGTAAAGTGGCGGACTTCTTCCTAGATTTTCTGCAAGCGGATATTGGCTTAGATACTAAACAACAAAACTTAGTGTTGATGCAGGCGGTGGATGATTTTTGTGCTGACTCGAAGCTAGAAAAGCAAGAAGTGAACGAGTACAAGAAACAAGTTTACGACTACTGCAATGAGCAAATTAAATCCGGTGATGAGGTTCAAATCTCAGAGCTTTCCGGAGAGCTTCCTCAAAGCCAAGATGGCACGAGCTTTATGGATTTCACCAAAGAGCAAGGGTACGAGCTTGAAGAGTCTTTCCCAGGTGATCGTGCGACGGTTCGCAAACTGACTAAATTTGTTGGAGCTGGTGGTGGTTTGAATATTAGCTTCGATAGTCTCTTACTTGGCGAGCGTATTTTTTATGATCCAGAGACGGATACCTTAACGATTAAAGGGACGCCTCCAAATCTAAAAGATCAGTTAAGTCGCAATTAAAATCATATCGTTAAATAAAGAGAGCAAACGGCTCTCTTTTTTTATGTGAATAAGAAACATCCATAGTATATGCTTGTAATTAATGGAGATATGCGAGGGGCAAGTGTTGCTGCAGCTAAAAGAAGGAATACGGCGGTTTGTTTGGTTCTGGTTCGTTTTGTGGTGTGTTTTAGCACTTGGCATTTGGCTGCAAGCCAAACAAACGATTCAAACGATTTCGACTGTAAATGAGTTAGGAAGTAAAGTTGAAGAAGTCAGGCACTTTTTTAACTTCGATCTGCCTTACCGTGTTAAACACGTCGACCAAATTTCACTGAAACTTCAGTTGGCTTATGCAGTTCGCTTACAGCTTGAAAGTGAGTTTTCTGAAGGGAAAATCACACCAGACATCACTCAATTACTTTATACGACCGACCGATTTTTAGAAAGTGCTCGAGCTTTTGTAAGAAGTGACAGTGAATTGGTTTCGTTAGCAGAACAGTTACGAAGCAGCCGTGCTCGAACAGAAAACTCTGAGCAAATTCAGGCAATGTACTATCGTTTAGGTGCGCTTGTTTTTGAGTCTGTCTTTAGTGACTCTGCAACGAATAGCGATACTTACCGTGACTTAGACCGACTTTTTATTGAATCAGAGACGCTCTCTCCCGAAGAGCGAAGCGCTCTTCAGCGCCAGCTTGCTCATACCTCAAGCGCACTATCTGCTCAGGCACAGGGCAGTTATTTATCTAATCAACTGCTTAATCCAGATTTCCCGAACCAGTTAACTTCGATAAATGATCAGTTGGAACAGAAGCTAATGACTTTTATTGTTTGGTTGTCTGTAATCAGTGGTTTGCTCCTTTTCCTCATTTCATGGGGAGCCTTCTCCCCAAAAACGATTCAACCGATACCACTACCCAGAACCGATGATAAAAAGTCAGAGCAAGTTGGCGATGATAAAAATGGAGCTAACGCTGTTCCCTCAGCTCAGTCAGAAAACTTTCAAAACGTCCAAATGAACGAAGAAAGTTGTAATGAGGTGAATTCATCACAAGTGGAAGTAGTGGAACGTGAGCCGTACATAGATATCAATAAAATGTTAGATTCTCTGTCTGGTGACGAGGGCGCTGTGCGGATGTTACTGGAGGTCTTTATTCAGGATCACTCTGGCGATGGCACTAAAATGTATCAGCTGTTAGAAGAGGATAAAGAGCAAGCGCAAAGAGCCGCACACAGTCTTAAAGGGGTCTCAGGGAGTTTAGGTGCAATGCCATTGCACTGTATTTCGGGTGATATTGAACTGTTGATTAAACAAGGGCAAAAAGTGCCGGAAGAGAAGTTGGCATGTTTAGATGATGTCCTAAAACAAACCATACTTTTTGCTAATAATGTTCTCAATAGTAAAAAGATAACAGAAGCGCTAACAGATTGATATTGCTCTGACTTAATGTCATAAGAGTTGAGGTAATAAAGGCTCGAACTATATGACTTAGTTCGCTTTATTCCTGTTCTATACAATTTGTTAAAGGTGTTTTCATGTCCGTTCGCCGAATGTCTTCAATGATGTTGATAGGGCTGGTTATGATGCTTTCAGGGTGCTCCCTGCTCGAAGTCAAGATCGAGAGTCAAACCGTCCCTCTTACCAAACAAGAGCTCAATATGCGTCTTTTGACTCGTGAGTATGCGCAGCAGTTTTTTGCTCAGGTTGAGCAAGCAGCAGACGCACTACACGAACAATATGAGCCTCATGATAAAGTTCATCAATCTTATATTTTACTTTGGAAGATAAATGCTGAAGAAGGCATCCAAGCTTCTGCATACCAAGTGTCCCCAATGGCTG
Source organism: Vibrio sp. 1078-1 (assembly GCF_033340475.1). NCBI lineage: Bacteria > Pseudomonadati > Pseudomonadota > Gammaproteobacteria > Vibrionales > Vibrionaceae > Vibrio > Vibrio sp. 1078-1. The sequence continues at coordinate 120,522 of NZ_JAWOWM010000006.1, forward strand.
CACTGATTGATACATGGACTTTCACGCTACAAATGGAACAGTTTTTTACTACCGCTTCTGGTAATGAGCTCTTTGCGTCTGATGAGGCCAAGTTAGTTTCCGTTTATTTAGCGAAAGAGGTAGATAAACTGGCTCAATCTTTATTGAAGAAAGAAGCATACATCAAGACACAAACGTTTGTTGCAGAGTTCGCCAAGCAGCATCCATTCGCTGATTTAAGCATGATTAGGACTCCGGCTTACCGTAGGTGGTTAGATGCAAACCAAATTAGCGAAGAGGAAGCCGTTACAACGCTAGGCACGATGCCAGAAGCACTTGGGGATGTCTCTGAACGTCTAAGTCTGGTATCAGAACAGACACCAAAAATTATGACGTGGAAAGCGCAGTTGTTGGCCTTGAATAGCTCTGCCAGTATCGAAAAAGTCAATGCGGCGCTCAATAGTTTGCAAGTTACCGCTGATTCGATGAGGGATTTTATCGATAACAACCCAGAGTACATGCGTTATTTGGCAGAACAAATGGCGCTGGAGTTACAACCTTTGGTTGACGATATCGATCAAAGGACGGAGGCGCGTTTATCTCAGTTGGGTGAAGAACGCCAAGCTATAGAGCTGATGGTTGCCAGAGAACGTCAAGAAATCGCACAGATCATTACCCATGAGCGCGAGAAGTTTGCTCAAGATATGGATCGAGTGTCGCAAGAGGTTGTGAATCTCGCAATGACTAAGCTGATTGAACTTGTCAAAAGTACCATCATCTACTTTATTCTGTTCATTGCCGTTATATTCTTTGCACCGCTTGGCTTGGGCTATTGGTTTGGGAAGCGTGCAGCCGTGAAAACGCCAGTCAAACAAAGCTAACGATTTGTTTTGGAAATAAAAAAAGAGCGCTTTAAAGCGCTCTTTTTTAGTATTGAATTCGAAAGGGAGGTTCTTCCTATCTCTGCGAAGTTAAGCGGTTTGCTGCTTTAATTCGCCTTCAGCTTCTTCAACTGCTTCTGCTGTTGGTTCGCACTTATCAACAAACCAACCCATGTAAGAAGTGAAGATCGTTACGATGATACATACAAAACTCAGCCACATGAACGGGGCATAAGACAGTGTAGCAACACCCAAAATACTGGCCATGTAGATACCGTTGTCACTCCAAGGGACCATACCTGAGGTTAGCGTGCCGCCAAATTCTGCGTTACGAGACAAATTCTTACGTTTGTAGCCTAGACGGTCATAGTTCTTCGCACAGATTTTTGGGGTCAGGATAAGTGAAACGTACATCGCTGAACCAAATACGTTGCCCATAAAGGCCGTACCAATTGTGCTTGTTGCCAATGAACCTGCACTTTGAACGCGTTTTTCAAACAGCTTCGCGATAGTCTCTAGCACGCCTACTTTATCTAGTAGACCACCAAAACCAAGGCCGAATACGATAACCGCTACCGACCCAAGCATTGAAGACATGCCGCCACGGTTAAGGATTGAGTCAATGAAATCTACGCCAGATGAGATTGCAAACGGAGCCCAAGCCGTGTTGAACGCGGTTAGGAAATCGACATCTTGGATCATCACTGCCCAAATAATACCTAGCAGAGAACCAAAACTGATCACTGGGAATGAAGGCATACGCATCGCTAGAAGTGACAATACGATGATCACAGGAACAAATGAGTAAGGGGTGATGTAGAACTGCTGTTCCATCGCTTTAATGACAGAGTCTACCTGGCTCATGTCAACTTGACCTGCGTAGTGGAAGCCAAATGCAGTAAACATAATGCCTGTAATAATGTAGCTAATGAGTGCTATCGGCAACATGCCTTTGATATGTTCCATCACTTCAACGTTAGACATAGATGAAGCAAGGATTACTGAATCCGATAGAGGCGACATTTTGTCACCAAAGTAACAGCCTGAAAGTACGGCACCTGCAGTGATTGGCGCAGGAACACCAAGACCTTGACCGATACCCATCATTGCAATACCTGCCGTGCCAGCCGCACCCCAAGACGTGCCAGTCGCTAGCGCAGTCAATGAACAGATGATCATGGTCGCGAGCAAAAAGATGGAAGGGTGGATTGCTTTAAGGCCGTAGTAAATAATGGTTGGAACAATACCACCAGAGATCCAAGTACCTACAAGCGCGCCAACGGCCAAAAGGATTAAAACGGCTCCAAGTCCATTGGAAATGCCATTTAGTGCTGCTTTTTCCAGATCTTTATACTGATGGCCAAGCTTTATGCCCAATATCATGACAATGAACCAACCGATGTATAGCGCTAGCTGAATCGGTAGGTCTAGCTTGGCTGTGAACGAAAATGCCAGCAGGAGAAATAAACCGAGCGAGATAAATACCTGTATCAAGCTTGGTAGGCGTGGTGTAACTTGCTTCATATGTGCCTCTGTCAATCTTGGAGCAATAGAGGAAGGCGCTCCTTGTTGTAATCGCGCATAACATACATTAACAAAAATTATATTTCGAACATTTGGTGTTTTATCTTGATGTTCGTCGGTAAAAACGTTTGCTTGTGAAATTAACTGTTAGTTTGTTTTAACTTTTTTGGTTTTAAATGTTGTGTAATGTGAAATTATTGTGCTTCATGTGTTATTTTCTCATTGAGTGGTAAGACCAATTAGGGGGCTAAAGTGCTTTCCCTACTTGAAAAATGGTTAAAACCGCAAACCAAACACTAAAAAATCTCGTGTCACCCGGTTTTTCAGAGGAAAAGGTTAAAAAACGCGCTTATTTACAAAATAGGGGTTGAGATTTTGCTGTGAAAAATTAACTATGGGGTAGGTTTTTTAATACATGGAGAGTTAATACGATGAGAGTTGGTTTAGTTGGTTGGCGCGGTATGGTTGGTTCAGTCCTTATGCAGCGTATGGTTGAAGAGAAAGACTTCGACCTAATCGAACCAGTATTCTACAGTACTTCTCAAGTTGGTATTCCTGCTCCTAACTTAGGAAAAGACGCAGGCTTACTGCAAGACGCGTATGATATTGAAAGCTTAAAACAGCTTGATGCGGTAATCACCTGTCAAGGTGGTAGCTACACAGAAAAAGTTTTCCCTGCACTTCGTCAGGCTGGTTGGAAAGGCTACTGGATTGACGCGGCCTCTACGCTACGTATGGCTGAAGATTCGATCATCACACTTGATCCAGTGAACTTAAAGCAAATCCAACAAGGCATCCACGGTGGCACGAACACATTTGTCGGTGGTAACTGTACGGTTAGTTTAATGCTAATGGGGCTAGGTGGTCTATTTGAGAAAGGTCTTGTTGAGTGGACAAGCGCAATGACTTACCAAGCCGCATCTGGTGCTGGTGCGCAAAATATGCGTGAATTGATCTCGCAAATGGGCGTTATCAATGACTCTGTTAGCTCTGAACTTGCAAACCCATCAAGCTCTATCCTAGATATCGATAAGAAAGTCGCGGATACAATGCGCAGCGGCTCTTTCCCTACCGATAAATTCGGTGTGCCACTAGCTGGTTCGTTGATCCCATGGATCGATGTGAAGCGCGATAATGGTCAGAGTAAAGAAGAGTGGAAAGCGGGCGCCGAGGCGAATAAAATTTTGGGTTCTCAAAGTTCACCTGTCCCAATTGACGGTACTTGTGTGCGTATTGGCGCGATGCGTTGTCACTCTCAAGCACTTACTATCAAGCTTAAACAAAATGTACCAATGGACGAAATCGAAGAAATCATCGCCACTCATAACGATTGGGTGAAAGTGATTCCTAACGACCGTGACATCACTGCTCAAGAGCTAACACCGGCAAAAGTTACGGGCACAATGTCTGTACCAGTGGGTCGTCTACGTAAGATGGCGATGGGTGATGATTTCCTAAATGCTTTCACTGTTGGTGACCAACTGCTTTGGGGTGCTGCGGAGCCATTGCGTCGTACTCTGAGAATTATTCTGTCTGAGAAAGCATAATCACATCAATCCTTTATTTGATGACAAAATAAAAGAGCTCCGTAGGGAGCTCTTTTTTCATGCGTCGTCTTCCGTTCGAACGACTCTTTTGTCTGGATCGGCCAGTTCACTACCACAATGTTTACAGTAAATTGCGTCAGAGTCGTGCCCTGCGTGGGAGCAGTTTGGGCATTTCACCAATACTTTGTGCGATTGCATCTCTTGGTGCAGTTCGGCAGTGAAAATACCTGTAGGTACCGCCAAAATGGAATAACCCAGTAACATGGTGAGTGATGCAAGCCCTTTACCTAGGTCTGTTTGAGGGACCAAGTCACCATACCCAACCGTTGTGATGGTCACGATCGCCCAATAAATACTCTTAGGAATGCTAGTAAATCCGTTTTCAGGTCCTTCAATGATAAAAATCAACGAGCCGAAAATCGTTACCATAATGGCGACGGAACTAAAGAAGATAAAAATCTTTCTGCGCGCCATAAGCAGTGAACGTAAGAGGATATTGGACTCTTGGAGGTATCGGACTAACTTGAGTATGCGGAATATTCGCATCACTCGCAGCGCCCTGATCACACCCATAAACGAAGCGGATGGGAAGAAGAGTGCTAAATAGGTGGGCAAAATCGCAAGTAAATCGACGACACCATAAAAACTCTTTGCGTAGGCGGCAGGTTTAGGAGAGCAATAAAGCCTTAGAAGGTATTCAATCGTGAATAGGCCAGTAAATGTGTATTCAATAAACTTCAGCTCTTTTTCCCACTCGGCCCGAACGGAGGGTATCGAATCTAACACCAGTACGATTAACGAACTGATGATCGCGACAATGAGAGCAATATCGAACGTTTTACCAGCTTTGGTATGAGTACCAAAAATGGTGACATATAGAGTATGTTTAAGAGAGTCAGTCGTCATGACAAAGCGATCCATTGTTGAATCGCTCTATCATACAATTTTATAGAAACTCAGGCTAATCCTGGAAATAAGTTGCGTAAGCCATTCGCAATGAACTCTATGCCAAGCGCGCCCAATATCAAACCCATGATACGAGTAATGACGTTGATTCCAGTTTGACCTAAAAATCGTACGATCAATGGGGCAGAGCGGAACAATAGCCATGAACAAAGGCAGAACAAACCAATCGTAATACTAATGCCCACGGTATCGAACATGCTTGGGTAGCGTGCACCATAAACAATAGTCGAACTGATTGCACCAGGACCTGCCATTAAAGGCATTGCAAGAGGGACCACACCAATCTGTTCACGACTGACGTATTCCGTTTTCTCTTGTTTGTTCTGCTTATCTTCCCCCAGTTTACCGCTCATCATCGAGAATGCGATGCTAAGTAATAGCAACCCGCCAGCGACACGAAACGAATCCAGAGAAATACTGAACATGTCTAACAGTAACTGACCAGCAAAAAGCGAAATGATCAGGATGATCGCAACAGCCACATTTGCTGTTGTTGCCGTATTGCGCTTTTCGTCTGGAGTCATATGCCCGGTTAGTGACACAAACACAGGCATGATACCAACAGGGTTTACTGCGGCGACCAAACCGAGAAAAAACTGCAAGAAGATAGCAAGTTCAAAAGTTTGCATGTTGCGTACTCATCAAAGTTCACATTAGTGAAAAGGAGAAGGGGTAATTTGGGCGTAATGTAAGGCAAAAGTTAGGTTGTAAGAAATGAAAAAAACTAACGCATTCCCTGCCATTTAAGTGAGAAAAACTAATTCTTTAATAAACTGTATCTAATCTGGAAAGGAAATGTTACGTATAAAGTTGCTGATAAATTGCGCTGTTTTACATAAACGTTAACATTCGCACATTTTTGATAAAAACCAAGGTGGTTTGTAGAGAGATGTATTCGGTTCGATATACTCTCAGTAGCACAAAGAATTGGGCCTACATGTAATTTTGTTGGTCAAAAATGAAACTTTTTTACAGGTTGTTGTAGTTTCTTTTATTTATTTGTCCATTTGCTTCTTTTTTACTCAATAAAAAATGAAAGTTAATTTATTTGTTTATCAGTGATTTATGTCATTTTGGTGTGATGAGGCACCACTTTGGTAGTATTTAGGTGGTGAGAACTGATCCAAGTCAATTTTTTTCACACTATGAAATATTATACTCAGTCCTGAAAGCAATTTACTAAGACGTTTGTTTTCTAAGTGACTGATAAACAGTAAAAACGATAAGTAATAGCCTTAGTAAAAAGTTTTTAATATTTGTTAATTTTAGGAGATTCCCTATGCCTGTAACTAATATGGCTGAACTAGATGCAATGGTTGCTCGCGTTAAGAAAGCGCAAGAAGAGTTCGCTACTTACTCTCAAGAGCAAGTAGATAAAATCTTTCGTGCAGCATCGCTTGCAGCTAACCAGGCCCGTATCCCGCTAGCTCAACAAGCGGTAGAAGAATCTGGTATGGGTATTGTTGAAGATAAAGTAATCAAGAACCACTTTGCTTCTGAGTTTATCTACAACAAATACAAAGACGAACAAACGTGTGGCATCTTAGAAGAGGATGACAACCTAGGTACTATGACTATCGCTGAGCCTGTAGGCATCATCTGCGGTATCGTACCAACGACTAACCCAACTTCTACAGCGATCTTCAAATCTCTAATCTCTTTGAAGACTCGTAACGGTATCATCTTCTCACCACACCCACGTGCGAAAAACTCAACTAACGATGCAGCTAAACTCGTTCTAGATGCAGCAGTAGCAGCAGGCGCACCAAAAGACATCATCGGTTGGATCGACCAGCCTTCTGTTGAGCTTTCAAACGCTCTAATGAAACACGATGACATCGCTCTTATCCTTGCAACTGGTGGTCCAGGCATGGTTAAAGCCGCTTACTCTTCTGGTAAGCCAGCAATCGGTGTAGGTGCAGGTAACGTTCCTGTTGTTATCGATGAAACAGCAGACATCAAACGTGCTGTTGCTTCTATCCTTATGTCTAAGACTTTCGACAACGGTGTAGTATGTGCTTCTGAGCAGGCTGCAATCGTAGTTGACGAAGTATACGACGAAGTGAAAGAGCGTTTTGCTTCTCACAAAGCGTATGTCCTAAGCAAAGCAGAAGCTGATAAAGTTCGTAAAGTTCTTCTTATCGATGGCGCGCTAAACGCGAAAATCGTAGGTCAGCCAGCAGCAGCAATCGCTGAAATGGCAGGCGTTAAAGTTCCAGCAGACACTAAAGTTCTTGTTGGTGAAGGTCTGGGTAAAGTATCTCACGATGACGCATTCGCTCACGAGAAACTATCTCCAACTCTAGGTCTATTCCGTGCTGACAATTTCGAAGACGCGGTTGCTCAAGCGGTAACTATGGTTGAGATTGGTGGTATCGGCCACACATCTGGTCTTTACACTAACCAAGATACTAACGCTGATCGTATCCGTTACTTCGGTGACAAGATGAAGACAGCTCGTATCCTAATCAACATCCCGACTACTCACGGTGGTATCGGTGACTTGTACAACTTCAACGTTGCGCCATCTCTAACGCTAGGTTGTGGTTCTTGGGGTGGTAACTCTATCTCTGAGAACGTAGGTCCTAAACACCTAATCAACAAGAAAACTGTAGCGAAGCGAGCTGAAAACATGTTGTGGCATAAACTACCTAAGTCAATCTACTTCCGTCGTGGTAGCCTTCCAATCGCGCTTGGCGACCTAGAAGGTAAGAAACGTGCATTCCTAGTAACTGACCGTTTCCTATTCAACAACGGTTACGCAGATGACGTAGTAAGCCTACTGAAAGCTCAAGGCATGGAAGTTCAAACATTCTTCGATGTTGAAGCTGACCCAACACTGTCTGTAGTAGAAAAAGGTGCGGCTCAAATGGCTAGCTACCAACCTGACGTTATCCTAGCGCTAGGCGGTGGTTCACCAATGGATGCAGCGAAAATCATGTGGGTAATGTACGAACACCCAGAAACTCACTTTGAAGAACTAGCAATGCGCTTTATGGACATCCGTAAACGTATCTACAAGTTCCCTAAAATGGGTAAAAAAGCTGAGCTTGTATGTATCACTACAACTTCAGGTACTGGCTCAGAAGTTACTCCATTCGCGGTTGTTACTGACGACAAGACTGGTGCGAAATACCCACTAGCTGACTACGAAATCACGCCAAACATGGCAATCGTTGATGCGAACCTAGTAATGAACATGCCTAAGTCTCTAACAGCATTTGGTGGTTACGATGCAGTAACTCACGCTCTAGAAGCTTACGTATCAGTTCTTGCTAACGAATACTCAGATGGCCAAGCTCTTCAAGCACTTAAGATGCTAAAAGAGTACCTACCATCAAGCTATGCGAACGGTGCAAATGACCCAATCGCTCGTGAGAAAGTACACAACGCAGCTACTATCGCTGGTGTTGCATTTGCGAACGCATTCCTAGGTGTTTGTCACTCAATGGCTCACAAACTGGGTGCTGAGTTCCACTTGCCACACGGCCTAGCTAACGCACTACTTATCTCTAACGTGGTACGTTACAACGCGAACGACAATCCAACTAAACAAACTGCGTTCTCTCAATACGACCGTCCACAAGCACGTCGTCGTTACGCTGAAGTTGCTGACCACCTAGGCCTAAGCCAAGAAGGTGACCGTACTGCTCAGAAGATTGAACGTCTACTAGCATGGTTGGATGAACTAAAAGTTAACCTAGACATCCCAATGTCTATCCAAGCGGCAGGTGTTGCTGAATCAGATTTCGTAGCGAAACTGGATGAGCTAGCGGTAGAAGCGTTCGATGACCAATGTACTGGTGCGAACCCACGTTACCCTCTAATCAGCGAACTTAAAGATGTGTTGATGGCTTCTTACTACGGTAAAGCATTTGTTGAAGGCGAAACTTTCGAAGGTACAACTGTTATCAAGAAGAAAGCAGACCAAGAAGCAGCAAAAGCAGCACCTAAAGCAAAGAAAGAAAAAGCTGACGCGTAATTAAAAAATCGAGTGAGCAAGGTTTTCGCTAGCACGGAACCTTAATCGGGAAAAGGTTAAAGCCCCAGTCAAATGACTGGGGCTTTTTTTATTTTGGTGCAGGAGTTACATCTGGCTTGGGAAAACAGAGTTGCTGTGTATGCTTACACTTCGGTCGCAACTACTCGGCCACTGAAGTATTCATTCGCGACGATGTATGCTGTGTTGCGGACTAGTTCGTCTTGGATCTCAGCCCAGTGTCTCTCGTTGAGCTCTTCTTTTGTATGATTTACCGAGGGAATAACGCCGCCCACTCGAATGTTGAATGGTGTGAGTTCTTTTGCCCAGCTGTGAGTAAAACCTGACACCAACGCCGCCATGCTTTCAACTCCCGTAAAGTCTTCATGGTTGTCATGAGAAATGACGTTAACAATGACGCCTTTCTTGTTTCTGGCTCGAAAGCGCTCTGCTCCTACTTGGCCGTAGGTATAAAGGAAGCGTGCCGCAGACGACAAGTGATCAATGTAAGTACTCATTGGTTCTGGCGCCATTAAGCCAGGCATAGGAGAGCTGGTCCAGCAATTAACAATCACATCTGGTGTCGCACGTAGCTGTGATTCTATCTGGTCAAACAATAAGTTAATGGACGTTGTGTTATCACTACACACATTCATCGCATACACTTTGTCAGTGAAAGCGCTGATTTGCTCATAGCTCGCTCTCAAAGCGCTAGAATTTTGGTCACAAAGAATCAACGTTGCTCCAAGGTGAGCAAAGTGATTTGCACAGGTTCTTCCTATAACCGAACCTGCAGACGTGACGAGAATAATTGATTCTTTGATATCCATAGCACCTTCACTGTATCCATATGTGAAAAACAATACACCAGTGGTTTGTGCTAATAGCATGGTTGAAATTCGTTGAGTTCAGTGTGAAAGGCTTCAAACTAACGCTTTCGAGTGAGGACTATTGTGCGGTAATTTGTAAGACGTCACATTTCTGACGTGTAGGTATTGCAAGCTATTGGATAAAAAGCGGATCTCTATGCTTTAGCTTGAATTTGATGCTGACGTTGAGCCGTCACTAGCTGATTATATAGCCCAGCATCTGGGATCAGTTGTTTGTTGCGTTCGCCCAATCTGCGTCGCTCATGACCAGATAGGTTGTGATAAACCTCCTCTGGTAGGTTGAATGTGTCTTCAGGCAGGTAAGTCAGCGCATCTGGTTTTAGGTAATGGCTCAGCTTTGCGGAAGGCAATCCTGCATCGTGAAACTGTTTCGCTTGTTCAGCTGCGAGTTCATAGCTGCTGCTATCAGAACGAAGAGCTTGAGGTTGCGATAAACCCAATTGTTGGCGAAGAATACTGTCACTGGTGATGACTTCCTGGACCTCTTCAACTGGGACCACATCGCGAACATCATTAGAGAACATAGACAGAATCAGCGAGAAATCCGCACGACGACCGTCGTGTACGGCATGGTTAATACCATTACCGAACTGAAGTTCGTTGATAATTGCAGCTTTGTCTAAAGTATGAATTTGCATGATGTTCCTCGCTCGATGCTCTTTTAACGGCGTGGATAAGAAGAACTTTAGTAAAAGAGGGAATTATTTAAAGGTGCTAGGGAAGGCGAAACAAAAAAGCCCGCTAAATAGCGAGCTTTTGAATAAGACTAAATTGAACTTAGGGGGAAGTATATTACTTCGCTAGGTTCTCAGCTACGAAGTCCCAGTTTACTAGAGCCCAGAAGCCGTTCATGTAATCAGGACGTACGTTACGGTAATCGATGTAGTACGCGTGTTCCCATAGGTCAACAGTTAGAAGTGGTGTTGTACCTTCTTCTGTTAGAGGAGTAGCAGCGTTAGAAGTGTTAACGATCTCTAGAGAGCCATCAGCTTTCTTAACAAGCCAAGTCCATGAAGAACCGAAGTTGTTGATTGCTGAATCAGTAAACTTCGCTTTGAATTCTTCAAAAGAACCGAATGCTGCGTTGATTGCGTCTGCAACTGCGCCAGTTGGCTCGCCGCCCGCATTTGGAGCAAGACAGTGCCAGTAGAACGTGTGGTTCCAGATTTGCGCTGCGTTGTTGAATACGCCACCAGTAGAAGTCTTGATGATCTCTTCTAGAGTTTTGCCTTCGAACTCAGTACCAGGGATAAGACCGTTAAGCTTAACAACGTAAGTGTTGTGGTGCTTACCGTGGTGGTAGTCTAGAGTCTCTGCTGAGATGTGTGGTTCTAGTGCGTCTTTCGCGTAAGGAAGAGCTGGTAGTTCAAATGCCATTACTCGATTCTCCATTGATTTGAAAGGATGACCTTTCGATTGCTTCCAGTGTTTTTTTATAGCTATGTCGCCTTTAAGGCTGACTTGCTAAGTATTTTAGCAAGTTTTTACTTTATTAAAACCCCGATATGAAAATATTTTAAGAGGTTAGCAGTGGTGAAGTGCTGCATTGCTCGCCAATGAGCAACCTAAAATTAAGCCTTATTAATTATATGGTTTTTATTCTGTCGTTATTGAGTAGAATGTGGCAAATAAATAAAGTTCAAACCCATGAATGAGGAAGCGATGGAAACTATCGACAAAATCAAACAGCAGATCTCTGAAAACTCAATCCTGCTGTACATGAAAGGATCACCGAAACTACCTAGCTGTGGTTTCTCTTCTCAAGCGTCACAGGCACTAATGGCATGTGGTGAGAAGTTCGCTTACGTAGACATTCTGCAAAACCCAGATATCCGTGCTGAGTTACCAAAGTACGCGCAATGGCCAACTTTCCCTCAACTATGGGTTGAAGGTGAGCTTATCGGCGGTTGTGACATTATTCTAGAAATGTTCCAAAAAGGTGAACTGCAGCCTCTAATCAAAGAAGCAGCAGCGCGCGCTGAAGATCAAGCTGAGTAATTCGTAAATACTCACATTTAGCGATAGAATACGAAGGAGCCGTACTGGCTCCTTTTTCTTTTTAGGTTAGTGGAATGAACATAAAGCTTTATTATGTCTCACAGTCCTTAGAAACCCCTCCACCCCTTGCTATTCCTTGTTATATAAAGAGTTATATAAACAAATCAATCTGGTGATAGCTTATAGATAACGACATAAACTGACCTCTGCCGCCATTTTGTCGCCATTGAACTGTTGGTGCTTGATGTCTGACAGTTAACTTTCGATAGAGTCGCTTGGTGGTCACATAGTGTATCGTAAAAGCTCTAGCATTCAGGTTGTTTGAAGTTATCCAATCTATTGTTCTTCGACTGACCTAGTGATTGTAAATTGAAGTACTATATGAAAGGCTACTTCATAGAGGTAGGGAAAGCGGCTTAGTGTCATTGATAAGCGTTAAATTTCAAGGAGGCTTGATGCTTCAAGCTAAGTTTTACGAGACATACTACTTTTGTAACGTCATACATAATATTTTACGAGATCAATTCTCATATATACGTAGGCTTCATGACTTTTATTGTGATGACCAAATCTTCTATTTGGCTAACCCTTTTCAGAAATACTCTGCGTTTCATTACTTTATAGAGTTTGTTGTAGAAGATGTATATTCGGAAGAAGCGTTTGAAGTTGATCTAAATGAGTTAGCCGGTAAGACAAGGACTAATGCTGCAGTTCGTGAACACTATAATCTCGACAAACTTCCTATTGAAAGGGCGTTTGATTTTCACGAAATTGAATATCAAAGTTTTGCGAATTATCTAGCCAGTTCTGGAAAGTCGTTATCAAACTTTGATGTTAATGACCTCGATAATTTTATTGAGGAAACTCGTCTTAGTCAGTCTTATGAAGATTTAGTTCGCCAAACAGTCAAAGAAATATTCCATGTCCTTTTTCAAAATAGGGAATTGATGCTAACGTTCAATGATATGTTGGCGAGAGCCTTAGAGATGAGTGCCGATGAACCTGTTGCTGAAGAAGCTGAAGTATGGTTTTCTAGGCTAGGAATAATCAAGAGGCATGCTATACCCAAATGGGCGCAAAGAGCTGTTTTTTTCCGAGATCGTGGGCGTTGTGTTTTGTGTGATAAGGACCTATCCGGAACCATAAACCTTGATAATCATACAAATTATGACCACATAGTTCCTTTAGCAAAGCATGGCTTCAATGATGTGTCCAACCTTCAGCTTTTGTGCCGGGAATGTAACCAACAGAAAAAAGATGGGCATGCAGTTACGTCGAGCCAATATCAATCATGGTACTCATACGATGAAAATTAACGAAGGTTTAACGCTATCAACTCTAGATATCTAGAGTTGTCAGAGGATTAAACCTCACCGCATCACTCAAATGGTTTGGTGAAAAGTGCGCATAAATCATCGTGTGGTCGATATGCTGATGGCCTAGGATTTCCTTCAATACAAGAATGTTGCCGCCATTAGACATAAAGTGGCTCGCGAACGTATGACGTAAAACGTGAGTTGCTTGGCCTTCTGGTAAATGGGGCAGGGCTTTAGTTAGCCATTTGTACGCCACGCCGTAACCGCAAGTGAAAAGCCGGTCATTGGTTGGCTTATAGATTTGGTTATACAACTCTTCAGAAATCGGTACCGTTCTGTTTCGTTTGCCTTTGGTGTTGTTGTAGGTAATGCGGTATTTCGTCAGGTTAGAGCCTTTCAGATAAATCGCTTCCCTGATACGCGCACCAGTCGCCAGGCAAACCTTATATATCTTCGTTAGCTCATCACCAATCGGGCTTTGTTGAGCAACCTCAAACAAGTGACGAATTTCCTGTTCGGTCAGGAACGCAAGTTCGGACTCAGGCTTTTTGATTGCCTCAATACCATCGACCGGATTAGGCAGTTTCCACTCTCCAAGCTTTATCAACTTATTGAACATCGCCTTTAGCAACCCAAAGTCCACATTATTCGAAGCGATGGAAAGCTCTTTATGCTCCTGTCCTCTGCCTTTGTTGGCACGGTTAGCTCGATAAGTAGCGAGTTGCTTTGCGTTAAGCTGTGAAGCTATTGGATTACCTAAGTCGGAAACCATGCTTTCTAAGCGCAAGCGAGTATGCTTCCCAGATTTGAGATTCTTGCCATGCAGCTTAAACCACAACTCAATTAAATCATACAGGCGACGGTGATCGGGTTTATCACCAAGCCACGGTTTATCGTTAACTTCGCGCATGACGAATTGTTCATACGCAGTTGCTTCGCCTTTGGTAGCGAAGCGTTTACGAACACGTTTACCAGTACGGCCCTGTGGGTAACACTCACAGATCCAAGTTTTTTTACTGCCGTCTTTTAAGTTACGGATAGACATAGTAATTTAATTTTATAACTGTATACTTATACAGTATCACTTTGAGTGAAGGGTTCAATGTTTAGCTGAATAAACTTCGCACATCGTCAGAATTTCTGATGAAATATTGAGTGTATGAGTTTAGAATTTGTGGTTACAAAGATTTAAGAGCACTTTCATGAAAGCACTATTGTCTATTAAACCGGAGTTTGTTGATAAAATACTCTCTAAAGAAAAATTGTTTGAGTACCGGAAAGCAGTCTTCAAAAGACCGGAGGTAAGGTCTGTAGTTATCTACTCGACAATGCCAGAAGGCAAAATCATAGGCGAGTTCACTATTGGCCATATTTTGGCGAAGTCACCAGAAGAGTTATGGAATGAAACCCAACAAGCTTCTGGTATAAATAAAGAGTTCTTTGATGCGTACTTTGATGGTAGAGAAGTTGCTTACGCTATCGAAATCAAAAACTTAGTGAAGTATGATAATCCGATAGACCCATACGAGGTAGAACCAAACTTTAAGGCACCTCAGTCGTTCAAGTACTTAGATAGTAACTCGAACTTGTGTATGAATTGATTGAAGCTGGGCTGATGCCCAGCTTTTTTATTACAGGACGTAAAAGATGAAAAAAATTCACTTTGTGGCAGGTGTTCATGGCGTCGGAAAGGGGACGCTTTGTAAACATTTACAACAGTCGTTAAACATCCCTACTTACTCATGCAGTGATTTAATTAAACAAAATTCTGACTATATTGAGGAAACGAAGGAAGTCACGACGGCAGAACGAAACCAAAGAGCATTAATAAACGGTTTATCTAAGATAGAAGATAGTGAGTTTTTGCTTGATGGACACTTTTGCTTAGTCGGTAATAGCCAAGATATCATTTCGTTGAGCTATGATGTTTTTGATGAAATAAAGCCGAGCTCAATTGTATTAGTCTCAGCTGAAACAAAGACGATCTTTGAACGCTTACACGCACGTGATGGTCACGCTTTGAACCAAGAAGTGTTGTCTGAATTGCAGAATCAAGAGAGGCATCGAGCACTAGAATATGCTCAATTGAAAGGTATTGAGCATCATATCCATCAATCAGGATCTTCGACAGATACAATCGAAGCATTTATAAAAGGTTGAAGAAAAAGAAGCACCTAAGTGCTTCTTTTTTTATTTAATCAGTATTCTTGTATCAAGCTCTGATAGTTCAATAATGTTGTCGAACTGCTTGTCCGTTAACTTCAAAACGCCCCAGTAGTCGTCTCGATTTAAGCCAGCGTAATCGGCCAGTTTTTGTCGAATAGGGCGTTTTGGTAAAGCGGTGTTGTAAGTAAAATTGATTATATAAGGGTACTTTTTCTGCCTGTAGATAGTACGTAATTCATCTTTTGTGAAAACACTAAATTTAGAGCAATAGTCTACGAAAGCATCTTCACTTTCATATTGATCAATAGTACGAACGTTTTCCACAACGCATAGTGATGTTGCGACAGAACGAAACTCTGCAGCCCCTTGTCCGTCACCTGTTCGGTAGATAACGATAGCATCCCCACGCTGAAACTTCATTACATCTGCCATAGCGCATATGTAGATTTTATGGATGCTGTTCGAGTGTGATATGTCACGAACGATGTTAGGACTCTCCGTAAGTAACTTTGAGTCAGGAAATAGCTTCGTATGGAAGTGAGGAAATATACTAAGTAGGTACTTATTGTTTCCTTTCGTATTGATGAAGGGGTAATCCTTGTCAACATCGCCCACAAAGCTATTCAGATCACGAAGTAACACATCTTCTGTACCATTAGGTGTTACCTTATTAGCATATTTTTTGAAGCCGTAACGTTGAAAAAGTTCTGCTAAGTACGGATGTTTATCACCAAATACAGTGACATAAATGTCATCTACATTAGGTTGATACGCTAGTGCATAGTCAAAGATTTTCTTAAGGTAACGATCACCACGTCTTGTTTGTTTGGGGTTAAACTTAAAGGTGCCCACTTTCATATGCTGAGTGTTTGGTAGTAAAGGGTCGGTGTCATCACCGGGGCCTTTCTCGTACTTACAGTACAGAAAGCCTTCAATTTGCCCCGTGCTGTTGTAAAGTACTAAAGCATTATTATCTGACTTGCGTTCAAACCACTGCTCAAACTCTTTGTAGTCATTCTTCAAGGTGTCAAAGAATGGATCACCTAAGTCGATTTCAGCAAATTTTTGAATAACTAAATTTTCCATATTCTGTTAGCTCTCCACTGACGAAGTTAGACGTTTGCGGCGTCTGAAAGTGCGCTTATTAGTTGTTGGCTGAGTTGCTCTGTCGATTGAACGTATAATCTTCGTCGTTTCTTTCAGGTCACGTAAGAAATCAGGTACGTTCTGAGTGTCTGCTTTGCCGTCATGGAAGGAGAAAAATGACTGAACAAGTTCTTTCTTGATGGAATTACGTTCAGTTTCTTCCAGCTCTTTAAGGTATGGAGTGATAGAAGCCAGTTGCACACCGCGTTGGCGATAAAGGTTTTCTTTTGCGCGGTGGTTCGCTGCTTCTTTTAGCAGATACAGACCCGGAGCAGTCAGTAATACAACTATCGATATTCTCTTGAAAAACCAAGTGGCTTCAGAAGCACTTCCAGCCGCCGTAGAGCCTTGAATTTGTATCGCACCACTGGTTTCGGAAAATTCAACGAGCCATGTGAGCCACGGAAGTCTTAGACCAAGAGAATCACCGAATATTGCCACACTCATTAGTATCGCCGTAAACAGGAATAATAATCCGGCACCCTGAAAACCCCAATAAGCGAACGCTTCTCTCTCGGCCTGTTTGAGATGCTCGTGAGCCAGTGCCTTTTTGGATAATGTGCCAACAACTTCTTTTGCTTCATCTAGCTGTTCTTTAAGAAGCCGCCGAACAGTTTTATAGTTGGCAACTTCTTGTTTGATTGAATCTTGAAAAGCTAGCTTAAACGACTCTTGCTCTTGGTCGAAGCGAGAGTTAAGGTTTTCCGCTTGTTGTTCAAATGCAGAATTTAATGTGTCAATTTTTCTGTCAAAATCAGAACGGATTTCATCTGTCTGCCTAATTTGATCTTGAGTCTTGTTGTTAAGCTCAATGTATAACTTATCGTAATCTTGTTGATGTCGCTTAAGTAGCGTGTCAGTAGCTTCTTTAATGGTAAGCGATAATTTGGAGCCTGCTTTTTCTAAAGTGGTTTCAATATCACTGACCGCATCTCGTTTTTGAACCGTGAGTTCAGCAGAATGAGCCTCTTTTAACTCGCTTACTTCTCTACGAATCTCGGCAATGGCATTTCGTTGTACCCTGTCAACGTGACGCTCTGCTGCGCCAGTTCGCTCATCTACTTTTTGTAGGCTATCTGCTATGGCTTCATTCAGTTCGTCCTGACGTACTGAAAGTTGTTGTAGCAATCCCGACGCTTCCGGGGAATCATCTGATATTTTAGTCTCGTTCTTTATACTGGAAATTAACTTTCCAAGCTCACTAACTATTTGATTTTTATAGCTTAAAATCTTTGGGTAAAGTGACCTAACTGGAGATGATTGTAATTTCTTTCTGTACGATGATAGCTCAGTGAGTAACCGATCATCTACACCCCACAAAGTAAATGGGTCTCTAAGCGTTTCAAGGAGCAGCAGAGTATCTGAACGGAGGTTTAATATATACTTTTCTTTCGTAGCTACCGCTTCTATTTCGTGAATGAACTGTTCGAGTAGACTAGCAAGGTAAGCCATCTGATTTTGATTCATCACTTCTTCTCCAACGCTACCGCTACGCGGCCAATTACTTTTATATCTTCTTCTGAGATTTCAACGGTACTGTCACCAAACACCACGGCAAGTTTTTTACCTGGTAAACGCTGAATATGATTTAGTGAGTGCCGTTCATCAATACTAATCAAGTAGTCGCCAGTAACAGGATCAGTTTCATCAACATCAACTAAGTAATGAGCGGTATTGGTTTCAAGCTCAATTGTTTTGTTTGGACGAAGGTTATAACTATTGAATCTTCTTTTTGGGTAAGCAATCCAACCCGTATCAATTAGTTTGCCATTAGATAAGCAAAAGGTTGATATCGTATGAGTCTCGGCATGCTCCTTGACAGTATCACAAACGGGCTTATCAAAAATTAGTGGTTTAGTGTTATTACGCGTCCACGCAATATGCTTCTTTGAAAAGTCTAGCCTTGCCTTGTCTTCTAGTTTCAACGCAAGTTCTTCAACTGGGATACCTAGAGCTAAGTGCAGTCTAACCATGAGCTCATGAGATGTTCTGTCATGGGCGTTCCATGTTGTAAAGGTAGATTTTGGTATGCTCAAAATCTCACTCAACTCTTCTAGGTTTCGACAGCTTAGGACTCTTTTGAGATTTTCAGTGAATTCCCGTCCCTTTAAGTAGTCGTATGGCAATATTTCTTGGTTGTCATTAATGCTCATATAAAACCTAATTGTGATTCTTGTCCCAAATAAATTCCATAAATACTCAAATAAGATCTTGTAAGTATGTCAAATGAGATCAATAATTCTTGTGTTCCGGAAGTCACGCCGACCAAAGCAAGTGACAGCCGATAAAGATAGACATAAACGCAAGGATATCACCATGTTAACGTACAAGATACCTCCACTCAGCCCATATGTGACTTACGAAGAATACTCTCGCCTTACTGGTTTGCCGATGGGCACTATCAAACAATATGTGACTGAAGGTCGCGTCATCATCAAACCAAAAGATAAACGTCGAGATAAGCCATTGATTAACATGGTTGCTATGCACGAAATGGCGGCTCGTGAAGCCATTGCTGCACTGGGCTAAGTCATGGGTTTTTCCTCTCTTATTCCAACCAAAATACACTGCCTAATGTGGCTAAATGAGTTTGAGTTGGTTGTCATTCACGTACCGCTTTTCATGTAAGAGTGTGGATCATGGACGCAAATATCGCTATGTGCGGATTCCGCGAACGCAAACAGCAATCTTTTAACGCTGCATGCTGCGACTTCGCCATCAATCACAATATGGAAAAGCTGGCTCCACGCATTGGCCTAACTGGGAGAATGCTGCGTAACAAGCTAAACCCAGAGCAGCCTCACAAACTAGATCCAGTGGATTTGGCATTGCTGAGTAAAGAATCCGGCGATTACACCATTGTGAACACACTCTTTGCTGACCTAGGTGTCGTGACGGTTCAGTTACCTCAAGACGGGGAAGAGAAGAACCTTCTAGAGCGCACGTTACTTAACAACCAATATTCAGGTGAGCTGTCTAGCGATGCAATGCACATGTGCAGCGCAGACCGTTTACCTCGCAGTCAAAAGCGCAAAACCATTGCCAAGGTTCAAGCGGCCATCGGCAACTTGGTTTTGTTCGTCAACGATTTAGAAAATCGCACCACCGGCTTTCAGCCACTCATGCAAATGGGCACAGATTTCCTCGCCAACGGTGCGCCACTTCCAGGCTTAGCCTAAGGAGAACCAATGAGTCAGCTAGCTGTTCAACAAGAACAACAAAAGCAAATACCCAACGCCAGCGAGAGCATTGCCGCTTGTAAAGCCTTGTTCAATGGTTCCGCTACACGCGGCAAGTTGAAAAAATTGTGGGACGCTATGCCACCACGTTTTCGCGGTATGGTTTTAGTCGCCGGTGATCTGAAAGCCTCGGAGCACGTGCGAGAGTTTGAAAGCTTCAATGATTTGGAACTTCAAAAAATCCGTAACGGCATGCAACAGATTAAAGAAATCGCGACGTTGTTCGATCGCAATCTTGGTGATGTTCGACGCCTCAAGCATTACCAACTCAGTAGTACGCATTAATTCTCCAAGCCTTTGCCCCTGTAACAGGGGGCTTTTTTTCGTCTTAGCGTAGGAGCATAAAAGATGAATCTAAATGAAGTTGCAAACAAACTCGCTATCCAAACAACCATCAATAGTCTGTTCGCTTTGGCGTTGGATAGCTCAGACATCATCAGTATTCGTATCGAGTACTCATCGAAAATGAGCCTTCTTAACGTGATTGTGTTCGACGAAAACACAACGAATAACGCTCATAACGTTGTATTGATTGATAAAGAGCGTGCGCTAGAAGAACTACTAAATATTGAAGATTACCTGATTGAACGCATTGCTGTTCGTCGCGACCAAATTGAATCGGAGGACGCAGTATGAGTATTAGTTCGAGCGAAGCCAACCAGTTAATTGAAATGTTGAAAGATCGATTGGAAGAGTGTTGTGACTGCATTGAAGCTGGCTATGAGATTACGCGTTCTGCTGGGTACACGACTATCGATGCAGAGTTAACGGTGGAAGGCGGGCGCTCTTTCATTGATGAGGCAAGTCGCTACTTAAAGGAACAGGAGCGCGAGTCATGCAATACGCCGCAATAATGCTTTGTCCAGCTGGCGGTGTTATCCGCCATGAAGACACTCAAGAAGTTGCCAATGTAATGGTTGGCGACTTCGACTCGCTAGATCAAGCGATCGAACAAGCGTGTGTATCCCTCAGTTGCACTCATTTAACCAAAGGCGTTTTGAGCAAAGGCAATGGGAAAGGCGGCTTTATGTTGGTAACGACCCAAGAACTGGAGGCGGTATGAAAAATAAAAGGATCACTTCAGTTAGTGTCGGTGATGATGTCATTCAAATTTTGGAAGGACGAACAAAGACTTATGAAAAGTGTGCTATTGCATATTTTGCTGGGCCGGAAGGATGGGGCATAACCATGACTATTCGACTCGAAGAGGTCGAAGGTTTTCTGAAGTCTCCTGATACACAGAGACTATTCGTTAAGTTTTCGAAAGAAAAATTAGGGATAGAGTATGAACCAGTCTGACCTTCTCTATATCGGCGGGGCAGTGATGCCCCTGGACCGAATCAAAAATAATGACGCCAGCTATAATGCTGGTTTTTTAGGTTCCAAAATTTACTCAGACCAAGAACAAGCGCTTCTGGATAGTGGAATGGTCAAAAAAATAGCGATATATGACCGCGTTCCCAATCGAAAGTCTAAGCGTGAGCGAGATCTTCAAGAGCGAACTGACTTCTATAAATCTGTAAATTATCTCTCGGAACACGACCGCGAAGCGGCGGCGAGAATCGCCGAAGAGTATAGGCTAGTCAAAGGGCGCAAAAGTCCGACAGAGAAATTTCGCCACAGAAAAGACAAGCAAATTAAGCAATTGATGAGTCTGAGCAAGTCTCTACGCCCTAAAAGTATCATCAGCAATGCCGACGCCAACTTCAGCCATGATGCTTTGTATGAAACGAACGAGCGCTCCAAACCTGCCATTCTCAATCAGAATGGAAAACGAGGGCAAGGCGAACCTAAAAAGATTCCTATTTCAATGCAGCTAATGCACCGGTCTTGGAATGAAACTTATAAGTTTCAGGCGGTAACCGAAACGCCATCTAGTGCTGCGCCTTCGGAAAACAGTGGTGAGAGATTCTCGGAAAAGTTGACGTCCCGTTCTGTTTCTAAAATCTTTGAGGCAGGGGCTTACACTGCAGCTTGCCATGGTGGTTTCTCTACTTTTCTCACGCTGACTTTCACCAAGGCACAACGAATGGCCATATTCGGTGGAATGTTGGATGGAAGTGAGTGTGTCAGCATGGGGTCGCATCATCCAATAATCTATAAGCGCAACATGGTGACAGTACATCCTAAGCGTGGTGAAAAGAAAGTTGACCAACCAATCACGGATATTGGTGGAGAATACTGGCTGTTTCCAACCTTAGATAGTAAGCGTGTTAAAGCTATGAACCAGGGCAGTGTCATAGCCGGGCCGTATTGCGATCTTAAACAAAAGCCCAAGCAAGAGTTCTCGATGGAAAAAACCTTAGAGACAACGATAGGTAAAGAAGTCTCTCGTTTTCTTGATGGCGCAAAGAAAATGTATCAACGCGGCTGGGTTGCGGATCATACCATCCAAGTTGACAAAGATAGTGGACGAAAGTACTGCGACTTATCCCAGGAGAAGGTTGCTAAACATGCTCAACCCAGCGATGTTGGGCCGACTAACTTACCTGCTGATTTCCATTACATATGGGTAGCCGAGTGTCCAGCCAATGAAGATGGAGAGCCTAATCCACACGTTCATATTTTGCTACGTTGGACAGTACCAGAGCATCTCTTTAGTCCTTGGGCCAAGCGACTTGAAAAGATATGGGGGCATGGGTTTGCGAAATTAGAGCGAATCAAAAAGCCAAAAGCCGCCAGTTCTTACATTATCAAAGCAGTCGGTTATGCCGCTAAAGGTGAAAATGCTGACCAAGGGCTAATCAAGGGAAATCGATACAATATCGCGAAGTGCTCAAGAGCTCCTGCCTGGGAAACTCTTGCTTCGTTTGAAGCTGGCAATATGACCGCAATAATTAAGGAGTTAGGCTACAAACTGGAGCAATGGAAAAAGCCAATTAAGCGGCAAATCCGCAAGCTACGAAATGCCAAAGAGCAAACCATCAAGGCCAAAGCGATCGCCAAAAAGCAGCAGAAATCTGAGGAATATCAGAACAAGCTTTATCAGAGAATCATCCGTTTGGAAAAGCAGGCCGAAAAGCTGAGTCAGAACTTACATAGCAGGGGAGTGCACGTTAATACGAGTAATCGATTCTGCATCACTTTCGAAGGCGAACAGGCCAAAGATAAAGTCGATAATTTTATGCTTTGGGCTGCAGGTGCTAGAGGATGGTCATTGAATTGTAGAGATGTGGATTTGAGTGACATCAAACAGAGTGCAACCTACTATTATCAAACGGAATATCATCGATTTAAAGACAATCAGTCATACTGGCAGTCATTGCTGAATGAGCCCGTTCCCCACTTTGAAATCGACGAAAGTGAGCATAGCTATTGGAATGGTGTTGCCGCAGATTATCTAGAGGGGCGGCTTTTGCCCATGTTGAGTTAGAAAAGAGGGGGGCAAAATCTTAAGTAAAAGGTTTGCAAGCTAGACTCCAGGCTCTCCACTTTCCGTATAGACAAAGGCTTAGTTTTGTCTAATGAGCCTGGATTTTGAAAGTAAGAATGCAGGTAAGCTAGAGATTCTAGATCCCGATTTCCTCTTTTAGACTTGCGAGTTGCTCTTCAATTCTTTCTTCTAAGAAAGGGATTCCAGCGGGACTATGCTTGACCGCCCATTCTTGTTTTTCCTCGCTGACGTAAAAAATGTTATCGCCTTCAAAATACTCAGAAGTTTCTGTTTCAATTCTTTGTCGCTCATCGAGAGATAATCCACTGACTAATTTGTTTAAATCATCAAGTTGAGATTGGAGGTTCTGAATTTCATCTAGAGCAATATTGATTTGTTCCAACTCATCGTCATTAATTGATGTATATAGCTGGGTGAGTTCTGAAAGGTGTTTCTTTTCAGAAGGGCTTAATTTATTTATGAACTCTACAAAGTCCTCAATAAAAATGGTCATTTTAGTTTCTCGAATTCCTTAAACGCTGTGGATAATACCTTATATAATGCATGTCGTTACGTAAATGTTTTTCTCGGAGTTCTGTCAATAACTGTACGGAGCATCGCGAGTCACAGGTCAGCGATCAGCTATCCCGAATACTTGAACCAATGAAGGATAGGGCGACTTCACCACCAAATATTGATGAAAGGGCACTGGCCGCACTGCTAAAAGGCAGCAGTTTACGCATTGATGATGAGACTAGTATCCAAATCCGCGCAGCGGAGGTCGATGGGTACGGCAACGTTCGTCCAGCTCAACTGGTTGAAGTTACCCGCACGCCTGCAGAAAACAATAGTTGGATGAATTTTGAAGGTTGGGACCAGGCATTAGCCCAACCAGAAAAGCAAGAGTATCAACAACCAGACCTGTCGTTCTTCCCAGAGATGGAAGATGAGTGGCCGTTGGTTTAGTCTTCATTAGGTGTATTATGGTATCTAATGTGCGACGTGTATGTGTCGGGGTAAGGTGTACTAAGTGCTTTACGTTTTTTCGCCATTTCTTTTTTCTTGAACGCAATGTAAGTGCTCAAATCAAAAAAGGAAAAAGTCTCAACTTCGTCAGTTGGGACAATAATTCTAAAATGCTCTTTAGTTAGCGCTTCATGCTTACCTTCTTCAATCCCCTCTTCAATGTAGTGACTCTGGTAATTGTTGGTAATATCGATAGATAAATCATCTTTATCCCTATACCCACTCAGAAGCGGGATGATAGCGATATGTTCGATTTTACTATTGATAAGCTCATCACCAAGACAAATGCCTATATAGGTTTTTCGAGATTTAAGTGTAAGGGCGATAGGAAATTGTGTGAAAGAAGCTTCAACAATGAAGTTTTCAATGTGGTTTTCGCTGACTATTTTTTCGATTTTTAAGGCTTTCCTTTCTGGGAAAAACCAGTACCAAATAAGAGTAATTAAACCAAAAATGAATGCTAAGAGTATAGTCAGTATCCCCCAAGCGCCTTGCTTTAGCATTTCTGTGGAGATAGAAAGATCTTTGAAGTTCTTCAGCTCAAAGCCAAAGTGCTGCATGAGAGCGGCAATACAATCAAAGTAATCGATAAAGAAGCACAGAATCATGCTGATCACGGCAAAAAAAATGCCTCTGGCAGCGACGAAGAAATATGAGTGCCAACCGTCAGTTCTGGTCAGTTTGTAGTGTGAGGATAAATGTAAGTAAGAAAAAAGGTAGCCCGAGATGAGGACTACCACTACTAATGTAACACCCATGTTATACGGCGTATTTATCTAATTCTTCAAGCTCTTGAAGCTTGTCGATGTGTTTTTGAATCTCTTTCTTCACATCTTCGTTGTCGAGATTTACGCGTACAACGCCATTGTGGCTGATGGTTACTCGATCGTGGTTTTTAAGCATTAGCTTCAGCAAGCGATCGGGTTTCTCATCTTTGTTCTTACAGAAAAAGCTAAGCATACTCGTTTCCTTTGCTGTGTCGTTGGTTGGTTTACCTAAAATGTGTGTTTGATGCTTGAGCCTGTTTATGTAGGTTCAAGTTTCAGTTTTTGTAAAACAATCTAAATATTTCGAGGGACTTAGTAAAACTACTTTACACGTGCTAAGTCTCCATCATTTTGGCTGTTTCGTCAAATAATACGAGTTGTTGATACAACGCATATCGTCATTTATAAGCCTCACTCGGCCGCTGTCGTTTTGAGTATGGAGCGCGGTTATAGGTGGTTCAAGTAGAGAAGTGGCTAGGTTATTCCTACTTCACAGAAACGAAAGAAAATTTTTGAAGACAAAGGAATGTCAAAAAAACCACTGTAGAAACCTGTATGGATATACAGTATATTTCAATGGTGATTAGTAAGGGTGTTGATATGTCGGATAAAAATCAAAACGATATCATGTTGTCTGCTTTAGAGATCGTCATTGATGGTGTAGCAAATAGTGAGGCGACAGAGCGAACTCGAGCGGCAGGTGCATACATAGCAGGTTTAATACTGGCGGATGCGAAAGGGCAGTTGGACTCCAAAAAACAAAAAGCCATCTTGAGTATTATCGAGATGGCTTGCGAAACGGAGAGTACTGCTTTTATGTCGAAGTAATTTACAACATAGATAGTTGGTGTTTGAGCTGTTGCCGTGCCTCTGGCGGCAACGCCTTACACAAGTTGAATGCCAGTTGGCTTGTCGTTTTTGCCGATGGGCTCAACGTATGGCTATAAGACAAATTCATCACAAATGTATGTCCACATTCGGGGTCACTGCAGCTGCAATATAAATCTGAATGACTGTTGGTTAAGCGGTTGGATTTTTGGATACGGCTTTTGCTTCCACATTCGGGGCACAACACTCTCATATTAAACACCTAGCTTATTGACTGACTTAATAATCATACGTCAAAGGGCTGTGTTTTTATACAGCTCAAAGTAAGTCCTTAAGCAGTATCTCCATGTATTAAATTGAAATTAAGCCGCAAGTGCTTAGGCACCTCTGGGTCTGAGTTCACCTCGTCCATAATCAGCTCACACACCGGGATGATCTCATCCTTGGCGTACTCACTACCTATCTTCGTTGGATCGCCTAAACTGGTCGTGCCCTGCGGAATAATGCCTGCCTTACCGACTGGGAAGCGGTGGCCGACGAGAATGTCCTGCGCGGTAATATTTTTAATGCGCTCAAACTCATCTTTGGTTGCGATATCACCAACCGGAATCAGCTGAATCCCTTTCTCTTTGCCGTTCGGAATATTCACAAACATACTGCGGAAGTTACCCACACCCTTAGAGCTGGCGATCTTCTGCTTCAACATTTCTTCATCTTCTTCACTAAGGTTTGGGTCGGTGGCGTAGAAGATAAAACCCATGTGTGCGCCGTTCTTATAGTAGCGACGGCGGAACAAAGTAGCGTCTTTATTCAACAAGCTGCTTTGAATGCTACCAAGATAATCCGCCAAACCGTAGATTTGCTGCTGTGGGTCGTACTGAGGCAAGAAAATAACATCTTCCTTGCGATATTCACGTTGCTGGTTGTCGCGTTCCAGAATGACGAAATTGCCGTTTTTACGTCTACGAAGGTACATGCCAGGTAATGAGTGTAAACGAACCACACGTTTGAAACCGTCACGGATTTTAAGAAAAGCAGCATCGCCAAAGGTGAAGTAATCACGGCAAAAAGCTTGGATATGTCGGCGGCGGGTAGCGCCTCCATTTAGGAAACGTCCGGCTACGTAGTTAGCTCGGGCTATCAACAGTGAACCATGATAGGCATTGGCACGAGCGATATCAGCCAAGCCGCTGCGTGAAATAGGAGGCTCCCAATAGTCGTCACCATCGTTGTAAAACAAATCTGAATAGGTGGTCATCCAACTGTTTGAGTCGATGGACTCTGGTGAGGAGTCGATGTGATAGACCGACTCTGGCGCGTGTTCTTCTTGTTTGACTAAAGTGTTCATTTGCTCGGTCATGCTGCAGTGGCCCAGGTTGATTTAGTTGGTGTTGAGTGATCTAACGGCTCGTTAATGATGGCGTGAGAGATTGCCCAGAATGCATCGGCGTGTCCGGTCGTTTCGCTGCGTTCTGCTTTAAAGGTCATGGCGTTACCGCTGGCCGTTGGGACACGCTTTATCGCCATAAACGCCATGGCAATGTCTTTGTGCTGCGCATCGAACTGCAAGCGTTTGGCTTCTACGACATCAATCATCTTCATTACCAAGCGGTTCTTATTTTCGTTGCTGTAGTGGATGGCGTGGGCTTCACGTGGGTATTTCTTCGAAATTAAGTCCCAAACACCGCCGCCAATACCCGTGGTGTCGACTCCGATGTAAGTCACTTTGTAGCGCTGAAAAACTTTCTCTATTTCTGAAACGTGATATTGGAAGTTAAGCCCTTTCCAATAGTGTTTTTCTAATACACGGAAACGTTCACCCGCTACTACAGGCGGAGCGACAACCACCAAACAGGCATTGTCTCGGGTGCGGCTTGGGTCATAACCCAACCAAACTTCCCGAGTGGCAAAAGGGCGTTTGTTATTTGGTTTGAAGTCTTGCCAGTGAGCGGCATCCACCATGCCTTTTTCAAGGTCAGAGAATTTAAAGACAGACAATGAACCATCGACAAATACGCACATGAATAGGTTTTTGAAGTCATCATCGCTGTATTCTTCGCGCAGTTCGTCAATGTCGAATAGGTCACAACCACCATTCGCGGCATCTTCAATGGTGACAACATAACGCCACTGTTTGTCGGGGCAGAGTCGCCCGCCATCTCGAAATTCATCAAAGGTCGGGAATTCGACATGGGCGCGAGAGTCTTTACCTTTGCGCCACTGGTCTCCAGTCCAGAACGGGTAAGCCTGGTGCATTTTAGACGATGGCGTAGAAAAGTAGGTTTTGCGCCACTTCTTATGCGTCGCCATTGCCGAAGCAAGTTTGTTCAGCTCATCGAACTTAGGGATCCAGAAATATTCATCGACATAAACGTGGCCGTGGTAACTCTGCGCGGTCTTGCTGTTCGTGGACAAAAAGCGCAGCTCGGCACCGTTGGAGAGAATGATAGGGTTGCCAGTTAACTCGATGTCTAAAAATTCTTTAGCAATCGCAATGATGTAGCTACGGAAAACTTCAGCTTGTGCGCGTGATGCAGAAAGAAAAATTTGGTTGTCACCAGTCAGAATCGCATCTTCTAAGGCTTCACCACTGAAATAGTAAGTAGCACCAATCTGGCGAGACTTGAGAATATTACGAATGCGCTGTTTGATGTTGTTACGCATCGTGTGCTGGTATTCGAACAGGGATTCGTGCCAGCCTATAAAGTCATCTTCTGTCAGGTGCTCAATGTTGTTTTTCTTACGGCTTTTTTTACGGTTGCCATTACTGCTGCTTTGTTTTGATGAGTCACCATCACTCTTTGGTGAGCTGCCTTGCGAAAGGTGTCGCTCTGCTTTGGCTTTTGCATCAGCGTGAGCTTTTAACAGCTTAACGTGGTGATCGATTAGCTTGTCCATTTCCTTGAGCTGCTGATCGGTTTTCTCATCCTTATCTATCAGCACCGCTAAACGGCGGTTAATCATCTGCTCTACAGACAGTTCATCCAACAACAACGCCCAGCCGAATTTCTCCGCCCAGGTATAAAGGATGCGCTCACTATTAAGATTCAGTTGCGCTGCAATTTCTTTTGGAGGAACACCGCGTAAATAGAGCTTTTTCGCGGCTTCTCTTATTTCATCTGAATATGCCATAGCTGCATCATACGCGCCGAAAACTTGCAGATGACCTAGATAAATTCCTGAAAATTCTAGTTTTGGCAAAATCCGAATTGGTAGGAATTGAAGTGGCTGAAAGCCGTTATTCAAAGGCGTATTGTTTGCTCACACCGATATGTGAATGACAAGTTTGAGTACCAAAATGCCAAAGATTAGTGACTGGAAAATCATTGCTACTGAGGGGCCAACCGTAGACGGGCGCAAAATTACCCGTGATTGGATTGAGCAAATGGCGGCAAGCTATGACCCAAAAGAGTACACCGCGCTAATCTGGCCAGAGCATCGTCGATTTTATGGTTACGGTGATAACTGGGGCAAAGTTATTGAGCTCAAAGCGGAGGAAGAAAGCGGCAAAATGCGTCTGTTCGCGAAGTTAGAGCCGAACGACTTCATGCTCGAAGCCAACCGAAAAAAGCAAAAGCTATTCACATCCATCGAGCCAAATCCTGATTACAAGGGCGAAGGACGTTGCTATTTAATGGGCCTAGCTGCGACTGACTCCCCAGCCTCCACGGGTACTTCGCTCCTTCAATTTTCTCGTCAATCTGGCGAAACCACCGAGATGAAAGCAAGCCATTTAGAAGAGGTGGACTTCTCCGATTGCTTTACACGCAAAGACCGATTTTTTGCGGCATTCAATGAATTTTTCTCTTCTGGCGATGAAGTGCCAGAAACTCCATCACAAGTAGAGGACACCGACGTGACCGAAGCGCAACTTAAAGCAGCACTGCAAGAGCAGTTTTCTGCATTCAAAGGCGAGTTCAAGCAAGAACTGAAAGAAGAGTTCAACTTGCAAGACGGGCCAGAAACACCAGAGCCAGAAGAGAAGGGCGCAACTGTTGAGCAGTTCTCTGCCACTCTGGACGAAAAGCTAAAACCGTTAACTGAGAAAGTGAACGGTCTCGAAACAAAATTCGCTGAACTTTCACAAGAAGTACCAGGCCAAGAGCCGAACCCATCGGGTACCAGTGAGAAGTTCTCATCTGAGGAGATTTTTTAATGCTGAATGCACTATCTACCACCTACCTACAAGAGTTTTGTGCAGCGACGTTAGCAGCAGCAAATGCTCCGCAGGGTACTCAGTCATTTAACCTAACACCACCAATGGAAACCAAGCTTCGTCAGGCGATCATGGAGTCTGATGCTTTCCTTGGCATGGTCTCATTGCTGCCAGTTCAGCAAATTAAAGGTCAGGTTGTTGATGTAGGTGATGATGGCTTGTCTACGGGTCGTAAAGACAGTGGTCGCTTTAGCGTTGAAGTCGGCCAAAGTGGTAATACTTACGAGCTGACTAAGACGGATTCTGGCGCACATATCTTGTGGGAAACCATGACTCAGTGGGCAAACTCAGGCTCAAAAGGCCAATGGTTGACCATGATGAAAAACGCCATCTCTCGCCGTTTCGCATTAGACATGTTGCGCGTTGGCTTTAATGGTACGTCTATCGCAGCTAACACAGACCCAGTCGCTAACCCGCTTGGTCAGGATGTGAACAAAGGTTGGTTAACCATCGCGAAAGAGAAGAAAGCGAGCCAAGTTCTTGCTTCAGCCCAACTCGACCCAACAGGCGCAGCCGCGGATTCATACAAAAACCTAGATTCGTTGGTTCAAGACCTGATCAATACCACGATTGCACCAGAACATCGTCAAGACCCTGATCTAGTGGTTCTCGTCGGTTCAAACCTGGTCGCAGCAGAGCAGCATCGCTTACTGGAATCCGCAAACACACCAACGGAACACAAAGCCGCGCAGCAGTTAGCCAAAACCATTGCGGGTAAAAAGGCCTATACGCCGCCTTTCTTCCCTGCCGATATGGTTTGGGTAACCAACACTAAAAACCTGCAAATTCTTACTCAGGAAGGGACGCAGTGGCGCAAGCAGAAGAATGACGAAGACGAGCTTCGCTTCAAGCAAAACCACATCCGTATGGAAGGTTATGCAATCGGCAATCTTAATAAGTTCGCTGCTATCGAGTCTGTCACCGTTGTTGAGCCTGTAGCTTAAGGAGTAATGCATGGTTAGCCCATTAGCAAAACAGCGCCGAAAGCTCATTGAACAGCAAGCTAACCAGTCTGCACCGGAAGCCGTTTCCGGTGCAGATACCGACAGCCTGCACATCAAGCTGATTGAGTTTGAAGAAGACCGCAAGTATTTGCGCTCATTCAACGCCATCGCTGATCGAATTAAGCACAAACGTGAAGTACTGGTACCGAAGTACAAGCCGTATGTTCAAGCCTACTTAGAAAGTGGCGAAGCGTTTGAAAACCCAATCTTTACCAACATGGTGGTTTGGCTATTCGACGTTAAAGAACTGGATACGGCGATTGATTGGTGCATGAAAGCCATTGAGCTGGACTTACCAACGCCAGAAAACTTCCGCCGTGACTGGCCGACGTTCTGTGCTGACGAAGTGTTGGCATGGGCGGAGATTGAATCTGAACGTGGTCATTCCATCGAGCCTTATTTCTCCCAGGTATTCGAAAAGGTAGAGAAAGAGTGGCGCTTGCACGAGAAGGTTCACGCCAAGTGGTACAAGTTCGCGGGTTTATACCTGATTCGAAATGAAGAAGGCCAGCCGCAAGCCACGGCAGTCGGAAATGTGGAAACGTTGGAAAAAGCATTGGCTCTGCTTCAACACGCTCACGATAAGAACAGCAAAGTGGGGGTGGGTACCCAAATCAAAAAGATTGAAGCCCGTATTCGCGCCATTAACGAAGGCAAGAATTTGTAAAGACTCCTACGCCACCGCGCCTCGGCTGGTGAGGTAAGAGAAGCCAACTGGCTAACTCGATACCGTCGACCCAGTGGCTAGAGGCGCCCTAATTTAAATAAGCAAGGAACCGTTATGAGCTTTGGCGGAAATGTTAACAGCGCAGTCGATATCGCCATACCAGGTGAAGGATGGCCGGATTTATCCACGGCTGAATTTCGCAGTTTACGTCGTGTTCCCCATACGTTTGATAACGACTCTTTGAACTATGCGGTGACCATCGCCTCGCTAAATATCCAAGAACGATTAGAAAGCTTGATCGTAGATGGTGAAAAGCCAGTGCTGAGCAACCCGAAAATCATGCTCTACAAACGTGCGGTTTATGGTCGGGCTCACGCCGAGCTGCTGAAAGAGTTTGCGACTCAAGACCGCCGAAAAGAAGGTGAAAGCGTGGCAACGGATGAACCGGAACAAGAGGCACGTTTTCTCGCCCAGAGTAACAAAGATGTGCGCGCACTCCTTGGTCGCAGTGCGAATGGGATTGACTCGATATGAGCGAAACCACTTACAACAAAACCAAGCTTGAGCACCTGACGGATTACATCGTCAGTCACCTGAACTCCAATGTGCTCGATAACAAAATCGATGCCTGGCAGGAAAACGGCTCCATTGTGCCAAACGGTGAAGACAGAGGGAACGGCGGTTATATCGCGTGTTACTGGAAGTACAACGCAGTGGTCAGTATTGAAGAGTTTCCACACCGACTTTTGGACCCTCGCTGCTTACTTGCTTTGGTTGCCTGCTGGCTGAGCGATTACGACACCACGCGTAATGAAGATGAGTTAGGTGACCCAGACCTTTCGGTTGATGTGATCAGCAGTGAAGTAGCCGATGTTGCTATTGAACTGGAAATGATGGAGCCGATTGAGCTGATCCCTGACCCTGCGGGAATGATCACTTGGCGAAGGGAAACCTACCGAGTACAGGCCGTTGAAATCTACACCGCAGAAGAAGCGGAGTTGGTGAATGAAGCCACAAATTAAGGTCAATGAGCGCGATGTGCTCAACATGCAGGAAAAGCTGGCCATGCTGGCTCTGCCACCTAAAAAGCGAGTCTGGATACTGAAAACCCTTGGCCGTTGGGAAACGACCAATACCAGAAAGCGCATTCGCTCCCAAAAAGACGTTAACGGACGCGCTCTGCAACCAAAGAAAGGAAAGAAGAAAGGCAAGGTTTTAAAGCGGATGGCAAAGGGCTTAACGCCTTATGTGAGAAACGCTAACCAGCTTGATTTGACTTGGAGTAACAAGTTAACCGCAAAAATCGCAGCAAGGCACCACCTTGGTCAAAAGCAAAAAATGACCAAGCGCCAAATGCAAAAGCGATGGGGTAAACCAGATTACTCAGCACCTTGTACCAAAGGGCAAGCGAGAAAGCTAAGAGAACTGGGTTACACGGTACCGAGAAAAAGCGGTAAAGGACGAAAGAAACCCAGTTTACGTGAGTTGATGGCAACCATCACCCACGGACAAGCAGGACAGCTTATTCGAGAACTCTCTAATCAGCCAAATATCACCAGTTGGGATATTCCATTAGCAGAGCGTCAGATTCTCGGTAGTAAAGAACGTGAAGTGAACCGCCAGCTCATCAAGATATTGGAGCAGGCAAAACAGAGGAAATAACCAATGGCAACCGGAAAGGTAGAGGTTAACAATCTCAATTTGGCACAAGGCGGTATCCCTGAGATAGAACGTCACGTGCTTTTCATCGGGCGTACTGACAAGGCAGAACTGCAAGGCAAAGTGACCCGCATTAATAACATGACCAACCTTGACGAAGTTGTTGCCGATGATGCGCTTGGTCTGAACGTGAAAGCCGCCCAACTTAACGGCAAACAAAACTGGACGGGTGCGATTGTCGGCTTAGGTGCAGACGATACGTGGCAAGACGCTGTTGATCTGGCGAACCGGACTGACTCATTCGAAGGTATTGCCATTTGTGACCCAGTCACGGTCAAAACTCAGTTTGATGACATGCAGTCGAAAGCAACCGAGCTGACCAGCAAACTTGGCCGTTGGGTGTTTTTCCTCGCCGCTTGTGCGGGCATTGACTCAGCCCCTGATACAGGCCAAACGTGGGCAGAGTACGAAACCGCGATGCTTGACTTGGTGAAAGATGTTTCTGCAAACCTCGTGACGCCCGTTCCTCTGCTTAACGGCAATAACGTGGGTGTACTGGCTGGTCGTTTATGTGATCGAAACGTCACGGTAGCAGACAGCCCAATGCGTGTCGCAACAGGCTCAGTATTGAGTTTGGGTGACATGCCAACGGACAGCGCAGGCAAAGCATTAGAGATGAGCACCATCGCAACGCTAGCCGACGCACGTTACTCACTGCCGCAATGGTACGCCGATTTAGAAGGGGTGTACTGGTCGGACGCAACCACATTGGAAGCCAAAGGCGGCGATTATCAGTACCTCGAATACGTTCGCCCGGTGCACAAGCTTAACCGCCGTGTCCGTATCAAAGCGATTCGACGTATTGCCGATCGCATTCTTAACTCAACGCCTGCAAGCATTGAGCTGAACCGCACTTACTTTCGCAAAGATATGCGTGATATGTCGAAAACGACAGAAGTTGGTGGCATTACCTTCCCTGGTGAAATCATGCCGCCAGAGGATGGTGACGTCACCATTCAGTGGATGACTAAAACCAAAGTGTCGATCGGTTTGATGGTCCGCCCTCATAACTGCCCGAAACACATCGTGGTCAACATCGCGCTTGATCTTACTAACCCTGCAGATTTGGAGGCGTAATCCATGAGCATGAGAATTTCTGGCAAGAACATGCATTTCTCTTTGGGTGACTACAAGCTCAAAGCTCAAAAAGTCACGTTATCCATTACCGACAATTCCGCCGTCAATAAAACCTCTGGTGTGCCAGATGGTTGGGTAGATGGTGACGTTGAAGCAAGTGGTGAAATGGAGCTAACCACGCAGCAATTCAACCTACTCAGCAAAGCTGCGAAACAAGCCGGCTCTTGGCGTGGAATGCCTGATTTTGACGCGCTGTTCTACGGCAAGATTGATAAAGATGAGCTCAAAATTGAAGCCTTCGGATGTCGTATCAAAATCTCTGACCTACTTGATGCCGATTCGAATGGAGGTAGTGCATTAGTTCACAAGCTGCCGTTCGAGGTGACAAGCCCAGACTTTGTCAGCATCAACGGTGTGCCGTACCTACGTCCGGATGAAACCGAAGATTTAGTTCAATAACAAGGAGGCATGATGGCAGATGTTATCGACCATGCCTGCGGTATTGAAACCCAATTCACAGAAGTGGCGCTTGCCAACCAACTGGCAAGGGCTAAGCGAATTGAAGAACGGGAAAGCGCACATGAATGCGGCGAATGTGGCGACCCAATCCCAGAAAAACGCCGCCAAAAAGTACCAGGTTGCATCTACTGCACCCAGTGTCAAAGCGAATTGGAGCGAATGACCCGATGAATTTAGCAAAGCTCTTTGTTGAGAAAATCATGAAGCCAGTCCTTGACCACTTAGATATGGCATCCGGTGGTAAAGGCACGATGAACACTCAAGCGGCCATTAATCTGATCCTGATGATTATTGCCCATGAGTCTGGAAAGTTTACTTACTCAAAACAGGTGCGTGGTCCTGCATTGGGCTTTACCCAAATGGAACCCGCCACCTTCAACTGGCTTGTCGAGTGGTTAGGGAGCTGCCGCCCTCACTTGTTGGATGCATTGTCGATGTTTTGCCCCGTTGAGCACTTAGACCCTCGTTACATGGTGATTTCACCCGAGTTCGCAGTGGCAACCGCACGACTCAATTTAATTCGGTTCCCAGAAGCCTTGCCAGAAGCCGATGACCTAGAAGGCTTGGCTCGGTACGCGAAGAAGTACTGGAACACAAGCGCAGGTAAAGCAACAGCAGAAGATTACCTACAGGCATATCAATCGTTAATCGGAGAAGCAGCATGAGTTTCATAACTGGAATCGTTGGCAAGACATTGTTGGAAGTATTGAAAGGCCTGTTCTTTCAAATCAGTTGGTCAATCATCCTTGAACGCTTCGCCACACGTCTTGTGGTATGGGGTTTGGAAACCTTGAAAGGCCTGAGCACAAACGATGTTCTGCAAGAAACCGTGGATGACATCATCAACGCTTTACAAGGCAAACGCTTAAAAGAAGTGCCACTGAAGGAATAGCGATGGATTCATCATGGATATCGGCGATTGTGGCAACGATAGCGCTGCTTATCGCCATCATCAATGTGGTTTTCGGCAGAACGGATAAAGGGCAAAGCACCGCCCGAGATCATGATCGTCGTATCCATGCCAATGAGCTAGCCACTGAGCGACTGCGTGGTGATGTCGCTGAAAAGTACGCCACCAAGCACGAACTACGGGAAGCCGTAGATGATTTGAAAGATTCAATTAACGGACGGTTCGACCGTTTGGAAACCAAGCTAGATAAAGAGAGAGATGTAGCATGAGCAAGCAAATTGTATTAACGGTCGGTGATGCAGATATCACGTTCGTCCCTACAGAAGCGGATTACAACGACTACATGAACGCGTTGGCACAGGGGGAAATCGTGAACTCTGCGCATAACTTTCTGATGAACACCGTTATAGAAGAAAGCAAAGAATTATTCCGTGAGCTGACGAACGAGAACCCAGGTGCAGCGATTCAGGTTGTGGGTGAAGTTCTCAAGGAATACACGCCGAAGCTGCAAATCAAAGTAAAAAAATAGATGCCCTTGTTCGGGCTATGGACTCCAACGAGCTCGAACAAATGCTTACCTGGCGCCGTAAGTGGTTGCCGGGTGAGACAGACAGCGAAGAGAACCTTGCAAGGGCAATTTGGTTAGAGCGTCAGTATTGGGAAAACATGCAAGCTGCCACCGCCAATGGGGTTGCCAGGGCGTTTAGCTGATAAGGAACAAGATGTTACCAGAAGCACTCAGATTTCAAGTTGGATTGATTGACCAGATTTCTAAACCTCTGGGCAATATTCAACGCAATTTGAATGATGTCACCAATACCTACCGTCAGGGTACTCATACCATGATGGCTGGCGCGGCAGGCATGGTGGGTGCTGGCTTTGCATTGCAACAAGCCTTGATGCCAGCAATTGAGATGGACAGGGCATTAGGTGAAGTGAAATCACTTGGTGTTGCCGATGACCAACTAAAAACCCTGACCCAAACCGCAATGAAGTTTTCGGTTGAATATGGTAAGTCGGCCACTGAATTTGTAGCGGCTTCGTATGATATCAAATCTGCTATGGGAGATATGACAGGTGATGAACTGGCGGGTGTCACAAGAAGCTCGGCTATTTTAGCCGCTGCGACTAAAGCAGATACAGCCACCATTACCAACTACATGGGCACCATGTACTCGGTTTTTAAAGACCAAGCCGATCGGATTGGTAAAGACAACTGGGCTGAACAAGTTGCAGGTATGACCGCAAAATCTGTCGAGAGGTTCAAAACCACGGGTCAAGGCATGTCGGATGCGTTTAAAGGTGTTGGCGCATTAGGTAAAACTCACGGCGTAGCCATTCAAGAGCAAATGGCCGTGCTTGGCCTACTACAAGGCTCTATGACTGGTAGTGAAGCGGGGACTCGTTACAAAGCTTTTATGAACGGTGTTGTCAAAGCACAAGACAAGCTTGGTATGTCGTTTACCGACAGCAACGGAAAAATGCTGCCCATGTTCGACATTATGTCGAAACTACGCAACCAATTCGGTGATTTAGATTCACTGGAAATTGATCAGATTAAGCAAGCTTTCGGCTCGGATGAAGCCGTGCTGCTTATCACCGACTTGATAGGCAAAACGAATGAGCTGCAATCCAGCGTCAAAGACCTAAATGATGCTAGTAACTTAAATACGGCAATTAACATGGCCGGAGCGATGACCGACCAATGGGAACGACTCGAACAAGGCGTGTTTGCAGTTCGCACTGCTTTTGGTGCCGCGTTGTTGCCTTCTCTCTTACCTGTGATTTCAAGCTTGGCTGATGGTGCGATAGAAATCATCGAATGGACAGAGATGTTCCCGAACCTGACCAAGTACATTGGTTTTGCTGCTATGGCGATTTTAGGTGCAGCAGCAGCGGGTGGTGCTTTTACCTTAATGATGGGGGTCGGTAAACAAGCCATGGCGACTTATATGCTCACCATGAAGATGTTTACAGGGGTGAACTTTTTACTAACCAAAGGAATGGCAGCGCTTCGCGTTGCAATGCTAGCGGTAAACATCGCAATGATGGCGAACCCAATAGGATTCATTACTGGTGCTGTCGTTGCCGCAATCGCGGCAGTGGGTGCGCTGATCTTCTACTGGGATGATCTGAAAGCCTCGTTGGGTGACACGACCTGGTTCCAAGTACTAGAAGGGGCAATCACTTTAATCACACTTCCATTCAGAGCCATGTTTGAGTTCATCAAGGCAGGTTGGCAATGGGTCATGAGCGGCTTTACCGACACTAGTGGATTTGCCTTTATCGGTGATATGGCCAACTCAATTAAGGACGTTTTTTCCGGAGTGTTCAATTGGATTACTCAGAGCCTAGCGGGAATTTGGGACTCAGTGAAAGGACTCATTGATTGGATACCAGGTTTGGGCGGTGATGATGAAGCGACTCAAGTGAAATCTAAGTCCGTTCAAAGCGCTACGCCTCGAGCACAAATTCAACCTGGGGGCGCAGCCAAGAACATTGCCAGCTATCAAACCAGCTCAACCAACTACGGCGGTGTGGCGATTTATCCAACCTACATGAACAGCCCGCAAGACATGGCGAGTGAAATAGAAATGGCGGCAGGCTAATGGCGGATTACAAATACCAGGACATTTTGATTGAGAACGGGGATGTGGTGCTCGATGCAGGCCGCAACCCAATCTTGATTCAAGACCGAGCGGTGATCGCCCAAGACATCAAACACGCCATCATCGAGAGCCACTTAGCGGTGGATTTAATCGCTGAGCGAAGCCCATCAAAGAAAGCTGATATCCGCACCAAGCTGGAATTGCTGGTTGAAGAAGACGTTCGATTGGTACCTGGTACCGTGCGTTTGGATGAACCAACCGAGAGCACGATTTACGTATTTGCTGACACCATGGACTTTGGCGAGTTGCAATTAGAGATAGTGAATAACGGAGAGCGTTAATGACTGATATTCCAAAACCAGATTATTCCGAACTGGTGAAGCAATCGGGTGTCCCAACCGATGAAGCAGGGTGGAAGAAAGTACTCAAAGAGGAGATGGACAAAGAAGGTTCCATCATCTCAAACGACTCGCCGTTCTCTCCATTTTGGCGCCTCATTGAAGCCACGGTAGTGAAAGTCACGATGTGGCTCATCAATACCTTATTGGTTGGCTATGTCTTGCCGAATATGTTTGTTGCGACCGCCGTTGATCAATGGCTCGACCTGTTGGCGTGGCAATGCAAACTCACCCGCAAAGGGGCAACAAAAGCCAGAGGTATGATCGCTTTTCAACGTTCTGCGGCTAAAGGGCCTGCGTTGGTTATTTCCAAAGATACATGGGTACAGACCGAACCGATTAATGGCACGATTTACCGAGTAAAGGTGCTTGCGGATACCACGATGCCAGAAAACGAAACCATGGTGATGGCCGAAGTCGAGGCAGAGAACGAGGGCGCGGCTTACAACCTAGGCGAAGGTTACTACCACATTTTGCCTACTGCAATTCCGGGCATTGGCGCAGTGACGAACCCTGCCGAATGGTTGAATGAAGCAGGGGCAGACAAAGAGAGTAATGACGAACTCCGCCTTCGTATCCGTAACCAGTGGAGCGCAGTAGCAAGATGGCACATTGATGCGGCTTACCGTTCACTGCTCACCAGTCGCGCAGGCATCAACGACGACAATGTCTATTTTGAGCATAACGCACCGCGTGGGCCAGGTACCGCA
This sequence comes from Vibrio sp. 1078-1, assembly GCF_033340475.1. Taxonomy (NCBI): domain Bacteria; kingdom Pseudomonadati; phylum Pseudomonadota; class Gammaproteobacteria; order Vibrionales; family Vibrionaceae; genus Vibrio; species Vibrio sp. 1078-1. The sequence continues at coordinate 159,976 of NZ_JAWOWM010000006.1, forward strand.
AACGCGCTCATTCTATTGGATACGGGTGAACCATCGGCAGAAATGTTGGCGGATTTGAATGAGTACATCCGTGTCGAAGGTCAGCACGGCCATGGTGATGATCTGCAAGTGCTAGCCATGCCAGAAACGACCCACGATATTGTCTGCCGAGTGTGGCCACTGCGTTCATTAACAATGGAAGACCGAGATGTGTTGAAAATTAAAGTGGAGCAGTTCATCGGTGCGGCTTTCCGTGAGAACACCGATTACTCGCCAACGGTTACCAATCCGGTACTTCGATTCAGTTTCTCAAGGTTAGGGCAGGAGCTGCATGCGCAGTTCTCAGAGATTGAATCCCTCGAATTTGATAACGCTGACATCATTAACAATCTGACGGTACCGCGAATTAATTCTCTGGGGGTGACGATTGAAAATTCCTGAGATTAATCTGCGTTACTGGATGGGCAGAGGCGAGCTGGCTAAGTTCGCCCGAGCCATGCGCAATTACTGGGAACATGTGAGAGCCGCATTCGAAATGCCACTGCAACAGCATGATCCGTTAACCGCCCCAATGGCACTGGTGAATATTCTTGCCTGGCAACGAGAGATAGAACGCTTAGGCCAAGAGCCCGAAGAGTTATTTCGAATTCGTGTGGCTCATGCATACGGGTTTGCTCGCGACGCAGGCACGATAGCAGGTTGGGAAGATATGTTTGAAAAGCTCGGTTATCCGCACATTGCTCAAGATGAAAGGTTAGCGAATGTCGATTGGGATGTGATCAGCCTAAAGATTCGAGATGGTGATTTAACCAATGTCCCGAAGTTATTAGACACATTAGTACGTCAATACGGGCGTACCTGCCGCCGTTATCAATACACCAGTTATGTCGAAATGCCGTTGGCCGCGCGAAGCAAGAACGTCGAAGCGCAATACACCACGTCTCACGTTAAGACCAGACTCAACGTTGGCATGCTTCCAAGTGTGCTGAATGTCGACTGCGAATATTACCAAGCCACAGTGAAGGGTTAAGGAATTACTAAACATGGCAAATACCACTGACAAGTCAATTTTAACCGCCGCAGGTAAAGCACTGTTGGCACAGCTCAACGCCGAAGAAAAACCACTTATCATCGACAAGATGATATTCGCCAACGTACCAAACCGCCGAGAGTTCCCGCAGCCAGATGATGTTGTACCGACGGATGACATCGTTCACCAAGAGCAGGTTGAGCAGCGCGGCCGCCTTTCTGCAGACTCGGTGATCTACAGCACCACATTGACCAGCGATGTTGGTCCGTTCGAGTTTAACTGGACAGGCGCATACTGCTCTGAATATGGCGTACTCGTCACGATTGACCATCACGCGCTTACACCTAAAACAGCAGATGAACCGGGTGTTGCGGGCAATACCTTAGTGCGTTCGGTGGTACTTGAATACAAAGACATTGCAGAAATCACCAACATCACGGTGGATGCATCTAGCTGGCAATACAACGCCACTGACAGAATGAAGAAGATGGACAGCGATGTGGCGCAGTCCATCATCGACCAGAACGGCAAAGACTGGTTTATTGAAGATGGTTTCTTGGTTACGCCATCGGGCAGCGCTTACAAAATCAAAGCGGGTGCTGGTTATGTATCTGGTAACCGAGTGAGCATGGAATTTGACCGAAGCGTTAAGGTACCTAGCAAACCCTCGTTCGTCTATATCGATGCGCACCGCGAAGGAACACCAACAGGTGAACAAGAAACGTTATTCAACTTTATCGTAACCGCAGAAGAAAAAGACGATTACATCGATTCTTCTGCAGGTAAAGGCATCCCGCACTACGTATGCAAGGTTGCGCAGGTACATGCTGATGGAAGTGTGAGCGATTTGAGACCGGAAGGGGAGAGTGCGGATAAAACTTGGGTTAGCAAAGAAGAAAAATTGCAGACGGCAATGTTAAGTGAGAGAAACTTACTTGCTATCAATTATGGACATTATGGGCAGGTTTTGGATGGTGTTGGCGCACTACAAGTAGACAATTGGCCAACTGGGGAGAAATCGCTCTGGTATGCCTGGGATACCCCGCATGGTGAGCTTGCTGACTTCATTGATAATGGCGATTATGGAACAGCCACCATTGTGAATACTGATGGCAATACCTTCGAGTTCATTAATAAACGAGTACATGAACTACGAGTTAACCCAGCAAAAACGGTTTATGCAGAAGGTTTTGGCGCTGATCACAAAGGCGTTAAAGACAGCACTGATGCCGTTCGTCGAATGGCTCTTTTTGCTAATGCGAATAACTACAAAATTGATGGTGGAGAAGGGGAGCTAGTTATTAGAGCTACTGATAATCCAATCCCTCTGACAGTTGACGCAGATTTTAGTCGTGTTCGAATTCGTCCTGATACAGTTCAGCCTCAGGGTAAGAACTATGTGATTTTTAAATGTCCGCAAGATTGGGGGCTAGACCTAACGGATCTCATCGACCAGTCAAAAATGGTGAAGGGCGCCCATAGACTGTATAGCAAAGTCACGAATTCCCCGATAAATCTTGAAGGCTTTGTCATGATCGAAAGTGACGATATTGTAAGGTATCGCTTTAACGATGACTTATGGACTCCAGTTTATAAGTGCGAACCGTTGAGTATGAGCGGATATTGGGGAGACTTATCAAAGCCGCTGTATTTTGACTACACCAATGCTTCGGGCCTGAAGATCCGTTTTAAGCCTCAGAAGTCCAAGATAAAAATTCGATTTGGTGAGATTGACCTGTCAAATTCGAAAATATATGACGTATGTACGGCAGAACGTTGTGACGTAGAGATTAATAGCATTACATTTATCAATCGTAATAATGACAACAATGATGCAATTTATACGGTTGCGCAGAATCTATATTGTAACAATACAAAGCTTACTAATGTTGATGCGGGGCAGTTGAGGAGCGAACTGAATACTGGGTATTTTTTCCTCGCCAACAAAAGTGATAATACGCTGGTTGAAGGTGCTCAAAACCGACTGGGGTGGGGAGGTATTGATGGAAATCATTTCTCTCGCTTAACTGTTAAGGACTCGACGGTATATAGCGTGAGTAGTCATGCTTATGGTATGGACATCGTTGTGAAAGATACCAACGTTTATCGCTATTCAAATATTCATGGTGCCGGGAAATTTATATTAGAAAACGTTAAATTGCTGTCACAAGGTCAAAAGGATGTATACGAAAATGACTATATGGTTCGAACTCGCACGGATTATGGCAGCAGTTGGGATGGCATAATCAAAATCATCAATCCGTCAATTGAGGCAAAACGGGAACTGAGTAAATTTGACCTGGTCTTTATCGAAGGTGCGCCGACATCAGATGAGTGGCGAGGTGAGGACTTGAACTACATTCCAGATATCGTGCTGGAAAATATCCGCTTCCGTTCTGAAAGTTCAATTAAAAGCCACATCACAGTGAATCTGATTTCAATTCATTGCCCAGTATTGAGAAAAGATTGGATTAAGTACACGTACTTACCAAGTTCTTTTTCAATTAAACACGCTGATGTTAAGGCAAGTAATTATGTACGTATTAAATCGGTTAAAAATACCGTTGAGCATGTTGATGACCTGTATTTTTTAAAACGATATGACAAGTTTAAATGTGTTGTAGAGAACGTAGATGGCAATGTTGACCCCGCTTACGCAAAACGTTGGTCTGAAATCTCCTCAGTTTATGGCATTGATACTTTCGCTATCCCTGACTCATCGGGTGTGAATCAGTCTTATCGAGTGGTTAACTCGGATTGGCATGCACCTTACTTGCGTTCAACCATGAATATTAAGTTTGAAATGGTCGATTCTGAGTGTGTTGGCCCTTGGATTGCATCGTCAATGGAGAATGCCGGGAACATCTATAGCCTTGACCCTGACAGCCAGATAACATTTTCGAACTGTCGAGTTCTAAAGTTATGGGGGCTTGGAAGCGAATTTGACTCTCTTATTATGCCAACGCTGTTTTTACCTGGGACGATATTTGATTGGCAGTCTTATTATACGGGAGATACCAGTGAGTATGACCCTATGTTCAGCGAAAGGTTTAAGAAGCAGATTGTTTTCATATGGGGGGCTAGAATAGCCAGCCCTAGAGGAGCAAATGATGTCGTTACTCAAGATGTTGTGAATATGGTTAAGTCCGGATATTCAAATGCGACAGTTTATGGCTCGATTCAGATTCCTGTAGGAGTTGCCTAGATGCTAACCCTAAACGGCACCCAAATTTCACTGAAAAACCTGCGCATCAGCGTTCGCCAACAGCTTGCCGGACAAGATATGTCCGGCCAGTCCTCATCCACTGACAAAGCCGAAACAGGCAATAAAGGTAAAGTGTTGTCTGTCAGTGGCGTGATCCCATTCAACAAGAGTGAAGCATTAAGCAACCTTTTTACCATGGCAGGCGGGCAAGATAACAGTGCCCGCCAGATTTACCGCATCAGCAACAACACGGCTGCTGCACTCAAAATTCGCCAGGTTAAATTCCAAGGCACGATTAGAGCCAATGAACAAGAGAGTAACCGACAATGGAATGTTGCGTTCGATCTGGTTGAACACTTGTCTGTTCCTGAGCGTGTTGAACAGCGGCAGGAAGATAAACCAGCAACACAACAGCAGGTGCAAGGGGTGACTACTCCGGTAGAAATTGGAGAAAGTGAAGACGTTCCGCCAGATACCAGCGTAGAACTCACAGGCATCATGAAGTTTCTCAAATCACTAGACGAAACATTGTCATAGGGAGAGGTAATGGAGCTAAACCATAAGTTTGTGTGTCGAGCCTATCTCGGTAGTCAAAAGGTTAAAGCAAAGAATCATCGCATTCTCTTTGATGTGAATACACCTGGTCGCTGCTCGATTTCCGTTGAAGGTTCTTCAAAGGTAAATACAATCATTGCCGTAGATATTGGATGGGGTGACAGCATATCGCGGGTATTCCTTGGTTATGTTGAACGGGTTCAAGCTGCGGAAAGAGGGTGGTCAGAACTGTTTTGTCGCGAGTTGGCAGCATTGTTGTTTAAGCCACTAGATATCGCGCTTCGTCATCCGACATTAATGCAATTGCTTAGCGATGTAACCAATAAAACGGGATTGCAGTTTGTCGTACCAGAAGCGGCCTACAGTAAAACTTCTATACCTTGCTTTTACAGTGATGGGAATGGCTATCGGGTGATGGACGAGCTGTCTCAAGCCTTCGGCATTGAAGACCTGTTTTGGCAACAGCAGGGTAACGGTCAAATCTATGTGGGAACTTGGAAAGACTCTTACTGGGCAGATAAGCCGGTGACTATTCCAGATAACTTCATGACGGGGCACACTACGGCCAAGTCAGTGAAAATACCCGCGAGCCCGAAGTTAAGACCGGGCGCCATCGTCAATGGCGTGCGTTTGGTGGGCGTTGATTTTCTAGGAACAGAGGTGAAGCTGACATGGATGTAAATGCAATTAAGCGGATCATATTCCGACTGTTTCCAGAACTGACTGGACGCTGGCATTTGCCGCGCTGGGGTAAAGTGGTTGCGTTACCTGAGCTGCCAGAAGAGGGCGACATGTCTGATCGCTTTTACCCGCATTACGCGGTGGACGTGCAACTGCTCGATGAAAAAGGCGTGGAGTTCAAAGACAAATCACCACTTCAGGCGGTACCACTACCAATACCTGGTGTGGGTGAATATGCAGGTAGACTTGAGCCACCTGCAATCGGAAGTATTGTCGAAATAGGCTTTATGTTCGGTCAACCGGATAAGCCTTTTATTCGTTGTGTGCTGCCATTGGGGTTCAAGTTACCCGCAATTAAGCAAGGCGAAAGCCGTTACCAACAACGCCAAGGTGTTTACCAGTTGGTCGACGAAGAAGGCAACTTTGAAAGCAAGACCGACAAAGACAACATCACCGAATGTTTAAACCAACGCATCAAAGTGTTGGAAGACAAAATAGAAGAAATCACAAACCACAAAACCACTACTGCCAAGAAAATCATAGAAGTCGCTGATATTATCACCATGAATGGCGGTAAAGGTGTTGTGCAAGGTGACTGCATTTGTGCTTACACAGGCAAACCCCACTCTGATTTATCATCGACAGTTAAGGCAGGTAAATAAACATGGCGATGAGTAAAGCATCTCTCAAAGCGAAGTTGAAAAGCGAACTCCAAGCACAAGGGTTCGTTCTTACAGGTGAATTCGCCATGGCGGGAAAAATGGCAGAAGCGATCGCCAATGCTGTGTATGACGAAATCACACAAAACGCCGAGGTTCCAGTTACTGGCGGTAGCTCAGCTGGTAACTACAGCGTGACGTAAAATCGTGTCTCACACTAAGCACGACTTAATTAAACAACCCTATAGATAAATAAACATATCTATAGGAGCAACGAAACTTGAACATTACACCAAACGACTTAGTCGTTTACCTAACAATCCTTCACCTCATCATCCTTATTATTAAAGAGCTATCGACATTCTAACTTGTCATCCATAGCAAATATTAAATCAAGCGCCCGCTTTGGGCGCTTTTCTTTCACCTCGAATACTGGGGGCAATTACGCGAACGACACATTCAAATGACGATCAGCGTCCTACGGTGACGAAAAGCAACCTCAAGGTGACGGAATCCGCACTCCTCCTCCCCACCTGCGACGTTTTCGTTCTGGTTTTTTCGCAATTCTTAAATGTCGAAATCCAGCTGTCTACGGAACACGGTAGATATCAAGCGAAGCCTTAGCCATACGGCGTTCGAGAATCCCCCCAGACCTCTAAGAATCGCTTCTACAGCGTTTTTAAAAATTTCAAAAGTTGAAAAAAATTTCAGTAAATTGCGATTTTAATGATCAAGAAAGATCTAGTAATTATTGGTAAGTATTTGATAGTTATGGATGTAAAGTGTTTTTTGTCATAAATAAAGACGATCACATGAGTAAAGGTAAGATCTGCAATGCAGCTTCCCACGCCTTGTATAGACTGGCTTTAGAGCGAATTATTAAGATAAAGCAGTTTTTCAATTTATGAGACGGTATAATTAAACTCAGATGTCAAAATCACTGTGCAGTTAACGGGACAGAACCGCTGTTTACGTGTTGATGAAGAAGAGGGGAACGAGTGAGTGCTGGACCTATATTGTTATCAGGGTTATAAGCAAAACTCGTTAACTCTTAAGCAGAAACCAAGCAATAAGATTTAAATGTGTCGCCACTTTATCGCCATTTATTATTCTTGTTTCATTTAACTAATTGATTTTATAGGTTAAAAAATTAAAGTGGATATAAAGCTTTACTACGTGCATGACCCAATGTGCAGTTGGTGTTGGGGTTACAAACCAACGCTGGATAAACTAAAACAGCAACTGCCAGGTGTGATTCAGTTTGAGTATGTGGTTGGTGGTCTTGCGCCAGATACTAATTTACCGATGCCGCCCGAGATGCAACAAAAACTCGAAGGTATTTGGAAGCAGATTGAGCGCCAGTTAGGCACTAAGTTTAACTACGATTTCTGGAAGCTTTGTACGCCAGTTAGAAGCACTTACCAATCTTGTCGTGCGGTTATTGCAGCGGGCTTTCAAGACTCTTATGAGCAGATGCTAGAAGCGATTCAGCATGCGTATTACTTACGTGCGATGCCTCCTCATGAAGAAGCCACTCACTTGCAACTAGCGAGAGAAATTGGCTTGAATGTTCAGCAATTCAAGAATGACATGGATGGCTCTTTCTTAGAAGGTGTGTTCGAAGATCAATTGAGCCTTGCAAAGAGCCTAGGTGTGAGCTCTTACCCTAGCTTGGTTCTTAAAATTAACGACGCTTATTTTCCGATTGCCATCGATTACCTGTCGACAGAACCAACCTTGAAGCTGATTCGTGAGCGTATTATTGACAATATACCAGCGCAATAACCACAGTTATGAATAACAAAAAGCCGCTCATTGAGCGGCTTTTTCGTAACTAAATGTATATCCATCCAAGCAATAGTATTAAAGCACCATTGCTGCAATCCAACCAAAGATGATTAGAGGGATATTGTAATGGATAAAGGTTGGAACGACTGTTTCCCAAATGTGCTCATGTTGACCGTCGGCATTTAGACCAGATGTAGGGCCTAATGTAGAGTCAGAAGCTGGAGAGCCTGCATCACCTAACGCAGCCGCAGTACCTACCAGTGCAATCGTTGCCATCGGCGAGAAGCCGAATGCTAGCGCAAGAGGCACATAGATAGTTGCAAGGATTGGAATCGTAGAGAACGATGAACCAATGCCCATTGTTACCAACAGACCAACGATCAGCATCAGTAGTGCAGCTAAAGGCTTATTGTCACCGATGCTGGTTGATAGCGATTGTACTAGTGTTTCAACACCGCCAGTTTGCTTCATTACTGCTGCAAAACCTGCCGCTGCAATCATGATGAAGCCAATCATTGCCATCATGTGTACACCTTTAGTGAACACGTCGTGCGTCTCTTTCCATGCAATAACGCCGCCGAAAGTAAACACCATAAAGCCAGCTAGAGCACCGATAATCATTGAACCCGTGTAAAGCTGAACACCCAATGCAGCGACAATACCAAGTGCCGCAACTAAGATGTGCTTTTTATTGATGACATGATCGGTTTCGTCAACGACAGTCAACTCAGTTTCTTTGTAGACACGCGGTTTACGATAGCTAACAAAGATAGCCAGTAATAGACCAAACAGCATGCCTGCACCTGGCAGTAACATGGCGGTTGGGACTTGGCTTGCAACCACGTTTTCCAAACCGTTGTCATGTAGGTTCTTTAATAGAATGTTGTTTAAGAAAATACCGCCGAAACCAACAGGTAAGATCATGTAAGGTGTGATCAAACCGAAGGTAAGAACACACGCGACCAAACGTCGGTCGAGCTTAAGTTTCGCGAATACGCCCAAAAGAGGTGGAATCAAAATTGGAATAAAGGCGATATGGACCGGAATTACGTTCTGAGATGACATCGTGACAAGCACTAATGCCACCAACACGGCGTACTTTAACCCGGTAGTTGACGCCGAGTTTTCTTTACCATTTAAGCGCTTGATAACACTTTTGGCCAGTAGATCCGTGATGCCTGATTTCGAGATGGCAACAGCGAAAGTACCTAACATGGCGTAGCTTAGCGCGATAGTTGCACCGCCACCTAGACCACTTTCAAATGCGGCAACCGTATCCCCAAGGCTCATGCCTGCGACTAGGCCGCCTACGATGGCACTAAACGTGAGGGCAACCACCACGTTTACGCGCATCAATGCTAACACGAGCATGACGCACACTGATATAACGACAGGATTCATACTTTTCCTAATATGTTGTGTTTACTTATTATTCTTCGTCGACAAGCGGCCAACCGCCGAGGGCCTTCCATTTGTTGACAATACCGCAGAATAATTCTGCTGTTTTTTGTGTATCGTAAAGCGCAGAGTGTGCTTCACGGTTATCAAATTCCATCCCGGCTGTTTTGCATGCTTTAGCGAGAACTGTTTGGCCATAAGCAAGGCCACTTAATGTAGCCGTATCAAAAGTAGCAAAGGGATGAAAAGGGACTCTTTTTAGTTTACAGCGTTCATTTGCTGCATTTACAAAACCCAAGTCGAATGCTGCGTTATGAGCAACCATAATTGCACGTGAGCAATCTGCGGCTTTTTGTTCCTTTCGAATAAGCTTATAAATTTCCTTTAGCGCCTCTTGCTCAGAAACAGCACCACGAAGAGGGCTGAAAGGTTCACGAATACCATTGAATTCAAGCGCTTCTTTTTCTAAGTTAGCGCCTTCAAATGGTTCCACATGAAAATGAATGGTGGAGGCCGGATGCAACACGCCATGTTCGTCCATTTTCAACGTAACGGCACAGATTTCTAAAAGTGCATCAGTTTGAGCATTGAAACCAGCGGTCTCAACGTCTACTACCACAGGGAAATAACCACGAAAGCGTTTTTTCAAGGTTAGAGCTTCATTTTCTAGTGTCATGTTGGCTTATTTTTGTGTGACGAAGGCTGCATTATTGCAGATTATACCGATGAGAAAAACCGCAATTTAAGAGAAAACCGGAATTCTATTTTGCATCCAATCAATAAGTTTGTATTGCATATTATGTAGACGTTTATTCGCCATACTTTGCATCATGTAAACCGATAAAACATGAGTAAGTAAAACGCTAAGTGGCGGTTAAGGTGATTGGAACACGGTGGCTCACATTAATGGCAGTGTGACAGATAACCCTATATTGGCGAGATTTTTGCATGCCGGTTGAAGTGGTTTTATTGATGCAAATTGACGGCAACAGACTGCCGTTTAAGAGACAGTATTAGATGAAGAAATGGCTGATTACCAGTGGTGTTGTATTTTCGTTGTTTAGCACAAGCAGCTTCGCTTTGATGGGCAAACGTTATGCTGCAACTCCACAGCAATCTCAATGGGAAATGGTGGTCAATACACCATTAGAATGTCAGCTTGTACACCCCATTCCAAGCTTTGGAGATGCGGTATTTTCATCTCGTGCGAATAAAAAAATCAATTTAGACTTTGAGTTAAAAATGCGTCGCCCGATGGGAGAAACACGTAACGTCAGTCTCATTTCTATGCCGCCACCTTGGCGACCAGGTGAACACGCCGATCGAATTACAAACCTAAAGTTTTTTAAACAGTTTGATGGTTATGTCGGAGGGCAAACAGCATGGGGCATTTTGTCTGAGCTGGAAAAAGGCCGTTATCCGACCTTTAGTTACCAAGATTGGCAGAGCCGAGATCAGAGAATTGAAGTCGCATTGTCATCAGTACTATTTCAAAACAAGTACAACGCGTTTAGCGACTGTATTTCCAACTTATTGAAATACAGTTTCGAGGACATTGCTTTTACGATTTTGCACTACGAAAGACAAGGTGATCAGTTAACCAAGGCTTCTAAAAAGCGTTTATCACAAATTGCAGATTATATCCGACATAATCAAGATATCGATCTCGTGCTGGTGGCGACGTACACAGATTCAACCGATGGTAAAAGTGCGAGTCAAAGTTTATCAGAGCGACGTGCAGAGTCACTTCGTGATTACTTTCAGTCTCTAGGGCTACCGGAAGATCGAATTCAAGTGCAAGGGTACGGCAAGCGTCGTCCTATTGCAGATAACGGTTCGCCAATAGGAAAAGACAAAAACCGCCGAGTCGTGATATCTCTAGGGCGAACCCAAGTGTGATGCATATAAAAACGCCGAAGCTGAAAGCTTCGGCGTTTTTGATTTACTGACGTTGTTAATAATATTTTAGTGGTATTTTGCCAAGCACCTTTCGGTGATTCTTGCTGTATAATTTGAATGTTAGTTTAAGCGGAATTTGGCAATGACTTCGCAATTGGTTGCGGTATCTATTTTTTCAACCTGTTTGGCAATAGCCGGATTAGGGTGACGCTTCATAAAGTCTATCAACGCCTTAGTACAGCATCCTATCGAGTCGATAAAGCTTGCACACTCTTTATTTGGGCATTGTGGGATAAGTGTTAAGACTTTCTCAGAGGCCAGTTGAAGGTATTTGAGTTCATAGTCAGTATCTCCAGCCCAACGCCAGAACTGAGCTAAGTTATGACAAGAAATCACAGAAATTAATAATCGCTCGTCCGCCTCAATTTCCACACATTCGCTGATATCTTCACTCAGGCTTAGGGCTTGCTGGTAATGAAGAATGCTGCGAACAGGGTCATCTAGTTGAAGTGCCGTATCGGCTAGAAGTGTGTGTTTTTCCCATTCACTGATCATTATCGTAATCCCGCATATCGAAGTTGCGGATAAATCTAAACGATAACTATTATCAAGTAAAGAGTTTTGTTTATAAAAGGACAGGCAGATCGCAGACCTGCCTGTAATCGGAGTTCAACTTGCAGTACAAGTGATTATTAGAAGTGCCGCTTAGCCTTCAAGACCTGCTGAAGCTTGCTTGTTTTGAATAAGCTCAATCATGTAACCATCTGGGTCTTTTACGAATGCAATGTGCGTGCTTCCGCCTTTTACTGGACCTGGCTCACGAGTCACATTACCGCCCGCCGCTTTGATAGCGTCGCAAGTTGTGTAGATATCATCAACACCAATGGCGATATGACCAAAAGCGGTACCTAAGTCATACTCAGTTTTACCCCAGTTGTAAGTCAGTTCGATCACTGCACCTTGGGATTCGTCACCATAACCAAGAAACGCTAGCGTGTATTCGTACTCTTTATTTTCGTTAGTACGAAGCAGCTGCATGCCCATAACTTCAGTGTAAAACTTGATGGATTTGTCTAGATCACCTACGCGAAGCATAGTGTGGAGAATTCGACCGTTTGACATTTTTTGCTCCTAGCTTTGATTTACAAATAGCGTTAGCTATCTGGGTATACTTTCTCTTTATATTCGCACAAATCTTCGATAATGCAGCTACCGCAGCGAGGCTTTCTTGCTACGCACGTATAACGACCATGAAGAATGAGCCAGTGGTGCACATCGAGTTTGAACTCTTTTGGCACAACTTTTAATAGCTTCTGCTCGACATCATCAACCGTTTTTCCCATCGCAAATTTAGTGCGATTCGACACGCGATAAATGTGCGTATCGACGGCAATAGTTGGCCAACCAAAAGCGGTGTTGAGCACGACGTTTGCGGTCTTGCGACCTACGCCTGGTAGCGCTTCTAACGCTGCACGATCTTCAGGAACTTCACCATTGTGTTTTTCCAACAAGATCTTACAAGTCTTGATTGTGTTTTCTGCCTTTGAGTTAAACAAACCGATGGTCTTTATGTATTCTTTTAAGCCATCGACTCCCAAATCAAGAATGCTTTGAGGTGTATTCGCTACAGGGAAAAGCTTGTCGGTGGCTTTATTGACGCTTACATCGGTTGCTTGAGCTGATAGTAATACAGCGATTAGCAGCTCAAAAGGGGAGCTCCAGTTAAGCTCAGTTTGAGGATTCGGATTGTTTTCTCGTAATCGCTCAAGAATTTCGATTCTTTTTATTTTGTTCATTGCTGACTTCCAATACCGTCTCTGCGGTTTATGAAAAAGGCTCCTATGACAGAGCCTTATCTTGTTATGCGTTAGTGACGCGAGCACGTTCTATGGTTGGTTTTTCTTCTTTTGGTTGACGTGCCTGAATTGAATTATCTATGACATTTTTGAGCGCTATCAACAGCCCAACACCGATAAATGCACCAGGTGGGAGAAGCGCTAACAGGAAGCTATTGTCAAATTGGAAAACTTGAATCCGTAGAGCTGAAGCCCAGTCTCCTAGGAGAAGGTCTGCTCCGTCGAATAGTGTGCCATTACCAATTAATTCGCGCATGGCACCTAAAACAACCAAGACGCTCGTCATACCAAGGCCCATCCACAAACCATCTAGCGCAGCGGGTGCAACATCATTTTTTGACGCGTAAGCTTCTGCTCGGCCAATAATAATGCAGTTCGTTACAATCAGAGGAATAAAGATACCTAGAGACAGGTACAAACCGTACGCATAGGCATTCATTAACAACTGAACGCAGGTAACGAGTGAGGCAATGATCATAACGAATACAGGTATACGGATCTCTTTTGGCACATAGTTACGGATAAGAGAAACTGTTACGTTGGATCCAACTAGCACGAGTAAGGTTGCAATACCAAGACCTAATGCATTGGTTATCGTGGAAGAAACCGCTAGCAGTGGACATAAGCCCAGCAGTTGTACGAGAGCGGGGTTATTACTCCACATACCGTTTTTCATCAGTAATTTATTCTCATTCATTACTGCTCTCCTTCACAGCCTAACGGCTGGCTAAGAATGTCTTCACGAGATTGGTTTACGTAGTTAACGGTATTTCGCACCACTTTTACGACGGCTCTTGGCGTGATCGTTGCACCAGTAAATTGATCGAAATCGCCGCCATCTTTACGAACTTTCCACGAATTCCAATTGTTTTCCGTGACTTGTTTTCCTGTAAAGCTCAGGATCCAGTCGGTGACACGAAGATCAATTTTATCGCCCAGACCAGGGGTTTCTTGGTGGTTTAGGACGCGTGTCCCCAAAATATTGCCCTGATTATCAATCCCAGTAATCACTTTTATCTCACCATTGTAGCCATCTGGCGCGATAGATTCTATTGCGATTGCTGTTGGTTCACCATTCTTCGTGGCGAGGTAGGCTGGCATCGCACGTAATGTCCCCAGATCTGGAGACGTGACCATTGTACAAGCTTGCGTGAGTGCGTTGTCATGCATGTTTTCTGGAATGACTTGATTCAAAACAGAAAGTAATTGTTTTTGCTCTTGTACCTTGATTTGGTCTTTTGTTAGGTACTGAGTAAGGGCGACTAATCCGGTTGTTGCACATGCAAATATCGCGAGTGTCAGACCATTTTTTCTAATAGCGGTTAACATGTTTACCTCAGTGACCGTAAGTTCTAGGTTTGGTGTAGTAATCGATCAGTGGCACACACATATTTGCAAGCAACACTGCAAATGCAACACCATCTGGGAAACCGCCCCAACTGCGAATGATAAAAACCAAAGCACCAATAAGCGCACCGAAGATTAAACGTCCTTTGACGGTGGTAGACGCCGAAACGGGATCGGTTGCAATAAAGAATGCGCCAAGCATGGTTGCACCAGATAACAAGTGTAAAATTGGCGACGCAGTTTCCCCTGGCGTCAGCAACGTGAACACTAGGCTAAACAGAGTCAGACTCGCAAGGAAACCTGCTGGAATATACCATTGGATGATACGTTTTTTGATCATCACTAAACCACCAAGTAAGTAGGCAAGATTTACCCATTGCCAACCAATGCCAGCTAATCCATCGAATATTGGCTGCGACAGTACTTCGCTTGGGGTTGCACCTGTATGAATGCCGGTCTTAAATGCATCAAGTGGCGTCGCCATTGTCACACCGTCAACCCCTGTTCGAACTTGCTGAAGCGATAAGCCGTCGTAATCATAGCCCGTAAAAATTAAAGAGAGTGTATCTGCAAAATTTACATGATCAGGTATGAGTGATGTCGGTGCACTCCAACTCGTCATTTGTACTGGGAAAGAGATCAACAAGACCACATAAGCGACCATTGCAGGGTTGAATAAGTTTTGTCCAAGGCCACCATAGAGGTGTTTAGCGATTACTATCGCAAAAATAAGTCCGATCACCATAATCCACCACGGAGACCATGGTGGTATAGCAACGGCTAACAACCAAGCGGTAACTATTGCACTGTTATCACGTAGCGCTCTCATTGGTGAGCGTTTACGACAGATCATGACTAAGGCTTCAAGGGATACAGCGACTGCAATGGCAAAAATTAGTTGAATAAGCGTACCCCAGCCAAAGAAGTAGGTTTGAGCTACTAAACCTGGAAGTGCGCAAAGTGCCACCCATTTCATTAAGTCTGGCGTACTACGACGACTGTGGGTATGCGGTGAACTGGCAATAAAAAACGACACTACTCGTTCTCCTCAGTATTATTTTTATTAGCTTCTTGTTGCGCTTTGCGTGCCTTCGCGCGCGCAATTGCTGCGGCAACCGCGGCTTTCTTCGGATCCTCTTCTGGTTCTTCGGAAGCTGCTTCTTCAACAGGCTCTGTTTGCGTTTCTTGCTTCGCTTTGCGCGCTTTGGCTCGAGCGATGGCAGCAGCCACGGCGGCTTTTTTCGGATCTTCGGTTTGCTCGGCAGGTGCTTCAGCTTCTTCCGCTTCAGCTGAGTCTGCTTGCTTCGCTTTGCGCGCTTTGGCACGTGCAATGGCAGCGGCAACTGCGGCTTTTTTCGGATCGTCGGTTTGCTCGGCAGGTGCGTCAGCTTCTTCCGCTTCAGTTGAGTCTGCTTGCTTCGCTTTTCGCGCTTTGGCACGTGCAATCGCAGCAGCCACGGCGGCTTTTTTCGGATCGTTGGTTTGCTCAGTAGGTGCTTCAGCTTCTTCCGCTTCAGTTGAGTCTGCTTGCTTCGCTTTACGTGCTTTGGCACGTGCAATCGCAGCAGCCACGGCGGCTTTTTTCGGATCTTCGGTTTGCTCGGCAGGTGCGTCAGCTTCTTCCGCTTCGGTTGAGTCTGCTTGCTTAGCTTTGCGCGCTTTGGCTCGAGCAATTGCAGCGGCAACTGCGGCTTTTTTCGGATCGTCGGTTTGCTCAGCAGGTGCGTCAGCTTCTTCCGCTTCAGTTGAGTCTGCTTGCTTCGCTTTACGTGCTTTGGCACGTGCAATGGCAGCAGCAACCGCGGCTTTCTTCGGATCGCTGTCTTGCTGTGCAGACGTTTCCGATTCTACAGATTCAGTTGAATCTTCTTGTTGTGCTTTTTTCGCTTTAGCTCGGGCGATGGCGGCCGCAACTGCCGACTTTTTATCATCAGCGTTATTGTCTGGCGTTTCGCCTTGTTCTTTTTGCGCTTTCCGTTCGCGAGCAAGACGTTTGCGCTCTTCGCGCAGTTTTGCCATTTCTGAGTTATCAGGTTCACTAGAGCCTGCTTTAGCTGCTGCCGCTTGTTTCGCCTTCGCTTTGGCAATGGCTGCCGCTACGGCTGGTTTTACTGCTGGCTCTGTTTTTTCTGTGGTTTCTGTCTTTTGAGCTTTCACTCGTGCGATTGCTGCTGCTATCGCATCATCGCCGCCAGAAGACTTCATCTCTTTACGGCGCTGATCGGCAGCTTTCTTGAAGCGATTTTCACGTTCTGCTTTTTCGCGTTCCATACGCGCTTTTTTCTCTTCAAAACGCAGTTTTGCTCGCTCTGCAGCTTCCGCTTCTTGTGTTCTAGTTCTAATTTCTGCTTTCGCTTGGCGGTAGTACTGTACGAGCGGAATTTCACTTGGACATACAAACGCACAAGCGCCGCACTCGATACAATCCTTTAAGTTTAATTCTTCGAGTTTGTCATACTCTTCAGCTTTTGCATGCCATTGCAGTTGTTGAGGCAGCAGCGAAGCAGGGCACGCTTCTGCACATTGGCTACAGCGAATACATTCCATCTCATACTGGTGCGGAGAGATCTCACGACGAGTCGGAGCAAGGATACAGTTTGCTGTCTTGGTAATCGGCACTTGGGAGTGAGGAAGGGTAAAGCCCATCATTGGCCCACCCATAATTAAACGCTGTAACTTCTTATCTGCTTTATAGCCAAACTCATCCAACAGTGCTTGTACTGGTGTCCCTAATAATGCCCAAACGTTGCGTGGTTGTTTGAAGGTTTTACCAGTGAGAGTCACGATGCGTTTTATCATCGGCTCACCGTCGATGACTGCGCGTTTTATAGCGTAAAGAGAACCAACATTCTGAACCAAAATACCAATATCGGCTGGAATCGCGCCACTTGGCACTTCTTTATTGGTTAAAATTTTGATCAGCTGTTTTTCACCGCCAGAAGGGTATTTAGTTGGGATAACGCGAATAACGATATCTTTGTTTATAGCCGCAGCTTCTAGCGCTTTGATTGCTTCTGGTTTGTTGTCTTCAATGCCAATAATCGTGAGCTTTGGTGTCAGGATATGTTCGACAATTTCGATACCTTGAATAAGCTCTTCGGCATGTTCTTGCATGAGCTTGTCATCAGACGTGATGTATGGCTCGCACTCTGCTGCATTAACGATAAGAATCTCGGTACGAGCAAAACCTGATTGGATTTTTTTTGCAGTAGGGAAACCTGCGCCACCCATACCAGAAATACCAGCGAGACGAATAATATCAATCAGTGCGTCAGGGGTTTCTTGTTGGTAATCTGCGACGGGGTTTCTTTCACACCATGCATCTTTCCCATCAGGCGTGATGACTGCGCACAACTCACTTAACCCAGAAGGGTGCGCGACAGTTCGTGGCTCAATCGCGGTGAGCGTACCTGATGTTGGAGCATGCACTGGAACCGTAAAGCCGGTCTCCGATTGCGTTAATGGCTGACCTTTTAATACGTAGTCACCTTCGGCAACCAGTAGGTTACCCGCTTTACCAATGTGCTGTTTTAGCGGCAATACAATTTCTGACGGGATAGCCGCATGAGCGAGTTCAGTTTTGTTGGACTGCTTTTTATTTTCTGCCGGATGCACACCACCTGGGAAATCCCAAAGCGCGCCTGTACGAATTTGTTCAATCAAAGACAACATGTGAAACCTTACTTAATTGAATCTTTCACGTTCGCTGCATTGTCGGCAGCATCCGTAATGTTAAGTACCGGAATGGAGTGAAGTTGCCACTTCCAGCTTTCTGTGGTCGTTGCCACAGGAATCATTTCAATACAATCAGTCGGACATGGGGCAACACACAAGTCACAGCCCGTACATTCGTCTTTGATTACGGTATGGACCGCCTTTGTTCCGCCTACAATTGCATCCACCGGACACGCCTGAATACACTTAGTGCAGCCAATACACATGTCTTCATGAATAAACGCAACGGTTGGAATTTTGCTGTCGAGATCGTGCGCAGATTCTTCTGGCTCAACACCCATTAAGTCGGCGAGCTTTTCGATTGTTGCCTGACCACCAGGTGGACATTTGTTGATGTGGTCGCCATTTGCAATTGCTTCAGCATAAGGGCGGCAACCAGGGTAGCCACATTGACCGCATTGAGTTTGCGGTAAAATGGCGTCGATTTGATCCACAATAGGGTCCGCTTCAACTTTAAAGCGAATAGAAGCAAAACCAAGTATCGCGCCGAAAATCGCAGCCAGAACCGCTAACGCGATAATCGCAATTAAAATCGTACTCATCGCTTACTTCACCAAACCTGTAAAGCCCATAAAGGCGAGTGACATTAAACCTGCTGTAATCATTGCTATTGATGCACCTTTAAAAGGTACAGGAACGTCGGCGGCGGCTATGCGCTCTCGCATGGATGCAAAAAGTATCAACACCAATGAGAAACCAACAGCGGCGCCGAAGCCGTAGATGATCGATTCAATAAAGTTATGGTTTTCATTAATGTTAAGAAGTGCCACGCCCAATACTGCGCAGTTTGTTGTGATCAGCGGTAAGAAAATGCCAAGCAAGCGATAAAGCGTCGGGCTGGTTTTGTGCACAACCATTTCGGTGAACTGCACCACAACGGCTATCACCAAAATAAAACTCATGGTTCGAAGGTACTCAATACCCAGTGGACGAAGGATGTAGCTTTCCACTAAATACGCACACACTGACGCGAGCGTTAGCACAAAAGTTGTCGCTAAGCCCATACCTATTGCTGTTTCCAGTTTTTTGGACACGCCCATGAAAGGACATAGGCCCAAAAACTTCACCAGTACAAAGTTGTTCACCAGCACAGTGCCGACCAACAACAAAACATATTCGGTCATAGTTATTACGTTCTTAAAATCCGATCTTGATATTATCGTGTTTTGTGACACCAATAACAACCAGTGAACGATGTGGTTTTACATACACGATGGAAAAATAGTCGTCTAATTGATGTATTTTGATGAATCAATAAGAAATTGAATCGTTTGCTGAATGTATTGTTAGCGAGAGGATACTACCTATTAATTTTCATCTAATGTGTGATTTTAAAAAAAGCCCGCCTCTCCCAGGTAGAAAAGAGAGGCGGGCAACGCATATTTACAAGCTAATTATTTAAACTTTCTGAGTGCTTGATGGACTGTGTTTATATCTTACTTGTGAAGGTACGAGTGATGACGTCTTGCTGTTGCTCTGTCGTTAGAGAGTTAAAACGTACCGCATAACCAGACACTCGAATCGTCAACTGAGGGTATTTCTCTGGATGTTCAACCGCATCCAATAACATCTCTCGGTCCAGAACGTTGACGTTAAGGTGTTGACCACCTTCAATCGCAATGCCCTCGTTGCTTGCTTCGTGATGGAAGTAACCATCCATTAGCGCAGCTAGGTTCTTCTTCTGACTCAAGTCATCTTTACCCAATGCGCTCGGCACAATTGAGAAAGTGTAAGAAATACCATCTTTAGCGTAAGCAAACGGTAATTTAGAAACCGATGCCAGAGACGCAACCGCCCCTTTTTCATCACGACCGTGCATTGGGTTTGCACCCGGTCCAAAAGGCATACCTGCGCGACGGCCATCAGGTGTATTACCCGTTTTTTTACCGTAAACCACGTTAGATGTGATTGTTAAAATCGATTGAGTTGGCACTGCTTCGCGGTAGGTGTGCATCTTCTGAATTTTCTTCATGAAGCGCTCAACTAGATCACAAGCGATGTCATCAACACGGGCATCGTTGTTACCAAATTTTGGATAATCACCTTCGATTTCAAAATCAACGGCGATGCCATCTTCATCACGAACAGGCTTCACGGTCGCGTATTTAATTGCCGCCAAAGAGTCAGCGACAACAGACAGACCTGCAATACCACACGCCATGGTGCGGTGCACGTCGCGATCCATCAATGCCATCAGTGATGCTTCGTAGCTGTAACGGTCATGTGAGTAATGGATGATGTTCAACGCTGTGACGTATTGCGTTGCTAGCCACTCCAACATATTGTCGAAACGAGGCATCAAAGCGTCAAAGTCGAGAATTTCATCTTGAACTTTGTCCACTACCGGACCCACTTGCGCTTTCGATTTTTCATCGATACCACCATTGATGGTGTAAAGCAGTGCTTTTGCAAGGTTGGCACGTGCACCAAAGAATTGCATGTGCTGACCAACAACCTGCGGGCTCACACAACAGGCAATCGCGTAGTCGTCATTGTCGAAATCAGGACGCATTAGATCGTCGTTTTCGTATTGAACCGAAGAGGTATCAATCGACACTTTTGCAGCATATTGTTTGAACGCTTCAGGTAATTGCTCTGACCAAAGAATCGTCATGTTTGGCTCAGGAGCAGGGCCCATAGTATGTAGTGTATGTAAGTACCGGAATGTCGTTTTAGATACTAGCGTACGGCCATCAACGCCCATACCAGCCATGGCTTCGGTTGCCCAGATTGGGTCGCCAGAGAACAATGAATCGTATTCTGGTGTGCGTAGGAAGCGAACCATGCGTAGCTTCATGATGAAGTGGTCAATCATTTCTTGCGCTTGTGATTCATCAATCAAACCGTTTGCTATATCGCGTTCTAGATAGACGTCTAGGAAAGTCGAAGTACGGCCCAGTGACATTGCTGCGCCGTTTTGCGATTTAACCGCCGCTAGGTAGCCAAAGTAGGTAAATTGGATCGCTTCTTGTGCAGTTTTTGCAGGTAGCGACATATCAATGCCGTATTTCAGACCCATTTGACGAATGTCTTCAAGCGCTTGAACTTGATCAGCTATTTCTTCGCGAAGACGAAGTGTTTTCTCAAGATCGTTGCCTTGTTCTAAGAACGTTTGTGTTGAGTTGTATTGCTCTTTTTTGTCTGCTTTTAAGAAGTCGATACCGTATAGGGCGAGACGACGATAGTCACCAATGATACGACCACGGCCATAGGCATCAGGAAGGCCCGTGATGATGCCTGATTTACGACAGGCTAGAATTTCTTGGGTGTAAAGGTCGAAACACGCTTTGTTGTGAGTTTTACGGTATTCAGTGAAGATTTTTTCAACCGTTGGATCTAGCTCGCGGCCATAAACTTCGCACGAGTTTTTTACCATGCGAATCCCGCCATTGGCGATGATTGCACGTTTTAGCGGTTGATCAGTTTGTAAGCCAACGATCTTTTCCAGATCTTTGTTGATGTAGCCTGCATCGTGGGAAGTGATTGTTGAGGGCAAGTCTGTGTCAAAATCAATAGGGGCGTGTGTGCGGCTTTCTTGTTTTATGCCTTCAAGCACTTGGTTCCATAACGCTGAAGTGGATTCGCTAACTTCAGCTAAGAAAGTCTCGTCTCCCTCATAGGGTGTATAGTTTTTTTGGATGAAGTCACGAGTGTTGACAGAGTTTTGCCATTCACCAGCAGTAAATCCAGCCCATGCATCTAGCATGTCAGTTGTCGGAATAGTCATAAGTAAATCCCTAAGTTATTGATAATTAGAATGGAGGCGACGAGTAGGACGGAACCATTCTTAACCCTTTTAATCGTATGGATTTATTTATTATGAGTAAAATGAATGCTTTTCATTTTTTTAATGATTAAATTGCATTAATAATAGATTCAACTATTTACGATTGTGTTTTGCTAGAAAAGAGACAGAATTAAATGTGTGGTGCTGTGAGAACACTATCTATGACAATGTTATGAGTTCTGTAATTTGAACTTATTTCGGTGTGATTTTATGGCGCCTAGATTGGCTTAGATTTCATGGCGATTAAGATACAAAAAAGCCGTGTCTTGCGACACGGCTTTTCTATAATCTGGCTCCTCCTGCTGGGCTCGAACCAGCGACCTGCGGATTAACAGTCCGTCGCTCTACCAACTGAGCTAAGGAGGAATTGCTTTGCTTGAAAGCGGGAAGAATCTTACCGAGCACTCAAACTACTGTCAACAGTAAAAAAATACATTTTTAGCAAAAAATATTGATTTAAGGGCTTTACTTTTCTGTATGGCTTGCCAGTAAAGGCTCGAGGTTAGTTATCCACTAAATTTGTGGATAAGTATGTTGATGAGATCTGGGTAAAGAAAATTAATATGCAACTAAGTTTTTATTTAATGAGTTTTTAGTCGGAGTTATGCGTAAAATAAGCAAATAAAACAGAGATTTATCGATGTTAATCAAAAGGTATTCAAAGTGGATAAAAATCAATCTTTTGGGGATAAGAAAGTTTTAAGCTAATTTTTGGGGAAAAGTTGTGGAAACTATAATGTAAAGAATGTGTGTAGCTCTTCAACTAGGGCGAAGTACTATATCAGAGTCACTTTTGTATGGCTATAGCATTCTAGACAAACAAGAAAGTTTATTAACAATGATGGTTAAATTCTCGATAGACGTAGATTTCATTAGCTAAGGTGTATATATATACAGCCAAAGCGCAGTAAAATTGAGGAAGGGTATGAGTAAAGTCTATGAATTGGTCTCCGATTATCAGCCATCGGGCGATCAACCAGGAGCGATCAATCAGTTGCTTGAGGGGCTCGATGCTGGGCTAGCACATCAAACCTTGTTGGGGGTCACAGGCTCAGGTAAAACCTTCACACTAGCGAATGTGATTGCTCAAGCCCAACGACCTGCAATATTACTTGCGCCAAACAAAACGCTTGCTGCTCAGTTATATGGTGAGATGAAGTCATTCTTTCCTAATAATGCGGTTGAGTATTTTGTTTCTTACTACGATTACTACCAACCTGAAGCATACGTTCCCACAACAGATACTTTCATTGAAAAGGACGCTTCGGTTAACGCCCACATTGAGCAAATGCGACTGTCTGCCACTAAAGCTTTATTGGAACGGAAAGACGCTATTATCGTTGCTTCGGTTTCAGCTATCTATGGTTTGGGTGATCCGGAATCCTACTTACAAATGATGCTTCATTTGCGACGTGGAGATGTGATTGATCAGCGTGATATGCTTCGTCGCCTAGCGGAGCTCCAATACTCGCGCAATGATGTTGCTTTTGAGCGAGGGCAGTTCCGTGTCCGTGGCGAGGTGATTGATATATTCCCTGCTGAATCAGACCAAGACGCTGTGCGCGTTGAGATGTTTGACGATGAGGTGGATTGCATCAGTGTGTTCGACCCATTGACAGGCGTGGTCAAACAACGAGACTTGCCGCGCTATACCATCTATCCCAAGACGCACTATGTGACGCCAAGAGATCGCATTCTTGAAGCGATTGAAAATATTAAAGTCGAACTAGAAGTGCGCAAAAAGCAGCTTCTAGATAACAACAAGCTACTGGAAGAGCAGCGAATTAGCCAGCGCACTCAATTCGATATCGAAATGATGAATGAGTTGGGCTTTTGCTCCGGTATCGAAAACTATTCTCGTTATCTCAGTGGACGCTCGGAAGGTGAGCCGCCACCAACCCTGTTTGACTACTTACCTCATGATGGCTTGTTGATCATCGATGAATCTCACGTGACAGTACCGCAGATAGGTGCCATGTATAAAGGCGACCGTTCGCGTAAAGAAACGCTGGTGGAGTTTGGTTTCCGGTTACCTTCAGCTTTGGATAATCGTCCACTGAAGTTTGAGGAGTTTGAAGCACTAGCGCCACAAACGATTTTCGTCTCTGCTACTCCTGGAAATTACGAACTAGAAAAATCGGCGGGTGATGTAGCGGATCAAGTCGTTCGTCCTACAGGCTTGCTTGACCCTGAGTTGGAAGTTCGCCCAGTAGCGACCCAAGTCGACGACCTATTGTCTGAGATCCGTATTCGCGCTGCTAAAGATGAGCGAGTTCTGGTTACAACACTGACCAAACGAATGGCTGAAGATCTCACCGAATACCTTCACGAACATGATGTTAAGGTACGTTATTTACACTCAGACATTGATACTGTTGAGCGTGTGGAAATTATCCGTGACCTTCGCCTTGGAGAATTTGACGTGCTGGTGGGAATCAACTTATTGAGAGAGGGCCTGGATATGCCAGAGGTCTCGTTAGTTGCAATTTTGGATGCGGATAAAGAGGGCTTCTTGCGGTCTGAACGCTCACTCATTCAGACCATTGGTCGTGCTGCACGAAACATCGAAGGTAAGGCGATTTTATACGCTGACCGAATCACCAACTCAATGAAAAAGGCGATGGATGAAACTAACCGTCGTCGCGAGAAGCAGGAAGCGTACAACGAAGAAATGGGTATTTCGCCACAAGCGCTCAAACGAAATATCAAAGACATCATGGAACTTGGCGATATCACTAAGTCTAAACGCCAGCGTAACACTAAACAGGTACCATTATCGAAAGTGGCGGAGCCTTCGCAAACTTACGAGGCACTGTCCCCTCAGCAGCTAGAAAAAGAAATCAGTCGACTGGAGGCGGCGATGTATCAGCATGCGCAAGATTTAGAATTTGAGTTAGCGGCACAAAAGCGTGACGAGATTGAAAAACTACGAGCGCAGTTCATCGCAAATAGTTGAACAAACTTACCGATTTAGCTATCTAAGCATTTTAGGTCGCTTGTAAAAAAAAAGAAGCCAATAGGCAGTCGGGTCTATTGGCTTGTTTTGTGAACATATCGTTCACTAACAACGTCAGTTGGCTAGGTGACCCGAGGGGTCACTATCGTTACAGCATGGTTTGTGCCACTTTTTAAATAATTGATATTATTTTTGAATTTTTTCCTTTGCTCATAATTTAGCTAATGTTATTTGCAAAATGCAAAGCGTAATGCGATTATTGTTTAAAACACAACAAAATAATAGCTAGGTTATGCAACAAAAACCCGAAGGCCCAAAGTCTCGTTACCTTTTAATGGTCGAGGACACCGCATCTGTTGCGGCTCTGTACCGCTCATACCTGACACCGCTTGGCATAGATATCAATATTGTCGGCACAGGTAGGGATGCCATTGAGAGCCTAAATCATCGAATTCCAGATCTTATTTTACTCGATCTCCGTCTGCCAGATATGACGGGGATGGACGTTTTACATGCCGTTAAAAAGAGTCATCCCGACGTACCTATAATCTTTATGACCGCTCACGGTTCTATCGATACCGCTGTCGAGGCCATGCGTCATGGCTCACAAGACTTTTTAATCAAACCGTGTGAAGCAGACCGTTTACGTGTCACGGTTAACAATGCCATTCGTAAAGCGACCAAACTAAAAAATGAAGCCGATAATCCAGGTAATCAGAGCTATCAGGGGTTTATCGGCAGTAGCCAAACCATGCAGCAGGTTTACCGTACGATAGATTCAGCTGCGAGCAGTAAAGCGAGTATTTTTATCACTGGTGAAAGTGGTACTGGTAAAGAGGTATGTGCCGAGGCTATTCACGCAGCAAGTAAACGAGGTGACAAACCTTTTATTGCAATTAACTGTGCTGCAATTCCAAAAGATTTGATTGAGAGTGAACTGTTTGGTCACGTAAAAGGGGCCTTTACTGGCGCTGCGAATGATCGTCAAGGGGCAGCTGAGTTAGCGGATGGCGGCACACTTTTTCTAGATGAGCTTTGTGAGATGGACTTGGATTTACAAACCAAGTTGCTACGATTTATTCAAACGGGCACATTCCAAAAAGTGGGTTCCTCAAAAATGAAGAGCGTGGATGTGCGCTTTGTGTGTGCCACTAACCGTGACCCATGGAAAGAGGTGCAAGAAGGTCGATTCCGTGAAGATTTGTACTATCGTTTGTATGTCATTCCTTTGCATTTACCGCCTTTACGCGAACGAGGCGAAGATGTTATTGAAATTGCATACTCACTGTTAGGTTACATGTCACACGAAGAAGGAAAAAGCTTCATACGTTTTGCGCCTGATGTCATCGAGCGATTCAACAGCTATGAGTGGCCGGGTAACGTTCGTCAGTTACAAAACGTGCTACGCAATATCGTTGTTCTAAACAACGGTAAAGAGATTACGTTGGACATGTTACCGCCACCGTTGAATCAACCGCTTGACCGTCCTTCGTCTGTGGCTAAATTAATTGAGCCGAAAGCGATGACCGCATCTGAGATTATGCCATTATGGATGACGGAAAAAATGGCAATCGAGCAAGCGATTGAAGCATGTGATGGCAATATTCCTCGAGCGGCGGGATACCTTGATGTCAGTCCGTCGACGATTTACCGCAAGTTACAGGCATGGAACGGCAAGGAAGAGCGGCAAAAAGTATGAGTGTAAATGTATTAAATCAGCAAAAAATAGATGAACTGTCGATGGAAATTGGCAGTGACAACGTACCTGTACTGTTCGATATCTTCCTAGGAGAAATGGATACCTATATCGAGAACTTATCCCAACTACAGGGGGCAGAGCGATTAGCTTACTCAAAAGAAATCAGCCACGCGTTGAAAAGTAGTGCTGCGAGCTTTGGGGCAGATCGCCTTTGTGAACTGGCGATGTCCATAGACAAAAAAGCGAAAGCCGGTGAGTTAACTGCGGAGTCTGAGGAGTTAGAGGCTATGTTCGATCTTTTGCACGAAACTCGAGATGCTTATCGCTCTTGGCGACAGTAACTATTTATTCCTATTAACCATTTTTTCTTAGTAAACATCTGTTCTTACTGGATGCCTGAACTAAAACCCTTCGATGACAGAAGGGTTTTCATTATCAATAAACACCTTAAAAGAGGGCGCTAGCCAGGTAACGTGCTCTTAAATAGAAAGTTGTAGCTGACTTTCAATCGCTAGTTTGAGCTTGTTTCTATCGTGACGCCAGTCTCGGTTAGAGGAGGCGAGTGACTCCGTCACTACATTCCATTGACTTAAGACGTCTTGCTCGGTTTTCTCTGCTAGAACCACGTCTATTTTTCTTCCTTGACAGGCACGTTCACACCATTCTAATTTTTGAGCCATCGTCATTCGTCCCGCTGGGCCGTATTCTGGACTCAGGTTAGCAACAAAAATGACTTTTGCTTTTGTGTTTGCTGCAATCGCTTTGCCGAGTTCAGGCAGCAATAAAGGAGGCATGATACTAGTTAAAAAACTGCCAGGGCCAAGAATAATCGCGTCCGCTTCCGCCAAAGCTGTGATGGCTTCTTTGGTAGCAGGCACTTCTGGTGAAAGATCCAAACGTCGCAAGTCTGATTTCATTTCGTCGACATTTGTTTCTCCCGTAACCCACTTCCCATCTACGGATAACGCGGAAAGATCCGAAGGGTGTTCGGACATAGGAAGGATGTTAACATCGACTTTTAACATATTGCGAATCAGATTAATGGCATCTAAAGGTCTGACCGATAAGTTATCGAGTGCAGTAAGCATCAAATTACCAAGATTATGACCATCAAGTTCGCCAGTGCCTTTGAAGCGATATTCAAACATCATCGAACTGATTGAAGGCTCTGTAATGAGCTGATTAATACAGTTACGTGTGTCTCCCCAAGCGATTCCTCCTTGGCAGTGACGAATTCTTCCTGTTGAACCACCATTGTCAGTCGTGGCAACAATCCCAGTTGCATTGCTGCCAAAATCTCGTAATGCGGCCAGCATTCGACCTAAGCCATGACCACCGCCAACAGCGACCACTTTTTTATCTGTGTAGATATTCATTATGTTCTTCTAATAATCTAATAAAAAACGGCTACAATTTATCTTAAGGAGTGTCTTAAAGGTACTCACTTAGCGGTAAATTGTGTCTCTAGAGAGTTTTTTATCACTCAAGTCTGGATTCCATTACAAATATTAAGTATTTTACACCGCAAAGCTATCAGAGATTTCATATCTCTGGTTGCCATAACTCCGAGCTCACTATTGCTAAGTCCTTGGATAGGCGTTTTGAGCCAGTGGCATACTGTCACAAGGGCATGATTGGAAATGGCCATGCCTCCCGTGTTTGGAAAGGTGTTCCGTGGCGCAACAATTCGAAGACAAATTTCATCGTAAGTTTTATTACTTGCGTCTGTCTGTGACCGACGTATGTAATTTCAAATGTACCTATTGCCTTCCTGATGGCTATAAGCCTTCGGGCAATAAAAACTCGTCTTTTTTATCTCTCCCTGAAATCAAACGGGTCGTAAAAGCATTCGCTGATTGTGGCACGTCAAAAGTGCGCATCACTGGTGGTGAGCCTAGCTTACGCAAAGATTTTACCGACATTATCCATTCAGTAGTGGCGACGCCTGGCATTCAAAAAGTTGCAACGACAACCAATGGCTATCGCATGGCAAAACAAGTCGCAGATTGGCGTGAAGCGGGTTTAACCCACATTAATGTCAGTGTGGATAGCCTTGACCCGCGTATGTTTCGTCAAATCACAGGTGAAAATAAGTTTACTGAAGTCATGAATGGTATCGAACGTGCGTTCGAGGTCGGTTATGAGCAAGTAAAAGTTAATGTGGTGTTGATGAAAGATCTGAACCATCACGAGCTGCCAGCGTTTCTTAACTGGATAAAAGATCGTCCAATCCAACTGCGTTTCATTGAGTTGATGCAAACGGGTGAGATGGATGAGCTATTTAATAAGCACCATGTATCCGGAGTGGCAATTCGTAACCAGCTAATTGCAAATGGTTGGTTGCTGAAAGTGCGCTCGCATAATGATGGTCCTGCGCAAGTATTTGTTCATCCTGATTACAAGGGTGAAATAGGTCTTATCATGCCTTATGAAAAAGACTTTTGTGAAAGCTGCAACCGACTGCGCGTTTCTGCGGTGGGTAAGCTGCACCTATGTCTGTTTGGAGACCACGGTGTAGAATTGCGTGATCTTTTGGAACGTGATGAGCAAGAGAGTGAGCTTATTGAACGTATCCAGGCGCAGTTACAAACCAAGTCGGTAAGCCATTTCTTGCATGATGGCAATACTGGTATGACGCCACACCTCGCGTCTATCGGCGGCTAACTTCATTCAATTTTTAGAGCGAGTTCACTGATAAGCTGGCTCTAACTTTTTCCGAATAGATACCAAGCGTATCAAAGCTAATTAAGAGAATAGGTGAACAAATGGGTCACGCTGAAAGCAAATTCCAACCTGCAAATATTGCCGTTCTAACGGTATCTGACACTCGTACTGAAGAAAACGATACCTCTGGTCGTTACCTAGCTGAGCATGCTCAAGAAGCGGGTCACAACGTAGTAGACAAGCAAATTGTTATTGATGACATGTATAAGATCCGCGCGATTGTTTCTCAATGGATTGCTGATGAAAGCGTACAAGCGATCATGATTACTGGCGGTACAGGTTTCACCTCACGTGATAGCACGCCAGAAGCACTTAAGCCCCTATTTGATAAAGAAGTTGAAGGTTTTGGTGAGTTGTTCCGTATGGTGTCGTACGAAGAGATCGGTACGTCAACTATTCAGTCTCGTGCGATTGCAGGTTTTGCTAACCACACCGTGATCTTCGCAATGCCAGGTTCAACTGGTGCGTGCCGCACAGGCTGGACAAAAATTATTAAACAGCAGTTGGATGCAAGTCATCGCCCTTGTAACTTCATGCCACACCTATCTGTATAACCTTTCCTAAAAGCGAAGGAAAAACAATGACCCAATTTACACATATCAATGCTTCTGGCGAAGCAAACATGGTTGACGTGTCAGCAAAAACGGAGACGGTTCGTGAAGCTCGTGCTGAAGCATTTGTTCACATGGCCCCAGAAACACTTCAACTGATTGTCTCTGGCCAGCACCACAAAGGTGATGTATTTGCGACGGCTCGTATTGCTGGTATTCAAGCTGCGAAGAAAACCTGGGATTTGATTCCACTTTGTCATCCGCTACTACTCTCTAAAGTTGAAGTTCAACTGGAAGCTATCGAAGCAGAAAACAAAGTTCGCATCGAATCAGTATGTAAACTTGCGGGTAAAACTGGTGTGGAAATGGAAGCGCTCACGGCAGCTTCCGTTGCTGCTCTAACGATTTACGATATGTGTAAAGCAGTACAAAAAGACATGGTCATTGGTCAAGTTCGTCTACTAGAGAAAACGGGTGGTAAATCTGGTCACTTTAAGGTGGAATCATGATTAAAGTACTTTTCTTTGCTCAAACTCGCGAGCTGATTGGCATCGACAGTGTCGAGTTAGACAGGCCGTTTGAAACGGTTGAATCAATTCGTGCACATCTAGTGGAAGAAGGCACTAAGAAAGATGGCAAGTGGGATTTAGCGCTCGAGCCAGGAAAGCTACTTGCTGCAGTGAACCAATCCATCGTCCCTCTGGATACACAAGTAAAAGCAGGTGACGAAGTTGCGTTTTTCCCGCCGGTAACTGGGGGTTAAGATGGATTCTCGTGTTTCTGTACAAATTGAAGACTTTTCGGTTGAGCAAGAATATCAACGTCTATCTGAAGGGACGGCTGCCGGCGCTGTCGTTACATTCGTTGGTAAAGTTCGAGATATGAACCTTGGGGATAATGTCATTGGTTTACATCTAGAGCACTATCCGGGGATGACAGAGAAGAGCTTGAGCGACATTTGTGATCAAGCTGAGTCTCGCTGGCCACTATTAGGTGTACGCGTGATTCATCGCGTCGGAGACATGGATAGCGGTGATCAAATTGTATTTGTGGGCGTTTCTAGTGCGCACCGCGGCGCGGCATTTGATGCGTGCGAGTTCATCATGGATTATCTGAAGACCCAAGCACCATTTTGGAAAAAAGAGCGTACGACGAATGAAGATCGTTGGATTGAGTCGCGCGACACCGATCATCAAGCTGCACAGCGTTGGGAAAAATAGAACTAACCCGCATTCTAGTGAAAAAAGCTAAGTGCTAATGGCACTTAGCTTTTTTTGTATTTATCTTCATTGTATTGCTCACTTTGTTTCAATATTTCCTATCTTTTGTCTGGTGATATTCTTCACAATAAAAGTTTTTTGCCCAATATATAAACAATTATTTGTTAGACTTGATTTGTCATAAATGTTAAATGATGTGTAAATATCTAGCATAAGATGCTAGTAAATGGTTTAAACTCAGATTAATCGAAAGTTTCGCCTGTTAAATGTCGCTTCTGGTCTTTATTTGGCTGGTGAATGCTTTGGAGTTAGAGTTTACTGCTAGATATGTGTGGTTTGGTCAGCATTATTGGTTTTTTTGCTACATTTTTATGGCAAATTACTTCAATGATTGCTAATGTGTGCCGCAGTCTTTGTAAGGTTTTAGACTTTTGTGCTCAGAAAGTGCACTAAAAAAATCTAAAACTCTGACCGTTCCAGGCCCTTACAAAGAAGTCATGGATGCTAACGAAAAAATTTGGAGTTTTACGCATGTATAAGAATAAAATCACGCGCGCTTTATTTATTGGTGCTGGTCTTTCTCTCGCTCTAGCTGGTTGTGGTGAAAAGCCTGCGGAGAAACAAGCTGCTGAGCCTGCTCCGGCTCCAGCCCCTGAAGCTAAATCTGATTCTAAAGAGCCAAAACTTGCTGCTGTTCAAGAATTGGTGCGTGGTAACGGTACAGAAGTTGCGACAATAGACCCTCATAAATCTCAAGGTGTTCCAGAATCCCACGTGATTCGCGATCTTCTTGAAGGCCTTGTAAACCAAGATGCGGACGGTAACACTATCCCTGGTGTTGCAGAATCTTGGGAAACTGAAGACAACAAAACATACACTTTCCACTTACGTGAAGACGCAAAATGGTCAAACGGTGATCCTGTCACTGCAGGTGATTTCGTTTACAGCTTCCAACGCGCAGTCGATCCAGCAACCGCCTCTCCATATGCTTGGTACATGGAATACACCAAGATGAAGAACGCAAAAGACATTGTTGCGGGTAAAAAAGATAAGAGCGAGTTAGGTGTTAAAGCGGTTGACGATCACACGTTAGTGGTTGAGTTAGATACTGCAGTACCATATTTTGTAATGATGATGGGCCACACGACAGTGAAACCTGTTCATCAAGCAACTGTTGAAAAGTTCGGCGATCAATGGACGAAGCCAGAGAACTTTGTAGGTAACGGTGCTTATGTTGTTGACAACTGGGTTGTAAACGAGCGTTTGGTTCTAAAACGTAACGAACAGTACTGGGACAACGAAAACACGACGCTTGACCAAGTTACTTTCCTACCAATCGAGAACCAAGTAGCGGAAATGAACCGCTTCCTAGCGGGTGAAATCGACTTCACGAACGAGCTGCCTACAGAGCACTTCAAGCGTCTGAAGAAAGAGCACCCACAAGAAGTGTCTGTAACCGGTAACTTATGTACTTACTACTACATCTTCAATACGAAGAAAAAGCCGTTTGATGATGTTCGTGTGCGTAAAGCGATTTCTTATGCGATTGACCGTAACATTGTGACTGATGCGATTTTAGGTCAAGGTCAAAAGCCAGCTTACTTCCTAACACCTGAAATTACGGCAGGTTTCAACCCAGAAATTCCTGCATACGGCAAAATGACGCAAGAAGAGCGTAACGCAGAAGCTGCGCGTCTATTGGAAGAAGCGGGTTACGGCGCAGACAACCCTCTTGAATTTAACCTTCTATACAATACATCAGAGAACCACAAGAAACTTGCGGTTGCACTGGGTTCAATGTGGAAGAAGACGCTTGGTCTAGACGTTACGCTAGAAAACCAAGAGTGGAAAACTTACCTATCTACCAAAGATTCTGGCAACTTTGAGGTTGCTCGTGCAGGTTGGTGTGGCGACTACAACGAAGCTTCATCTTTCCTAACGCTGATGATGAGTAATAACACTACTGGTGGTATTCACTACGACAGCAAAGAGTACGATGCGATCATGAACAAAGCATTTGCTTCAACTTCTGACGAAGAGCGCCAAGCACTTTACCTAGAAGCAGAGAAGTTGATGGCCAAAGATATGCCAATCGCACCTATCTACCAGTACGTGAAATCACGTCTACTATCACCGAAAGTTGGTGGCTTCCCAGTAAATAACGCGGAAGACAAGATTTACTCTAAAGATCTCTACATCACAGAGTAATTCGTAACTCGATAGAACTATAAAAATGAGGCCCTACATGTGAGAAATTGCATGTAGCGCCTATCTTTAGTCCAAAAGAATTGGACGACTTCTTTAATTTAACTGTCACAGACTGAAAGAGTGAGTTTATGCTTAAATTCATCGCAAAAAGGATATTTGAGGCGATCCCAACAATGTTGGTTTTGATCACCGTATCTTTCTTTCTTATGCGCTTTGCACCGGGAAACCCTTTCTCGACAGAGCGTCCATTGCCACCCGAAGTAATGGCAAATATCGAAGCTAAATATGGCTTGGATAAACCTGTATTTGAACAATACACCACGTATTTGACCAATGTTATCCAAGGTGATTTCGGACCGTCATTTAAATACCTTGATTACTCAGTAAACGAGCTGATCGCGGTTGCCTTACCTGTTTCGGCTAAAGTGGGCTTCATCGCCTTTATCTTTACTTTGATAATGGGGGTTACCGTCGGTACCATTGCTGCGCTCAAGCAAAATACTTGGATTGATTACACCATTATGTCGACTGCGATGCTTGGTGTCGTAATGCCATCCTTTGTATTAGCGCCTGCGCTTATCTACATATTCTCGCTTCATTGGAATATCTTCCCTGCGGGCGGTTGGCAAGATGGTAGCTGGCAGTATTTAGTGCTTCCTGTTATTGGTATGTCGCTACTGTATGTTGCTACCTTTGCTCGTATCACGCGTGGTTCGATGATCGAAACCCTAAACAGTAACTTTATTCGTACGGCACGTGCTAAAGGTCTAAGTTACCGTTATATCATTATCAAACACGCTCTTAAGCCGGCACTTCTCCCTGTTGTTTCTTACATGGGCCCAGCTTTCGTAGGTATCATCACCGGTTCCGTTGTTATCGAAACCATTTTTGGTCTGCCTGGTATTGGTAAACTATTCGTTAACGCTGCGTTTAACCGTGACTACTCGCTAGTAATGGGGGTAACCATTCTGATTGGTTTCCTATTCATTCTATTCAACGCGATTGTAGATATTTTACTTGCAATGATTGACCCGAAAATTCGCTACTAACAGGGACGTTTGGTTATGTTAACGAAAAAAGAAAACCTAGAAGCGATTGAGAAATTCTCCGAAAACTTGGAGATTGAAGGTCGCAGTCTTTGGCAAGATGCTCGTATCCGTTTCATGCGCAACAAAGCGGCGATGGTGAGCTTATTCCTTCTTGTTCTAATGACGTTGGCGGTTATTATCCTGCCAATGATCGCACCGTACACATTTGATGATACTGACTGGTACGCGATGCACGTTGCACCGAATGCTGACCATTGGTTTGGTACTGACAGCTTAGGCCGTGATTTATACGTGCGTACGCTAATTGGAGGTCGTATTTCGTTGATGGTAGGTGTTATGGGTGCATTTGTAGCGGTACTGATTGGTACGCTCTACGGCGCAGCATCTGGTTTCATCGGCGGTAAAGTTGACCGCGTAATGATGCGTATTCTAGAAATTTTATACGCGGTACCGTTTATGTTCCTGGTGATTGTACTGGTAACATTCTTCGGTCGTAACATCATGCTGATCTTCGTTGCGATTGGTGCTATCGCATGGCTAGATATGGCGCGTATCGTACGTGGCCAGACTCTTAGTCTACGTAGCAAGGAGTTTATCGAAGCGGCACATGTGTGTGGTGTAAGCAACTGGAAAATCATTACTCGTCATATCGTACCGAACGTACTGGGTATTGTAGCGGTATACTCTACGCTGCTTATCCCAAGTATGATTCTAACGGAATCATTCCTATCATTCCTTGGTCTTGGTGTTCAGGAACCAATGACAAGTTGGGGCGCTCTTCTACAAGAAGGTGCACAGACAATGGAAGTAGCAATCTGGCAGCTGGCATTCCCAGCAGTGTTCATGGTTGTGACGCTATTCTGCTTCAACTACGTTGGTGACGGCCTGCGCGATGCGCTGGATCCAAAAGACAGATAATTAAAAGATAAGATTAAGGAAGCAATGATGAGCTTATTAGATGTCAAAGATCTGCGCGTCGAATTCACCACGCAAGATGGTATCGTAACCGCAGTAAACGATTTGAACTTCTCTCTCAACCAAGGCGAAACCTTAGGTATCGTTGGAGAGTCGGGATCAGGTAAATCTCAAACCGTATTCGCAATCATGGGCCTTTTGGCTAAGAATGGTATTATTTCTGGTAGCGCAAAGTTTGAAGGCAAAGAAATCCTAAACTTACCAGAAAAAGAACTGAACAAAGTGCGTGCGGAACAGATCGCAATGATCTTCCAAGACCCAATGACATCACTGAACCCTTACATGAAAGTCAGTGATCAGTTGATGGAAGTGCTTATGCTGCACAAAGGCATGGGCAAAGCGGAAGCATTTGAAGAATCAGTACGCATGCTGGAAGCGGTAAAAATCCCTGAAGCGCGTAAGCGTATCACGATGTACCCGCATGAGTTTTCAGGCGGTATGCGTCAGCGTGTAATGATCGCGATGGCGTTGTTATGTCGTCCTAAACTGCTTATAGCCGATGAGCCAACAACAGCACTTGATGTGACGGTACAAGCACAGATCATGGACTTGTTGAATGAGCTGAAATCTGAGTTCAACACAGCGATCATCATGATCACTCACGACCTTGGTGTGGTTGCAGGTTCGTGTGACAAGGTGCTGGTGATGTATGCAGGCCGTACCATGGAGTACGGCAACGTAAACGAAATTTTCTACAATCCAAGCCATCCTTATGCGGAGGGGCTGCTGAAGGCGATTCCTCGCCTCGATACTGAGGGTGAAATTCTGCCGACCATTCCTGGTAATCCACCAAACTTGCTTCGTCTACCGCCGGGCTGCCCTTATCAAGAGCGCTGTCACCGTGTGATGGATCGTTGTAAGCGCGAGGCGCCAATTCTGACACCATTTGGTGATGGTCGTCAGCGTGCATGTTTTTCTGAATGGGAGGCTTGGAACAAATGAACGCAGTAGACAAAAAACTAATTCTGGACATTTCTGAGCTGAAAGTTCACTTCAGCATTGCCTCAAAGTCGGCATGGCCGTGGTCAAAGCCTTCGAGCCTGAAAGCGGTAGATGGCGTGAACGTTCGACTATACGAAGGGGAAACGCTTGGTGTAGTAGGTGAATCAGGTTGTGGCAAATCGACGTTTGCTCGTGCCATCATTGGTCTGGTTGAAGCTACTGACGGCCAAGTAGTTTGGTTGGGTCAAGACCTTACTAAAATGAAAAGCGTTCAGCGCCGTGAGACGCGTAAAGAAATTCAGATGATTTTCCAAGACCCATTGGCATCGCTGAATCCGCGTATGACTGTTGGTGATATCATTGCTGAACCTCTTGAGACATTCTATCCAGAACTGTCTAAGCAGGAAGTGAAAGATCGCGTTAAAGAGATGATGGCGAAAGTTGGCCTATTACCTAACGTGATTAACCGTTACCCACACGAGTTCTCGGGTGGTCAGTGTCAGCGTATCGGGATAGCGCGTGCGCTTATCCTTAAGCCTAAGATGATCATTTGTGACGAGCCAGTATCGGCGCTTGATGTATCTATTCAAGCTCAGGTGGTTAACCTACTTAAAGAGATTCAAAAAGAGTTAGGGCTTTCTCTGGTATTCATTGCGCATGACTTGTCTGTCGTTAAACACATTTCAGATCGCGTTTTAGTTATGTATTTAGGTAATGCCGTGGAACTTGGCGAGGCCGAGGCTCTGTTTGCTGATCCTAAGCACCCATATACGCGTGCGCTAATGTCTGCGGTTCCGATCCCGGACCCGGATATTGAGCGCAATAAGAAAATCCAAATGCTAGAGGGTGATCTTCCTTCACCTATCAACCCACCGTCGGGTTGTGTATTCCGCACTCGTTGCCCACAAGCAACCGAAGAGTGTGCGAAGACAAAGCCAACCATTTTAGGTAATGACGTTCACGCGGTATCTTGTTTACACGTTAGTGTATAAATTCAGCCTGTGACGGGCTTAAGCGCGACACCTTCATCGGGTCGCGCTTTTTTTATGTGTCTGATTTATACATTCGAATTTCTTGAACATGATGTCCTAAGTTCGATGATTCTCTGTTTGATAGGAAACGCTAATATAGACACAAACAGAACGAGAGGAGAGCAATCATGGGTAAGTTGGTTGAAGGTGTTTGGCAAGATGTCTGGTATGACACAAAATCAAATGGTGGCAAATTTGTGCGCGAAGATGCCGGATTCCGTAACTGGGTTAAAAACGACCCTGATGCGGAGTTTACACCAGAGTCCGGTCGATACCATTTGTATGTCTCTCTTGCTTGTCCGTGGGCACATCGAACCCTCATTTTCCGCAAGCTGAAAGGTTTAGAACCACATATTGATGTCACGGTCGTTTGCCCTGATATGCTCAGCCAAGGTTGGCAAATGGGGCTTCCTGAGCCATTGTTTGGTCACACGCGCATGTATCAAATTTACACGCAGGCCAAACCCGATTACACGGGCCGCGTAACCGTGCCTGTACTTTGGGATAAAAAGACCAATACTATTGTGTCAAACGAGTCGTCAGAGATCATTCGCATGTTCAATTCGGAATTCAATGCGTTAACAGGGAATCACGACGACTACTATCCAGAACATCTAAAACACGTTATTGATGAGTGGAACGATTTTGTTTATCCGAATGTCAACAACGGAGTGTATCGTTGTGGCTTCGCGACTACACAAGAGGCGTATGAAGAAGCGTTTGATTCTTTGTTTAATGCGTTAGATAAAATCGATGCTCACCTAGCGACGCATCGTTACTTAGCAGGGAACACAATTACTGAGGCGGATTGGCGTTTGTTTACGACTCTTATTCGTTTTGATGCGGTGTATGTGGGGCATTTCAAGTGTAACAAGCAGCGCATCGCAGACTACGAAAATATACAAGGCTACTTAAAAGAGTTGTATCAAGTTGAAGGCGTCGAAGACACGACGGATTTCTATCACATTAAACGCCACTACTACTTCAGCCACACTGGGATTAATCCGACGCAAGTTGTACCAAAAGGGCCTGATTTAGACCTAAATACTCCTCATGGAAGAGAAAGGATTGGCTAGTTTGCTGCTTCCATCGCAAATGAAAAAGTACTTAACGGTTAGCAATGCCGTTAAGTACTTTTGTGTCATCTAAATACCGGGAGTAGGAGTTTACTTTTTCATTCATCGTCACCTTACTTAGCGCGTACGATGTCCATCACTAGCTTTCCGTCCACTTTTACAGGACCGTCCTCTTTAGCGCCGAGCGTATACTCAAACACACCAGTCTTCATGCCACCTTTCTCTCCGTGGACCATTAACATCAGCATATCGCCTGATTCTACTGGTTCCATCAAAATTGCATTTACGTTTTCATTCTTTCCCATTTTTAACGGAGCGTAGCCGATAACAGGACCAGGCTTCATTGATTCGTCTGTTCGGTGGACAACCATCCACCCATTGTCATCAGCATAAGCCATTTCAGCGGTCACCGTTCCTCCGGACATATCTTGATCGACGCCTTTAATACTCGGGGCGGAAAAGCTGAATGAAGAAAAACTAATCAGAAACGCAGCTAAACCAAACTTTATCAGTGATGTATTGATGAAATCCTTCATATATATTCCTTAGCAGTCAATGAGTTTGTGCATTGCAGTAGCTTTTACGTATTTCCTAGCAAAAAAGTTTAGCTAAAACGTAAATAATGCCGATAAATTGAACAGGGACCGTGCTGCTTTGGAGCCAATGCATTTTGGGGAGTGGGTCAATCGGTGTAAGAACAAGCACGAGCAATGTCGATTAGGTATGGGGGCGATAGGGAGAAAAGCTTTGTGCACCAGTAATTATAGGTTGTGCAGTGATTGGTATAAAAAACAAATAAGTGTTCTGGCCAGCAATAGAAAAAGCCCTCGACGAATCGAGGGCTTTGTATCTATATCCAACTAGATGTCAGAAGCGATTATTTAGCTTCTTGGTCTGCTTGGATAGCTGTTAGAGCGATGGTGTACACGATGTCGTCTACTAGCGCGCCACGAGACAAGTCGTTTACAGGTTTACGCATACCTTGCAGCATTGGACCGATAGATACTAGGTCAGCTGAACGTTGTACCGCTTTGTAAGTCGTGTTACCCGTGTTTAGGTCTGGGAATACAAATACTGTCGCTTTACCTGCAACTGGAGAGTTTGGTGCTTTAGAAGCAGCAACGTTTTCCATAATAGCAGCGTCGTACTGTAGAGGACCGTCAATGATAAGATCAGGACGTTTCTCTTGAGCCAGTTTTGTTGCTTCACGTACTTTATCAACGTCTGCACCCTTACCAGATTCACCAGTAGAGTAAGAGATCATTGCAACGCGTGGTTCGATACCGAATGCTGCTGCAGAGTCAGCAGATTGGATAGCGATTTCAGCAAGCTGTTCAGCAGTTGGATCTGGGTTGATTGCACAGTCACCGTAAACCAGTACTTGATCAGGCAGAAGCATGAAGAATACTGAAGATACGATAGACGCATTTGGTGCCGTCTTGATGATTTGGAACGGAGGAACGATAGTGTTCGCCGTAGTGTGAACAGCACCAGAAACTAGGCCGTCAACTTCGTCGTTCTCAAGCATCATTGTGCCTAGGAATACTGAATCTTGTAGCTTCTCACGAGCCACAACTTCAGTCATGCCTTTCGCACCGCGCAACTCAACTAGGCGAGCAACGTAGTTTTCACGAACAGCATCTGCATCAATGATGGTTACACCAGTACCTAGCTCAACGCCTTGTTGAGCCGCTACGCGACGGATTTCATCTGGGTTACCTAGAAGTACACAGTCTGCAATGCCGCGTTCAGCACAGATCGCTGCTGCTTTAACTGTGCGTGGTTCGTCACCTTCTGGAAGAACGATACGCTTACCTGCTTTACGAGCAAGTTCAGTTAGCTGGTAACGGAACGCTGGTGGGCTTAGACGACGAGACTTCTGAGTGCCTTCAGTCATAGACTCGATCCAGTTACCGTCGATGTGGCCAGCAACGTGTTCGTTGATGAACTCGATACGCTCTTTATCGTCTGCAGGTACTTCGATGCTGAAGCTCTGCAGGTTTAGAGACGTTTGCCAAGTGTTACCTTGTGCTTTGAAGATAGGTAGACCAGTGTCGAATGCTGGTTTACATAGGCCTTCGATTTCGCTAGGGATATCGTAACCGCCAGTTAGCAGTACTGCACCAATATCCACACCGTTCATTGCAGCAAGAGAAGCAGCAACGATAACATCAGGACGGTCTGCAGAAGTAACAAGTAGAGAACCCGGTTTGAAGTGCTCAATCATGTTTGGCAGAGAACGTGCACAGAAAGTGATGCTCTTGATGCGACGAGTGTTGATGTCACCTTCGTTGATGATATCTGCTTTCAGGTGCTTAGCCATGTCGATTGCGCGAGTCGCAATCAGATCAATACTCCATGGCACACAACCTAGTACACGAATTGGAGAAGTGTTGAAAATTTCCATCACTTTCAATTCGTTTTGTTTTGCGCTGTCTGCATCGTCAAAGATTTCAGATAGGTCAGGGCGAGTACGGCCAGCTTCGTCAACAGGAGCGTTTAGCTTGTTGATGATAACACCAGAGATGTTTTTGTTTTTAGTGCCGCCGAAGTTAGAACATGCTACTTCGATACGCTCTTTCAGTTGCGCAGGGTTATCAGTACCTGGAGTCGCAACTAGCACGATTTCTGCACCAAGTGTTGCCGCGATTTCCGCGTTTACTTGGTTTGCAAATGGGTGCTTACGAGTAGGTACAAGACCTTCGATTAGCGTAACGTCTGCGTCTTTGTTGATTTGGTTGTAACGTTCAACAACGGTTTCTAGCAGCTCGTCCATGTTGTCGTTACCGATTAGGCTTTCAGCAACAGACATCGCCATTGGTTCACCGATCTTCATATCGCTGTTACGACCAACGATAGTTGAAGTCAGATCTGGCTGATCACCACCTGAACGTGGCTGACAGATTGGCTTGTAGAAAGAAACTTTAACGCCTTTACGCTCCATAGCGCGAAGAACACCCATGCTAACGCTTGTTAGGCCAACGCCTGCGCTAGTAGGGATAAGCATAATAGTACGAGACATTCGTAGAGTACCTTTAGCTATTTGGGGGATAAAAGCTCAACTCTTATTCCATGAAGCTCGAAGAATAGGAGTTGAGCCCCTAAGAAATTCGTTTGAATGAAAATCTGGCTAGCCGAGTGGCTAGCCAGGAATTCAATTAAAGACCTGTCAGGCGAGCAGTGTCTTCAGCGATGACTAGCTCTTCGTTAGTAGAGATAACCATTGCAGGGATACGGCTGTTTTCAGTCGTGATAACGCCTTCGCCGCCGAAGCGAGCTTTAAGGTTAGCTTCGCTATCTACTTCGATACCGAAGATGCCAAGACGGTTTAGAACCATTTCACGGATAGGGCCAGAGTTCTCGCCGATACCGCCAGTGAAAGTGATTGCGTCTAGACGGCCTTCCATTGAAGCAGTGTAGCCAGCAACGTATTTAGCTAGACGGTGGCAGAACACGTCCATTGCGCGTGTTGCTTCTTCTTTTTGACCGTAGTTGTCTTCAACGAAACGACAGTCAGAAGTCACTTCAGTTAGACCTTGAAGACCAGACTCTTTAGTTAGCATCGTGTTGATTTGATCAACAGAGTAACCTAGAGCGTCGTGTAGGTGGAAGACGATAGCAGGGTCGATGTCGCCACAGCGAGTACCCATTACCAGACCTTCAAGTGGAGTAAGACCCATAGAAGTGTCTACAGATTGACCGTTCTTGATCGCACATACAGATGCGCCGTTACCTAGGTGACAGTTGATGATGTTTACTTCTTCAACTGGTTTGTTTAG
Organism: Vibrio sp. 1078-1; assembly: GCF_033340475.1. Classification (NCBI taxonomy): domain Bacteria; kingdom Pseudomonadati; phylum Pseudomonadota; class Gammaproteobacteria; order Vibrionales; family Vibrionaceae; genus Vibrio; species Vibrio sp. 1078-1. The sequence goes on from NZ_JAWOWM010000006.1 coordinate 202,105, forward strand.
TAGGCCTGCAACTTCACGAGTGATGAACAAGTGAGAAGTACCGTGCATGCCGTAACGACGGATACCGTGTTCTTTGTATAGGTTGTATGGAAGAGCGTATAGGTAAGACTCTTCAGGCATAGTTTGGTGGAACGCAGTGTCAAATACAGCAACGTTTTTCAGCTCTGGGAAGTTTTTCTTAGCCGCTTCGATACCGATGATGTGAGCAGGGTTATGAAGAGGTGCAAATGTTGCAGCGTCTTGAATACCTTTTAGAACTTCATCAGTAATTAGTGCAGATTGAGTGAACTGCTCGCCGCCGTGAACGATACGGTGACCGATTGCGCCTAGGTTAGCTTTAAGCTCTGGCTTAGAAGCAAGAATAGTTTCTACCATAAACGCTAGTGCTTCTTCGTGAGCTGCACCATTGCCTAGTTGAGCTTCGTGCTTGCCATCAAGTTTCCACTTGATGCGAGCTTCAGGAAGGTGAAGACACTCAGCAAGACCTGACAAGTGCTCGTCGCCGTTCTCGGCATCAACAACGGCAAATTTAAGAGAAGAACTACCGCAGTTTAAAACTAAAACTAGCTTAGACATGTATGACTACCTGTTATTCGTCTGATAAAAAAATCAGTTAAAGAATGAAAAATTAATCACAAGAATAGCCGATACCCAGAAGGCTGCGCACTAATCCTGGTCAAAAATTGTTCTAATTCCATATAAAGAAATAGTGATGAACCCTTCCATCACTATGATGCGATCCGTGCAGATAGATATCTCGGAGTTGCTTAAATTGTAAATAACAGCAACAATGAGATTGAGGGTCTGCAAAGGATAGCGATAATAAGCAATGATAACAAAAAAAATTTGAAAGAATATTAACTTTCATCAATTTTTTGTACCTTCAGTTGAAATGTTCAACTATTTTTTAGTGAGAGAGCGGTATGAGTAATAAAGTCGGATTGATCCATAGCCTGAAAGATGGCCAGAATTACATGGAGATCTGGCCAGTTCGTAAAGAGCTAAGCGCCATATTTCCGGAACAGCGTATCATTAAGGCGACTCGCTTTGGCATTAAAGTCATGCCGGCCGTTGCTGCGATCAGCGTACTCACTCAAATGGCATTCAACAATTACCACGCGTTACCTCAATCCATTGTTGTTGCCTTGTTTGCGATTAGCTTGCCACTTCAAGGCATTTGGTGGCTTGGTGCTCGATCCAACACGAAATTGCCGCCTTCTTTGGCCTCTTGGTATCGGGAGTTGCATCAAAAAATTGTGGAAACAGGTTTTGCATTAGAGCCTGTCAAAGCTCGCCCTCGTTACAAAGAGCTTGCGATAATACTGAACCGAGCGTTTCGCCAGCTCGATAAATCGTCATTAGAGCGTTGGTTCTAATTTAAATTGTTTGAAATGGAGTGTGCACTGGCCGCTCCATTTTTGATCCTGCCTCTATTACCTACTTTGACGGTCGTTGATGAAGCGAGCGAAGCTTTGTTTACCAAAGATTCTTTCCGGATGAAGAAGTCCCCCCGATCACAAATGTTGCTTTAGTGTTAAATCTTTCTTTTCTTTACTAAGACTTAGTAGTAATAATAAAAACAAGATGCGCAAGAAGTGCACAGTTATATGAACACAACAATACCGCCTTCAAACATTTGAATTCACGAGTCGATACACATATTGAAAGCTCGTGAAACAAGGACGAAGTCACATCAAGGAGTTATGATGAAAACGAAACGTTTATTAGCCACTGCCGTTCTATCAGCTACTGCTATTTTCTCTTCTACCAATGTACTGGCCGCCACTGCAACTGTCGCAGTTTCACAGATTGTCGAACACCCGGCGTTAGACGCGACGCGCCAAGGATTGCTTGATGGTTTGAAAGCGAAAGGCTACGAAGAAGGCAAAAATCTAGAATTTGATTATAAGACCGCACAGGGTAATCCAGCGATTGCGGTGCAAATTGCCCGTCAGTACGTCGGTGAAAATCCTGATGTGTTAGTTGGCATCGCGACACCTTCGGCACAAGCTTTGGTGTCGGCTACTCGCTCTATTCCTGTTGTCTTTACTGCGGTAACAGATCCGGTTGGTGCGAAATTGGTTAAGTCGATGGAACAACCAGGCAAAAACGTAACTGGCCTGTCTGATCTTTCACCCGTTGCTCAGCATGTCGATCTCATCCAAGAAATTCTTCCTCAGGTGAAAAGCATCGGGGTTGTATTTAATCCCGGTGAAGCTAATGCCGTGACTTTAGTTGAATTATTAAAAGAAAGCGCAAAAGCAAAAGGCATACAAGTGGTTGAAGCGACCGCACTAAAAAGTGCTGATGTTCAGTCTGCGACTCAAGCGATTGCAGCGAAATCAGACATTCTTTACGCCCCAACAGACAATACAGTTGCAAGTGCGATTGAAGGGATGATTGTGGCAGCGAATCAAGCGAAGAAACCTGTATTTGGTGGCGCGACGTCGTATGTCGAAAAGGGTGCTATTGCAGGCTTAGGTTTTGACTACTACCAGGTTGGTGTACAAACCGCGGATTACGTGGCGGCGATTCTTGATGGTCAAGAACCAGGCAAGCTGGATGTAAAAGTCGCGACGGGCTCTGACCTTGTAATTAATGAAAGCGCAGCATCTAAGCTCGGTATCAAGCTGCCAAGTTCTGTGGTTGAACGTGCGACAAGCATGCAATAAGTAACGCTTTTTGGGGTTAAGCCTGTCACGTTGGTTGGTAGACGCTTGCCCCAAAATTGATACTCGCCGGATTTCTCGTGTAGAGCATTCTGCTAGAGAAGAAGGGGAGTATACGTTAGAAGTCTTAAGTTCAGGTTGGTATTAGCCAGCCTGAGCATGCAGAAAGGAGCAGTTATGTCTGCATTTGCTTTTTTTGGTGCACTCGAAATTGGCTTGATTTATGGCCTAGTCGCTCTGGGTGTGTATCTTACGTTCCGTGTTCTCGATTTCCCCGATTTGAGTGTGGATGGCAGCTTTCCAATGGGAGCGGCGGTGGCTGCAACGGCGATTGTCGCAGGTATTAATCCTTGGCTTGCGACAATAATGGCGATGATAGCTGGTAGTATGACGGGGTGGGTAACCGCTTTTCTGGCTGTTCGGTGTGGTATTTTACACCTGTTAGCTTCCATTCTTACCATGATCGCTGCATTTTCAATTAATATTCGTATTATGGGCAAACCTAATATGGCGTTGCTTGGAGAGGATACGATTCTCACTCCGTTTGAAGCATTGGGCGATGCGATGTTTATTCGCCCTCTGGTTGTTGGGGTCTTAGTTCTTCTGTCCGCTTTCTTTGTCATTCGCCTGCTGAACAGCGACTTTGGTCTTGGTTTACGAGCCACGGGTGTGAATGCGCGTATGGTTTCTGCGCAAGGGGCGAGCACTGGCTTTTATACCTACTTTGGCTTGGCTTTATCCAACGGGTTTGTGGGATTCGCAGGCGCGTTGTTTGCACAAACGAACAGCTTTGCGGATGTGACCTCTGGCGTGGGCACCATTGTCGTTGGTTTGGCAGCTGTGATTTTGGGGCAGACCCTTATTCCCGGGCGCAAGATTTGGGTTGCGGTATTTGCGGTCATCATCGGTTCGGTACTTTATCGCCTTGCAGTGGCTTTCGCTTTGAGCTCTGGCATGTTTGGTTTACAAGCTTCAGACCTCAACCTGGTTACCGCAGTATTGGTGGCTGTGGCGCTTATTGCTCCAAAGCTAAAACAGAGCATGAGAGCGAAACAACGCGTTACTGATGCTAAACAAGCGGCATCAAAAAATGGTTCTGGGGAGGCATTATGATCGAACTAAATAATATTCAGGTCACGTTCAACCCTGGGACGATTTTGGAAAATCGTGCATTGAAAGGCGTCTCTTTAGAGGTTCCAGAGCATCAATTTCTTACCGTGATTGGTTCTAATGGCGCAGGAAAATCGACGTTGCTTGGTGCGGTGACAGGTGAGACGCCGATGATAGGTGGTCAGGTGATCATTGATGGCAAAGACGTCACCAAGCAGACGGTTGCCCAACGTGCGACGCAATGCGCCCGAGTGTTTCAAGATCCATTGGCCGGGACTTGTGGTGAACTGACGATAGAAGAGAACATGGCTCTAGCGCACATGCGTGGTAAAAAACGCAGCTGGGGGTTGGCGCTCTCTACCAAACGTCGCAAGCTGTTCCAAGAGCGAATTAGCATCCTCGGTCTTGGTTTAGAAGACCGCTTGGGCGATAGCATTGGGTTGCTGTCTGGTGGACAACGACAAGCCGTTAGCCTTGTGATGGCGACGTTATCGGAGAGTAAGTTGTTGTTGCTTGATGAACACACGGCTGCGCTTGATCCTCGTATGGCGGCGTTTGTTATCGACTTAACTAAACGTATTGTCGATGAGTTCGATTTAACCGTGATGATGGTGACGCATTCGATGAAAGACGCATTAGCATGTGGCGATAGGACCGTAATGCTTCACCAAGGTGAAATTGTGCTTGATGTGGCTGGAGAGCAGCGCGCTAACATGCAAGTACCAGACTTGTTGGATATGTTCTCCAAAGTGCGTGGTGAAGAGCTGGCAGATGACAGTCTTTTGTTGAACTAAGCGGTATCCGACAAGTCACTACGCCTACTAAGTGTGATCCTCCTTGCGAAAATTGGCTGATATGTCAACTCGCAGGGAGGATTTCTTGTCTCTAATTCTTCAATAAAATAGTGGCATATCCGATGACGAGGAGTGCCCATAATGAACCTGCCATTTATTTTTCATAGTCAAACTATTGATGGTTTAGCTTTTAATGACGAGCAAGTTACAGTCAGGCTGAAAACCGAGACATTGGATTTTGATTCCGTCTATGTGCGTATTGAGCCGGACAATGAAGAATATCTGGTCGACATGGCTCAAATTGGAACAGCTGGGGAATTGTTACTATGGGAGGCATCGTTTCGACCAAATCGAGATCGAGATGTCACACATTATGTGTTTAAGATCCTCAAAGACGGACAACAATACTGGCTCGATGCACGGGGTGTGCAAAAGCGTATTCCACCCAAAGAGTTCCACTTTAAGTTGAATGTAAACCATCAACCACCAAGCTGGGTCCAAGAGCAAGTTTTCTATCAAATCTTTCCTGACCGTTTTTCTGCTAGTAAAAGTGAGTCTGATATTCGCCACGCTTATGCGCAGTATGATTCTGCATCGATTGTCAAGGCGTGGGGAGACGCGGTAGGCTCTCACCAAAATACCGGGGCGCGTGAATTCTTTGGCGGCGACCTCAAAGGTGTAGAACAAAAGTTGGACTATCTTGAACAGCTCGGCGTTACTGCGCTTTATTTCAACCCGATCTTTTCTTCACCAAGTAATCATAAATATGACACCACCGATTACTTCACTGTTGACCCTATGCTCGGCACCAACGATCAGTTTGCTGAACTGTGTGAGAAAATCCGTGGTAAGAATATGAAGATTGTCTTAGACGCGGTGTTTAACCACACGTCAGTGCATCATCCTTGGTTTGATATCCAACAAAAAGGAGAAGGAGCGTATGGCAATCCGCAGTCAAAGTTCCGTGATTACTACTTTTTCGAAGGTGAAACCAATCACTACATTGGTTGGAAAGGCATTGGTAACTTACCGGTTCTGAACTTTGAAAATGAACAGGTGCGCGACTACATCTACCAAAGTGAAGATTCTGTCATCAAGTATTGGCTGAAGCCACCGTACTTGGTTGATGGCTGGCGGTTTGATGTAATCCATATGCTTGGCGAAGGAGACGGCGCGAAAAACAATGCTCATTATGTGGCAGCGTTTCGTAATGCGACTAAGTCAGTAAACCCGAATGCTTATGTGTTAGGTGAGCACTTTTTTGAAGCAACGCAGTGGTTGCAAGGTGATCAAGAGGATGGGGCGATGAACTACTACGGTTTTGCTCATCCAGTTCGAGCTTTTATCGCGCAGCAAGATATTATGTATGAACCAATCAACATTGATGGTTTGGAGTTTAAAGCATGGTTGGACGAAGCCAGAGCAAAAATTCCATTTTCGAATCAGCTATCGCAGCTAAATCAACTCGATAGTCATGATACTGCTCGTTTTATCACACTGGTTGATGGTGATAAGCGTAAAATGAACATCGCGCTAGCAATGCTTATGACTTACGTTGGCACGCCTTGTATTTACTACGGGAGTGAAGTCGGTCTAGAAGGAGGTCTAGACCCAGATAATCGTCGCTGTTTTCCTTGGAATGAAATTGAAAGTTCACAATGGCTATCGCTTTACCAACAATGGATCAAGATACGTAAACAATGTAAGCCTTTACAGTCGGGCTGTATTCAATGGCTTCATTGCACTAACAACCTGTTGGCGTACGCACGTGTACTGGGTCGTGAAGCAGTCGTTGTAATGATTAATCTCAGTGGTAATGAATGTTCAATCGATTTACCTATGTGGCAACTGGGCTTGGAGGTTAGCCAAGTTGTATCGTTGTTAGATGACACAGAACAGGTTGATTATAAAGGTCATATCTCTGTCAATATGTCTGCACAGAGCTGCAAATTATGGCGACTAAAGTGACACCACACTCTATATTGATTAAACTCCTTTAATATATAAACGGTCTCAAACAGCGCGCACACATTTGTTTGGTCTCTTGTTATCTGGTGCTGCATTGCATGCGTCACCAGATAACGAGTATCAATTTAATAGCAGTCATAAGAGACTATTGACCTTTCATATGTATGGTACTCAATGGTAAACCAAAGGCGATTTAGCCTCTCATTTGTCATCTTTTTTCCTCTGGCGTTATTTGTAGTGGTTTTACTCGTGACAACGAAAAATTACTATGATGCGGTTAACCGCTATATCGATTCTGAGTATTCGCGTATCGAGCGTGCAATGTCTCGCGGTATTAAAGTACTCACGGCTTTAGATTACAGCTTCACCAACTATACCAATTACGCTAACCCACTGTTTGAAGAACATAATTCTTTAGTCAAAGAAGGGCTTTGTTATCTTTGGCCTATAGATGTGTTATTACTCGATAGTGTTTATAGTGAAGGGTTACCTGCGGTTGACCTTGATTATATGATCGTAGGGGACGAAAGCTTATGCCAGCAAGGTTCAACGATTAACCAGTTAGCTGAACAAAAGGCGGGTTTTGCGCCGTCCTTGTCATTTCTGCACGATATTGAATCGCACATTGTTGGAATCCATTACATTGACAAGCGCGGTTACGTTATCTCCTCACCCGATACCTACGCAAAAAATTTCACAAGAGAGCTTTTGTCAACGCTAAAAGCCCGACCTTTTTGGCAAAAAACCGCGCAAGATAAAGTGAACATTACCTTGGCTGGACCAGGGCCTGTGTTGGACTCGATGGAAGGTCAAGTCATTAGTATGACGGTACCCGTCTATGAGAAAGGAGAACATCAAGGTGTTTTGTCTATTGATTTTGACATCAATACGCTCATGGCTTCGTCGCTAGGTCTTGTTGGTCAGTTTCATTTGGTTTCCAATTTACAATCCATTCCTTCAAACAGTACACGAATCAAACCAGTCGAATTAGAGCGATTGAGTGCGAATCACAGCATGTACTACGAGTACAACCTTTGGGATGAAGCTAAGAACCTAGCGGTTTTTGAAAAATACAGCCTTATTGTCGCACTATTTATTTACGTGCTGAGTACCGTCGTCTTGTTCTATGTGAATATGCATAGCGAGCGACGTTACTTTAAAGAACTGGCAGCAAGAGACCCAATGACCAGCTTATTGAATCGTCGAGGTATGCAAACCGTGTGGCGTAATAAGATGACAAAAAAACAGGTTGCTTTGGCAGTGTTCGATATTGATAACTTCAAGAAGATCAACGACACCTATGGTCATGATGTCGGTGATTCTGCAATTCAGCTTGTTGCAAAATGTATACGTGAAAATATTCGCCATACCGATGTTGCCTCAAGGTTTGGTGGCGAAGAATTCGTTTTAGCGATTTATGACGAAGATTCAGAAGGCATTAAACTCATTTTAGACAGAGTAAAAAAAGCCATAGATGAGCGCTCGACACGCGTAACGAAAGAAGGCTTTACGATCTCTGGCGGTGTGGTGTTTAGTAAAGAGAGCCGAGTAGAAAACTTTGATGAATTGTTTAAAGCGGCGGATGAAAAGTTATATCAAGCCAAAAGTACCGGCAAAAATAAGATCTGTTACTAGGATTTAGGTACAAAAAAGGACGAGATATTCGTCCTTTTTTGTGTTCGGGAGTTATGCAACCTGAGAGTTTAAGTCATCGCGGTAGCGTTGAATATGCTCAACAATTGGTGCGGCTTTGTTGAACGTTCTGATTTCTCTAAATAGGTCTTTTGCTTCAGGATAAGCCTGACGTAAGTAAGAGAACCATTGTTTTACGCGGTTTGGGTAATACAAGCCTTTATCGCCTTTCATCTCAAACTTGGAATAATAGATGAGCAACTCAACCACCTCGGGCCATAACATTGGCTGGTGGTTATGTTTTACCATATTGCCTAAGTTAGGGATATTGAAAGCGCCTCGGCACACCATCAAAGAGTTAACGCCAGTCGTTTCAATGCAACGTTGACCGTCTTCATAATTCCAAATTTCACCATTCGCTATCAGTGGGATATCGAAACGTTCGCGAATTTGGTTGATGTAATCCCATTTTATCTCAGAAGCTTTATAACCACCTTGTTTAGTACGTGCGTGTACGGTCAATTCATTTGCGCCAGCAGACTGAATGGCATCGACAATTTCAAAGCAATCTTCAGGGTTCTCCCAGCCAAGACGAATTTTTGCAGTTACGGGAATGGCTTCTGGAACGGCTTCTCGACAAGCTTTAACCACACGGTGAATGAGCTCAGGATGCTGAAGTAGAGCAGCACCACCTTTACTTTTGTTGACCATTTTGGCTGGGCAACCAAAGTTTATATCAATACCTCTGGCGCCAAGATTTGCCGCTTTAATTGCGTTCTCAGCCATCCAGTTTGGTTCTTGTCCCAACAATTGCACATGTACTGGCACACCAGATGCAGTCTGAGAACCTTGCAACAGCTCCGGGCATAAACGGTGAAATACATGATCGGGTAATAGCTGGTCGATTACGCGAACAAACTCCGTAACACACAGGTCATAGTCGTTTATCTCGGTCAGGATTTGGCGCATCAAATGATCTAAAACGCCTTCCATTGGGCCTAGTACTACTCGCATAGCTTGCCTAATACAGTTTGGTGGTAAAAAGGAGGGCGATTGTAGCGATGTAAGTTAAGTTTGTCATTAAAAGAGTCGAAGCGCCCAATGCAGTCAAACACACAACGTTAGGTTACGTGCTTTTGAGCTCTGAGGTATAATGCCGCCAAATTTATGGGAAACCAGATGTCATGCAATACACATTGATTGAAAAAGGTGAAGTTCACGTCGATGAATCTTGCCAATTTATCGAAGGCGCAGTGTTAGCTGCGAATCTGACGACAAAACCACTCGCTCCTGAAAAGTGGTTAGAGCCGCTATTAGGTGAGGGATTCAAAGCGATTCAACCAGCTGTGGAAGAGCAAATTCACAAGCAGCATAACCGAATTCAACGAAACGAATATTCCGTGCTAGAGCTAACAGGCAAAGAACCTGAACAACTTGCTGATTTTGCCGAAGGCTTTATGTCTGTTTGGCCAATGATTGAAGAACAGTGGCAAGACGTTGAGCTCAATGATGGATTACAGCGTATGCTGCAAGCATTACTGACCACTTTGATGCTGGCGATCGATGAGCCAGCAACGCAGCAACAGATGCGTGACGCAGGTATTGAAACGCCACCGGCCCTGACAGATTTAGTCGACCAGCTTGATTTAATGGTCGGTGAAGTCGCGCTGGGCGCGGATGAGTTGATGGTAGGCAATAAAGCTCAAAGCCTAAACCCATTCAAAGGTATCGGGCGCAATGATCCCTGTCCTTGTGAGAGCGGAAAAAAATTCAAGCAGTGCTGTGGTCAATCACGCGGCTAAATCGAATCGCCGCGCTATCCACTTAACAAAAAGCCGACCAGATGGTCGGCTTTTTGTTAATTTTTACGCGTCAGTAGGATTAACGAATTGGATTAACGCGTTTTGCAGGGAAGAATTGTGCAATTACAATTAATGCCAAAGCGATTAAATTGCCTGCAAAAATTACTACTAACCATTGTGGCATTGATAAATCAAGGAGCTGCCACACAACCTTAGAGCAATCACCATATGCTTCAAACATCCAAGGAACCCACTGATTGAGCGGAGCCCAGCTAGGGAATGTGACGAATAAATCGCAAGTCGCGAATGGTGATGGATTAAACTGGTAGTCAACGTGCTGCATTGCAAGTAACAAACCCTTGTAAGCACTTAATCCCCAGCCTATCAAACCTAGCCAGCGGAAAATTGGGTTCTTGGGTGCCAATATACCAACCATTGCAGCGACGCCCACTCCCATCATCGCGACTCTTTCATAAATACACATGACACATGGTGCAAGCATCATGACGTGCTGAAAATAGAGGGCACATGCTTCAAAGAAAACGACGAATAGCAGAAGCAGTAGCCACGATAAACGTCCCTTTGAAAACTGGTTAAGTGAATTTAAAATAGTCACGTTTTTGTTCCTGTCTGAAATAGAAAAAGCTCTGAATACTCAGAGCTTTTTATCGTGGATAAGTTTCCTAATCAACTCAAATTTTAGTGACCACCGGATACTACGGGAGTCAGATCACCACTATGAGGTAAAATCCAACCAGCTTCGTAGAAAGAAGCTGTTGCAGGCTCTAGGAAGAACATGATTCCCATCAGACCGACAATCGCAAGAACGACGGTGTAAGGCAGCGCCATGATAACCATTCGACCGTAAGACAGACGAATTAATGGAGCGAGAGCCGATGTGAGTAAGAATAGGAATGCCGCTTGACCGTTTGGCGTTGCAACAGAAGGCAGGTTAGTACCAGTATTGATTGCCACCGCCAGTAAGTCGAACTGATCACGAGTAATGAGGCCCTCAATGAGTGCAGTTTTTACTTCATTGATGTAAACCGTACCAACGAACACGTTATCCGACACCATAGATAATAAGCCATTCGCCACATAGAACAGAGCTAGCTGAGTACCTTTATCTTCAACGGCAAGCACCGCATCGATGACTGGTTTAAACAGCTCTTGATCAATGATTACAGCAACGATCGAGAAAAATACAGCAAGCAGTGCAGTGAAGGGCAGGGCCTCTTCAAACGCTTTCCCCATGGAGTGCTCTTCAATGACACCAGTAAATGCGGTCGCTAAAATGATCACAGAAAGGCCAATTAAGCCGACAGCCGCTAAGTGCAAAGCGAGTGCAACGATCAACCAAACCGCAATAAGACCTTGAACCCAGAGTTTTGCGACATCTTGATTTGTTCGCGTTTTACGCTCTTCACGGTCAAAATCGACGAGGATCTGACGAACGTTATTAGGAAGCTTCGCGCCGTAGCCAAACACTTTAAGCTTTTCAACTAAAGCACAAGTGATGAGACCACAGAAAAATACAGGTAGTGTCACTGGAGACATACGGATTAGGAATTCACCAAATAACCAACCCGCTTGGTCTGCAATAATTAAGTTTTGAGGTTCACCAACCATCGTGGTTACGCCACCTAAGGCAGTACCTACACCAGCATGCATCAACAAAGAGCGCAAAAAGGCACGATAGTTTTCTAAGTCATCACGCGTTAGTTCAGTGATCGTGTCATCTTGTGTATGGTCATGGTCACCGATAGGGTTACCAGACGCTACTTTGTGATAGATAGAGTAAAAGCCGATCGCCACGCTGATAACAACGGCGATAACCGTCAAGGCATCCAAAAATGCAGACAAAAATGCCGCAGCAAAGCAGAACGCGAGTGATAGTAGGGTTTTAGAGCGAATGCCAAGTAAAATTTTGGTAAAAATGAACAGCAATAGCTGCTTCATGAAGTAGATGCCCGCAACCATAAACACCAGAAGTAGCAGTACTTCGATATTTGCTACTAATTCGTGCTTAACTTGCGCAGGGCTAGTCATGCCGATAGCAATGGCTTCAATAGCAAGTAAACCGCCAGGTTGTAATGGGTAGCATTTTAATGCCATTGCTAGCGTGAAAATAAATTCAGCGACCAACAACCATCCAGCTACAAATGGGTTTATTAGGAAGAATACAATCGGGTTAATTATTAAGAAGGCTATAATGGCAACTTTGTACCAATCAGGCGCTTTACCAAGGAAGTTCTTGATAAAAGCGTTTCCGAGCGATATCGGCATGATAATTCTCTTTATAACAAAATTATGAATAGACACTACAATAGTGCTTAAGTATCTGTTTGTTAGACTTATTAACTAGTCTTTAAAAACAATAACTTAGCAAAACAACAATCCTTTGTTTATTGTAGTCTTGCCAAGTTACTTCCCCTGAACTCAAGCACCGCTCACTTTCGACCGCAAACTCTACACTCAGGCATTTATTAGTCAATAACAAAACGTGATGCTACCGACTAAAATGACTTTTTAAATGTAATAACGCGATCAAAACGGCGTTACTATACCATGAAAGTCTTAAAAAAATCCTCTTGGATTTTAAATGACGGTCAGTGACGAGAAAAGGCAAATTAAGAAAGAATATTAACTGTGATATACAAAGTAATTTTTCATATTTTGAATATAAAAATGTGACACGGTTGTCTTTATTTCTCCGAGATTTGTGAGCTGTTTAATTAAATGAAAATTCATATTTTACTGCTTTCGCTCGCATGTTAGAGCCTCTTAAATTGACACAACATATAGAGTATTAACTCTATGTTATGGAGTCATTTCCACTATTGATCGTAAATTTTCTCAAACCGCTAAGTAGTGGTATGATGAGTAGTATCGACCCTCAGAAATCAATATTGGATAAAAAGTAGAATGGTCATAAAGGCGAAAAGCCCTGCGGGATTCGCAGAAAAATATATTATCGAGAGCATTTGGAACGGCCGTTTTCCTCCAGGCTCAATTTTACCTGCTGAGCGCGAGCTGTCCGAACTGATTGGTGTTACTCGAACGACTTTAAGAGAGGTTCTTCAACGACTAGCCCGTGACGGATGGTTAACTATCCAGCACGGCAAACCTACGAAAGTTAACCAATTTATGGAGACCTCTGGCCTGCATATTTTGGATACTTTAATGACGCTAGACGTTGATAATGCGACAAACATTGTAGAAGATCTGCTTGCGGCACGTACCAACATCAGTCCTATCTTTATGCGCTATGCATTTAAAGCGAACAAAGAGAGCTCTGAGCGTACAATTAAGAACGTAATCGAATCTTGTGAAGCTTTAATGAATGCGGCTTCCTGGGACGAATTCATCGCTTCTTCGCCGTATGCTGAAAAAGTTCTGCAGAATGTGAAAGAAGATAACGAGAAAGATGAAGCGAAGCGTCAAGAAATCTTGATTGCTAAAACGTTCAACTTTTACGATTATATGCTTTTCCAGCGCCTAGCATTCCATTCAGGAAATCAAATTTACGGTTTGATCTTTAATGGTTTGAAGAAGCTCTACGATCGTGTCGGTAGCTACTACTTCTCAAATCCAGCTTCTCGTGAGCTAGCTCTGAAGTTTTACCATCAATTGCTCGAAACTTGTGAAAGTGGCCAGCGTGAGCAACTACCAGTAGTGATTCGTCATTATGGTATGGAAAGTGCGTTGATCTGGAACGAAATGAAAAAGCAATTACCAACGAACTTCACGGAAGACGACAGCTAAGCGCTGACAAGTTGAATAAACGAAAACCGCAGTGCCTTAGGCCTGCGGTTTTTTTGTTTTTATTTATAAGTCGGCGATGAACCAAGCACCAATAATAAGGTATGGAACGTTTATCCTGCTAGTGAGAGTCTGGGTAACGGTAGATATAATGACTCTACGACATCTGAAAGGACATGGTCGTAAGTATTGAAGATGGTCAATGACAAGTCCGATGTGACGCCATAAAGCTCTGCTTCTGTTAAGTCGACATGACTCCCTGTCACGTATTCATTTAGCGTCTGTATTGAGCGCGTGGAAGCAGGAGAGGTAATGCTAAGTGGAGCGATAACCGCTAGTTGGTTTAGCTTACGCATCATGACCGATGCATAATTTTTGAAACGCTCATTTCCGCCTTGCTCTCCTAAATCTTGAATGCTGATTCGTAACTGAGTCAGGGTCTCCAAGCTATCCATAATGTTTTGCCAGTTCATGTGATACTCATTATGCAAGTCATCTCTTTGTTCAACCGCTAGCCATGCGATGGTTACTTCATCCATCAAAAACAAGCAATGACGAATTAACTTACCATGCTCCATCTGGTTTCTTGCAACACTATGGTCATTCCATTGTTCAAGTAGTTTCCCTACTTTAATCTGTAATACGCGATACATGGGTTTGTTTTCAAACCGTGATGTTTCGACTAAAAGATGCAGCTTGTTAGTCAGAGCATCATGAAGAGCGTCCAATTTTTGTTGATCGTTTTGTTGGAATTGAAGCGAGTAGTGAGTAGCAGCTCGGTGGTGTCTCAGAAGGTGAACAACATCTCGCAACAATGTTAACAGCTGATATTTGCGCGCATGTTGCTGCTCTCGTTTAGAAGATAAGTGATATATTCCGGCTAAAATAGCGATGGACAATAGTGTGGAAATCAAAACAAACATAACCAACTCCTTGTTAGTGTTTGGACCTAACAAGGAAGATTGCAGTTTTGATGCCACTAATTAACTTCTACTAAAACAGTGAGTTAGGCTTGTGACGGGAAAGATGCTGTACAAGTTTGGTGCACAAATTTCCCAAAAGTGTGAATTCAGTCAAAAAAAGTCCCCGCTGAACTGGCGAGGACTTTTTAAATTTGATCGTAAAGCTACAACTTACATTACGCGCATGCCAGGTTGAGCGCCTTCGTGTGGCTCAAGGATCCACAGGTCGCTACCACCAGGGCCTGCCGCTAGGATCATACCTTCAGACATACCAAACTTCATCTTACGAGGTTTTAGGTTTGCTACCATTACCGTTAGCTTGCCTTCTAGCTCTTCAGGTTTGTAAGCTGACTTGATGCCAGAGAATACCTGACGAGTTTCACCACCGATGTCCAATTGGAACTTAAGCAGTTTGTTGGCTTTTGGTACTTCTTCACAAGAGATGATGCGAGCGATACGCATATCTACTGCGGCAAAAGCATCGAACTCAATCTCTTCAGCGATTGGTTCTTTGTCTAGCTCGGTTTGGCTAGCCTTGTTCTTTTCCGCTTCAGCTTTCTCTTTCGCCGCCATTTCTGCCGCCGCATCTTCTTTAGACGCTTCGATCATCGCTTCAACATTCTTCGGATCGATACGGTTGAACAGTGCTTTGAACTTAGTGATCTCGTGGCCTGTTAGTGGAGCAGCGATGTTTTCCCAAGTTAGCTCTTGGTTTAGAAACGCTTCAGTACGCGCAGCTAGCGATGGCATTACTGGTTTCAGGTAAGTCATCAGTACGCGGAACAGGTTGATACCGACAGAACAGATGTCTTGTAGTTCCTGATCTTTGCCTTCTTCTTTTGCTACAACCCACGGTGCTTTTTCATCAACGTATTGGTTAGCTTTGTCTGCCAATGCCGTGATTTCACGGATTGCACGACCAAACTCACGCGTTTCGTAAAGCTCAGCGATACGGTCAGCAGCAGCAACAAATTCGTTGTAAAGTTCAGGCTCTGCAAAGTTGTCAGACAGTTTGCCTTCAAAACGTTTCGCGATGAAACCTGCGTTACGAGATGCCAGGTTAACGATCTTGTTAACAACGTCAGCGTTTACGCGCTGAGTGAAGTCTTCAAGGTTAAGATCTAGATCATCGATACGGCTGTTTAGCTTCGCAGCGTAGTAGTAACGTAGACACTCAGGGTCTAGGTGCTCTAGGTAAGTGCTTGCTTTTACGAACGTACCTTTAGACTTCGACATTTTCGCGCCGTTTACGGTTACGTAACCGTGTACGAATACGTTGTTAGGCTTGCGGAAGCCAGAACCTTCTAGCATTGCTGGCCAAAATAGGCTGTGGAAGTAAACGATGTCTTTACCGATGAAGTGGTACAGCTCTGCTGAGCTGTCTTTTTTCCAATACTCGTCGAAATCTAGGTCGTCGCGCTTGTCACATAGATTTTTGAAAGAGCCCATGTAGCCGATAGGCGCGTCTAGCCATACGTAGAAGAATTTGTTCTTCTCACCAGGGATCTCGAAGCCAAAGTATGGTGCATCACGTGAGATATCCCATTGCTGCAAACCAGATTCGAACCATTCTTGCATTTTGTTCGCTGTTTCAGCTTGTAGCGAGCCAGAGCGAGTCCACTCTTTTAGCATGCTTTCAAACTGAGGCAGGTCGAAGAAGAAGTGCTCTGAATCTTTCATTACTGGCGTCGCACCAGAAACCGCAGATTTAGGATTGATCAGTTCTGTTGGGCTGTAAGTCTCACCACAGTTGTCACAGTTGTCACCGTACTGGTCTTCAGACTTACATTTTGGACAGGTACCTTTTACGAAACGGTCCGGTAAGAACATCTCTTTTTCTGGATCGAACAGCTGAGAGATAGTGCGGCTAGAGATAAAGCCATTTTTCTTCAACTCAAGATAAATGTGTGACGCTAGCTCACGGTTCTCATCTGAGTGTGTGCTGTGGTAGTTATCAAAGCTGATATCAAATCCAGCGAAGTCTTTTTGGTGCTCTTCGCTAACTGCGGCAATCATTTCTTCAGGAGTAATACCCATCTGTTGCGCTTTAAGCATGATTGGCGTGCCGTGAGCATCGTCAGCACAGATGAAGTTTACAGTGTTGCCGCGTAGGCGTTGGTAACGAACCCAAATGTCCGCTTGGATATGCTCAAGCATATGACCAAGGTGGATCGAACCGTTAGCGTACGGAAGGGCACAAGTTACCAGCATTTTCCTTGACGGAAAGTTTTTTGGATCGTTTGCCATACTTAATATTCGCTTTTCTTGATAGGTATAAATAAATTTTGATGGATAATACTACCCCATGAACTGACTAACTCCAAGGTGTCAAACTGCGGAATGCCTTAGTTTTTTTGGGGTTCTGGTTGAGCCTGGACGGTGGTAGCATGACATCTAAAAGGAGGGCTTATGCATCAGTTCACTTCAAAACAAGATTTTTGTCACTGGTTTAACCAATTCCAACATCCACAGTTGGTGGAAAACTGGGCAGATATTCATGGCGCAATTTCGATTACGACACAGGGTTCTATTGATATAACGTTGCCATTCGCAAGTAATGAGCTTCAAACCGTACTGCATGACTGGATCAAACAGCAGCAAGCCTCGGGTAAAGTGGCTGAATTCCCATTTAATATTCGCCTTGGAGTTAAAGCTTTAGAAACTCAAGTGGCTAACTCGGTTAAGGGTGTTAAGAACATCATTGCCGTCAGTTCTGCGAAAGGTGGCGTTGGTAAATCTACTACCGCAGTTAACTTAGCGTTGGCAATTGCTCAATCTGGGGCGAAAGTGGGATTGTTGGATGCAGATATCTATGGTCCGTCTGTACCTATGATGTTGGGGCAAGAAGATGCTAAACCAGAAGTTCGTGATGGCAAGTGGATGGAACCCATTTTTGCTCACGGCATCTATACTCATTCTATCGGTTATTTGGTGGATAAATCAGAAGCGGCGATATGGCGCGGTCCAATGGCTTCAAAAGCGTTGTCGCAGTTATTAACTGAAACAGATTGGCCAGATTTGGATTATTTGGTGATTGATATGCCGCCAGGTACGGGGGATATTCAATTGACGCTGTCACAACAAATTCCGGTAACAGGTAGCGTGTTAGTCACAACACCGCAAGATTTAGCCCTTGCCGATGCAAGGAAGGGAGCGGCAATGTTTAACAAAGTCCATGTCCCGGTTATTGGTGTTGTGGAAAACATGAGTTATCACATTTGTAGTCAATGTGGCGCGAAAGAGCATATTTTTGGTATGGGCGGAGCTGAAAAAATGTCGCAAGAATTTGGCTTAGCATTGTTAGGACAAATTCCGCTTCATATCTCTATGAGAGAAGATATTGACGCTGGCGTGCCAACGGTAGCAAGACGCCCAGAAAGTGAGCATGCAGGGTATTATAAGCAACTTGCCGATCGCGTATGTAGCACGATGTTTTGGCAAGGCAAAGCAAAACCAGATGCGATTAGCTTTACAATGGTGAACTAAGTTTACTATGCCTGTTGGTTGATAATTGCACATTTTAACGTTTGCTCGGAGGTTAATCCTCTGAGCAGGCAGAAACTTATGACTAAACCCTAATTCCAACTAGTAACTATGGGGTGAACTCCCTATAATCAGGCAGTTTATCTTTTTATGTGACTAGAAATCATCATCGGGTGCAAACTAATGTCTGATAATAATCAATGCGTCATCGTAGGTATTGCTGGCGCTTCTGCTTCTGGAAAAAGTCTGATCGCGAGCACTATTTATAATGAGCTTCGCGCGAAAGTAGGCGATCATCAAATCGGTGTCATCACGGAAGATTGCTACTACAACGACCAAAGCCACCTAAGCATGGAAGAGCGAGTAAAGACGAACTACGATCACCCGAGTGCGTTGGACCACGACCTACTGTGTGAGCACCTAGAAAAATTGGTACGTGGTGAAGCAGTAGAAGTGCCTGAGTACAGCTACACTGAGCACACAAGAACAATTAACACCACCACAATGACACCTAAAAAGGTGATCATTCTAGAAGGTATCCTTCTTCTTACAGACCCTCGTCTTCGTGATTTGATGCATGCGACAGTATTTATGGACACACCGTTAGATATTTGCTTGCTTCGCCGTGTTAAGCGTGATGTGGAAGAACGAGGCCGAACTATGGAGTCTGTTCTTAAGCAATACCAACAAACAGTACGTCCGATGTTCATGCAGTTTATCGAACCTTCTAAGCAATATGCGGACATTATTGTTCCTCGCGGTGGTAAAAACCGTATCGCAATTGATGTATTAAAAGCTCACATTGCAAGACTTTTGAAAGCTTAAGCCTATAGACGGCTATATCGCTTTATTTTTAAGAGAAGAAGTGGCACCTTAAGTGCCACTTCTTTTTTTGTTTTTAAATTAGTCAGTTGCAGGTTAAAACCAGACACTTTTCACGCTTTTGTGGAACTGTCAGCGGTAAATGGAGTCTGCGCTTATAATTGTAAAAACACTCGAGCAAGGAAAAACAAATGAAGAAACTGCTCTTAATTCTAGCAATACCGATTGTGGTCATTTTGGTCGCAATTTTAGCGTTAACCATCTTCGTCAATCCGAATCAGTTTAAACCCCTTATTGTTGAGCAAGCGCAAAAGCAAACGGGATTAGAGTTGGTGATTGAAGGGGATATCAGTTGGCAATTTTTCCCATCGATTGGCTTTGAGTTGGGACATACAGAATTGCGAAACCCACAAGGCTTTAGTAAACCCAATTTATTCAAAGTTGATACCGTTGGTGTAGACATCTCTGTTATGCCACTTTTTAGTCAACAGCTTGAAATTGGAAACGTCACGCTTGATGGTGCTGAGTTCTACATTGAAACCAAGAAAGATGGCAGCAAGAATATTGATGCATTGACGAAAGCCCAAACACAACAAGCAGAACAAGAGAGCAATGCTGCGCCTACGCAAAATGGTGAAACGAAAACTTCTGGTTCTGATTGGAGTATTAATCTTGCTGGCGTTACGGTTTCTAACGGTTCATTAGAAATGCAGGATAAGCAAGCCGGTAGTTACACCAAACTTTATGATATTTCATTAAACCTTTCCGAATTCGCTTTTGACAACTGGACAACGGCTGATTTTGGCGTGAAGGGCGAAATGAACGACCAAAAGTTCACCGCGAAAGGTCAGGCAGACTTTAAGCTAGAAAAAGGTTTGGCAAACTACGCGCTAAAGAACATCAACTTTGATGCGACATACTCTGACCCTGCCAATAAAATTGAATCGGCAACGATCGGTTTAGACACGTTTGAATTCGATAAAGTAAATAACCTGACTTATGCCATTAAGGGTGACGCTGGTGGTATGAAGTTAGATATGCAGGGTGCTGGTCAACTTAGCGTGGACAAGGCTATCAGCAAAGTACAGTTGGATAAGTTAACTCTTAAATCGACTTTTGAGGGTGATGCTTTACCTCAGTCCCCGATGAAAGTCGACATGGTGTCTGATCTGTCTTTCGACCTAACGAAAAACCATCTGAGTTTTGTTCTAGAGAAGTTAACAGCGAATGCTATCGCCCTAGATGGTAAGGCAGATGTGACACTCGGTGATATTCCTAAAGTACGCTTTGCTCTCCATAGCCCCAATATCGATCTTGATGAGTTCTTAGGGTTAGATAAGCAAGCTGCCGAAGGTAATAAGCCTGCTTCTGGTGGCGAGAGTGCTCCTGCCGGACCTGAGGTTGAGCCTGATTTGTCTGCGTTGAAAGCGTTAGATGTAAAGGGTGACATTACCATCGACAAATTCAAAGCGGCAAATGCGAAGATGGAAGCGGTAAAAACGAGCTTCACTGTAAATCGTGGCGTGTTTGAGCTTACATCATTTAGTTCGAAGTTGTACCAAGGCTCAATCTCAGCGACAGCGAAGTTAGATGCACGCCAATCACCAGCGACTTACAGCGTTAAAAAGTCAATCAAAGGCGTGAAAGTTCAACCGCTACTTATAGACGTTGCTGAGAACGACAAACTTGAAGGGACAGGTAACATTGATGTGAATGTTACAGGTAAGAGTCTAACGCCTACCGGTATCAAGAAGAATCTATCTGGTACGGTTGTTATCAATTTTGCTGACGGTGCGGTGAATGGCATCAACGTTGCTCAGTTGATTCGTGAAAACTATGCGAAATTTAAAGGGCAAAAAGTTGAAGGCACCAATGAAGCTAAGAAAACAGACTTCAGTGCGATGACGGCGACATTGAAACTCAACAAAGGTGTAGTATCAACGGATAATATGCAAGCTCAGTCTCCATTGTTACGTGTTCGTGGTAAAGGTACCGCAAACTACATCAATGAAACAGTCGACTTTACTATCAGCACGTCAGTTGTAGGCAGCCTAGAAGGCCAGGGCGGTAAAGATATAGATGAGCTGAAAGACATCACGATTCCAATCAATGTGTCTGGTAAGTGGGCAGAACCTAAATTCAAGCTCGTATTCGATGATGTTCTGAAGCAGAAAGCTCAAAAAGAAATCGATCGTGGCGTGGAGAAGCTAACGGACAAAATCAAAGACGAGAAAACCAAAGATGCGGTCGATGGTTTATTGAAGAATCTTTTCAACTAACCGTGCGTGAAAACCAAAAGGGTTGGCATTTTGCCAACCCTTTTTAAATTACTCTGCGAGTGTTACCAATCGACGCCTTTGAGGGCTTTTACGCCAGATTCAAATGCGTGCTTTACATTTTTCACTTCAGAAACGGTATCGGCCATTTCAATCAGGGTTCGATGTGCGCCACGCCCAGTAATAATAACCGACTGCATTTTAGGTCGGTTGCTCAGCGCTTCGACCACTTCGTCTAAGTCGATGTAGCCGTAGCTCACCATATAAGTTAGCTCGTCAAACAAGATGACATCGATAGAGTCGTCTTGCAGCATGCGTTTACATTCTTGCCATACGCCTTGCGCTGCTTCGGTATCAGCGGCTTTGTTTTGAGTTTCCCATGTAAAGCCGGTCGCCATTACTTGGAATTCAACGCCGAGTTTCTCAAGTAGGTTGCGCTCACCGTTGTCCCAAGTACCTTTAATAAACTGCGCGACAGCACAATTCAAACCATGACCCACTGCGCGTGCGATCGTACCGAATCCTGATGTCGATTTACCTTTACCATTTCCGGTAATGATCAGTAGCAGACCTTTTTCCTCTTGAGCAGCAGCGATTTTTGCGTCTACCTGTTCTTTGACTTTTTGTTGGCGAGCTTTATGGCGTGCTTCTTTATTTTCTTCGATAGACATAATACTTCCTCAATTCCTTTTCGTGCTGTGCCCAAGCTAATTTGGGTTCATTGATTTATCTCGCTATGATAGACCAACATATCGTGAAGAAAAACCACCGATAATTCAGGGAATAAAATGAAGAAAATACTTGTTGTTTGTATGGGAAACATTTGTCGGTCACCAACTGGAGAGGCAGTGTTAAGAGCGAAAGCTCAAAAGCTAGGCGTTGAAGTAGAGGTTGATTCGGCAGGTACAATTGGCTACCACGCAGGAAACCGACCGGATTCAAGAGCGATGGCAGCAGGAAAGCAGCGAGGTTATTCTTTTAAAGGAATGCAAGCGCGCCAAGTCACCATTGATGACTTTGAAAAGTTTGACCTTATATTAGCCGCAGATAAAGCAAATTTGGCCGATTTATTGGATATTTGTCCGTTGAAGTATCGACACAAAGTATCGTTATTTTTAAGTCATTCTGAGTCAGGTTACGACGAAGTCCCGGACCCATATTATGGTGGGGAAGATGGCTTTGAACTGGTGCTTGATTTAATCGAAGAGGCATCAGACGCAATTTTGAAGAAGCTATAATCGCCGTGCTTGAAGACAATAGAAAAAGGGATGAGCTCAGCTCATCCCTTTTTATTTTCAGCCCTAAACCACCTACTTCAGTAGGTGGTTATCATCCGCTTCGGCTTTGCCTGTAAAACTACTCATGCTAA
>NZ_JAWOWM010000007.1:0-76167 GCF_033340475.1 Vibrio sp. 1078-1
TTGGCGCTGGACTAAACAAAGGCCCCCTTTTAGGGGGCTCACACAAAGCCACCTTCTTTAGAAGGTGGTAATTTACTCGTGTTAACCCGCTAGTATGTCGGTTGCGACTTTGTAGCTTGGGTCTTCCTTCACGTTAATTTCAACCAAGCTGCCAGCTTTGTCCAAAAGTTTACGACAATCTGGGCTTAGGTGACGAAGGTGCAGCGTTTTACCTTGAGCATTGTAACGCTCAGCCAGTGTTTCAATGGCTTCAATTGCAGAGTGATCTGTCACGCGAGAGTCTGCAAAATCGACAATCACATCTTTTGGATCTTCAGGCGCGTTAAACAACTCCAGGAAGTTAGCCGCAGAGCCAAAGAAAATAGGGCCGTGAATCTTGTACTCTTTTGAACCTTCCTCGTTTAAGCACGTGTCGGCATAGATGTGCTTAGCGTGTTGCCATGCAAACATTAATGCAGAAACGATAACACCAACCGCTACGGCAACAGCAAGGTCAGTAAGAACAGTAACAACGGTCACAAGAACAATAACGAAGAAGTCTTGCTTCGGTACGCGGCGTGCTAGCTTAAATGTTGCCCATTCGAATGTACCAATGACAACCATGAACATCACACCAACCAGAGCAGCGAGTGGGATCATTTCAATTAGCGAAGAAGCGAATAAGATAAACATCAATAGAGCGATAGCCGCAACGATACCAGATAGACGGCCGCGACCACCTGAGTTTACGTTGATCATCGACTGACCAATCATCGCACAACCACCCATTGCGCCAAACACAGAACACGTCATGTTTGCCATACCTTGACCGATACATTCGCGGTTAGATTGACCACGAGTATTCGTCATCTCATCTAAAACTGTCAGTGTTAGTAGAGATTCAATTAGACCAATGGCCGCGAGAATGATCGCGTATGGAAGAATGATTTGTAGTGTCTCTAGTGTAAATGGTACCGCAGGAATAGAGAAGGTTGGTAGTGAACCTGCGAGTGTTGCAGCTTCATCACCAGACATTGTACGCAGGAAGTCAACAACAGTGCGAGTTTCCAGATCCAAGCCAACCACTAAAGCCGTCACCGTTACGATCGCAACAAGTGAAGAGGGTACAGCTGTTGTGATTTTTGGTAGAAAGTGAATGATTGCCATAGTCAGCGCAACCAAACCAAGCATTAGCAGCATCTGGTCTTGTGGTAGCCAAGTAAGCATGCCGTTGATGTCTGGCGCTTTAAACTGACCCAACTGAGCTAGGAAGATAACAATAGCCAGACCGTTCACAAAACCGATCATCACAGGGTGAGGTACGATACGGATGAACTTACCCAATTTAAACATACCAGCGGCAATTTGAAGAATACCAGCGAGCATGATGGCTGCGAATAGGTACTGGACACCGTGAGTCGCGACAAGCGAAACCATTACGACTGCCATGGCACCTGTTGCACCAGAAATCATGCCAGGACGACCACCGAAAATGGAAGTAATAAGACCAACGATGAATGCAGCGTAAAGACCGACCATCGGATCTACGCCTGCGACGAACGCAAATGCGACAGCTTCAGGAACCAATGCTAGCGCAACGGTTAAGCCTGATAGCACATCATTTTTTACGGAGTGCTTAGAAAATTGGGGAAATTCGAACATGTTTGTTTTTAAGTTCTCTTTGCAATGAGTTAAACCCGACACATATTCGTATTTGCACAAGCCACTGGAAGGTTGATTTTTAATCAAACATTGCAGTGTAAACCGTAGTATTAAAAGAGCAGCATCAGAATGGTGTCGAAAACTTGAGTCGGCGCATGCTACCGAAAAGTGTGATTAAGTTCAAGAATGATACGAATAATGGCGTACAAATGTGATCACGAATTGGTATTTATATGAACAATTTATTGGGCAAATATGAAGATAAAAAAGGCTACCAGATGGTAGCCTTTAATTTATTTATGCCGTTAAGCAGTTGAACGTAATGATTTAGCCTAGTTAAAGTTAGGCTTTGTCATCTCTGCCGATGCACGGTTTTTAGCCACTTGGCTACCTGCACCTTTAGCTTGGTAACGTTCGGTTTTGAACGGCGCTGCTGCAACCGTGATTTCGCGTAGCTCTTGAGGGCCAGGTGCTTTCGTCATCGGTGCGCTAGCGTTTAGCTTAGCAGCAACTTTAATGGCTTCGACTTTAGGCTCTGGTTTATCTACTGGCGCTTCGGCTACAATCTCTTTTGCTGCTTCAACGATAGGCTCTTCAGTAGGTGCCGTTTCTACAATGGCATCAACCGGTTCAGCATGTTCAGTTACAGGAGTTTCAACGATAGGCTCTACCGATGCTGTTTCTACTACTGCCGATTCAGCTTTTTCTGCGATTACTGTTTCAACAACAGGTGCTTCTACTACTGGAGCTTCCACTTTCGCTTCAACGGTTTCTTGAACCTTGTGTTCAACAACTGGCGCATCTGTTACGACAGGTTGCTCGCGACGAATAATCACTTTACCCATTGCCATTTCTGGACACGCAAAGCCACCTTGGATTGTAGGTACTGCTGCTACAGCTTCTTCCTTAACTCGCTCTTCCTTCTTAGGTGCTGGTTTCGGAATGTAACGTGGCATTACTTTACCCATAGCCATTTCAGGAGAAGCGACACCTCCCTTACGTAGGCGGAACGGGTTAGGGCGGCGATCACGGCCACGGCGACGACGCTGGCCGCTTGCACGCAGGTGACGTGGCGAACGACGATTACGACGTTGCTTAGATTCTGCTTGCTTGTTGTCTTGCTGTGCCTCTACCGCTGCTTCTGTTGGCTTTTCAACTTTAGCTTCAACCGTTTCTTGAGTCTTAACCGCTGTTTCTTCGGCTTTCTTCTCAATAGCTTCTTGGTCCTTAACGCGTACAGACTTGTTCAATTTGCGACGTTGGCGGCGCTCTTTCACTTTTTCTGCTTTCGCATTTTGCTGCTTCGGTTTGCTCTCTTCTGGTTTTGTTTCAGTACGAGCTTCCGCTGCTAGCTGCAGACCTTTTTCCGCTACTTTTGCGTTTGCTTTCTGCTCTTGGGCTTTATCTGCCTGTTGAGCTTTAGGTTTACGCTTTTGGTTACGGTTTTGCGGTTTATTTGTTTGTTGTTGAGCTTCGTTTTGCTCATTAGCCTGCTCATCACGAGGCTTACGACGACGTCGGTTATCGCGATTGTCGCGGTTATCACGATTATCACGCTGGTTGTTATTGCGACGACGATCGTTGCGATCACGTTTGTTACGTCGATTATCGCGATT
Source organism: Vibrio sp. 1078-1 (assembly GCF_033340475.1). Classification (NCBI taxonomy): domain Bacteria; kingdom Pseudomonadati; phylum Pseudomonadota; class Gammaproteobacteria; order Vibrionales; family Vibrionaceae; genus Vibrio; species Vibrio sp. 1078-1. The sequence continues at coordinate 3,258 of NZ_JAWOWM010000007.1, forward strand.
TGGTTTTTTCTCTTCCTGAGGTTTCTGTTCTTCTTTTGTTTCTTCAGAACCACCGAATAGGAAGCTACCAAGTGCTTTAAACAGACGGCTGAACAATCCAGGTTTCTCTTCTTGTTCAACGTTTTGTTCTTTCTTCTTCGCCTCAGGAGCTGGTTTAGCTGCTGGTGCAGGTGCGGTTTGAGACGGAGCAGCAAAGCCTTTAAGAACTGGCTCTTCAATTCGTTTTGGTTTTACGTCAACTTCCGCTGGCTCTTTACCTTCTGCTTCTTTCATTGCTTCCAGTTTCTTAGGAAGTAAGTAAGAAATCAGATCGAACTCTTCGCCTTCACGAACACGGATAACTTCAAAGTGCGGTGTTTCCATATCAGAGTTAGGAACAACCGTAATTTTCACTTCTTGAATGCGTTCGATATGGTTTACTGAACGACGTTTTTCGTTCAGTAAGTAAGAGGCGATTGGCACAGGTACGACTGCAAGTACTTGTGCTGTGTTGTCTTTTAGCGCTTCCTCTTCAATTAAACGAAGTACAGAAAGTGCTAGAGATTCGTTGTCGCGAACGACACCAGTTCCGCTACAGCGAGGACAGATGTGATGGCTTGCTTCTGCAAGAGAAGGGCTCAAGCGCTGGCGTGACATCTCCAACAAACCAAAGCGAGAAATACGACCGATTTGTACACGAGCGCGATCAAGACGAACGGCTTCACGTAGACGGTTTTCTACTTCTCGTTGGTGACGAACTGGGGTCATATCGATAAAGTCGATAACCACTAAGCCACCCAAGTCACGTAGACGTAATTGGCGAGCAATTTCGTCGGCTGCTTCTAGGTTCGTGTTTAGAGCTGTTTCTTCAATATCGCCGCCCTTGGTTGCACGAGCAGAGTTGATATCGATAGACGTTAGTGCTTCAGTCGGGTCAATAACAATAGAACCACCAGATGGCAGACGCACTTCACGTTGGAAAGCCGATTCAATTTGGCTTTCGATTTGGTAGTGGCTGAATAGTGGAACTTCGCCTTCATATTTCTTAACGCGGTTAAGGAAATCAGGGCGCACCAATTGAATGTGCTCTTTTGCACGTTCGTAGATGGTGTTGCTATCAATTAAGATTTCGCCAATATCACGACGCAAATAGTCACGGATTGCACGAACGATAACGTTACTTTCTTGGTGGATTAAGAATGGAGCAGGGTTAGAGTCCGCTGCACCTTTGATTGCACCCCAGTGGTTAAGTAGTACATTCAAATCCCACTCAAGCTCTTCAGCACTCTTGCCAACGCCAGCAGTACGTACGATTAGGCCCATGCCCTGAGGCAGTTCCAAAGTACTTAATGCGGCTTTTAGTTGAGTACGCTCGTCACCTTCGATTCGACGAGAAATACCGCCAGCACGAGGGTTGTTAGGCATCAGAACAAGGTAACTACCAGCAAGAGAAATGAAAGTAGTAAGAGCTGCGCCCTTGCTTCCACGTTCTTCTTTTTCCACTTGAACGATAACTTCTTGGCCTTCCGTTAGCACTTCTTTGATGCTTGGACGACCTTGGTAGGTGTAACCTTCAGGGAAATATTCGCGGGCAATTTCTTTGAGAGGGAGGAAACCGTGACGCTCGGCGCCGTAATCAACAAATGCGGCTTCTAAGCTTGGTTCGATACGTGTGATACGTCCTTTGTAGATATTCGCTTTTTTAGATTCATGACCTGGACTCTCGATATCAAGATCGAAAAGTCGCTGGCCATCAACCAGAGCGACACGCAACTCTTCTTTTTGAGTTGCGTTAATTAACATTCTTTTCATTGAAAATTCTCGTTGTCTTTTCTTTTATATCTTTCTTGTCGACTTGCCACTGTTTTTTCGCTCTTTCACGGTGCCTGATCCCATGGCTTGTATTTTGCAGCCTCCCGGCTGGAAGGGGATGCTCTCGGGCACTTCAGTCATCACAAGCCTCTTGTGGTTTCTGTTGGAAACGTAGACTTGTGACCCGCTATTTGGGCGGTAGGTACTCAACGTGAATATGCGAGGAGTAGGGTGGCAAGAGTGTTGAATTCGATGTGTCTCACGCCAATGCTGCACTCGACCTTCAACGATCTACTCACATTGCTTGAGGATAAATGATTGGTAATGAATAAAATGTAACCAAACCTTCCTTAGCAGCTGTGAACTATAGCAGTGCGCGTGGCTATCAGCAATCTGCTTTCACGCAAACGATAGAAAATTTGCCGCTAAACTCAAAATTTCTATTTTATAACTGGCTGTTTCATAAGCAATTGAGATGTGCAAACTGTTCAAGACAGAAAACAAATTGAGAACTTGATTGAGAGTTTTAATAATTTAAACAAAAGCTTGGCGAAATTTAGACCAGTATGTGCCACCGAGTGTTTCTTTTACGACAAGAATAATGTGAAGTCGCACGAAATTGAGTTTACAATACCGCCCATGAACGAAATAAGAACAAAAGTCCAGTTCGTCGACATCGACGAAGATATGGCGGGTCAGCGCATTGATAATTTTTTGCGCAACCAATTAAAAGACATTCCTAAAAGCATGATTTACCGAATTGTGCGTAAGGGCGAAGTGCGCGTAAATAAAAAGCGTATAAAAGCAGAGTACAAGTTAAAAGCAGGCGATCTCGTTCGTATTCCACCGGTGACCGTCGAGAAAAAAGATGACGATGTCGCACCAAGTACGAAACTTAACAAAGTCGCTGAGTTGGAAAATATGATTATCTTCGAAGATGACCATATGTTGATTCTAAACAAACCATCTGGCACCGCTGTGCATGGTGGCAGTGGTTTAAAGTTTGGTGCGATTGAAGCGCTTAGGGCTCTGCGTCCTCAAGCTCGCTTTCTTGAACTTGTGCATCGTATTGACCGTGATACTTCAGGGATTTTGCTGGTTGCTAAAAAGCGTTCTGCACTTCGTCACTTGCAAGCCCAGTTTCGTGAAAAGACAGTAAAGAAGTTTTACTTAGCTCTTGTCATGGGGCAATGGAAAAGCAGTTGTAAGGTTGTGAACGCGCCACTGCTCAAAAACGAAGTGAACAGTATTGTTCGTGTTAACCCTAATGGTAAGCCGTCAGAAACGCGTTTTAAGATTTTGGAAAAGTTCGAACAAGCTACATTGATTCAGGCGAGTCCGATTACTGGTCGAACTCACCAAATACGAGTTCATACGCAATACACTGGTCACCCAATCGCTTGGGATGATCGCTACGGTGATCGTCGCTTTGATGCTTACACAGGTCAAGTTGGTTTAGATCGTTTGTTCCTACACGCGGCAAACATCAAGTTCCAACACCCATCAAATGATGAGTGGATGGAAATCAACGCACCGATGGAACCGAAACTAGAAAAAGTGTTGGCGGGTTTAAGAAACGCGTAACCATGTTTTCCTCGCGGATGCAAAAGGGAGCCCGTGGCTCCCTTTTATCGTATTTGGGTTAAAGGACATCGAGTCCTTGAACATTCAACATATCAATCAAATCAATCAATGGTAGTCCGACAAGTGTGTTCGGGTCTTTACCGACTAATTTCGTAAACAAGCAAATTCCCATGCCTTCGCTTTTAAAGCTGCCTGCGCAGTAAAAAGGTTCTTCCCTGTCGACGTAGCGTTCGATTTGTTCAAGCGTTAAATCTCTAAAGTGCACCTCGAAAGAATCAAAGCCGACTTCTGTATGGTTTGTCACGGTGTTATGTACCGCAAGACCAGTATAGAAAGTGATGACTTTTCCACTTTGAGCCAAAAGTTGATTTATCGCGTTATCTCTATTTAAAGGCTTGCCAACGATTTCACCATTAATGACACAAACTTGGTCACTGCCGATAACTAAACTTGCTTTATCCGTCTGGCAAGATATTGCTTTCTCTTGGGCCAGTCTCTGCACAAGTTCAGTTGGCGTTTCTTGGTCAAAAGGTGTTTCATCGCAATCAGGTGGTAAACAAACGAATGGTAGTGAGAGCTTTTCAAGCAGTTGTTTACGAAAAGGGGAAGTTGAGGCTAAAACCAGTTGGTAATTTTTCATTTTGAATTACAATTCGTGGGAGCATTTCCAATAGGATAATCGATCAAAAATGATTCTGGCTAATGCTCTGTATGTTAAGCGTAAAAAAGTACAACTTTTTTGCCTTTTTCTTTGACTAATTTTGATTTGGAAGATAATATTCGCGCCCTATGCAAAAGGTAAAAATACCGCGAACGGTTGACCCAGCTAAAGCTGCACAGAAACGATTGGATTACGATGGCATCATCCAAGCTAGTCTTTTCAAGCGCTTAGTGGAAACAACTGAAGGCGTAAAACGCGACGCAGAAGTCTCATTGTCATTTGGGATGGATGAACAGCGACTCGTTGTTATCTCTGGTAAAGCTAACATCGAAGTCGATTTAGAGTGTCAGCGTTGTAATGAGGTATTCGCACATGAGTGCGAAGTTGAATTCCTTTCTACTCCTTACTACGGTGAGAAAACAGAACAGGAAGCACCAGAAATTTATGATTTGGTAGATCTAAATGAATATGGTGAATTAGACCTCATACAACTTGTTGAAGACGAGTTCATCTTAGCATTACCTCAAATTGCGATGCACGATGAAGCGGATTGTAGCGTTGATTCAAATAACATGGTTTTTGGTGAGATTCCTGAAGAAATTGAGGAAGAAAAACCGAATCCATTCGACGTTTTGAAAAGTCTGAAAAAGTAATAGGTGTGGTAGCCGATTCTTCTTCAGGTTTTTAACCCAATAGTATAGGAGTAGGGTCAATGGCCGTACAGAAAAACCGTAAAACTCGTTCTAAGCGCGGTATGCGTCGTTCACACGATGCGCTAACTACAGCTGCTCTATCTGTAGACGCGACTTCTGGTGAAACTCACCTACGCCACAACGTAACTGCTGAAGGTTACTACCGTGGTCAAAAGGTTATCAACAAGTAAGGTTGAACCTTTGCAAAGTATTACCGTTGCACTTGATGCAATGGGCGGGGATTTCGGTCCACGCGTAACAGTGCCTGCCGCCGTGCAGGCACTGTCTCATTTCCCAGAGCTAAAAGTGATTCTTATTGGTGATCAATCTCTGATCACGTCTCAATTATCTCAACTCGGTACCTCGACCAGTTCCCGCTTGACTATTCTTCACAGCGAGAAAGTTATCTCGAACTCAGAAAAACCTTCATTGGCGTTACGTAATAGCCAAAATAGTTCTATGCGTATGGCTATCGATTTGGTTTCTGAGCAGAAAGCGGATGCTTGTGTTAGTGGTGGCAACACCGGTGCATTAATGGCACTATCGCGTTTCATTCTTAAGTTACTTCCTGGCATTGAACGTCCTGCTTTAGTTTCCGCTTTACCGACGATTACCGGAAAGCGTACTTGGATGCTGGATCTGGGGGCGAATGTATCGTGCGATGCTGATAGCTTGTTCCAATTTGCTGTAATGGGCAGTGCATTAGCTGAAGAACACTTGGGTCGTCCTCCTCGCGTTGCTGTACTCAATATTGGCGCAGAAGAGATTAAAGGTAACGATTTAGTCAAACGTTGCGCAGAAATGCTTTCTCAGACCGATGCGATTAACTTTGTCGGTTATATTGAAGGTAATCAAATTTTGCATGATGTTGCTGACGTCATTGTTTGTGATGGATTTGTCGGCAACGTATGCTTAAAAGCCAGTGAGGGAACAGCTCAACTTTTTATCGAAAAAATTAAAACCAGCATAATGGCATCAACGATAAAGGGTTGGATAGCTAGAAAGTTGTTTTCTAGGCTGTTTAATGAACTAAAAACACTGAACCCCGACCAGTATAACGGCGCAAGTTTGCTAGGATTGCGCGGCATTGTCATAAAAAGCCATGGAAGTGCGGATGTATCTGCGATTGTCAATGCACTTGGCGAGGCAGTACACGAGGTCAAACGACAAGTACCAAGCCGTATTAGCGATCGTTTGGAAGCGGTTTTACTCGAGAGGCATTATTAGTCTTCATGTATAGCAAAATTTTAGGTACTGGCAGCTACCTGCCATCTCAGGTGCGTACAAACGCAGATCTAGAGAAAATGGTAGATACAAGTGATGAGTGGATCGTTGCTCGCACGGGTATTAAAGAGCGTCGAATTGCTGCAGAAAACGAAACTGTAGCAGACATGGCATTCTACGCAGCTGAAAACGCTATCGATATGGCGGGTATTGATAAAAACGATATCGACCTGATTATCGTAGCCACAACGAGCAGTAGCCATACTTTCCCTTCATCTGCGTGTCAGGTGCAGGCAAAGCTTGGCATTAAAGGTTGTCCAGCTTTTGACTTAGCCGCTGCTTGTTCTGGTTTTGTGTACGCATTATCTGTTGCAGACCAACATATCAAATCTGGTATGTGCAAAAACGTACTTGTGATTGGTTCAGATGCTTTGTCTAAAACGTGTGATCCGACAGACCGTTCAACCATCATCCTATTTGGTGATGGTGCCGGAGCCGTTGTCGTAGGCGCTAGCCAAGAGCCTGGCATTATCTCTACCCACATATACTCGGATGGTCAATTCGGAGAGCTTCTAAGCCTACCTGTACCTGTGCGGGGGCAAGATGCGGATAAATGGCTTCATATGGCTGGGAACGAAGTATTCAAAGTCGCTGTCACTCAGCTATCGAAACTAGTAAAAGATACGCTTGAAGCCAACAACATGCATAAGTCTGAACTAGACTGGCTAGTGCCGCACCAAGCGAACTACCGCATTATTTCAGCGACAGCGAAGAAACTTTCGATGTCACTAGACCAAGTCGTGATTACACTTGATAAACACGGCAACACATCAGCTGCTACTGTGCCAACAGCACTAGATGAAGCGGTACGTGATGGTCGTATTAAACGCGGTCAAACTCTGCTTCTTGAAGCGTTTGGCGGCGGATTCACTTGGGGCTCGGCCCTTGTGAAGTTCTAAGTTTCACAAGAATTCAAAATTTAAGGTGCACTTGGTGCATCTTATTTCTTTTTACTTTGCTTAAAGGAAAACAACATGAGCAAGTTTGCTATCGTATTTCCAGGTCAAGGTTCTCAAGCTGTAGGTATGCTTGCAGAACTAGGCGAACAATATGACGTAGTAAAACAAACATTTGCAGAAGCATCTGACGCACTAGGTTACGATCTATGGGCGCTTGTTCAAAATGGACCTGCAGAAGATTTAAACGAGACTTTCCGTACTCAACCAGCTTTGCTAGCTTCATCTGTTGCAATCTGGCGTGTATGGCAGGAACTTGGCTTAGAGCAACCAGCCAACCTAGCTGGTCACAGCCTAGGTGAGTACTCAGCACTTGTATGTGCGGGTGTTATTGACTTTAAAGAAGCCATCAAGCTGGTTGAATTACGTGGTCAACTTATGCAAGAAGCAGTACCAGCTGGTACTGGCGCAATGTACGCGATTATCGGTTTGGCTGATGATGCGATTGCAAAAGCGTGTGAAGACGCAGCGCAAGGCGAAGTGGTCTCTCCAGTAAACTTTAACTCGCCTGGCCAAGTCGTTATCGCTGGTAGCAAAGACGCAGTAGAGCGAGCTGGTGCGCTATGTAAAGAAGCTGGTGCGAAGCGTGCGCTTCCTCTTCCTGTTTCAGTACCTTCACACTGTGCACTTATGAAGCCAGCAGCGGAAAAACTTGCTGTAGCTCTTGAGTCTATCGAATTTAACTCACCACAGCTGCCAGTTATCAACAACGTTGATGTGGTTGCTGAGACAGATCCTGCAAAAATCAAAGATGCGCTTGTTCGTCAGCTACATAGCCCAGTTCGTTGGACTGAAACAGTTGAACTGATGCACGAACAAGGCGTAGAAAATCTTCTTGAGCTTGGCCCTGGTAAAGTTTTAACAGGTCTAACAAAACGTATCGTGAAAACGCTAACTGCAGCAGCAGTGAATGATATCGCATCGCTAGACGCTGCGAAGTAATCCATCAAGCGATAAATTTGCGATAAGAAAAGGAAACACAACATGATGAATCTAGAAGGTAAGATCGCGCTAGTTACCGGCGCAAGCCGTGGTATTGGCCGCGCGATCGCGGAACTTCTTGTCGAGCGAGGTGCTACGGTTATCGGTACTGCTACTTCTGAAAGTGGTGCGGCTGCTATCAGCGAGTATCTTGGTGATAACGGTAAAGGCTTAGCGCTTAACGTGACTGATGTCGAGTCTATCGAAGCGACATTAAAAACGATCAACGAAGAATTTGGTGTGATCGATATTCTGGTGAATAACGCTGGTATTACTCGTGACAACCTATTGATGCGCATGAAAGATGATGAGTGGAACGACATCATCGATACCAACCTAACGCCTATCTACCGCATGTCTAAAGCGGTTTTACGCGGTATGATGAAAAAACGTGCGGGTCGTATCATCAACGTAGGCTCTGTTGTTGGTACCATGGGTAATGCTGGTCAAACTAACTACGCAGCAGCGAAAGCGGGCGTGATTGGTTTTACTAAATCAATGGCTCGTGAAGTTGCGTCTCGTGGTGTAACAGTGAACACTGTTGCTCCTGGTTTCATCGAAACTGACATGACTAAGGCGCTAAATGATGACCAACGTGCGGCAACTTTGTCGAACGTGCCAGCAGGTCGTTTAGGTGACCCACGTGAAATTGCATCAGCAGTAGTTTTCCTTGCTTCTCCTGAAGCAGCGTACATTACTGGTGAAACTTTGCATGTAAATGGTGGCATGTACATGGTTTAATGCGACAGTTTATGCAAAATAAGCTATTTTACATTGTGAAAAATAGCCTATAGTTGCAGTTAACTGTCATGAACTTGTCATGCTTATGCGCAAGATTTGTGCATGATTTAAGTCAAAAATGTATTGAAATTCGGTTAAATTCGCTAATTTTGTGGTTTGACCAGCAAGGACCCCCTTGCAACTTTCAATAGTTCGAATAAACTACGGAATCATCGCATTAGGCGAAATCTGTAAAGGAAAAGAAAAATGAGCAACATCGAAGAACGCGTAAAGAAAATCATTGTTGAACAGCTAGGTGTAGACGAAGCAGAAGTTAAAAACGAAGCTTCTTTCGTTGACGATCTAGGTGCTGATTCTCTAGACACTGTAGAACTAGTTATGGCTCTAGAAGAGGAATTCGACACTGAGATTCCTGACGAAGAAGCTGAGAAGATCACTACTGTTCAAGCTGCAATCGACTACGTAAACAGCGCTCAGTAATTAGCTCTCCCAGGCGGTCTCCTAGACCGCCTGTGTTCTTTCTAACTTCTTCTATCCTCTCATAGAAATATTCAATTCCCGGAGAATTATATCGTGTCCAAGCGTCGTGTAGTTGTCACTGGCATGGGTATGTTGTCACCGGTAGGCAACACAGTAGAATCATCTTGGAAAGCCCTGCTAGAAGGTCAAAGTGGTATCGTAAATATCGAGCACTTTGATACTACGAACTTCTCAACTCGTTTTGCAGGTCTTGTTAAAGATTTCGATTGCACAGAGTACATGTCTAAAAAAGATGCTCGTAAGATGGACCTTTTCATCCAGTACGGCATTGCAGCGGGTATTCAAGCTCTTGATAACTCTGGCTTACAAATTACCGAAGAAAATGCGGCTCGAGTTGGTGTTGCTATCGGCTCAGGCATTGGCGGTCTTGACCTTATCGAAACTGGCCATACTGCATTAGTAGACAAAGGCCCTCGCAAAGTTAGCCCATTTTTTGTTCCTTCGACCATTGTAAACATGGTTGCAGGTAACCTATCTATCATGCGTGGTCTTCGTGGTCCAAATATCGCGATTTCTACCGCATGTACTACTGGCCTGCATAATATCGGCCATGCAGCACGTATGATTGCCTACGGCGATGCAGATGCGATGGTTGCTGGTGGTGCAGAAAAAGCTTCTACGCCTCTTGGCATGGCTGGCTTTGGTGCAGCTAAAGCGCTATCTACTCGTAATGAAGAGCCTCAAAAAGCGTCTCGCCCATGGGATAAAGGCCGTGATGGTTTTGTTCTAGGTGATGGTGCTGGCATGATGGTGCTTGAAGAGTACGAACACGCAAAAGCACGTGGCGCGAAGATTTACGCAGAACTGGTTGGTTTTGGTATGTCTGGTGATGCTTACCACATGACATCTCCAAGCGAAGACGGCTCTGGTGGTGCACTTGCGATGGAAGCGGCGATGCGTGACGCTAACATCACAGGTACTCAAGTAGGTTATGTGAATGCTCACGGTACTTCTACTCCAGCTGGTGATGTTGCAGAAATCAAAGGCGTGAAACGTGCTCTTGGTGAAGAAGGTGCGAAGCAAGTTCTTGTGTCTTCAACTAAGTCGATGACGGGTCACCTATTAGGTGCTGCTGGCTCTGTTGAAGCAATTATCACGGTTATGTCTTTGGTTGACCAAATTGTTCCGCCAACCATTAACCTTGATGATCCAGAAGAAGGTCTAGACATCGACCTTGTGCCGCATACAGCGCGCAAAGTTGAAGGTATGGAGTACGCTATCTGTAACTCGTTTGGCTTTGGTGGTACAAACGGTTCTTTGATCTTCAAGAAGTTCGCTGAGTAACACTATCTAACCTAATTTAGATAAGCGAAACTTGTATTCTAACGGCTCGATGCTTAGCATTGAGCCGTTTTGTTTTATTTGTTGTCTGCTAATTTGAAGGTACGTGAATGTTTTGGGTAAATGGAGTTCCGCAAACGCATGTAGAGCTAGGTGATCGCTCATTCCAATACGGTGATGGAGGCTTTACCACCATCCTGACCCAAAATGGAGAGTTGGTTTACTGGCAGGAACATACTGAGCGCATGAGTGCTTGCCTTGACGCTTTGAAGATCTCTTCACCTGACTGGAAAGTTGTGCATGATTGGGCAAGCAAAGCGGTTTTATCTGACGCACGAGCGGGGGTGAAGATTCACGTTAGCCGCGGTATTGGCGGGCGAGGGTATAGCCCTAATGGGATTGAAAGCCCTATCGTGACGATTTCCAATTTTGCGTTTCCTTCTCATTATTCATCTTGGCAAGAACAAGGTGTGGACTTGGGCGTTTGTAATACTCGTCTAGGGATTCAACCTTTACTTGCGGGACATAAGCACAATAACCGTTTAGAGCAGATTCTCGCCAAGGCTGAAATCGACAATACAGAGTTTGCAGATGCAATAACGTTAAATGTGCAAAACCATGTCATTGAAACTACAATGGCCAACCTTTTTTGGGTTAAAGGTAATAAAGTATTTACGCCGGAGCTGACCTTATCAGGCGTTACGGGCGTAATGCGTCGTAAGGTGCTTGAGTTACTTAAAGTAAGTCATATTGAAGTCATCGAGGGGCGTTTTATACTTCCAGATTTGCTGAGTGCTGACGAGGCTTTCATGTGTAACTCAATATTAGGTGTCGCACCTATTCGCAGCATAGTGACATCGAACTCTAAGACTATATTTCCGATAGGAAAATTGACTCAACGACTGCAAGGGAATTTAACTACGTGATTAAAAAACTGTTGGCTTTTGTTGTGCTGATCGCAGTGATAGGCGCAGCAGCTGTTTTTTATATAATTTCACAGGCTAAACAATACGTTGAAAAGCCTATTCTATTGGAACAACCTCAGCTGTTTACTGTAGAAAGTGGTACAAGCTTTCATCATGTCATGCGCGCCTTAGTTGAAGATGAGGTGATTGAAACATCGGAGTACATCCGTTTAATTCCTCACTTATATCCAGAATTGTTGCAAGTGCGAGCGGGTACTTACCAACTTGAGCCTGGTATGTCACTTTCGCAAACATTGGAGCATCTGAATACTGGAAAAGAATACCAGTTTGCGATCACTTTTGTTGAAGGCAGCCGCTTTTCTGAATGGGTAGATCAACTAAAAAGTGCTCCTTATTTAAAGCATGATTTAACCGATCTTTCAGAAAAAGAAATGGCTGCGAAGCTCGGAATTGAGAGAGAAAAGCTAGAAGGGTTGTTTTTAGCAGAAACCTACCATTACACAGCGGGTGCGAGTGAAAGCCAGTTATTAAAACGAGCGCATCGAAAACTCAATAAAATACTCGACGCTAGCTGGGAAGCTCGTCAAGAAAAGCTGCCATTACAGGATAAATATGAAGCCTTGATTCTCGCGTCTATCATCGAGAAAGAGACGGCTATTGATTCTGAGCGTGAGCGCGTCGCTTCTGTGTTTATCAACCGATTGAACAAACGTATGCGGTTACAAACTGATCCGACAGTTATTTATGGTATGGGTGACGCCTACGATGGCAACATTCGTAAGAAAGATTTGCGTACGCCGACACCATATAACACCTATACCATCAATGGTTTGCCACCAACACCGATTGCGATGGCTGGTGAAGCTTCCATTGAAGCGGCTTTGAATCCAGAAAGCAGCAACTATTTATATTTTGTAGCAAGTGGAAAGGGCGGACATGTATTCTCGAAATCCCTTGCTGAGCACAACCGTGCTGTTCGTGCCTATTTAAGAGAACTAAGAAAGAACAAATGATGAAAGCAAACTTTATTGTCGTTGAAGGCCTAGAAGGCGCGGGTAAAAGCACTGCGATTAAAACCGTTTTAGATACGCTAAAAGCGGCCGGTATTGAGGATATCGTAAATACCCGTGAGCCAGGAGGCACACCGCTAGCAGAAAAAATGCGCGCTCTGGTGAAAGAAGAGCACGAAGGCGAAGAACTTAAGGACATGACGGAGTTGCTTCTTCTGTACGCTGCACGTGTTCAGTTGGTTGAGAACGTGATCAAACCAGCTTTGGAAAACGGTCAGTGGGTGGTTGGTGACCGACACGATATGTCGTCGCAAGCTTATCAAGGTGGTGGCCGTCAGATTGACGCATCGTTAATGAAAAATCTCCGGGATACAACGCTTGGTGATTTTAAACCTGCTCTTACTCTCTATATGGACATTGACCCTCGTGTTGGGCTTGAGCGTGCGCGTGGGCGTGGTGAGTTAGATCGTATAGAGAAGATGGATATTAGTTTCTTCGAGCGTACACGTGAGCGTTATTTGGAGATTGCTCATGCCGATCCTTCCATCGTTATCATTAACGCAGAACAGACGATTGAAGGCGTGTCGCGTGATATTCGGGACGCTCTAAACGAGTGGCTAGCTCGTCAATAAGTGAAATGTAAATTTAGGTGACTCATGTTAAATGATTATCCATGGCTACAGCCAATATGGGATAACCTCAAAGTAGGGTTAGAGTCGGACAGAATACCAGGTGCGCTTTTATTACAAAGCGATCAGGGCTTAGGCATCGAAAAACTTATCGAGTTTTTTAGCCAAGCGCTTCTTTGCCAAAATTACGCGAGTGAAGCATGCGGTTTTTGTCATAGCTGCCAGCTAAATCAATCTCAAAACCACCCTGATTTACACTGGATCAAGCCAGAGAAAGAAGGAAAGGCGATAACGGTGGACCAAATTCGCGCTTGTAACCGTCTTGCTCAGGAATCATCTCAGCTTAATGGTTACCGCCTATTTGTAATAGAACCGGCGGACTCTATGAACGAGTCGGCATCGAATGCGCTGTTAAAGACGCTAGAAGAGCCTGGGGCAAAGTGCTTGTTTTTGCTCGTTACCCACAATCAGGAGCGTCTGCTCCCAACGATTCGTAGCCGTTGCCAACACTGGGTTGTTGCGCCTCCGTCAGCGGAACAAGCGATGCAATGGATGCACGAACAAGGGGCGAAGCAAGTTCCTGCTTATGCCTTAAAACTGAATATGGGCTCTCCAATAAAAACATTGGATGCGTTAAATAATGGTGAGCTCGAAGCTTACTTGGCTTTTGAACGCAGTTTTATTAAGGCAATGTCTTCGCCTGTTTCAGACGTTTCTGAGTGTGCTTCTTTAATCGCTAAACACTCAGAGCAATCACTAGACTGGGCATGGTATTTACTGACAGATGCTCAGAAAGCGCAGTTTGGTGTATCAGAAGCTCAAATGCTTCCGGGCGCGACAAAGTTTCAACCGGACAACTATAACGGTTTGTACTCATCAGCGAAGGCGCTGATGAACCTGAAAGCTCAGGTGCAAGCCTTTCCTGGCCTGAACCTTGAGCTACTATCAATGAATTGGTTAATTGAATCACGAGAGGCATTATGTTCGTAGATTCTCATTGTCATTTAGACAAATTGAATTACGACGATCTCCACATCAATGTGGAAGACGTTATTAACAAAGCTAAACAAGCAAACGTAACTGAGCTACTTTCTGTTGGAGTAACGCTGGATTCTTTCCCGAAAATGATGGAAATGATCGAGCCTTATGACAATGTTTATGCTTCGTGCGGTGTGCACCCACTTGATGTTGAAAGCGACTTTTCGATGGACGTATTGCGCCACCATGCGTCGAATGCAAAAGTCGTCGCTATTGGCGAAACGGGTTTAGATTATCATTACAAGCCCGAAACGGCCGCGTTACAGAAAGAGCGCTTTGAGCAACACGTTGATCTTGCAGTGGAGCTCAACAAACCTTTAATTATCCATACCAGAAACGCACGTGCGGATACTCTAGATATTTTGCGTAAGGGTGGGGCAGAGAAATGTGGTGGTGTTATCCATTGTTTTACAGAAGATCTTCCATTTGCTGAAGCTGCACTGGAGCTGGGGTTTTATATTTCTATCTCGGGGATTGTTACTTTCCGTCAAGCTACAGAGTTAAAAGAAGTGGTGAAGACTCTACCTTTAGAGAAGCTTCTTATTGAGACAGATTCTCCTTACTTGGCTCCTGTCCCTCATCGTGGCAAAGAGAATCAACCCGCTTACGTTGTCGAAGTCGCTTCTTATATTGCGCAACTCAAATCGTGCTCTCTTTCTGAAGTGGCACAAAAAACCACCGAAAACTTCCGAAATCTTTTTTTGCGATGAAAAAATAATAAGAGCATAAAAAAGGAGCTTAGGCTCCTTTTTTGTTGATAAAAACAACAGATACGCTCACGAGTTTAATGTTTACTAAAAATGTTGATTTAATAACATTCAAAAATCACAAATGTAATTTTGTTACTAAAAATAACATTGAGGCGTATTTTATTTACGCCTTAAAATTAATTATATAAATAATTAATTCTTTATAAAACAGTAATATAAGTGCAATGCAAACCTTTTCATCGGCTGTTTTTGGGTGTGATCCAAGACTTGTTTTGAAACTAAATTTCGTAACTGTGTGGAAAGTTTGAGGGTCATCAATATATATTTAGAGCCGGAAAATATAATGCAGTTGTGGTTACATTTTCATTGGGTGCTAACCTTTAGGCTACGGGGGTGTGCCGTTAGTGCCCAAATAATACTTATAAATTTATCAGGAGCATAAACATGTTTAAGAACCTTTTTGCTAACCTGCAAAAAGTTGGTAAGGCTCTGATGCTTCCAGTATCAGTTTTACCAGTTGCAGGTATTTTATTAGGTGTGGGTGCTGCCCATCTAAGCTTTATTCCAGAGATCGTTTCTAATCTTATGGAACAAGCTGGTGGTTCAGTATTCGGCCAAATGGCACTTCTATTTGCAGTAGGTGTAGCTCTAGGCTTCACTAACAACGACGGTGTTGCAGGTCTTGCAGCTATCGTTGGTTACGGCATCATGACGGCAACGCTAGGTGTAATGGCGGGCGTTATGGGTGTTGAGAAAATCGATACAGGTGTACTAGGTGGTATCCTTGTCGGTGGTGTGGCTGCTTGGGCATTCAACCGTTTCTTCAAAATCCAACTTCCAGAGTACCTTGGCTTCTTCGCTGGTAAGCGCGCAGTGCCAATCATCACTGGTTTTGCTGCGATCATCCTAGGTGTTATCCTTTCTGTTATCTGGCCACCAATTGGCGGTGCAATTTCTGCATTCTCTGATTGGGCTGCACACCAAAACCCACAGCTAGCATTCGGTATCTACGGTGTTGTTGAGCGTTCTCTAATCCCATTCGGTCTACACCACGTATGGAACGTACCGTTCTTCTTCGAAGCAGGTTCTTGTGTTAACGCTGCCGGTGAAGCTCAAAATGGTGTACTAACTTGTTACCTAGTTGCTGATGAAGCATCTCGTGCTGCTGGTAATGGCTTCGGTCAGCTAGCGGGTGGTTACATGTTCAAGATGTTCGGTCTACCAGCTGCAGCAATCGCAATTGCTCATTGTGCTAAACCAGAAAACCGTGCAAAAGTAATGGGTATCATGGCGTCAGCTGCACTGACTTCATTCCTAACTGGTATTACTGAGCCAATCGAATTCTCATTCCTATTCGTTGCTCCACTACTATACGGTATCCACGCTCTACTAGCTGGTTCTGCATACATCGTTTCGAACACTCTAGGCTTTGTACACGGTACTTCTTTCTCTCACGGTCTGATCGACTTCCTAGTTCTATCTGGTAACGCTCAGAAGATGGTGCTAATGATTGCCGTTGGTCTAGTTTACGCAGTAATTTACTACGTAGTGTTCCGTGGTGTAATCACAGCGCTTGACCTAAAAACACCTGGCCGTGAAGATGAAACGGAAAGTGCAGCTGTAACTTCTGGCTCTGATATGGGCGGTGAACTGGTTGCAGCGTTTGGCGGTAAAGCTAACATTACTGGTCTAGATGCATGTATCACACGTCTACGTGTAGCAGTTGCAGATACAGCAGCTGTTGACCAAGACAAGCTAAAACAACTAGGCGCTGCTGGTGTTGTAGTTGTAGCTGGTGGTGTACAGGCTATCTTCGGTACTAAGTCTGATAACCTAAAAACTGAAATGGATGAGTGGATTCGTAACCACGGTTAATCGCAGTCATTCATAGTAATGCATAAAAGGAGGCTTCGGCCTCCTTTTTTAGTTCCTATTTTATTAACTGACAGTTCCTTTTTAGTGTGATCCTAAACTCATCTTTACTTTTGTCAGCTTTTTCATACATCGAGCTTACCCATCGTTGACATATTGATATGCCATTATGTTTGAATAGCGAATAATGTTTTTTTGAATAATTGATAACGTGTATGAAGAACAAATTCATTTTAGTTTTGGGACTAGTTTCTAGTACGGCAATGGCGGCAAGCGAGCCAACGGATCTATCAGTTGGTATGGCTGTCGATCAACAATTAAGTGTTGTTGTAGAGTTAGATAACAAATATCGTGGCATTATCGGAAACGATGGTATGGCGTTTGATTACATCGCTAAGCGTGGAACATTCGATCAAAACATGCCTGTGACTTGGTATGTCGGCGTTGGTGGCTGGTATGAATGGGATGACGAGTTTGGTGTGAGAGTACCACTTGGTGTGAACTGGGATTTATCACGCGGCTGGGACCTTTATGGTCAAATACACCCAGAGCTAGATCTTTACAAAGGTGCTGACTTGCAACTTGGCGGCGCCGTTGGCATCAAGTACAGTTTCTAGAATTGAACTAATGTATGTATAAAAAAACGCCGGTAACTACCGGCGTTTTTTATGTGGAACTTAACGTTCTATTGTTTATCCATGGCTCGCTTGATGCAAACGGCAGCGCCGCCCCAAGTGATACCTAAACCAATAACCATCATAATAATTGCGCTGATTGTCATTTTGCTGTCTCCTTGCGGTTCACTGCGTTGATCACTAGACCAAAGATAAAGAGTGCGGCGATAAGTGCCCAGCCTAAAGTTAGATCATAGCCACCGTAGCCTTCAGTAATTAGGGCGTATAGCTTGGTCGCTAAGATAATGGCGAGCATGATTGGTGTAACGAAGCGTAAGCAGATCTCGAACCATTGACCAACAGAGAAATCAGAGCGCTCGTTAACGTAATTACGTACTTCTGGCACGCGCTTCAATAGCCACGCCATCAAGACAATCTCAACCAGACCACCAACCATGATGCCAACGTTGTTTGCAAAGTGGTCTACTAGATCGAGTAGCAGCAGACCGCCATTGGTAGCAAACGCCATAGAGACAACGAAGCCAATACCAATCACAACATTTGCAGCTTTTTTACGGCTCCACTTCAGCTTGTCGATAATGGCTGAAGTTACGGCTTCCATAATTGAAATATGCGAACTTAGACCAGCAACCACCAGTGCAAAGAAGAACAGTGGACCAAGAATATATGGGGCAGGTAGTAGGTTAATTGCCGCAGGTAAAGTAACAAAAGCCAAGCCAACGCCTGCAGATACCACCTCTGTTAACGGCTTACCTTGCTCTTGAGCCATGTAACCCAATACTGAGAAGATCATGATGCCGGCTAGGATCGAGAAGCCACAGTTGATCAACACGGTCATAAACGCGTTATTCGTTATGTCTGACTTTTCTGGTAGGTAGCTAGAGTAAGCTAGCATGATGGCGAAGCCGATACTTAGCGTAAAGAAGATCTGACCATATGCCGCTGCCCATACTTTCACATCCCAAATTTTGCTGAAATCGGGTTCGAACATGTAGTTCACGCCATCTAGAGCTCCTGGCAAGAAAATCATACGTCCGATTAAGAAAATCACCATCAAGAATAGGATTGGCATCATAATTTTAGATGCTCGTTCAATTCCTGATTTCACGCCTTTGGCAATGGCGGTGTAAGTAATTGCCCAAGCAATTACCATGGATAAAGCAATCTTCCATTGAATACTGCCTAAGTCTGTTGGTGAGTTGTCACCTAGCTTTAGGTATTCACTAAAGAAAAATGCGTTGGTATCGGTTCCCCAACCTTGAGTGAACGACAACCCAAAGTAAGAAATCGACCAACCGATAACAGCCACATAGTAAACGGCAATAACTGCAGCCACACCAACTTGGAACCAGCCAAGCCATTCAAATTTAGAATGAATTTTCGCAAGTGTTTTTGGTGCCGAGCCTCGGTATTTTTGTCCCATACTGAACTCAAGGATCATAAATGGAATACCGGCAGTGATCATGGCAAAAATGTAAGGAATAAAAAATGCGCCGCCACCGTTTTCATAGGCCATGTATGGGAAACGCCAAATGTTTCCCAAACCGATAGCAGACCCAACTGCTGCTAAGATGAATCCCGCCCGGGATCCCCATTGTTCTCGCTTCATATTTGACTCCTATAAGACTCCCTGAGGAATGAAGCTCTCTACGTAACACAGTAATAATTGCGCAAATAGTTGGAAGAAAGGACCGCTGTTATCCATCAGCTTTTCTATCCTTAATTCTAACTTCTTATAATTTTATAGAGCTATATTCTGGCTACTGTAAGAGAAAGTAGATTATTAATCTTAAAATTTTGATGTGTGTTTGATAAAACTGAAATATTTATCTGTTTTCACTGATCAGACTAACTTCTAATAATACTTAGCGCAATAGAATCTAAATGTTAATTCAGATGCGTTGTCTGGTTTTAATCTTGTTAAATTTGAGTTTGATTGTGGTTTTATGTGGGTGTGTGGTTGTTTGTCTGGAATAAATGACTGGGATCTAATAATTGCTTTGGTGTTTAAGACTATTTTGATTAATTAGGGCGTACGGCTATCTTTTGTGCACCTATCTAGATGATGCTTCGTTACTTTGCCAAACAATGGTGTTTAGACGATATCCTTTATCGGCTCTGTGCAGGACTCGTTCAGCGTTCTTTGTGACGAGTCCTATAAAGGAACATGCATAAAAATTAGAAGCGGAAACTAAAACCGACATTTGATTGGAATTGGTTCATCCAATCAGTATCGAACTTAATGATACAGTTTGAGCCGTCATTAGGTAGAGTACAGGCGCCAGATGTATCGTTATCAACGACCGTTCCTAACCATCTCAGTTGGGCTGTTAATGCAAAGTTCTTTGAAAATTCATATTCCAGCCCTGCAAAAGCGCTAGCCGAAAATCCGTATTTTTTGTCTACCCAATCCACATCGGCGTAAGAAGCGCCCAAACCTACACCGATATAGGTTTGCCATTTTTCTGCGACAGGATAGTACATGCTGCTTTGGAAGTGCAGATAATGGATATCTGCCGAGTTGGACAGCTTTTCAAGTTCCGTCGATTGATTGGAGTAAAACAATCCGATCCTTCCTTTTTCTAAGGGAGTCTCGACTGAAAGAGCGTAATTCACTGCGGGGTCGAGATCGTATGTATTACCACTTTCATCCTCTACTTGGCCGCCTCCTGTATAGCCTATGTATGGTGTAACGATGATATTCGCTTGTGCATTGATAGCAGTACTCATCATCATGATTCCTACTAGCCAGCTGAGTTTTTGGTTCATGCCCTATCTCCTTATTATGACTAAGCTAATTGTGATGGGTTAGTCAAAATTGCGCGACTAAATTAAGCAAATCTTGAACATATTTCACACCGGTGTTATTAATTTGTTACATATTAAGGAGGTGTTTATGGAACACGATCTAAAATCCGCATTAATCATTGTGGTGACTGTTTTTGCAGTGCTTTTGTCATTTGGCATCATTGCTATTACAACAGCTTAAGATAACCACTTTTACCAAACGTTTTAACAAAACGGCGTGAGCCTATGATACGTAACAGCGGTATAATCACAGAAAGCCATGCAGAGCTTGATGTAAAAGTTTATGAGCACTTTAGGCATGGTAAAACTGCTTTAGTCACGCAAGGTGGAGGGCAGAGAGGGATTTTTACCGCTGGCGTTTTAGACGCCTTTTTACTTTCCAACTTCGATCCTTTCGATGAATTCTATGGCACCTCTGCCGGAGCACTTAACTTATGTTCTTACTTGTGTCGTCAACATGGCATGGGCAAAGCTTTTATTACCGAGCTGACAACGTCTCCTGAATTTTTTAATCTGTTTCGCTATATCCGAAAGCAGCAGTACTTAGGTTTAGAGTGGGCATTAGAACGGATTCAAGATTTCCCATACAAGCTTGACCTTGATTTAGGTCGCAGTGCATTGGGAAAACGAGGGGCGTTTGCTGCGGTAACGAATATAGAGACGCTATCAGATCAATATCTACCAATCTTGGATGACTCGTGGTTTAACACTATGCTAGCGACATGTGCGATTCCCAAGTTATATCACGGACCTGTCGACGTAAATGGCAATAAGTTTGTGGATGGCGGCGTGTCTGCCTCTATCCCTGTTCAAGAAGCGTGGCGTCAGAATGCTCGCAACATTATTGTCATTCGCACAGAGCCGTTTTCAGAGATTGAAGCGAGAGCCCAAAGTGAGGTGGGGGATGTGCCTGTCGAATGGTATCGGGAGTCTATCAACTCAGTACAGCAATCATGGCAGCAAAAAGTGAATCAGTGGAAGCTGGATTGGGCGTCGTTCTTCCAACAAAAAATTAATGCAGCACATCAATCGAAGCTTGCAGGGAAAATGCTGTTAAATGGAGGCCGTTGGTTGTTCGGTGCCGATAACTTGTATCGTTTAAGTCATCTGATTGGTGAGAATTTTGATTCAGGTTTAGCCGACATGCTGATGATTCATTATCAAACATTTGAGCTCACTCAGGCCTTTATATCTGCTCCACCTGACGACACTTTTATTTTACAAGTTGCGCCTAAAGAGGGACTTCGTTCTTCTTCTTTGTTAAGTGACCAAGAGTCACTAGAGCATGACTATCAACTTGGGCTTCAAGCTGGGTTTAACCTAGTTCAACTCTATGACCAGCTGGATGTTGAAATTGATGGTAGAGAGAGTGCATAAACCTTCTTACGTTCACGATGTGCGCAATATACAAAGCATATAAATAAGGCTCCATTTTCGGAGCCTTATTTGCGGGTTCTTGTGGTTAACTCCGGTTAGGTATAACGACTACGCTTGTAGAATGCGCATGCAGTTGGTTGAGCCAACAACATCCATTACATCGCCTTGAGTAATAATGACTAAATCACCTTTGTGCAAGAACCCTTGCTCTTTAAGGCTAGTAATCGCTGCTTGAGCCGTTGGTAAACCCGCATCACTTTTTGACTCGAAATATACAGGTGTCACGCCTCGGTATAATGCTGCTCGATTTAGTGTCGATTCATTCCGTGATAAGGCAAATATTGGCAAGCCAGAGCTTAAGCGAGACATCATCAACGCAGTCCTGCCGGACTCAGTTAACGAGATCATCGCTTTAATTCCTTCCATGTGATTCGCAGAGTACATGGTTGCCATTGCGATGGTTTCTTCAGCGGTTTCGAAGGTTCTATCTAAGCGATAGGTTGATAGACTTGCCTCCGACATTTTTTCTGCCCCCACACATACTTCGGCCATGGATTTGACCGTTTCTACAGGATATTTACCTGCAGCGGTCTCTCCAGAAAGCATCACCGCGTCAGTGCCGTCTAGAACCGCATTGGCCACATCCATCACTTCAGCACGCGTTGGCATTGGGCTAGTAATCATGGACTCCATCATTTGTGTCGCAGTAATCACGATACGGTTTAAACTGCGTGCGCGGCGAATCAGTTTTTTCTGGACACCTATGAGCTCAGGGTCACCGATTTCTACACCAAGGTCACCACGTGCAACCATCACCACATCGGATGCGAGAATAATGTCGTCAATAGACTCATTGGTCGCGACGGTTTCTGCTCGTTCGACTTTAGCCACTAACATGGCTTCAAGGCCTGCATCTCTGGCTAAGCGTCGAGCGTAATGCATGTCTTCGCCGTTACGCGGGAATGAAATAGCAAGGTAGTCTACTTGAATTGCTGCGGCGGTAAGAATGTCGGCTTTATCTTTCTCTGTGAGCGCATCGGCTGACAATCCGCCGCCTTTTTTGTTGATCCCTTTATTGTTGGACAGTGGACCACCGACAATCACACGGGTATGAACTTTATTACCCTCTACTTTGGTAACTTGCAGCTGAACGCGTCCATCATCGAGTAATAAAATGTCATTTGGTGAAACATCTTGCGGTAGTTCTTTATAATCTAACCCTACAGATTCTTGATTGCCTTCACCTTTTGGTAAATCACTATCTAATGTGAATTTATCGCCCACATTCAAAATGACTTGGCCGTCTTTAAACGTTGATACGCGGATTTTAGGGCCTTGTAAGTCACCAAGAATTGCAACCTGACGCCCAAGTCTTGCTGCAATGGTACGGACTTTGTTCGCACGTTGAATGTGGTCTTCACTGGTTCCATGTGAAAAATTCATACGGACAACGTTTGCACCGGCTTTGATGATCTCCTCAAGTATATTGTCCTTATCCGTTGAAGGACCCAGCGTAGTGACAATTTTTGTTCGTCTTAATTTGGAAGTCATAGATTCTCCGATGAATGTGTGTGTACAGGTAACTTGAACTCTATCCTTACTTTACGCAATCGCTCTCAAGGTTAGCCTCGCTTAGCCCACACCTTAAAGCTACTTGAATATAAGTATATGCACAGAATGTTTACATTAAGAGTAACCCCGGTAAAACAGACAGATATTCGACAGGCAATGGCCTTATTGATAAAAATACGCTGCTTTAAAGGCATTACTTCATAATTTAGTGAATAAAAATAAGTTATTTTTCAAACAATTTAACAGGAGTAGATTCTTCGTTATTTGATTGAATACACAAACAAACAGGTTTATACGTGATGCTTGTCACGGGGATTTATTAATTCACTTCACAATTAGTTCGCAAAGTAAAAAAATTGTCCCGTTATAGAATTTCGGAGTGCAAGATGTACATGGCTCAACCGGGCCATATTGATCATATCAAACAGGTCAATGCTGGTCGTGTATATAAACTAATTGACCTAAAAGGTCCTATTTCTCGAATTGATTTGTCCAAGCAGAGTGAGCTTGCTCCTGCTAGTATCACCAAAATCACTCGAGAATTAATTGAAGCGCACTTGATTC
The DNA here is from genome assembly GCF_033340475.1 of Vibrio sp. 1078-1. NCBI lineage: Bacteria > Pseudomonadati > Pseudomonadota > Gammaproteobacteria > Vibrionales > Vibrionaceae > Vibrio > Vibrio sp. 1078-1. The sequence goes on from NZ_JAWOWM010000007.1 coordinate 26,910, forward strand.
ATGAAACGACAGTACAAGAAGCGACGAGTCGTGGTCGACCTGCTGTCGGTTTGCAGGTCAATAATGAAGGCTGGCAATTTTTGTCAATGCGTTTGGGGCGGGGTTATTTAACCATTGCTTTGCATGAGTTAGGCGGTGATGTACTGATCGATACTAAAATCGAGATACACGAGCTTGATCAAGACGATGTGCTTGAGCGCCTGCTTTACGAAATTGATGAATTCTTTCAGACTTACGCGGATCAACTTGATCGTGTTACCAGTATTGCCCTTACGCTGCCTGGTCTCGTGAACTCAGAGCAAGGTGTCGTTTTGCAGATGCCTCATTACAATGTCGAAAATCTTGCTCTTGGACCAGAGATATACAAAGCAACGGGCTTGCCAGTTTTCATTGCCAATGACACGCGAGCTTGGGCATTAGCAGAAAAGCTTTTTGGTCATTCTCAAGATAATGACAACTCCGTTCTTATCTCTATCCACCACGGTTTAGGTGCGGGCATCATTCTGGATGGGCGCGTTTTGCAAGGCCGTCACGGTAACATTGGTGAACTCGGGCATATTCAAATTGACCCAAATGGAAAACGTTGTCATTGCGGCAATATAGGCTGTTTGGAAACCGTTGCCAGTTCTCAGGCAATTCGTGAAGAAGTCGTAAGACGAATCGCTGATGGCGAAGACTCTATTCTTGCTAAACAAGAGGAAATGAGTATTGAGAGCATTTGTGAAGCCGCTGCAAACGGTGATCCTTTGGCCGTCGATGTGATTGAAAAACTTGGACGCTACTTAGGCTCTGCAATTGCTATTGTGATCAACTTATTTAACCCTGAGAAAATCTTGATCGGTGGTGTGATTAACCAAGCAAAAGATGTGCTTTATCCTGCGGTTCGTCGCTGTATCGAAGAACAGAGTTTACCTGTTTATCACCAAGATCTTGAGCTGGTGGAGTCTCGTTTCTATAAGCAAGCCACAATGCCTGGTGCCGCGTTGATTAAGCAAGCGTTGTACGATGGTCAACTATTGATGAAGGTTGTGGAAGGTTAAGTACTTTTTAACATGATGATGTGCCTGGCTGTTGAGACTGCATTTGTAGGTGATTTAGGGTGAGACTTAACGGCTCACCCTTTTTGATCGCCTATTACTAGAAAGGGAATTTGAGTTATGTTGCATTGCTATATCTGCGCCATTCATGTAATTTCCTAAAAAGCTCAAGTAAATAAACAAAATGGCTTTCAATGTGCTGCGTGACTTTGCGTCTGATGCAAAGAGAAGTAATACGCTAAAACTGTTGTACTTTAAAGCTGTGCTCGAAAAGCCAAATATTTTAAGGTTATTTGGTTATATAACCTTGCTGTGTCTGTACTGATTTCGAGTAAAATAAGAATTATCCATAATTTAGGTAGTAGTATGTCCGGAGTGTTAAATACGGTTGACCAGCGTACAAACTTGGTTGGTGAAAATCGACTAGAGCTTCTGCTGTTCACTTTAAATAGTCGCCAATTATTTGCGATTAATGTGTTCAAAGTGAAAGAGGTCATCAAGCTTCCGCCGTTAACCAAGCTCCCAGGATCGCACTACAATATTCGTGGGGTTGCTTCTCTACGAGGTGAAGCGGTACCAGTGATTGATTTACGAGGCGCAATTGGTTTTCCTGCTTTACGTGGTGAAGCGGAAGAAGAAAATTTGATCGTGACAGAGTACAACCGCACGGTGCAGGGCTTCTTAGTCGGTCCGGTTAAAAACATTATTAATACGGCATGGACTGAAATTCAGCCGCCTCCTTCCACGTCTGGTCGCTCGAATTACCTCACGGCTATCACGCAAATCAAAGAGGGGGATGCCTCTCAAATTGTCGAAATTATTGACGTTGAAAAAGTTTTAGCAGAGATCGTGCATTACGACGTGACTATCTCGGAGGACATTCTCGATCAAGAATTGGCCCAAGCAATGGTCGGGCGTAATGTTCTGATTGTGGATGATTCCTCTACAGCTCGTAATCAAGTTCGCGATACGCTTTCTCAATTAGGTATGAATATCATCGAGTGTCGTGACGGGCTAGAAGCGTTAACGGTTTTAAAACGTTGGTGTGATGAAGGTAAAGATGTAGAAAAAGAGCTATTGATGATGATTACGGATGCTGAAATGCCTGAAATGGACGGTTATAAACTGACCCATGAAGTGCGCCAAGATCCACGTATGTCTAAGTTGTTTATCACATTGAACACTTCTCTGAGCGGTAGTTTTAATGAAGCCATGGTACAAAAAGTAGGTTGTGATCGTTTTATCTCTAAATTCCAACCAGATCTGTTGGTTGAAGTTGCTCAAGACCGGTTACGCCAGATGCTTTCTAAAAGTGCATGATTAGATCTAGTGAAACCAGAGGGAGCGCACCTCTCTCTGATTTTTAACATCTCTCTCCTTAATTCCTCTGTACTAATGGAAATCCCGAGATTTACTTTGTAGATTGTTCAAGTAGTGCGTGCAATCAATCAACTTACCAGCAATGACGTGCGTGACTTCTCCCTCTCTTTCAAGAATGCCTTTCACCATTAATACTTTAGCGCCTAAATACGCTTGCTTTTGGGCTCGTGCTGTAGCTTGCCAAACGACCACATTAATGTTGCCCGTGTCATCTTCTAACGTAAAAAATGTCACGCCAGCGGCGGTGCCTGGAGATTGTCTTCCTGTTACCACACCTACCACTGTGACCAGTGACTTATGCGGTTTCTCTGTCAGTTGCCTCATGCGGGTAAAGTGAGGGAGTTTGCCCGTTTCTTCTAATAATTTAATTGGATGGCGGCTAAGAGATAGTCCCGTGCTTGCGTAATCCTCAATTAAATTTTCATATTCAGAGGGTTGAGTCTGGTAGCTAACATTGGGTTCTTCGACCTTGTGAAACAATGGTAGGTCAGATAAGGAATCCATTGCTGCCCAGCGAGCGTTATAACGATTTCCCGATAAGGCCTGAAATGCATTGGCTGAAGCCAATAATTCAATGTCACTTCGGCTTCTTAATATCTGCTTTACTTCTTGAATCGATCGGTAACCATTAAGTGGTTTGCGCTCAATAAGCCTTTGTGCGCTTTCTGCGTTAAAGCCTTTCACCAAGCGAAAACCAAGTTGCACGCCGAGCCTGCCATTCGGACGTGAGACGAGATGATGTTGATATTTTGAATGATTGACGCACACCGGCAATACTTCGACGCCATGTCGGCGAGCATCTTGTACTAATTGCGATGGGCTATAAAATCCCATTGGTTGGCTGTTCAATAATGCAGTGTAAAATTCGGCTGGGTAATAATATTTTAACCATGCAGAACAATATGCCAGCACTGCGAAAGACGCTGAATGACTTTCAGGGAAGCCGTACTCACCAAAGCCGCAAATCTGATCGAAAATGCGCTCAGCAAACGCTAAGTCATAACCTCTCTCTTGCATACCATTGATCAGTTTTGGTCTGAATTTAGCGAGATCGCCATTCTTTTTCCATGATGCCATCGCTCGACGGAGTTGATCGGCCTCGCCGCCGCTAAACCCTGCGGCTACCATGGCTAGCTTGATGACTTGCTCTTGGAAAATAGGGACGCCCATAGTCCGCTCCAGAACGCTTTTTACTTCTTCCGATGGATAACTGACAGGCTCTTTGTGATCTCGTCGTTTTAAAAAAGGATGCACCATATCACCCTGAATAGGGCCTGGACGAACAATTGCAATTTGAATCACTAAGTCGTAATAACAAGCAGGCTTTAGGCGAGGAAGCATGCTCATTTGTGCACGAGATTCAATTTGGAATACGCCTATCGTGTCAGCTTTTTGGATCATGCGGTACACGTGTGGATCATCTTGTCGGCGAGTGATCTCGGAAATCGAGAGGGATCGCTGGTGATGTTTCTCGACCAGTTGAAAGCACTTTTTGATGGCGTTTAACATGCCGAGTGCGAGTACATCGACTTTTAGTAGCTTCAAGCTTTCTAAATCGTCTTTATCCCATTGAATGATAGTGCGATCTTCCATCGAGGCATTTTCAACAGGTACCAACTCATATAAAGGGCCAGATGAAATTACAAAGCCACCTACGTGCTGAGATAAATGGCGTGGGAAGCCAATGATCTCGTTGACCAATTGGATAAACTGCTGCCCTTTGAGAGATTCTGGTTGTAAGCCAAGTTCAATAATTTGAGCTTGCCAGCCTTGGCTGCGATCTCGGCGATTAACGTTCTTAATGAAAAAATCTAATTGGGTCTCTTCAATCCCTAGTGCTTTACCGACTTCACGCACGGCACTTTTAAAGCGATAGCTGATCACTGTTGCAGCAAGTGCTGCACGCTCACGACCATATTTTTTGTAAATATACTGGATAACTTCTTCACGGCGCTCGTGTTCAAAGTCCACATCAATATCCGGCGGTTCCTTACGTTCTTTACTGATAAATCGTTCGAATAAGACAGCGATTTGTCGAGGATCGACGGCGGTAATTTCCAGGCAATAACACACTACAGAGTTTGCAGCGGAACCTCGCCCTTGGTAAAGAATACCTTGCTGTTTCGCAAACATTACGATGTCGTGAATAGTAAGGAAGTAGTAGTGGTATTTAAGCTCTTGAATAAGCGCCAGTTCATTCTCGATGGTTTGATTGACTTCTGCTGGCACGCCTTCAGGAAAACGCAGCTTTTTACCACGTTCGACCAACATACGTAAGTAAGAGTCGGGTGTATAACCATCTGGGATCAGCTCGGTAGGATATTCGTATTTTAAATCGGAGAGCTTAAACTCGCATAAATCGGCGATGTAAGTACTTTCTTCCAGCCATTCTGGTTTGTAAATCCGAATCAACTTTTTAAAAGGACGAAGCGCTCGCTCAGTATTCGAAATACGGTCAAAACCGAGTTTATCGACGCTACACCCATGTTTTATAGCAGTAAGTACATGCTGTAATGGCAAGCGTTCAACATCATGCATGAGAACGCCTCCGCAGGCAGTTATAGGTAATTGAAATTCATGTGCTAACTGCTCGCAGTGCGCAATGTACTCAGTATCGTTGTTACTCAAATGGCGCTGAATCGCTACCCACAAACGATTAGCGTGGTGTTGATTGAGCCAGCGCCCCCAATAGTGATCACTCTCTTGATGTGTGGGCAGCCACAATACCAAACAATGTCGAACCGACATCAAATCCCATTCGAACAGTTGATAGTTGCCTTTTTCACTGCGTCTCCTTGCGTTTGTGATGATACGACACAACTCGGCATAAGCCTTGCGACAAGGGCAAAGCAGTACGATTTGGCATTCATCATTTAACCAAAACATACTTCCAACGATTTGTTTGATATCGAGTTTATGTTGTTCGATGGTTGCATGGGCTTTGACAACGCCCGCGACTGAACATTCATCCGTTATAGCTAGAGCTTGATAGCGATAGAAAGCAGCTTGGAGTACCAGCTCTTCTGCATGAGAAGCCCCAGTCAAAAAAGAGAAGTTAGACTGACAAAATAGTTCCGCGTAACTCATAATGACCCAACAAAAATAACTGTCGATTTAACAAAAATAGCCATGAAGAAACCAGTGCTTGTGCTGATCGCGAAATATCCATAACCAGCGGCCTTGCTTGGTGTGTGCAATGTAGTAATCACGCATGATCTCATCACCATCCCACCACCCAGAAACTATTCGCTCAGGTCCGTGGACCAAAGAAACTTGCTCTTGCAATACAATGGGAGTCGGTAATTGCATTGCTGGGCGTAGTATGGATGGTATGGCGTGCCCCTTTTCATCCGGAGCATCAGCAGGGCGATACTGACTGGCCTTTTCTGGTCTAGGATCGCAAGCAATATTGGGTTTTAAAACGGCACTTTTTCCCAATTTAGCTTGCAGTAAAGAGAGCAGCTCTAAAGCATTCATGTTTCCTTTCTGCCCAGCAAAGAGATCGCGTGATGCACTAAGAGGCTCACCTTGACGGATGACTTTTAACGTTAGCCCTGTGACTGGGCCATTAAGCGAGAGTGATTCTAAGCTTAAACTCGCTAACTGTTGCCAACGCTGACATAGGTAATCACCTTGCGCAGAAGTGAGTTGAAGGTGTTGCTCTTGTTTCTCACGCTGGTGGAGTGTTAAACACAGTTCAAAAGCGACCTTATCTCTTAATTTTAGAAAGGTTTCGAGTTGACGAAGTAATTTGGTCAACGGCTTTTTAATCCACTGAACGTTTTCGATCTCAAACAAGAGCTCTAAATAAACTTGGAAGGATTCGGTAGGGTGATAAAAGTCGACAGGGTGTTTAAACTGCCCAGTCAGTCGACCAACGTAGTTCACCAAATCGATATCAAAGCGTCGTGCGATGTCTTGCAATGGCAGTTCAAGCAGGTTTTGCAATGTGGTGACGCCTACACGTTGTAACTTCTCTACGGTAGCGTTTGATAAATCTGTCAGTTTTAACGGTAGTGGTGATAAAGCTTTTTGTATGGCAGATTTGTCTTCACTGATGACGTTCGCTCCTGATATTGCCATCAATTTGGCAGCAAAAGGCGAAAAACCACATCCGAATTGAAAACTCAGTTTCAGCTCCGATAAGTGAGCTCTGACTTTATTCCAATAGTTTTCAAGCCCTTCATACAGAGCGAGCATTGGAGTAGCACGCAGCAAAATACCTTGGTTTGGCATCAACACAACGTCAGATGTGATCAAATACAGCCATTGAGCAATTTCTTGTAACTTGCTCAATTCGGTGTGCGGATGATAAGGATGCACTTGTAAATCTCGACACAAGGACGCAGCACTGCCTAGGCCCATACCAGGCTTAATGCCTTGTTGTTCGGCAATCTCGTTGTATTGAAGAATCTGGCAACGTTGGCTTTCGACAATCACCACGGGTTGTTCTTGGTTATCACCAAAGAGTGCGTCTAGCTGCAGGCGAGGGAAGTGCAAGTAAATCCACAGAGCCATATCACTAACCTTGGTTCGCCAGTGGGAAATTGACCACAGTCGAGTGCACAGTTTCAGATGATGGTTTCACCAGTTGCGGGTAATGGTGTTGGAAGCCGATACTAACGCTACCTCTATTCCAGCCTCCTTTCCTTTTCAGCACTTCAACATTAATCCCTTGCTCGTCGCCTTTCAGTTTTAAACTGAGTGACACAGGCAAAGACAAGCGGTTGATAGTATCTGTTTTAAGCATAAAGAGAGGGCAACTCCCTTGTTCACTTGCTACCTGTAAGCGTTTCACTTGATGTATTTCAAGCTCTTCTTGCCATAACAAAACATTACTGCATACCCCACTTTTCAGACATTGCTCTGCAGCCCAAAGAGCATCTTTGGGGTGAGTTGGAGTAACAACCCACACTTGGTTTATATCCAACCCGATGTAGTGTAAAAACAGAGAATTCACTAGCGCAGGTGGTTGAATAAATGCGGTCATACCATTGGTCTGAGTGGCTTTTAAATAGGGAGCGAGCAAACGCAATTCACCAATACTACCAATAGATTCCATCTCCACTACGCCATGAGGTGGAAAGCCTCCGCCGAGCAAATCATCTAATTCAGAAAAACCGGAACTAGTCTGCAACTGCTGAGGATCTGCTTTCGTTAAATTTGCTTGCCAAACAAGGTGTTGGCTTTTTAAGTTCTGAATAATATCTTGCATAATAAATACCTGTATATATGTACAGTATATTTCTGTGGGAGAAAGTCGCAAGATTTTTATGAAGAGAGAAATGAAAAAAGGCAGCGTTTGCTGCCTTTTCAATCGATTATGTGAGGTAACCTGAATGAGTTATTTACGCTTCGGTTGAGCGTCGATGCACTGACCGTTCACATCGGTAACCGCAGGATCCATTAAGTGCAAATATAGCGGCATGATATCCAGTGGCGTTTTGAGAGTATTCGCATCTTCACCCGGATATGCTTTTTCACGCATGCGAGTACGAGTGGCACCAGGGTTAATTGCGTTAACGCGGATCGGTGTATCACTCAGCTCGTCAGCTAAAACTTGCATCATGCCTTCTACGGCAAATTTAGAGATAGCGTATGGCCCCCAGAATGCGCGGCCAGAGTGGCCGACAGTTGAAGAGGTAAAGATAATACGCCCAGCTTCTGATTTACGCATCACAGGCAGTAATGCTTGAGTCATTAGCACTTCGGCTTTCACGTTGATCTGCATGATATCGTCGAAGTCTTCCTCTTTGATTTGATCAAATGGACACAGCGAACTCAAGACACCTGCGTTGTGTAATAGACCATCCAAGCGACCAAACTGTCCTTCGATTGTCTCTGCCATATCAATGTAATTCTGCTGAGTTGCACCCTTGAGATCCAATGGAATGATAGCTGCTTGTGGATAGCCAGCAGCTTCAATCTCATCATAGATAGATTCAAGGTTTTGCACATTTCTACCCAAGAGAATAACAGTTGCACCGTGCTCGGCATAAGAAAGCGCGGCTTGACGGCCGATGCCATTACCAGCGCCAGTAACAAGAATGACTTTACCTTTTAGAGCATCAGCTGAAACGGAGTAGTTCACGGCGATAAATCCTTATTATTGTAAGAGGGTCCATGATAGTTAATTGACGCTAAAAAACGCCTGTTTCTCAATGGAAAATCTTGGTAATCGTGACAAGATGGTTACAATACACCAATTCATGTGTTATACCAATTCCAGAACTTTCGTTAGGTATGCTATCAATCAGAACAAGTGGTTACAAACCGCGCTGCCTTCTCGCTGATGTTTCTGCGTAACATACTAACATCATCTGAAATGAGATAAAGGAGCTCTCGTTGGAATTTTTATTAGATTATGGTCTGTTTCTGGCCAAAATTATCACGGTGGTTGCTGCGATAATTGTTCTGCTCATTATTGCAAAATCGGCTGGTGGCAAATCGGGTGCGGCGAAAGGGGAGTTAGAGATTACCAACCTTTCAGAGCAACACAAACAATCTGTTGAGCAGTTAGAGCATCATTTGCATGACGATGCTTTCATCAAGGCTCGAGATAAAGCCGTCAAGAAAGAAGAAAAAGAGAAGAACAAATCTCGCGAGAAAGAAATCAAACAAGCGAGCAAAGACGGTTCATTAGATAGCAAGCGTGAACCACACCTATTTGTTCTTGATTTCAACGGTAGCATAGACGCAAAAGAAGTCGCGTCTCTACGTGAAGAAATCACCGCTATTTTGGCTGTCGCACGTGAAGGTGATGAAGTGTTACTTCGCTTAGAGTCTGGCGGTGGTATGGTTCATGGTTACGGCCTTGCCTCTTCTCAACTGGACCGAATCAAAGCTGCGGGTCTTCCTCTGACCATCTCTGTTGACAAAGTTGCGGCAAGTGGCGGTTACATGATGGCATGTGTAGCAGATAAAATTGTTTCTGCACCATTTGCAATTGTGGGTTCTATTGGCGTTATCGCACAAATTCCTAACTTCAACAAACTGTTGAAGAAACATGACATTGAGTACGAACAACTAACAGCGGGTGAATATAAACGCACGCTAACGATGTTCGGTGAGAATACCGATAAAGCGCGCGATAAGTTTAAGCAAGAACTTGAAGAAACACATGTCTTGTTTAAAGACTTCATTCGTGAGCGTCGTCCTAGTTTGGACCTAGACAAAGTAGCCACTGGTGAGCACTGGTTCGGTACACAAGCGAAAGAGCTTGGTTTGGTGGATGACATTAGTACATCTGATGATATCGTTGTTGCGGCATGCAAAGATAAAACTGTACTTTCTGTGCATTATGTACAAAAGAAAAAACTGGCCGACAAGCTAGCAGGTGTGGCGGGTAAAGTCGCTGATAGTGTGATTTTAAAGTTAGCTGAGCGTGGTCAAAATCCGATTGTTTAATCGAGCTTAAGTTCATGACATTTAAAACGGCGAGGGCGGAAGCTCTCGCCGTTTTTGTTGAACTTTATGTTTATTGATGAATCCAATTACGCATTAGGTGTAATGCTTTACACGACATTTTTCCTCGCTCCAAAGACTGATTACCCGTATAATGTGCGCCTCGAAAACCGAGCAAATTGCTGAAAAGAAACTATTGGTGGAGAAGAACATGTCCTCTCAAACTCCGGTTGTAACCGTAGATGGACCTAGTGGTGCAGGTAAAGGCACTTTATGTATGTTGCTGGCGAAAAAATTGGGTTTCCAACTCTTAGATTCTGGCGCAATTTATCGTGTACTTGCACTCGCTGCGATTCACCACGGTGTCGACACCGAGTCAGAAGATGCTCTTGTCCCACTAGCAACACACCTAGACGTTCAATTTATCGCGGAAGGTGACTTAGTTAAGGTCATTCTAGAAGGCGAAGACGTGTCAGGGGAGCTTCGTAAAGAAGAAACGGGTATGGCAGCATCTAAAGTTGCGGCTTTGCCACGTGTTCGTGAAGCATTACTACGTCGTCAGCGTGCATTTGAGACCGCTCCGGGTCTGGTTGCTGATGGTCGTGATATGGGCACAATTGTATTCCCGAGTGCGCAAGCAAAAATCTTCCTTGATGCGAGTGCTGAAGAGCGTGCAAATCGACGCCTTAAACAGTTGCAAGAGAAAGGGTTAGATGTTAGATTTGCTGACCTTTTAAGCGAGATCCAAGAGCGTGACGACCGAGATCGTAACCGCCCAGTGGCGCCATTACGCCCTGCTGAGGATGCGCTTGTGCTAGATTCTACGTCGATGACTATCGACGAAGTAGTAGAAAAGGCACTACAATATATCGAATCGAAGCTAGCTGAGTAATAATACTCGACTAGGCTAAGAGCGTTGGTCGCAAGGATGATGACTGGCGAATTTAATAACCCCATGCGGTAGGATACCCGTGGAAGTTTAATTTATTGAAGATTAATTAAATGACTGAATCTTTTGCTCAACTCTTTGAAGAGTTTCTAAACGAAACAGAATTCCAACAAGGCAGCATCGTTAAAGGTACTGTAGTAGCTATCGAGAACGGTTTCGTTCTTGTTGACGCTGGTCTTAAGTCTGAATCTGCTATCCCTGCTGAACAGTTCAAGAACGCTGCTGGCGAACTTGAAGTTGAAGTTGGCGCTGAAGTAGACGTAGCTCTAGACGCTGTTGAAGATGGTTTCGGTGAAACTCAACTTTCTCGTGAGAAAGCTAAGCGTCACGAAGCTTGGATTGTACTTGAGAAAGCTTACGAAGAAGCTGAAACTGTTGTTGGTATCATCAACGGTAAAGTTAAAGGCGGTTTCACTGTTGAACTAAACGGTATCCGTGCCTTCCTTCCTGGCTCTCTAGTAGACGTACGTCCAATCCGCGACACTGCTCACCTAGAAAACAAAGAGCTAGAGTTCAAAGTTATCAAACTTGACCAAAAACGTAACAACGTAGTTGTTTCACGTCGTGCAGTTATCGAATCAGAGAACAGCGTTGAGCGTGACGAGCTTCTAGAAACTCTACAAGAAGGTTCTGAAGTTAAAGGTATCGTTAAGAACCTTACTGACTACGGTGCGTTCGTTGACCTAGGTGGCGTTGACGGTCTTCTACATATCACTGATATGGCTTGGAAGCGCGTTAAGCACCCATCTGAAATCGTTAACGTTGGTGACGAGATCCAAGTTAAAGTTCTTAAGTTCGACCGTGAGCGTACTCGCGTATCACTAGGTCTTAAGCAACTAGGCGAAGATCCATGGGTAGCAATCGCTAAGCGTTACCCAGAAGGTCACAAACTAACTGGTCGCGTAACTAACCTAACTGACTACGGCTGCTTCGTTGAAATCGAAGAAGGCGTTGAAGGTCTAGTTCACGTTTCAGAAATGGATTGGACTAACAAGAACATCCACCCTTCTAAAGTTGTTAATGTTGGCGACGAAGTTGAGGTTATGGTTCTTGAAATCGACGAAGAACGTCGTCGTATCTCTCTAGGTCTGAAACAGTGTAAAGCTAACCCATGGCAGTCATTCGCTGAAGCACAAGCTAAAGGCGACAAAGTTACTGGTAAGATCAAGTCTATCACTGACTTCGGTATCTTCATCGGTCTAGAAGGCGGCATCGACGGTCTAGTTCACCTATCTGACATTTCTTGGAATGTTGCTGGCGAAGAAGCTGTACGTGAGTACAAGAAAGGCGACGAGATCTCTGCAGTTGTTCTAGCAGTAGACGCTGAGCGTGAGCGCATCTCTCTAGGCATCAAGCAAATGGAAAATGACCCATTCAATGCTTACGTTGCTGACAACAAGAAAGGTGTTCTAGTTAACGCTACTGTAACTGCTGTTGACGCTAAAGGCGCTACTGTTGAAATCGCAGAAGGCGTTGAAGGTTACATCCGTGCTTCTGAAGTATCACGCGATCGCGTAGAAGATGCTTCTCTAATCCTAAGCGCTGGTGATGTTGTTGAAGCGAAGTTCACAGGTGTAGACCGTAAGAACCGCGTAATCAACCTATCTATCAAAGCTAAAGACGAAGCTGACGAGCAAGAAGCAATGGCATCTATCAACAAGCAAGATGACAATGCATTCGGTAACGCAATGGCTGACGCTTTCAAAGCTGCTAAAGGCGAATAATATACTCGCTTAAGCAAAAAAGGAGCCGCAAGGCTCCTTTTTTATATTTGGTCATATTTAAGTAGTAATACTAATGACAGTAAACTATCTTAATAAAAGGCATTTCTTCATTGCGCATTTTGCATAAAATTTGTCTAGAATTGTCAGCAAGTGTTTGTTGGAATTAGTATTACTTACTATAATAAGTGATAAAGATACTCAAAGAGGGCAACTATGACTAAGTCTGAACTGATTGAAAGACTCTGCGCTGAGCAAACACACTTATCAGCGAAAGAGGTAGAGGATGCTGTAAAAGATATTTTAGAGCACATGGCCTCTACACTAGAGAGCGGTGACCGTATCGAGATCCGTGGCTTTGGTAGTTTTTCTCTTCATTACCGCGAGCCTCGCGTAGGTCGTAACCCTAAAACGGGCGATAAAGTGGAATTGGAAGGTAAATACGTTCCACATTTCAAACCTGGTAAAGAACTTCGTGAGCGTGTAAATATTGGTTAATGCACTCTTATTAGTTTGAAAAAAGCGGCATACGTTTGTGTATGCCGCTTTTTTGTAATGTATCCAAGTTAGTCATACATCCAAGATCGTTTACTAATCTAATTGTGGATTCAGCTGTTTTCTTTGCTGCTTTCTATACCCAAATAACTTTAACTTCTAAGCATGTCTACAAACTAAGCATCTTGAGGTTACTTGGGTATAGATTATTGCTAATATACGTAGTCTGAAGAAGCATTTTCCTGCATAATCTTACCGACTTACTCCTAGAAGGGTGATGTAACATGAAAATTATAAAAATCGTTGCTGTTTTAGCTCTCTTTTTAATTGCATTGGCGTTAGGTTCCCAAAACCAAGAGCTCGTGACTTTTAACTATCTTCTAGCAAAAGGAGAGTTCCACTTATCTACGCTATTAGGTGTAGTATTTGTGGTTGGCTTTGCTTTAGCGTGGGTTATATTTGGTAGCATCCAACTGAAAACTCAGCTACAGGTCCGTCGTTTAAAGAAAAAACTGAAAAAGTACGAACCAACTGAATCAAACAACGCTGCTGATAAGCCAGCCATTGAAAAACAGGCATAAGGATAAGGCTTAACTTTAATGCTTGAACTACTCTTCTTGTTGTTGCCTATAGCTGCTGCGTATGGCTGGTATATGGGGCATCGCAGCGCTCAGCAAGACAAGCAGAAGCAATCTCATCAAATCTCTCGTCAGTATATGACGGGTCTTAATCTGCTGCTCTCTGACCAATCAGATAAGGCTGTCGATCACTTTATTGAATTGCTCCAAGTTGATAACGAGACCATCGATACTCACCTTGCGTTGGGTAACCTGTTCCGGTCTCGTGGTGAAGTCGACCGCGCAATCAGAATTCACCAAAATCTTATTTCTCGTTCAGGCTTAACACTGGACCAAAAGAACCTCGCCCTTCAACAGTTAGCGAAAGACTACATGGTCTCTGGTTTTCTTGATCGTGCAGAGAAAATCTTCGAACAGTTAGTCGAAGAGCCAGATTACAAAGAGGCGGCTCTTCAACAATTAGTGACCATTTATCAGCAAACACGAGAATGGGAAAAGGCGATTTATTACGCGAACCAATTGGCTAAGCTAGGTAATAAACGCTCAAGGATGCGTGCAAATATTGCCCATTTTTGGTGTGAAATAGCCATGCTCGACCAAGCTGATGGGAATACTAATAAGGCAATACAGCATTTTAAAAAAGCGTTAGCGGAAGACCCGAAGTGTGTTCGAGCAAGTATTGCTTTGGGACGAATTTACCTAGAGTCTGAAGACTATAAGTACACCATCAAATATCTGACGGGGGTACTTGAGCAAGATAAAGACTTTATCAGTGATGTCTTGCCAACTATTGCAGAATGCTATCATCATCTGGGTCAGGAAGATGAACTTGTCGAGTTTCTGAGAGCTTGTATTGATAAGAAAGCAGGCGTATCAGCCGAGTTGATGTTGGCTCAATTAGTTGCTCATCACGAGAACGTTGGGGCTGCTCAAGAGTTACTGACGAAACAATTGCTGAAAAACCCAACCATGAAGGGCTTCTACCGTTTAATTGACTACCACATTGCAGAAGCAGAAGATGGTCGAGCGAAAGACAGCCTATCAACACTACAAGCGATGGTGGGTGAACAGTTAAAAGTGAAACCGCATTACCGATGCCGGAAGTGTGGATTTTCTACCCATTCCCTTTATTGGCATTGTCCGTCCTGTAAAGGATGGGGGACGATCAAGCCAATCCGCGGATTGGATGGTGAATAATTCTTAATGCAGCTGGCAGAGTTTCTGTCCGCTGCATTTTTTTAACTTTTTATTTAATAAGAACCAAAACAGTTAGGAGATGAAATGATCGACCAAAAAGTTATTGTCGCACTGGATTATGATAACCAAGCAGATGCACTTGCGTTTGTAGATAGAATTGATCCTGCGTCATGCCGACTAAAAGTTGGCAAGGAGATGTTTACGCTATTTGGTCCTGATTTTGTACGTGAACTCCATAAACGTGGTTTCTCGGTATTCCTAGATTTAAAATTTCACGATATTCCAAACACCTGTTCGAAAGCAGTTCGCGCTGCGGCTGAAATGGGTGTATGGATGGTGAACGTACACGCGAGCGGTGGTGAGCGTATGATGACGGCATCACGTGAAATTCTTGAGCCATATGGTAAAGATCGTCCACTTCTTATCGGTGTAACGGTACTAACCAGTATGGAACAAAGTGATTTAGCTGGTATTGGTTTGAATGTTGCGCCTCAGGAGCAAGTGATTCGTCTAGCAACCTTGACCAAAAACGCGGGCTTAGATGGTGTCGTATGTTCAGCGCAAGAGTCCTCACTACTGAAGAGCGAACTAGGCCAAGAATTTAAATTAGTGACCCCTGGTATTCGACCTGCTGGTTCAGAACAAGGTGACCAACGCCGTATCATGACGCCAGTAGACGCTATCCAATCAGGTTCAGATTATCTTGTGATTGGTCGCCCTATCACTCAAGCGTCAAATCCTGCAGAAGTGCTGAAGTCGATCAATGAGAGCTTATCTAAAATGTAAGCACTGTCTCGATTGTATGGAGAAAAGTGAGGCTAAGATGCCTCACTTTTTATATCGAATGAAAATACTGATCGCGGTAAACAACCATTCCTTTTAACCAGCTATGTCTGATCATTTACTCGCTGTAACTGGTATATCGGGGCCAATTGAGATAAAGGTTCTGCGGTTTATTCTGAGTAAAGTAGGGCTTGGTACTATGCTGATCACACTTTTGTAACATAACTCACTGTGATGCCTCGAAAATGCAATCATGTGTTATTGATGGCTTGCGTTACAAATATCTAAAGAATACTATGGCGAAGATGCATTCACTGCGTTGTAAGGTCTAGGATGACCTAGTGAAACTCTTTGAAATTAATATAGAAGCTGGCAGGACGTCACTTCATATTACGTTCCTATTATTTCCTATCTGCGTATTTTAAATCGCAGCTTTCTGTGAGCTTTCACACGCTGTCTTCCTTGTTACGACCTTAGTGCGCAAACACAACAAGGAAGAAACATGACTAAAAAACTGCCATTTTCAGTACTAGCAACACTGACCGCTGCCAGTTTTCAACTGAGTGCGGCAGAATTGCCAGCTGATATCGAATGGATTTCAAACAACAACGAACCTCTATTTGCCTCTGAAGAAGCGGTACGAGGTGGCACCTATCGCACTTACATTCAGAGCTTTCCGCAAACATTACGAAGTGTTGGTCCAGATGCGAACTCAGGTTTGCGCCAATACTTAATGGATGGTTCACCAAAACTGGCTCAGCGTCATCCAAATACTGGCAAATGGATCCCTCAACTTGCTAAGTCATGGGCATTTGGAGAGGACAACAAAACCGTATTCTTTAAACTCGACGAAACGGCCGAGTGGTCAGATGGTGAAAAAATTACAGCAGATGATTACGTCTTTATGATGAAGTACTACACGTCAAAAGACATTATCGACCCGTGGTATAACGACTTCTTCACAAACAGTATTGTGAGTGTTGAAAAAATTGATGACTACACGATCAAAGTCAATCTTGCTGTAGCTCAAAGTCATGACTCACTTATGGTTATGATTAACATGCCAAGTAATGGTTTTCAGCCTCGTCCTGAACACTTCTTTGAAGGAGAAAAGGACGCAAATAACGATGGCATGCCTGATAACTTCGTCAGAAAGTTTAACTTTAAATCTGAGCCAACCGCAGCGCCTTACTACATTGATCAAGTGAAGAAAGGTAAGAGCGTGACATTCAAACATGTCGGTGAAGATTGGTGGGGATACAACAACCGCTACTATAAAAACCGTTATAACGTTGAAAAGGTTCGCATTAAGGTGATTCGCGATCCTGATATTGCCATGAAGCACTTTGAGAAAGGCAACTTAGACTACTTTGAGATGGTGCTACCAAGCTTTTGGCATGACAAAACCAATAGTGATGTGTACAAAAAAGGCTATATCCAAAAGTACTGGGGCTTTAACGAAGCACCGCAAGGAGCAGGTGGTCTTTGGATGAACACAGCGATGCCGATGTTGGATAACCTAGAAGTGCGTAAAGGTGTTATGGCAGCCACTGACTATGACGGCATGATTGAAAACATCATGCGTGGAGATTATTCACGTAAACCGCATGGACTCGGCTTTGGTCATGGCGAATACGATGATCCTAACAATACACCGCCAAAGTTTGATGCTGATGCGGCGGTTAAACACTTCGAAAAAGCGGGCTTTGACAAAGTGGGCGCAGATGGTATTCGTATTAACGACAAGGGCCAACGCTTGAGCTTTGCTATCACCTATGGATACAACTCTTGGACACCGCGTATTGCATACCTGAAAGAGCAAGCGAAACTTGCTGGTCTTGAGTTCACGTTAAACTTGGTGGATGGCTCATCTGCGTTTAAATACATTCTTGAGAAAAAGCATCAGCTAGCGTTTTTGAATATGGGCTCTGGTGAGATCCCTGCGTATTGGGAATACCTACACTCGGATAATGCAAATCGACCACAAACGAATGCTCACACCAACTACAGCAGCCCTGAGCTAGACAAGTTAATTGAAGCGTATGATTCTGAGTTTGATCAGGAAAAGCGTTACGACTTGTCGCATCAAATCCAAAACTATGTCAGCAAAGCGAACATCATCGTTCCTGGCTACATGGTGCCTTATTCTCGAGTTGCTCATTGGCGCTGGGTTAAAATTCCTAAAAACGGCATGACAAAAGCGACAGAATGGGTGCTTCATCCAATGGATATCGGTAATTTCTGGATTGATAACCAAGTAAAAGAAGAGACAGAAGAAGCGATGGACGAGGGTAAAACCTTCCCAGAACTAACGGTAATTGATGATCGTTACAAATTGTAAATCAGTAGTTTAGATAGAAAATGATAGCCCCGATAATGAATTTTATCGGGGCTTTCTTTTTTACTTAATAAGGTAAGACACTTCTAAAAGGTAGGTTTTTGCATCACCAAGCAAAGAGAACGCTCTATCGATGGTTTTAAATCGATCATCAAGCGAGTCGCTGGATATCAGCTGGCTGAATGTTTGCAACGAAAAAGCTTCGTTTGCTTTGAAGAACTGATGTACGTTTTCAAGCTGAACTTTATGAATATGCTCCACCTTATTTAGGGCGGTGGTTAAATCGGAAATGTTAATCGACATTGCTACTCGGGAACCTTATCAATAAGACCTATATGAGGTCATAGAGTGGGGTTTTATATTTTGCGACAGAGAGTAACACCGAAGAGCAATTTATAGTCTGATGAAGATCAATTTGCCTTATTTAAGCATCTGTAACGCGACACTAGACGTGTGCCTAGAGCTAGTACACGTTACAACGCTTGAATATAGGCTAGGGTTTCACCTGATCAAAAGTAAAAGCCAAGTCCGACTAAAAGCCCTTGAGAAGCTGTATCATATTCAAATACTCCCTCATTTTTGTAATCAACCCAGGTCGACTTGTAAGCTAAGTTGAGATCAGACCATTCGTTAAAACGATAACGAACACCAGTTTGAATGGCATAAGTGAAGTGAGTATCGTTGCCAAGTCCGGCGTCGATGCTGGCATGAAATCGCCAGTTTTCGCTCAATTCATCAATGAGTCGCAAGCCAACTAAAAAATCGACCCAATCTTCTTGTAATGACAGTCTATCTTCTAGTACCCGGTTATCATTACGATACAGCTTGCCGGTGATGTCATTGTCCCACCAACGTAATCCAAACATATAATCCAGTTTACCAAATGAATATTGTTCGCGTTGGAATGCCTTTGCTTCTAGAACACCTTGCCGTATTTCGATGTCCGCACGATAACGAGCGTTAGGCAGAGCGCCCTTGATATTATTAACATCACCACTTAAGTTCATGAAACTATAATCTATGTAGTAGCCCCACTTACTTTGGTAAATACTCTCGAATCGCAACATCGCCCCAATATCGAGGTGGTCTACGATGAACTTAGGATCGACATCCACCTCTGATGAAAAGCGACCAATACTGGTATCCCCGTGGATATTCAGTCCTAGCATGTACACTTCTATGCTATTTCGCCAACGAGATTCTTGTGTCTCGGCTGAGAGCGCTACTGATGTAGGTAATACAAGAATGAGTGAGGAGAGTGATAGCAGGTTACATGGTTTCATCCAATTTCCTTTTCGGCTTTTCGTCAGCTTTCAGCTTAGTAGAAGTCGCTACACTCTGCATAAAAAAGGGAAGCAACTTGCTTCCCTGTAATTAACATTGACTTAGAGTTGTTTGGCAATGTCTGAGGTTAGGCTTTCTAAGCCTATGGATAAAGCGTTGACGAGCGCTTCATAGCCCTCATCTTGAAGCGGCTGTGAGATTTGTATTGGCGCACTGTTTTCGACCTTACCTTCGGCATTAATGAGCAACCATTCTCCCTCAATTTCGATATTACCTTTGTAGCTGCCATTAAATTTATTTAACGTAAGCTGTAGTTTGGCTTCACCGCTTTGATCCAACAGATTGTTCATTTCAGTCGGCCAGTAATGACTTTGCTTGTGGCGTAGTTCCGAGACGACTCTCTGAGTGATTTGCTCAGAAATACTGTGCGCCCATTGATTGTGTTTTGCCTGAATAACTTGGGTCTCAGAGGTTCGATAAACAATGCCATTATCATTCAAATAACTCGCCAATGTCACTGGACGAACAACTAAAGTTGGGCGCTGAGCGATATCAGAAGAGCTCAGCGTGACTGGTTCCGCCTTAGGTAGAAGGTACATAGCTCCTTTAGTTTGCGGAGCGCTACTGCAACCCGTTAGACCGACAAATAGCGCGATAGACAGAAAGAATACTCGTTTCATTAGTTTTTGCCTTTAACTGGTATTGGGTCACTGATTTCATCTTCTCCAAACACGAGAGAGTTTGGCTTTTCGTTTAGCTGTTTAAGTACGGGTTTAAACTCTGTCATTACGCTTTCTAATTCTTTTAGCGTGGCTTCCATTTCGCTGTACATGGTTGAGTTGGGCCCATAACCATCGAGTGTTTTTTGTAATTGCTGTAAGCTTTGGCGAATATCTGTTGGGATCTCTTGCGTCTCTTTTTGATTCAAAAGTTTATCAATACTGTCCGCCACGCGTTCTGCTGAAGCTAACGTTTTTTCGGACGTTTTTAACGTTGAATTGAGAGAATCTAGCGTTTCTTCCATCGGTAAGTTATTAATCTTATTTAGGAAGTCGTTCACTTGGCGCTGAACCTGCGCAAAACCACCACGCATAGTTGGGAAAACATCTAAATCAGCAAACTTACTCGGTACGTAAGGCTCGTCATTTGGATAGAAGTCGGCGTCAACATATAGTGCGCCTGTTAATAAGTTACCTGTTTTTAAAGTACCACGTAGGCCTTTAGCAAACTCACTCTTCAATTTATCTTTTAACATTGGTAAAGATTGGGATTGGAAATCGCCATAAACACGGCCGAGCTCGATACGTACCAATACAGGAATTTTTTTCGCAGAAAAGTTCTCTTCTGGGGTTGGAAGTCGCATTGGTACACGCATCACAGTACCAATTCTCAAGCCTCGATATTCGACAGGTGCCTTACGTTTAAGTCCTCGTACCGATTCATCAAAAAGCATAACGAATTCAATATAATCATCGTACATGCCTTCTCGAAGTTGTTTAATATCATCGTACAAGCGGAAGTTGACCATATTTTCAGTGAGCTGTTCACCGGATTCAAGACCTGGAACGGTATCGAAGGTAACACCACCCGTTAGCATGCTCTCTAATGAGCCAAACTTGACTTCGAACCCTTCAGCGTTGAGCTGTAAATCTACGCCAGAATTCAGCCAGAACTTGGTACGAGTGCGCACTAAGCTGTCATAAGGCTTGAAAATAAAGAGTTGGTATAACGCTTTGCGAGTGTCAACATCAAAGCTGGTTTTCTCTACACGACCAACCGTAAAGCCTTTATAAATGACGGGGTCACCAACGCCTAGCTTACCAGCCTCGCGGTGTGTTAACACAAGGCGTAACCCCTCTGCATCAGGAGAGGCGACTGGGGGAACATCTAAGACCGTAAAGCGCTCTTTCTCTATCTTAGATTTACCCGGCTGAAGTTGGATATAAGCGCCAGAGAGCAAGGTCTCTAAACCTGAAACGCCATCACGGCCAATACGAGGCTTCACAACCCAAAACATGGTGTCATCTCGTAGCATGCGTTCTGCATCCTTGTTCATTTGTGCCTTAGCGATGATGTGATCGTAATTTTCACTGAGAGTGACTTCAGTAATCAGTCCGACTTTTACATTCAATGCTCGGATTTCGGTTTTGCCAACCTCAATCCCATCTGCGGTTGGCAGTTGGAGAGTAATTTGTGGGCCTGTACTGTTGATATATTGGAACAGCATCCACGCTCCCATGGCTAGCGCAAGGATCGGGACAATCCATATCGCAGAAATCTGCTTTTGCGGTTTTATTTGAGCGGTTACGTTGTTCTCATCACTCATATTTGGCTTTCTCGTTTAAGTTGTCAGAAATCGGCTCCTGCACTTCGTTTTGTGGCAATTGCCACAACAAACGTGAGTCAAATATCATTGCAGAAAGCATAGTAAAAATGACCACTGCCGCGAAAGAGAGCGCAGCAGGACCTGGATAAATCGCCATTAAGTTTTGCAGCTGAACCAGTGCAACTAAGATCGCGACGACGAAGATATCGATCATGGACCAACGGCCAATAAACTCAGTTATGCGGTAGATCTTTAAGCGTGAAATACTCTCTTCGTGCGGAAGATATCGCGCTTTTTGCGCATTGTAATACAGCCACGCGAGTGCCAGCATTTTCGCCATTGGAATAAATACGCTAGCAAAGAAAATTACCATCGCAATAGGGTAAGAACCTAAATGCCAAAGCAATATTACCCCCTCCATGATAGTCGAACCTTCTGCATGTCCAAGGCTTACGGTGTACATCATAGGGTAGAGGTTCGCAGGGATATAGAAAATGATTGAAGCAAACAAAAGCGCCCAAGCTTTTTGTAAATTGTCTGCGGGGTTGTATTTGTGAATAGGGCTTTTACAACGAATGCAGTGTTGGTGTTTTTTAGCTTCAATAGGGTTGAGCTGGTGGCACGTATGACAACCAATATGGTTGTGGTTATGGTGCGTATCACCCTCTTTTACATCATGTAGCTCGATAGCTGGAATAAAGTGCCCCCAGAGCCAGCTTTTGTCGACAATTGATATGCATTTGACTACCAGAACGGTATATACACAAAACGCCCAGAATGAAGTGCCCATTCCTATGTCTGCGAGGGAAGCGATTTTAATTAAGCTGACCAACACGCCAATCAAAAATACATCCACCATTAACCAAGGTTCGACTCGAAACAGAAGACGGCATAAAACTTTTGCCATTCGTTGCTGCTTTTTAGAGGGGGTATGTTTACGTGCTTTTAATGCTTCAAGGTGAAGAAAGAGAATGAGACCAACATAGATTGCAGGCAAAACGATAACTGTTGCGAGTAGCAGCACACCCAAAAGCACATTTTGAAACTCAGCCAGCATTTTGGCAGCGTGCAACAAGGTGATTTCTTGCGACAACCCTTGCACGCTGAACGACATAAAAGGGAAAGAAATGCTTAGCACTAACATGATCAAACATGCCGATGATATGGCGATCACGCTTTGGTAAGGCTTGGCATTCACTTTAGTCAGCGAATGCGAACATCGAGGACATTGTGCTTTTTGCCCCTGTTCGATATCGGGAATGCGAACAACAAGGCCGCACTCTTCGCATGAAATTAACTGACGGGAATTAGGTTGAATACTCATCGGGTAGGTTTTAGATTCATTTGCTTTAAGAATACTCTTTTTTCACTAGGCACGCTTGTTTTGATTCAGGAGTTTACGAGTTTCTTACTTTTGGCATTAGAGGATATGGGAGATCTAAGACATAAACGAAGTCGCGTTTGGTACAAGATTTTACGGCGAAGATGAGTATGTTGGAAGTCGAAAATAATGTGATATTGCTTGTCTGTGGAGGGGGGTAATTACTTGTTTTTAAGGGTAAGTAACCCTGCCCAGATAATCAGAGCAGGGAAAAAGAGCATTTTATTTAAGGTACTTAGTTGTACTTTACTTGACCGTTCCGCTCTTAAAGGCATTGGAGCCGACTTGCGTACCGTTGAGCGTTTTGCCGTAATAGCCTTGGTGCTGGTGATATTTCTCCGCGTTTGCGGTGACATTGCCTTTGAATCGAGGATCTTGTGGACGCTCATGGCTGTTGACGTATGCTGCGACATCCCAAGCTTCTTGCTCTGTCAGCTGCACACTTTTCCCAAGCGGCATGTTTTCGTAAATAAAATAGGCCGCTGTGTTAATCCGGTGCATACCTGCGCCCCAGTTATACGCATATTCGCCCCAAAGTGGTGGAATGTATGAATGGTCGTTGGTGTCTTTGATGCCTGAACCGTCGGCGCGATGGCAAGTTTCACAGTTCTTTTCGTAGACCAATGCGCCTCGCTCTATTGATGGTTCTTGCTCAGGGGCGGCGATTTTTGGGTAGCCACGCCCAGAGAGATTACCCCGCTTTTCAATTGGTAATGCTTGTGCGATGGCTTCGGGCAACGGGAAGTCTTTTGCTTTTCCACCAATTTGCAACGTTTTTGCGTCTAGTTCTGGAATGGGTTCATCCGCCATACCATGTTTGTCAAGCAAGCCGCCCATCGCTAACCAGTAGGCGTAAGCACTAAGGGCAACAATTTCTGTCGAATCGTAAGCGGGCGCTTTACCGTTCATGGAATACTCGAAACAACCTTGGATACGGTCAGCATAGCTGTTTACGCGATCGTTTTTCTTACGATATGCCGGGTATGCCATGTAAGCTGCCCACAGTGGCGCAGCGTTTGCTTTTCGTCCTGCCTCCATATGGCAGTTCACACAGTTTTGTTCGTTGCCAACGTATTTTCCGCGCATTTGTTGTGAGTTAACAAAGAGCGAGTAACCGCGTTTTACTTGCTCACCAAATGCGGTGTTTGGGATTGTGCTGAGATCACGCGGTTTTAAGTATTCACCGTGCTTTTCTTTTTCTATCGCAGGTAGCTCTTTCTGGCGGTCCGGTAATGGAGCGTTAGCTAGTACGAGCGTAGAAATGAAAGGCAGTGCGAACAAAGAATAGAAACGTTTCATGACTGCTCCTAGTAACGTAATGAGGCAAAGTAGTAAGCAAGATTTTCGATCTCTTTGTCAGTGAGATTTTTTGCGATGGTCCCCATCATATTGAGCGGGTCGCCACTGCGAGTGCCGTTTTTCCATGCCATCAATTGCGTTTTTAAGTAATCAGCATGTTGGCTTGCGAGGCGAGGGAACTTGTCGACGCCCATACCGCTGGCTCCATGACAAGTTGCGCAAGCTGGAATATTTCTATCCCAATCGCCTTGGAAAATTAACTTACGATACGGGTTACGAATATCAGCTTGGTCGCCGCGTTGTTCTGGATTCGTGAACTCATAGCTCGGGAGGTTAGCAAAGTACTCCATAACTTCCTTACGGCCTGCGGGATCGCTGAGTTCCTTCGCCATGCCTTGCATGACCAGATTTTGGCGTTCGCCACTAAGGAATAGTTCGATTTGAGTGTTGAGATAATTCGCGTTTAAACCAGCGATCATCGGCGCGATATTTGGCTGTCCCATGCCATCTTGGCCGTGACAACCGCTACATACGCTGGCTTTTTCCGGAATAGACGAGGCGCTTGCGCCCATAGTGGTTGCTAACAAACAGGCCACCACCACTGGAAGAATTTTTGACATGCTGACTCACTTTAATTTTTATTAATATGTCTAAGTGCTACTTGGTAGTCACTCAGACGATATTGTCGGCCTTGTCAATAATGAAAGGTATTGTGGATTTCCACATATTTAATAAGTGTAAATGGCCGTATTTGTTTTTATTGGTTGTTCTATAAGCTATAAAAACAAAGTGGTGAAGAGCTGCACAAATCGGCAGCTCTAAGTGGTAGAGACGTCTTAACGTGCGGCGTTACGCTTTGCGGATTTTGGCCGGCAAGGACTGACGTGCCGCGGCGCCCACTACCCAATCCAACAATACACCTTTACCTTCTCGGGTAGGATCAATTAAGCCAATGTCGTTAATGTTGACGCCATCTTGGCTGCGCGTTTTTACGGGTTGTTGTTTATCGCCGATCCAGTGCGAGCGTTGTCCTAGCTCGGTATGACCAAACCCATGTTCAAATCCGAGTGTGCCAGGGCGAATCCCGTTGACTATCATCGCAAGTGCTTTGGTGCTTGCAGATGGTGTCTCGATAACAAACTCATCACCCGTTTTAATGCCTGCGCGCTCGGCATCGATTGGATGGATGTACACTGGGTTTACGCCTTTAATCGAGTTCAACCTTGGCGATAGGTTGGATACCGCACTGTGAATGTTGGATTTAAAGTTCGTTAGGCTGAAAGGCCATTCTGAGCTTGGGAACTGGTCTTCCATTGGTGTGCCATCGGCCAGTTTTTGTGGATGCCATGTTGGGCAACCCGTGTAGAAATCACCGGTCATGGTGTTTCTTGCGCTGCCGACACGTTCATTCCATATCGCGACAGGTCGTGTCCATTTGTGCTTCATTTGCTCACCTTGATACGCTTCGGTTGCATTTTCAAAACGTCCACCGCGAGCAAAAATAAACGCCACACGTTTCATCTCATCCGCTGTCAGCGTCTTCTGCATGGCTGGCATTAAACGCTCTAGGCCGGACCACGCAATGTCTTCTGCCGAAACTTCAGGCACCCCGCCTTTCACATAAGCCAAGTTTGCCGCGGAACGTAAGTAGAAATCTTCAGCGCTGTGGAGAGCGTGCCAATTCCCTTGCGCATCTTGAATCGCGTTGTCACCAAAGCCGCCTAGTTGCATTTTCTTGGCGACATCAATCAAAAAGTTTTCTAAGCAAATTGAACGACCATCGGCGGTTTTCTCTGTTCGCGCTTCCACAATCGGCCAGCGAGCGGTGACGGTTTTCACCGGAACGTCGTGCCAAGGCGTTGCCATACCCCAGCTTTCGTAGGTGACCGTGTCCGGCACAATATAATCCGACAATGCGGTGGTTTCGTTAATGAACGCATCAACAGACACAATCAAACCGAGTTGTTTTGGATCTTTAAGCTTGTCTTCCAGCAGCGTTTTCAAACCGGGCACCCCATACATCGGGTTCGCCATGTGGTTGATCCACGCTTTAACGCGATATGGATAACCATCAATAGCCGCAGATAGGTGTTCTGTCAGCAGTGGCGCTGCAAACGGATACCAAGGTGCGCGAGTTGGATAAGGGGATTCACCAGCCTCAACGCGACGTTTGTATTCGCTGGTTTTGTGGTATGGGAATTTACTGCGCGATAAAAAGACGCCTTTCGGGCCGACTTTGCCAGCAAATTTGGTGAAGTCGTAACGAGGACCCGCAGCGGAAGTTGGGTAGCCACCCGCTTTCGCCATCGCGCCGCCTTTCATGTTGATGTTACCAATCAACGCATTGAGCATCATGATGGTAAACGAGTTATAGAACCCATTGGTGTGCATGTTGCCACCGTGGGTATCGACCACCGCTTTTGTTCCGTGACTGGTAAAGCGCTTTGCTAGTTCAACAATTTGTTCGACAGGGATTTCACATTGTTGGCTGTAGAACGCAAGGCTGTATTTGAACGCCTCTTCTTTGAGTCTTTGTAGAGACGATTTTACGCGCACTTCGCCCGATGCAAGCGAAACCGTTTTATCGATAAACAGTGCCGCTTCCTCAGCTTGGGTATGAACACCAAATTCGCCTCTTTGCTCATTCACGATGACGTACGGGTCGGAGTCAGACAACGCTTCGCCCTCAAATGGCAGGTTCAGATCAGATGCGCGTAAAAACGTGCCGTTTCTCGGGTGCTGCTCATCGCTGATTACCAAGTGCGTGGCATTACACCAGTGCGCGGTGCCGGCTCGCTTCATCGCGTTTGCCCCCGGCTGCGCCAAGAAGGTTTTGTTGTAGCGTTGGTTTTCGATGATCCACTGGATCATGCCAAGCACGAGGGCAGAATCGGTACCCGGTTTGATTGGTATCCAGCGGTTGTTGTCACCGGCAGCTAAGCTCGATGAACCAGCAGGCAAACTTGGTGTGATGATGGTGTATTCCAAGCTACCTTCTGTTCGCGCATTGGCGAGTTGGCGCGCCTGACGCTTAAAAGGGTTACCCGCTTGAGCTGGTGACATACCGATGAAGATGATGTATTCCGCGTTATCAAAGTCTGGCTTCAAGTGCGCGTTCTTATCTAAATCGTTCATGAATGCGCCGCTGCCAGCACGAAATGCGTAGCCGCAGTAAGAGCCGTGATGCCCAAAGTTACGTGTACCATAGCTATTGAACGCGAAGCGTTTGAATATGTCGTCTCGGCCTTCGTTACCGGCGTTGGTCATTAACAATTGGTTGGCTTTCGGTCCATATTCCGGGCTTTCAGGATCTACGGGCGTTGTTAAATCGCGGATGTCGCGTAAGCCATCAACATGGCCTTCACCAAATAAATCACCACCCTCTACGACTTCTTCTATCAATTGCTCGTAGCTGATCGGAATCCATTTTCCTTCGCCGCGTTTTCCAACTCGTTTCAGTGGCTGAGTAATGCGGTACGGGCTGTTGCGAATTTCTAGCATCCCATTGCCACGTGCGCATGCTGTTGAACGACCGTCAAGGCCCGCTTCTCCTGCCAAACTTAAATAAGCATCTTTGACTGGCGTTTCGAACGGAATGTGTTGCTGATGAGAGAGTGGGTTATATGGGTTGCCAGTAATACGCAAAATCTCGTCGTTACGGTTATCAATGCGTACACGCAATCCGCACAGTGACCAACAACCAAAGCACATCGATGGCGCAACGCGCTGATTTGGATTAGGGATTAGGTTGCCTTTGCTGTTGACCGTGTACTCAGGTTCAAGCGAGTTACCGTGGTGAATATCACGCGTTTTTTCTCCCGCAGTGCCTTCGAGCGCACCCTCGACCATGTGTTTGGTGGTGGTGGCGTAACCCGCAGCGAATGCGCCAAGCCCACCCACTGCAATGCCTGATTTCAAAAACTGACGGCGTTTGTTATCCATGATGAAATCCTCTTTGATTAGCGTTCAGTTAAGGTGAGTGATGAGGCTTTTACTTCGATCTTTTGTTTTGGCTGAACCAGCTCCGAACCGAGCAGTGCCAGTGCAAGCCATAATCCGAGCATGCCGATAATGCCTATCCAGCCATTTCCATCCATAGTGAGTTGGTATGGATACAGCCCTGCATCGAACTTGGCGATGGTTTGCACTTCCATGATGGTAAACCAGCGAATCAGCCATGCACTTGCCAGTGCGGCAGCAGACACAAAACTGAGCCCTATGACGTGACGAAATCTGGCTGATGCGGACTTTTTGGTATCGCGCAAGAAGATGAAAGCGAGCAAAACACAACCTAAAACGACAAAAGTGAGCAGGGCAATGTTGTGCATCCATTGTTCGCTAGAATAGAGCGAAAATGCGGAATTGTTGGATGCCCAAATCGGTAGCAGTATCAGCGTTAATACACCGCTGGTAACCACTGATTTTTTAAGTAAATTAGTATCGCCAGATGTCAGTGTCTTTGACTGACTAGGCAGCAAGAGCCAAATCAACAGAGAAAATCCGACCGCGCTCATAAATGCAGTGACAAACCAAAGAACCGGCGACGCGGGTTGGTGCCATAAAGAGCGCGATTTAACGACTGCAATTTCAGCGCCTGTGTAGACTGCAATGGTGATGCCTGATAGCACCGTGATAACAGATACCATAAGCATGACTCTACGAGAGAGCGCCCAGTCACCCAGTGACAGCTTTGAAATTAGAGGCAGTACTTTCCCTGGCTGATTACGTAAGTTGATCATATCCTCGCGGAGATACAGCCATGCAGTCACTACCGCTAAACCTGAGAAAACAGGCAAGAAAAGCGACCCTAAAGACATCCATGACCACGGAGTGATGTGTGCGTAAAAATGCCATGCTCGTCCCGGTTGGTGTAAATCACCAGTTAACGCTAATGGTCCCACGATGGCGCCTATGGCCAGCGTCAGAACAAGCGCAGCGCGCAGTCTGTGACTGGTGTGTTTTTCAAATAATAGGGCGATTAGGAACAAAACAGCAGCCGCATAAGCCGAACCGATGTAGAAGAAATACTGCACCGCCCACGGGAGCCAAGCCATCGCTTGAGGCTGGACTAACACTTCGGTGATGTTCATGCGCGATCTCCTTGTGGGTCGTAAATAGCAGGTTGTCCGTCGATGTGGCTGGTGAAGCGTTCATCCATGCCGATGTAAAACACGTGAGGCTTGGTGCCTTCATTGGGTTTTAGCACTTTGATATCGTCTTGGTGCTTCGCAATTAAGCGGCGAACTTCACTTGATGGATCATTCAAATCACCAATTACACGTGCTCCGCCAACACAGGTTTCCACGCAGGCAGGCAATAGACCTTTTTCTAGACGGTGAGCACAGAAGGTACATTTATCTGCGGTGAGGGTGTCTTCATTGATAAAGCGAGCATCGTAAGGGCAAGCTTGTACACAATACGCACACGCTACGCAGCGACTGTTATCCACCATGACGATGCCATCTTCGCGCTGAAAGGTTGCTTGAACCGGACACACTGCCACGCAAGGTGGGTTGTCGCAGTGGTTACAAAGGCGCGGTAGCATAAAGGCTTTTGCTTCTCGCGTGGCTGTAGAGCCATCATCTAACGTAACTTCGTATTGCTTTACGGTGGTTCGGAATTGACCGATAGGCACTTGGTTCTCGATGCTGCAACCCACAGTGCAAGCCTGGCATCCGACACATTTACGCAAATCTATCACCATGGCATAACGCTTCCCGACTTGTCCTTTTCGGTCAGCGGACTGGTTATTTCGAATAATGTTTCCCGCAGTTGCCGTGCCAATGCCTGCGACTGGAATTAACGCGGCTCCGGCTGTGACCGCGCTGAGAAAGCGACGTTTGGTGGAATCCATAACTCACCTGCTTTTTTGTTGTATTTGAATTGACTGATTCCATTGTGAGAAATGCACTGCGAGGCTTATATTGTGGATTTCCACATACCCAGATCAAACTTGATCTAAAACAAATGTGGTTTAGGGAAGGTAGCTGTTACTCTTGTCGTACTCTCTTGACGGAACGATTCGACTCATCATGAAAAAAGCACTGTGGCTTCAGCTTTGGATTCTTTGCTTAGTTGCCTTTGCATCTTTGGCTCAGGGCGCAGTTTCTGAACAAGCAGATCTGCAAGGAATGCAAGAGCAAAAGGCAGAGCAGCCAGAGGCCAAGCAGAAAGTTGAAGTGGGCGTGTTAGCGATACGCGGCCACCTCTATGCAGAGCAAAGGTGGCAACCGACCATTGATTGGCTCAATCAGCAAATTTCCGATGTGCATTTTGTTCTTCATCCCCTTAACTTGGATGAAATGGGCGAAGCGGTGAAGTTTCAGACGATGGATTTCATCTTAACCAACCCAGGTCAAGCAGTGCGGTTGGGCAGGCAATACGCGCTGTCGTGGATGGCAACGCTAACCAGCCGAGCGCCGCAAAATTCGAACTACGGCATTGGTTCGGCGCTTGTGGTTCGAGCCAATTCAAGTTATCAAACGGTGCAAGATGTCTCAGGACGTCCCGTTGCGGCGGTATCAGAAAAAGCCTTTGGTGGTTATCTCACGATGCGCTATCAAATAGTCAAAATGGGGCTTAATCCAAACGATTTCTTTTCCGATGTCCGCTATCTTGGTTTTCCTATTGATGCCAACCTGTATCAATTACGTGATGGCAATGTGGAAGCCGCTGTCGTCCCTGCTTGTTTATTGGAACAGATGCAAAATGAAGGTCTGTTACAGCAAGGTGATTTTCGAGTCCTAAATCAACAGCTAAATGAACATTCTTCGTGCGCTGTTTCTACGCCGTTATATCCAAACTGGTCATTTGCCAAAACAGAGCGCGGCTCAGCTCAGATTGCCAAACAGATTGCGCAAGTATTGCTAGCGATGCCACCTGAACACCCTGCGGTTATTGCGGCAGGCGCGTCAGGTTGGACGTCCCCCGTCAGCTTGCTGAGCATCGACAAACTTTATCAGGCGTTGGATCTCCATCCGTTGCAACAACCTTGGTGGAGTGAGGCTCTACGCTGGCTGCGTAGTCATCAAGAATGGGCATGGGCGCTGTTCATGTTTGTGATTGTATTGAACGCTTACCACTTTTGGCTTGAGTATCGATTTAGCAAGAGTAAGCAAGCGTTGGAGCAGACATCGTTACGATTAAAAGAGAAAAGTGAACAGTTAGAACATTCACAAAGGGTCGCGATTGTCGGAGAAATCGGGACTAGTCTTGCCCATGAACTCAATCAGCCACTGGCAGCCATTCGCAACTATAGTGAAGGTGGTTTACTTCGCTTGGCCAAAAAGCGCCCTCATGAAGATATTGTCCCTGTGCTTGAGAAAATACAGGGCCAAGTTGAAAGAGCCGATGCAATTATTCAGCGATTAAGAACGTTGATTCGTAAGCGCAGTGTCGACAAAACGTCGTGCGATCTTCAAGTACTCATTGATGACACGATTGAGTTGCTCCATTTTCGAATGCAGAAGCAAAACACTTCGATCGTGACCAGTATAGAAGGGAACATGCGTCCGTTACTTGTCGATGCAGTTGGCGTACAACAGGTTTTAGTTAATGTGATCAGCAACGCGATTGATGCGTGTACTTTGTTCCAAGAGAAATATCACTCATCAGGCTATCAAGGTAAAATTGCCCTGCATTGCGATTACCAAATCAATCAACTCTCTATTCGAGTGTTAGACAATGGTACAGGGTTGCAGCAAGAGAATCCGACTCAAGCGTTTGTGAGTAGCAAAGAAGAAGGGCTTGGGCTAGGGTTAGCCATTTGTCGCGATGTGATGGAAATGCATGGTGGCGAGTTTGTCATCAGCTCGATAGCACCACATGGTTGTTTGGTTGAGCTTGTGTTTCCATATCAAAACTAATCTGAACTAGGCATAGGAGCACTCAATGAGCAGCGGTGAAAAGCAGCTACCTGTTTTTGTAGTCGATGATGATGAATCGGTGCGTGACTCGCTCGCTTTTATGTTGGAAGAGCATGACTTCAACGTGACGACTTTTGCTGATGGGCAATCTTTTCTCGATAAAGTGAACATTCATCAGGCCGGATGCGTGATCCTTGATAGCCGAATGCCCAACCTTCGTGGCCAGCAAGTGCACCAAATTTTAAATAAAGCCAACAGCCCGTTAGCCGTTATTTATCTGACAGGGCATGGTGATGTTCCGATGGCGGTCGATGCATTGCATGCTGGGGCGGTCAATTTCTTCCAAAAACCAGTCAAAGGCGATGAACTGGCACGAGCCATTTTGCAGGGACAGGCGCAGTCTGCCACAAACCTCGATATGGCAGCAGCAAAATCGGCTTATGAATCGCTCACACCTAGAGAAAAAGACATTTTGCGTTTGATCATTGAAGGAAAGCGCAACATTCGTATTGCTGACGAACTTTGCATAGCAATGCGAACGGTTGAAGTACACCGAGCTAATCTATTGAAGAAGTTCTCGGCAAAAACCGTCGCAGAGTTGGCATATATTTATGGCAAGCTAGATTAAAGCTTACCGAGTGAAGCCTCTTAAGGCTATTTAGAGGATACAACTTGAGCTTTATGACGACTCGCGTATTATCTTCTTCGTTCTTACTTTATCTGAATTCTTATGAGTTTGTTGACTAAACGACATCACACGCCACATAAGCGGGCAAAATGGCTACTGGCGATTATTGGCTGGGTGGTGGTTGTGTGTCTGATGCAAAATTCAGGTTTTGCATCGTCATGCTCTATGAAATATGAGACGGAATCGCCCGCGGTTTCACTTACTGATGAGCGTTCGAGCGTCAAGTCGATTGATACTAAAGAAACCAGCAAGTGCGAATTGTCTGAAAAGTTAATTCAGTTTTCTCAACATCAACTCGATGTATTTATTGTTGTTCTGTTTGTCGGTCTTTTTGCTTCGGCAATTTGGTTGTGCAGTGCCTATATTGGTGCGCAACATTGGACGGAACCGATAGGCCGTAAGTATCGAGTCCATCTGACTTTCTGTGTGTTCCGAGAATAAAAGCGTGCTTTCTGACCACTAGCGTCAGTTATTTAGCACCTTTGTCTTTTAACTAGGAATCACTATGAATCAAATTACTAAACTGACTCAGTTTGCGTTCATGTTTTTTATGACGCTTGCTTTGAGTTTGCTCTCTCTGAGTATTTCAGCTCAAACTACTGATACAGGTTGGCTAACCAACCCACAACATCCTCCAGTGCAAACGCGCTTTGTGCTCACTGGTCAACAAGATCCGCAAGCCAAAACACTTACAGGTTATTTGGATGTCAAGTTAACCGGAGATTGGAAAACTTACTGGCGTTCACCTGGTGAGGGCGGCGTAGCACCATCTATTGATTGGCAAAATTCACAAAATTTATCCAAAGTGGATTGGCAATGGCCGCACCCACAAAAATTCGAACTATTAGGTATCGAGACTCTTGGGTATAAAGGCGATACTTTGTTCCCCATGACGCTGCACGTCGAAGACATGTCCAGACCTGTCACGATTGATGCGGTACTGACACTTTCTTCTTGTACGACGATTTGTGTGCTGACCGACTATCAAATTCAATTGACGTTCTTGCCTTCTGATCTAACAGTCGATGAAGGCGTGATGTTCAGTTACGCTCAAGCAGTGAGTAACGTGCCGCAGCCATCGCCGTTTATTGATGTTACTCAGGCGAGTTGGGATGCGAACCAATCGAAACTACAAATCAAGCTACAGAACAGTCAGGGTTGGCAACAACCACAAGTGCTGGTGGATGGTGTCGATGAAGCAACGCGAGACTATAGCTTCAAGCTTGAAGGAATGCATCAAGAAGGAAACATCGTCACCGCGAGCTATATCGTTGATACTTGGCTGGGCGATGTGGCGTTAGATGAACAGTCGCTGTTTGTGACCATCAAAGACACCAATTTACTAGCAGAAGAAACCACTCAAGCAACTGCTGAGGCAATAGTTGAACCGCTGCCGAGCACGTCTCTAACGAGTGTTTTTCTATTCGCGTTGCTCGGCGGTTTAATTCTTAACATTATGCCTTGCGTTCTTCCGGTTTTGGGGATGAAGCTAAGTAGTATTGTTGCCGCTCAAGGTATCGAGCGTCGTCAAATTCGCGCTCAGTTTGTTGCCTCGTCACTTGGTATATTAACGTCGTTCTGGATTCTCGCTGGTTTTATTTTGGTGCTCAAGCTAACAGGTAATGCCATTGGTTGGGGCGTGCAATTTCAAAGCCCCTGGTTCTTAGGTTTGATGGTGTTGGTCACCACTTTGTTTGGGGCCAATATGCTAGGGCTGTTTGAAATCCGTCTATCATCGGGTACCAATACATGGCTGGCCTCGAAAGGTGATAACTCCCTAGTTGGTCACTATGTTCAAGGTATGTTTGCTACATTGCTTGCGACGCCTTGCTCCGCGCCTTTTCTAGGAACGGCCGTGGCATTTGCCTTGGGTGCCGACGTATTAACGTTATTTGCAACTTTTACAGCATTAGCATTGGGTATGGCACTGCCTTGGCTCTTAGTCGCTGTGTTTCCAAATATCGCGCTGAAACTACCAAAGCCTGGCTCGTGGATGAATGTCGTTAAAATAGTGTTTGGCATAATGATGTTGGCAACCAGCGTTTGGCTACTTTCATTAATGGCAAATCATGTACCGATGCTATGGATTGCACTTATCGCTGTGGCTGCTTTTGTTGTAATGATGGCAAGAATTAAGAAAGTGTATGGTGAGAAAGCGCTTGCTGTATCCGGAACTGCGTCATTAGTGTTGATAGCTGGTGGCCTGTTACTTGGTAGTGTCACTGCCGACCAATGGGCGATACCGCTTCCTGAGGACTTAGCGTGGCAGAAGCTTTCTAACTCGGCGATTGAAGATCACGTCAATAATGGGCGAGTGGTGTTTGTGGATGTCACTGCGGATTGGTGTGTCACGTGTAAAGCGAACAAGATCGGTGTGATCTGGCAAGATCCTGTCTACTCATTGCTGCGAAGCCCTAATGTGGCGACGTTAAAAGGGGATTGGACACATCCGGACAGCTCGGTAACTGACTTTTTACGAGCTCATGGGCGTTACGGTGTGCCGTTTAACATCGTCTATGGCCCGGCGGCGCCACAAGGTATCCCGTTACCTGTTATTCTGACTGATGATGTTGTTTTAAGCGCGGTGAAACAAGCGAGTGGGGGAACCATTCAATGAGTTCGACAAAGCAGCGTAGAACATTCCGATATTGGCTCGTTCAAATCGTACAGATGGTGCTCATTGTCACCGTCATTTCCATCACGATGGATTGGTATCGCACTAAAGATATTCCTAAACAGGAGTTACCACCATTGAGCTCCGTATTGAGCGCTGGTGAACACTTCGATGCCATCGCGCAAAGTTATGAACAACCTGTCGTTGTTTATTTTTGGGCGACTTGGTGTCCCGCTTGTAAATTTGTAAGCACAAGCGTGAGCTGGCTGAGTGATGACTACACCGTAGTTGGCGTTTCTGGATCGTCGGGACCGAATGAGCGTGTGGCGCAGTTTATGAGGGCAAAAGAATATCGTTTCGAAAACATAAACGATCCTTCAAGCGATATTATGCGCGAATGGAAAATTAGCGTGACCCCAACCATTTATGTTTTAAGAAATGGTGAAATTTCCTCTGTCACAACTGGCGTTACCACTCCGATAGGAATACTAGCGAGAATTTGGTTAGCTCGATAACGCTATAAAAATCCGATATTCAAAATATTGAGTATCGGATTTTTTTGTTGTCCTAAACAACCAGTCGGTCACATACCATAAAGAACTAGTTAACCAATAAGTGTCTAGATGCTTATTGCGTGCTACATTCGAGCATCGTTCTGGTTATCAAGGAGGAAACGATGAACGTAGCAAAAATGTATGATGATGTGTCGGATCGCTATCAAAAGTTGGTGGATGACAGTCACTACGTCGGTCCACGTTGGATTTCTGAGAAGTTAAAAACCTTTCCCATCGAGCAAGGCTCGGTTCTCGACCTAGCCTGTGCGACTGGCAGTATCGGCCATATCGTAAAAAGTCACTATCCAGAACTCGCCATCCATGGCTTAGACATCTCGTCCAAAATGGTTGATAAAGCGCGCCAAACTAACCTCTATCAAAGCGTCGCGGTTCATAATCTCGATGAGCCATTTTCCCCTTTGTTTGAACAAACCTTCGACCTTATCACCGCACTTGGTTTTACTGAGTTTCTAGCAGAGCCTCAACAACTTCTGGAGTGCATTTCGCATAAGCTAACTGCGAATGGACGATGTTTTGTCAGCTTTCAATACCACGATCCGGATGGACAAGATTTGCCTCGAAATACTTATAGTGGATCGGTCGTGCATACGGCATATACCGAAAGTGAAGTTGAGCAACTCTGTCAGCAAGCGGGGTTGGAAGTGGTTTCCCTAGAAAATGTGATTGGTTACGTATCTGGTGTTGGTTATGTGTGTCGATACTTGATGCTAGAGCTGAAAAAGTCACACCGCTGAAATAAGTAACAAACAAGGATTGTTTTTGAAAACACAAGATTTAACCGAGTTCGGGTCTGGCATTGAATACGATGCTCAATACGACCAGCTTTACCATCACGACATTGCTTTTATCACAAGGTTAATCGAAGAAACCAATGCTCGAAGTGTACTGGATGTCTGTTGTGGTTCCGGCATTGTCACGATTCCAGTCTCTGAGCAACTCAACGAAGCCATTGGCATTGATATTTCTGAAGGGATGCTCAAACATGCAAAGGACAAAGCCAAAAGCAGGAGTAACTTGCGTTTTCTTCATCTCGACGCAACCCAGTTTTCGTTAGGTAAGAAGTTTGACCTAGCCATAATGACAGGGAATGCATTCCAAGCCTTTTTAAGTGATGAGATGCTAGCAGGTGCACTGAGCTCAATATCAAGACACCTCGAAAAAGGTGGGCGATTTGTCTTCGATACGCGGTTACCAACGCCAGAGAATCTAGAACTGGATAATGAGATGGCACTGTGGCAAACCTATGTTTCTCCAACCTATGGTGAAGTGAATTATTTCGGTATGAAGGCCGAGTATGACTTGCAAACGTCCATCATGTATTTGAACAAAGAGCGCCATTTTGAAAGTGGAACGATTGAGCATTCCAGCATTGATTTAAAATATCGTCCGCTAGAAGACATAGAGGGTTTCCTTGAACAAGCGGAATTCAGAATCATAGAGAAGTACCAATCTTGGTCAGCGCAAGTATTTGAGGCGAATGCCAACTCGCTTGTCTGTGTGGCTGAGAAAATATAAATCAATGTTGAGGGATACAATGCAAGGATTTCGAATTACTATGTCGTTAGATGACATGGATTTAGACGTTATCTACCAGTTCATTTCAAACAGTTATTGGGGAAAGGGTATTCCAAGAGAACGCTTTGAGAAGTCATTGCGCCATTCGTTCTGTTTCGCGGTTTTGGATGATGAAAATCAACTCGTTGCTTTTGCTCGGTTAATTACCGATCGTACCACGTTTGCGTACCTTGCCGATGTGTTTGTTGTGGAGGTACACCGTGGTAAAGGCATCAGTAAGTTGTTGATATCAGAAATTGTTGCTCATCCAGAACTACAAGGCTTACGCCGTATGATGCTTGCAACCCGCGATGCTCATGGGTTGTACGAACAGTTTGGGTTCACTCCTATTGCTCCAGTAGAAAACTTCATGCAAATCTGGAAACCGAATGTTTATCAGAGCTAAATCATGATGAGAGTTGAATCTCAACAAGTGGCAATCAGATACCTCAAAACAACAGACGCTGCTCCTCTGTTTGAAAACTATTTAGGCGATGAGCAAGCATGCCGCTTCCTCAATCGCCAAGCCCACCAAAATGTTAATCAAACCCTTGAAGCCATCGAAAGATGGTGTGCTCAATATGATCAAAAGTCTCCCAATCTATTAGTCTTCGCTATTGAAGAACTCACTTCTCAAACTCCTATTGGTTGTCTGGTGCTGATACCTGAGCAAGACAGCAGTGAAATCCATTTTGGTATTTCTGCTCGCTATCGGGGAAAAGGCTATGCAACCCAAGCCTGCAAACTTGGCGTTGTCTACCTGCAAAGCTTGGGTATAACGCGCATTCGCACCGCCCCGCATATTGGCAACCACGCGAGTATCCGTGTGTTGGAGAAATGCGGCTTTATCAGCCAAGGCATTTTAAAAGCGCATGCAGTTTTTCCTGCTCTAGGACGTGAGGCGCAAGACTGTATGGATATGCAATTGGAGGATATCGGAACTGCGCCATTTTGCACATTGTTCAGAATGAAATTGATAGCGGTTGAAATGAGCGGTTACAGAGCATGTTAGTTGCCATCGTAGACAGCGTCTTTGCTGAATGATTCGTCGAGATTTTTTAGTCTTTGATTGTCAGAGGCGACTGACAAAACCATACCAACTGTGACAACCAAACCGCTATTAAAGCAGGATATTATTCCTTCAACTTTGTGTTTTAGGAGTAGTCATTAGACTACCCAATAATTGTTGGAATAAATAATGACGAAACGTTGGCTTGTCTCCGCTGTGAGCATCGCGCTGCTCGGCGGTGGTACGTATTTCTATCTCCAATCTGCTGCTCAACCAGAATTGCTGCCTACATTGATTGTGGAAAAAGGCACGATTGAAAAACAAGCGGTGGCTGTTGGTAAAATTGTCCCTGCACACTCTGTGTCTATCAAGTCACAAATCGACGGTATCGTCGGTGAAATTTACGCGAAAGTTGGTGAAAAGGTGAAGCAAGGCCAGCCGCTGATCAAAGTGCGTCCAAACCCAACACCCCAAGCATTAACGGATGCATCGGCAGAACTCATGCGTAGCGAAGCCGATCTGGAATCCGCCAAACAAAAACTGTCCAACTTAGAAAGCTTGGTCAAGCAAGACATTATTCCAAGTAACTACGACGAATACGTAAGTGCGCGCTCGGCAGTCAAATCTGCGCAAGCGGACGTATTGCAAAAGCGCCAGAATCTCGAACTCATCCGCAGTGGTGAGGCGTCTATCGGCGATGCGCGTTTAACGTCGACGATCTACGCGCCAATTGATGGCACAGTACTCAACCAGAAAGTAGAGGTCGGAGAGCCGATCATCTCGACTCAATCAAGCCAAGCCGCGACTGAAATGATTTCATTGGCCGACATGAACAGTCTGATTTTTAAAGGTAGCGTCAGTGAGCATGATGCTGCGCAGTTGTCTCCGGGAATGCCCGTTATGTTGACGGTTGCGCCTTATCCTGATGTGGCGATTTCTGGTGTGCTAACCAAAGTGGCGATTCAATCTGAGAACCTTAACTCACCAGAGGGCAATGCTTCGGCAAAAAGTTTTGATAACGGTTTTGAGGTTGAAGTGGGAGAACTCAAGATCCCACAAGATGTGTTGCTTCGTTCTGGTTTTTCATCGACGGCTCAAATCATTCTGAAGAAGTCTGAAAACGTGCTCACTCTACCGGAGCGCGCTCTGCAATTTGATGGTGACGCACCGAATGTTCTGATCCCCGATAGCTCAGAACAAGGGTTTCATAAACAACCTGTGAAACTCGGTCTGTCAGATGGCATCAATGTCGAAGTGCTTGACGGCGTGGAGCTTGATGAAGAGGTTATCGACAACAGTATGATGGGAGCGGCGCATGGTTAAGCTGCAACGACCAACAATCGCCTTTGTATTGTTGGCTACCACGCTCAGTTTGCCTACCTATGCAATTTCTATTGAACAAGCTTGGCAACAAGCAAAGCAGAACGATCCAAATTACGAAAAAGCGAAAATCGGCGTCCAGCTTGGCGAGGTTGGCGTACAGAGCAGCCGCAGTGCGTTATTGCCGGGTTTAAGTGCCAGTGCGTCAGCGGATTGGAATGAGTCCTCAAGCCATTCGAACAGTTACGGCGCTACCTTAACTCAAACTATTTGGGATAGTAGTTTGTGGTCGGAACTGGATCAAGCGAATGCCAATTATCTCAAAGTACAGTTAGAGTTATCTCAAGCGCATAACGAGCTTGCGCAAAAGTTGCTCACCGCTTACCTAGATGTGGCAAGCGCACAGGGCGACCTCAAATTGGCGCAGTCCAAGCTGGAGGAGGGGAAAGAACTTCTCAACATCATTGAGAAACGCTATCGAGCAGGCAAAGTGAAGTCGGTTGATGTCGAAGAGATGAGAGCGAATCAAGTCTCTGAGCAAGCAAGTATCCTCAATGCAAAAGCCGATCTCGAAGTGAAAAAAGCAGAGCTTGCGGCGTTAATCAATCAAATGCCGGAGAGTGTCGACCAAATTCGAACGGATTCTTTGATTCAGCCGCCGATGCTGGTGGACTCTCAGGAGCAATGGCTAAAGCTGGCTAAAGACAGCAGTCCAGAGCTGTTGGTGGCGGCGCAGATGGTGAAAGCGAGCGAGTTCGCGAAAGATTCAGCTAAAGGTGGATACTACCCAACCGTCAAAGGCAGTGTGGGCTACAGCGATGGTGACAATCGTTCAAACGGCGAGTTTAACGCTGGGATTAGTTTGAGTTTGCCGATTGACCTCAATGGTGCAGTGCGAGCGAAAGTGGACGAAGCATCGTTGAACATTTTAAGCGCCAAGCAAGATATGCGTAGAGTGGAAATTGATATTCAGAAACGAGTTATTCAGCAGTTTACTCAGGTCGATATCAACTGGAATCAAGTTTTGATAGCGAACGAGCTGGTTGAGTCGCGCGCCAGAGTGTTGCAAAGCAAAGAGAAACTTTACGACGCTGGTCTGCTTGAAGTGTCGGAAGTTATCAGTGCACACAACAGCTTGTTTGAGGCGAAAAACAGTCTGCAAACCAACTTGTACAGCTATTGGCGTAAGAGAATCGGCTTACTGCAAACCGCAGGGAAACTCGATGACGATACCATGGCGTTGATCTCTAGAGCTTTTCATTCATGAGCAGTCTATTGCAACAAACTTGGCAAACGTTGATGGCGCACCGCATGAAGAGCGTGCTGGCCATTATCGCGATTGCTTGGGGCGTGATCTCTGTGGTGGTGTTAATCGCACTTGGCGAAGGCTTTTATCGCCATCAGACCCAGTCGTTTTCCTTTATGATCAACAATGTGCAAGTGGTGTTTCCGTCGAGTACCAGTAAACCGTGGCAAGGGTTACCTTCAAGACGACAAATTGATATTCCACAAGAAAAAGTCGACACGATCAAACAGTCGGGCTTCGTGCAACAGGCGTCGAGCGTTTACGCCAAATGGGATGCGAATATCACCAATCTCAAAGGACAGAACTTATCGAGTACGGTCAGCGGTATTGACACGTCTTACTTTCCTTTAATGCAACGCAAGCTGCAATCTGGTTCGAGAAATCTGTCACCAAGTGATATGAACAACCATACTCGCGTGGCGGTGTTAGGCGATCAAATTGCGCAAATGGGCGGAATCCAAATCGGGGATAGGCTCAAAGTCAACGGCATTCCGTTTTTGGTGATTGGGATAACCGTTGGTGAGGACACTGGCATTTCATTCGGCGATAGCCGCACGGTTTTCATTCCTCAAACAACGTACCGCGATTTGTGGGATGCGAAACCTTGGATGGTATTGATGAAGCCGAGAGATGGGATGGATGCACCGTCGTTTCGACCAAATATCGTGAACTTTTTCGCCAAGCAGCTTCATTTTGACCCAAGTGATAAAGATGCGGTCGAATTACCCGATTTTAGTGAAGGTGCGGCGGTCATCAGTGGAATTTTGCGTGGCATTCAGATTTTTCTCGGAGCGAGCGGCGCGATGACCATGGCGGTCGGTGCGCTTGGCGTTGCCAACATCATGTTTTTATCTGTCACGGAGCGCACGCGTGAAATCGGTGTGCGTTTGGCGATCGGGGCGACTCAAAAATCCATACTCAGTCAGTTTATTCTTGAAGGGCTTATTTTGGTAGCTGTGGGCACGGCATTAGGTCTGATGTTTTCGTATGCCGTGGTGTCTGTCCTAAGCAGCATGGCATTACCGGAATGGATTGGTTTACCTGTGATCACGCCAGATTCCATTGCTTGGTCTTTACTTGTGACGCTTATCTTGGCATTGATGGCGTCGTATTTCCCAGCAAGGCGAGCATCGCGTCTCACGCCAGTCATTGCTTTGAGTGCGAGGGCTTAGTCATGTTGTTACCGATGAGACAAATTTTCCAAGAAATGGCCGCAGAAAAGCTGAGATTGGGTTTGACCATTCTGGCAGTAGCGTGGGCGACCCTTTGTATCTCTGCTATGTTGGCGGTAGGTGAGGGTATTCGTCAAGGCGTATTGAAAACCGCACAAAATGGTAATGGCAACTTGATTTATTTGACCGGAGGGATGGCCACCGTCGACCACGGTGCTTTTCACCAAGGTAAGTTTCTGACACTAAAAATGGACGATTCAGAGGTTGTTCGAGCGTTACCCGATGTAAAAAGCGTTGCGCCAACGGCGAAGTGGAAAGAGCGCATCACCGTTGGTGACAGAAGCTCGTGGCAAGAGCCGTTAGCGGTCACGAGCGAGTTTCAATCCATGACCAATTTGGTGCCGATGGCGGGGGGGCGATGGTTAAACCCACTCGATCAAAAAGAGACGCGCAAAGTCGTTGTACTGGGTTATGAACTGGCAGCCGACTTATTCAACCCGAATGAGGACTTTAGTTGGTTTGCGACAGTCACATTGCAAGTCAACCCTGTGGGGCAAAAGGTAAAAATCGGCAATGAGGAGTTCATCGTTGTGGGCGTATTGGAGAAAAACAGCGCCCAAATAGAACAGGGGGATCTTATCAACTATTCCAGCTTTGTGCCGTTAGCGACGTGGAAGCGATTTCATGTCAACGGTGAAATTGGTGGCATCAATGTGCAACCACAAGCCGATGTAGACCGAGAAGCCTTAGCAAAGACGATCAGGCAAGTGATTGCCCGTAAGCACGGGGCAAGTGTCAGTGATGAACAGGTCATCCAAGTCGATGATATGTTCCTTAAACAAAAGAGTATGCAGCAGTTTCTGATAGGTTTGCAGAGTTTTCTTGGCATTATCGGCTTCGTGACGTTAGCTGTTGCTGGCGTCGGCATTGCCAATGTGATGTATGCCACCGTAAATCGATCTACGCGTGATATCGGCGTGCGCATGGCAGTCGGTGCAACCCCAACGGCCATTCGCATGCACTATTTAGTGCAGTCTTTATTGACAATGATGATGGGGGGCGCGCTTGGCTTAGGCGTGACGTACGCGCTGGTGTCTGCCATCAGTTCCATTCCTTTAGAGGGTAATGCCTTTTATGAACAACTGGGTAAACCTGTCCCTGAGTTGTCGTGGGTCGTTGTCGCGATTGTCATCCTCACCTTAATGATCATTGGTGTGGCCTCGGCATGGTTACCTGCAAACCGAGCCGCAAAAGTCAGCCCGTTGGAGGCGCTACAAAGTGAATAACAACAATAACTCTGGAGAGAACATGTCGAAGCCGCTTGTTGAGCTGACCAACATCTGTAAATACTACTCAAGCGGGGAGGCGGAAGTTCGCGCGCTAGACGGCGTTGACTTAACCATTAATCAAGGCGAGTTTCTTTCGATTCTTGGCCCGTCCGGTTCGGGTAAGTCAACGTTGATGAACATGCTCGGCTGTTTAGATAAGCCCACCGATGGCGAGTACCAACTTGGCGGCCAAAACGTCGCAAGTTTAAGTGCGAATGAGCTGGCTGGCATTCGTAACCAAAAGATTGGATTTGTCTTCCAAAGCTTTAACTTATTGGAATATGCGACGGCGCTTGATAACGTGACGCTGCCGTTGGTTTACTCTGGTATCAAAGCCAAAGAACGTCGCCAGCGCGCATCTAAATTGCTAGAGCAAGTCGGGCTAGGGGATCGTTTAGACCATAAACCAAACCAGCTTTCTGGTGGTCAAAAGCAGAGAGTCGCTATCGCCAGAGCGTTAGTGAACGACCCTCAAATCATCCTAGCTGACGAGCCAACCGGCGCGCTCGATTCAAAATCTGGTGCTGAGATCGAAGCTCTGTTCAACCAACTCCACGCCGAAGGTAGAACCTTAATCATCGTGACGCACGATAACGCTCTGGCAGAGCGCACTAAACGCATCATCACCATCAAAGACGGCAAGGTAATTTCGGATAGGGTGCCGGTAAGTAGGGAGAAATGAGCTTTTCTTAATTGAGAACTGAGTTTTAAGGGAAATAGCGATACAGAGGCTATCTCCCTTTACTTTTTATTGGCGATGTTCGTTTTGTCTCTCTTTTATCAAGTCATGCTTTTTTTCTTTAAGTAGAGTGATTGCGAGCTTAGTGTCCTCAATCAATTTACTGTTATCGTTGAGATCGTTGCTCTTCAAAGGCAAAACTAGATAATGAATGCTGCCATCTGCATTCTGTACTCCGGTAGCGATGATGACATCACCTTCAGACGCCGTACCAAAATACTCTGATACGACTTTGGTTTCGCTGACACCGTAGCTATCCAAATAGGATGACTCCGTATTGTCAAACAAGATAGGAACCCCTTGCTTAGCTAATGTTCGCAATTGTTTTTGCTTTTGCTCGTCGAATGGATAGTCGGTCGTACTGATGTAACTTACCTGTTCAGCTTCAATAAAATCGTACAGTTCATTGCTCAGTTCATTTAATGGGGCAGATATCCAAGGTGTAGCTGGAATGACGTCGGAAGTATCATCATTGCCACTTTGTGGTGTTGGAGTGGTAACCACCTTTTGAGCAGCATTGCTCTCAGGAGGCGTTACACTTATTGTCGCAGCGTCTTCTGTCTTGATTTGCTCGTCAAGGCTTGCAACAGGTTCGGTCTGGGCATTCTTGTTATTTGAATTAATCAGAAAT
The DNA here is from genome assembly GCF_033340475.1 of Vibrio sp. 1078-1. Taxonomy (NCBI): domain Bacteria; kingdom Pseudomonadati; phylum Pseudomonadota; class Gammaproteobacteria; order Vibrionales; family Vibrionaceae; genus Vibrio; species Vibrio sp. 1078-1. The sequence goes on from NZ_JAWOWM010000007.1 coordinate 71,883, forward strand.
ATGGCGAGTACTGCACCAAGTGCTAGCGCCGATCCAGTCAAGAGTTTTTTGTTACTTGTCATGTGTCATGTCTTACCGTTTATTTCATTAGTAAATACGGCGGCCACTTATTTATTCCGTGGCCGCAGGCTAATAAGTTAGTGGTAGAGATCGTCATTCCAAGAGATAGTTACGGCTCGGCTAGTCTCTGTCCATTGACTGCTATCACGATTTTTCTTCCAGGTATTTTCTGGTGTGGTATACCAGCTACACCAGTCGCGACCAAAGTAGTAATTGGTTTTTCGCCAACCAGCAACCAGCTTGACCTCTGATGTATCTAGGCCATCTTGAATGTCATTTTTTCTATATACGACGCCGACTTGTGGTTTAAAATCTGAACGCATAACGACAGGTAACTCATTGTAATCAATCAAATTACCCATGTCACAACTGGTCCAACGATACAATAACCAGTCTTTAGCTGGCGTATTATGGCGGATAGTCTTGTTTTCAATTAACCAATTAATGCTTTCGTTAGCTTGGTTAAAATCGGCAACCGTTTGAAACTCTGGCTGGTCGTACGTTACACGGTTGCTCCAGGAGATTCCCCCACTAATATTTGGAGAAGTAGAAGCACTGAATCCAAGGTTAAAATCTAGAGACTCACTGACAGATGCCGTTGCAATGGTGTTTTCTGGAGCATGGCTCATGTGGCGTAAGGGGGCGCCATTTAAATAGCTCAGTGCCAGCTTAAAAGCCGTTGGAACGGTGTAACGGTAATCTCCCCCAGTAGCAAAACCATAGATTTGTTCTTTGTTTGGAACATTAGTCATGTCGAAGCCAGAACCGCCATTTAGGATCAACTTGGCTTCTTTAGCGCCATTTGGTAGCAAAGATTGGTTCCAGACATTTTCTAAAGAATAAATTAAGCGGATTTTTTTCGAGCGTGCATCACCATCATCAAGCTGAAGCAATGTCGAAGTGTAAGATTTCAATGTATCTTCAGCATGTGCTGGTGCTAAAGAACCAAGTAAAGCGAGTGCGATAATACTCGCGGAAAGATGCTGTTTTTCCATTATTTTTTCCTATTAGTCAGCCCATAAAGACTTTTGTTTTAAACCATCTTGATGGGCACTTTATAATTATGGACAGGTTATAAATTCAAGCTCAATAAATGAGCGGTGAAATAGTGCATCTTGTTTTTTATTAAAAAAAGAAAAAGGATAGATTCGTGGGATTAATGTCTCATAGTTTTTAAATTCACCACTCAACTATAATAAATAAGAATTTGGTTATTAAGTCTTGTCTTTTTAAGTTATTGCTTAATTTTAATTTTCTAATGTTGTGTTGAGATTTTCTATTGATAAAGTGAATTTTATAAATGTTAGCCATGTTATTTTTAGGGTTTTTGTTATACCAAATTAAGTAAAGTATCGTTATGTGGTTATCTCGGGTTTATGGGTTTAATTCAAATTAAAACAGTGGTTTATGTTTTTTTTGTTATTATTTTTTAGAGCTTAATGTAATAGTTTAGTGATAAAGTCCGTCAATGAAGTTGCCATGTTCGTGTATGAAGTTATATGTGCTTTTACAGCAGGAAATTAAACTTTACGTTTAAGATGGTAAAGATAGAAAAAGAAATAAATAAGATAATTAAATAATCATGTTTCCGAGAATATAAATGTAACGTACTTCTAATTAAACGAATGCTTGAATAAACGATGGAGTGTGAAAAGTACTATTTAAGTTACGCTGTCCTATATTCCAGTTGGTGCCTTGTTCATACAATGCGTTTTCTCGGCTTAAAACTGGTTTACGTACTGCTAATCCCTTATCCGTTTCTTAATTACACATATTGGCAATATGCTCGCCAAGTTACGTGTATTGGTGTCAATGAAAAACAGTATCTACGATAGCTCTCTCAGGGTTGGAACTGCCACTATGAATTTCCTTCATGTTCAATGTGAAACAATACCAATATTACTCAACTCGTGAAGCAAGTATAAAAAACGGACTGCTCTGGTGTTAGGCACTGCGACCACCGTTTTTAGTACGAACTGTTCGTCGTGAACGCTGCGCAACCTAACGATTGGGAAAACCAAAAAACAAAAAATGTCCCCATGCACAGAGTTAGGAAAAGTCTGCTTTATCTAAGGAAATAGGATACCAACTCACGATGAATAACGATTTCACATTTGCTATCAAAAGCATTCGCTTTGATGAGAATTACCAACCATCAGACAACACGCGAATCACTACCAACTTTGCTAATCTGGCTCGCGGAAACTACCGCCGAGAGAATCTGCGCAATGCGCTCCGAATGATCGATAATCGTTTTAATGCGTTGGCATATTGGGATAACGCGCAAGGTGACCGCTACTCCGTTGAACTTGAAATCATCTCCGTTGATATGGATATCCAAGGTAGTGGAGAAGCCTTCCCATCGATTGAAGTGCTCAAAACTAACATTGTTGACCACAACACTAACGAGCGTATCGAAGGCATTGTGGGCAACAACTTCTCTTCATACGTGCGTGATTACGACTTTAGCGTTTTGCTGTTGGACCACAACAAAAACCAGCCACAGTTCAGCATCCCAGCGAACTTCGGTGATTTGCATGGCAAACTGTTCAAAGCTTTCGTTAATTCTGAGTCTTATAAACAGCATTTCAAAAAGCTGCCAGTGATTTGTCTGAGCGTATCGGACAACAAGGTATACCGACGCACCGAAAATCAACATCCTGTTTTGGGCTTTGAATATCAGCCGAACGAATCTTCGTTGACGGAGCAGTACTTCAAGAAGATGGGCTTACAGGTGCGCTACTTTATGCCGCCAAACAGCGTTGCACCGTTGGCATTCTACTTCTTCGGTGACTTGTTGAACGATTATTCAAACCTAGAGCTTATCAGTACGATTAGCACGATGGAGACATTCCAGAAGATTTACCGACCTGAGATTTACAATGCCAACGCGGTTGCCGGTAATTGCTACCAGCCAAACTTAAAAAACCTAGACCACTCGCTAACTCAAATCGTTTACGACCGAGAAGAGCGCAGCCAACTGGCGATTGAACAAGGGAAATTTGCCGAGGAGCATTTCATCAAACCTTATCAATCTGTGCTTGAACAATGGTCTGCAAATTACGCGTAAAAGATAACGAGAATCTAGAAAGGAATGACGATGAAAACACTATTACCGACTTCAACGGCTGGCAGCTTACCGAAACCTTCTTGGCTGGCCGAACCAGAAAAACTTTGGTCACCGTGGAAACTGCAAGGTGAAGAACTGATTGATGGCAAACGCGATGCGCTACGTGTCACTTTGCAAGAACAAGAACTGGCAGGCGTTGATATCGTCAGTGATGGCGAGCAAACTCGGCAACATTTTGTGACGACCTTTATTGAGCATTTAAGCGGCGTAGATTTTGAAAACCGCAAAACGGTGACTATTCGCAACCGTTATGAAGCAAGTGTTCCGACTGTGGTTGGCCCAGTAAGCCGCACAAAGCCCGTGTTTGTTGAAGATGCCAAGTTCTTGCGTCAGCAAACTAAGCAACCTATCAAGTGGGCGCTTCCAGGCCCTATGACGATGATCGACACACTTTATGATGATCATTACGGTAGCCGTGAAAAGCTGGCTTGGGAATTTGCAAAAATCCTCAACCAAGAAGCGAAAGAGCTTGAAGCGGCAGGTGTCGATATCATTCAGTTTGATGAGCCTGCGTTTAATGTGTTTTTCGATGATGTAAACGAGTGGGGCATTGCGTGTTTAGAGCGTGCTATTGAAGGGCTGAAATGTGAAACTGCAGTGCACATCTGCTATGGCTACGGCATCAAAGCGAACACAGATTGGAAGCAAACGCTAGGCACTGAATGGCGACAATACGAAGAAGTATTCCCTAAATTGCAGCAGTCAAATATCGATATTATCTCGCTTGAGTGTCATAACTCGCGAGTGCCTATTGAGTTGCTTGAGTTGATTCGCGGTAAGAAGGTGATGGTTGGTGCGATTGACGTCGCTACCAACGAAATTGAAACGCCAGAAGAAGTAGCGAACACATTGCGAGAGGCGTTGAAGTACGTTGATGCCGACAAGCTTTACCCATGTACCAACTGCGGTATGGCACCTTTGTCTCGTGAAGTATCGACCGCTAAGCTCAATGCGTTAAGTGCGGGTGCGGAGATCATTCGTAAAGAGTTGGTGGGTTGATATTAATACTTAGGCTCCGCACCATGAACTAAAATTAGGGTCAATCTAGCGAGTTTAAATGAGACTAGGAATCGGGTTACAGCTCGCTAGGAAATG
>NZ_JAWOWM010000007.1:76267-222946 GCF_033340475.1 Vibrio sp. 1078-1
ACGATAACTTTCGCACTTCAAAGCACTCGGTGGGTAGATCCTGAATCACGCTCGTCCCTCGCTGTTCAGGATGACGGATGTTGGAAGATACATTGCTCGCCACAACCCTAGGTATTGGATCTGCTCCAAGAGAGGGTCATTCCAGCGAGTCTAGACGAGACTAGGAATCTGATTACAGCTCGCTAGGAAATGACGATAACTTTCGCACTTCAAAGCACTCGGTGGGTAGATCCTGAATCACGCTCGTCCCTCGCTGTTCAGGATGACGGCTGTTGGAAAATGCATTGCTCGCCACAACCCCAGGCATTGGATCTGCTCCAAGATAGGATCATTCCAGCGAGTTTAAATGAGAATAGGAATCTGATTACAGCTCGCTAGGAAATGGCGGTAACTTTCGCACTTCAAAGCACTCGGTGGGTAGATCCTGAATCACGCTCGTCCCTCGATGTTCAGGGTGACCGTTTTAAATAAAAATGCCGCTCACAGTAAAGTGAGCGGCATACATTTCCCGTTTCCAGCCTCGGTCAGGTTTAATTCAACTCCACGTTCTTCATCTCAGGATGCTTTAGCAACATCACACGAATCCAGTGATGCACTACCCACATCACCATCGCGGTGAGTAGAACCGCGACGAAAATCGAACTGAAACGGTACAAGATCGAAAAGAACGCGTCTTTTTGTTCTGGCACCAATGAGGTCGTCAGCGGAACCGATAGGGCAGACATGGCAGAAAACGCGATAGCAGCTTTAATTTGCCCCTTGGTGAGCCACAAGCAGAATGGCCCCATTGCAATGGTAAAGGCGAGCCAAAAGAGTAGCCCATGCCCATACCAACTGCCCAATATGAGCTGAACAGCCATTCCTGCGATGCAGCCTAGTGCGGTGCCGATGATGCGAATTTTTGCCATGGCGAGCGAGCCTGCTAAAGTCATTGGGGTTAGGATGATCAAAATGGAAGCTTGTGCGGATAGCGAGTCATATAAGTCCGCTACTTGGAATACGATAAATGCCGCCATCGCCACTACCCAACCCATGGCAACTTGGCTGATGTAGTCAATATCGCTTTTCACTGGAGTCGACATCTCAATGTGCTCGGCGGGGGATTTTGGCTCCGGGAACAACCAATACGCGAATGCGCAAACAAAAATATTGCTGAACGCCATCACCCACATGTTGACGTTGAACTCTTCAATATCCATGAAGTTATAGCTGGCAAAGTTCAACACAATTGAACCCACCAACAACCCCATGTAACCAAACAAATAGGTTTTCTGGTTCATCATTGCAATGCACTTGAACAGCATCATAATTCCGACGGCTACGGTCATTAATGTTGGATGAAACTGCAAGTATTCCAGCAAAAATGTGGCTTGTATGGTTGTCCACACCGCAGAGAAAAATACGGTCAATAGAGCCGAAAGATTAAAGTGGTCCATTCTGCCTAATATAAACAACGGCATCATGATGGCAAAAAATCCGTAAGACCAACCAAAGACCATGCTTAGCGCGAGCCCTAAAGAGCAGCCGAACCAAATTCGTAAGGTTTTCATTGTCGCCGCCTAGTAAATGAAGTGGAACCAGCTTGCGAGGTGAATCTGTGCTTGCGCCATCCACTGCCAGAAAATGCTGTTGTCTGGGTATAAAACAATGGTAGCGCGAGAGCCGACAAACAGTGCTGGTGGTAACTCTTCACTGCTGGTTAGGTTCACTCGTGTACGCTGTGCATCACGTACCCAGCGGTTGTTCACTTCTACTTTGGTTAGTGCGCCATTAGGCGTTTGTTGTGCGGCTGCTACACCGTAATCGCGGCTAGCTAAATCAAAGTCGTACACTGAACCTGGGTTGGCATCAAATGTGACCAAGGCGTGGAAAGTCTTGTCTACGTTCGCGACGGATTTTTCACGAAAATCAGCGGCTACCCAAAGTGATCCTGTTGGTACAAATGTCAGCAATGGCATGTTGGTGTTTGCCATCGTGCCAACTTCTAGTTGCAGGTTGGTCACGACACCATCACTGGGAGCGAGTACCGCGGTATTTGCCAAATCAAGTTGCGCCTTTTCGATGCCGTTTTTGGCAATTCGAACGGCGGTGCTTTGACCTTTTTGGTCGCCTAATTGCGCCTCAATGACTTTTAAGTTTTGTCGTTCCGCTTTAAGCGCTGCACGTGATACCTGATTTTGGGCAAAGGCATTATCGAGTGTCGATTGAGAGATGACTTTCTGCTTCGATAGTGTCAGTAAGCGGTTGTACTCGCGGTGTGCATTATCAAATGTCGCTCGTGCGCGGGCAATATTGGCAAGAGCGGCTTCGCGTTGAGAATACAGCGTTGCTTCTTTTTCATAGGCGGATTGCAGAGACAGCTCCGCCTGTTCAAGCGCTATCTTGTATTTACGATCATCAATCGTAAACAACACATCGCCTTTTTGAACGGACTGGTTATTCTCGATGAGAACGTCGGTCACTTTACCAGATACCTCGGGTGCGACTTGGACAACGTATCCTTGCACTCGTCCTTCGGTCGTTAAGGGGGCGTGGCGGTCAGCAATGATAATGTACAAAAATAGTACGATGAACAGGACAATCAAAGTTCGCATCCAGTGTTTGAATTTTTGGTCAGCCGTCATTACAAGCTCCGTTAAACATATTGGATAGCGGATTATAGAGAAGTCACTCACAATTCAGTAGAATGATAATACGAACATAAATGACCTAAAAATAGGACAATGAACGTTAATTTTGATGATATTTACCTATTCACTCAGACAGTGGTTCACGGCGGTATAAGTGCAGCGGCAGAGGCGAATCAACTACAACGCTCAAAAGTGAGTCGTCGTCTGCAAGAATTAGAGAAATCGCTCGGGGTACAGCTTTTGATTCGCACAACACGCAGCATTGAGTTGACGGAGCACGGGAAACGCTTGTTTGAGTTGGTGGGGCAGCCTATTGACCATATTCAGCAAGGTTTAAATGCCATGCACGAATATCAACAAGAGCTGACGGGCAAGGTGCGTTTAGCCATTCCTTCCGCATTGATGAGCTCTGCCGCGTTTAACGCGATCATCACCGAGTACACAACGCGGTATCCGGAGATTTCGGTCGAGATTGAAAACCATCAAGAGAGTGTCGATCTCAAGCGTCAATCGTTTGATTTACAGCTTCTTCCGAGCGTGGTCAAAGTCACCGATGACAGCTATGTGCAGTTCAGTCTTTTGCCTTATCGTAGTCACTTTGTTGCGTCAAAAGCCTATCTAGAATCGCATCCGCCAGTAAAAACGGTGGAAGATCTTAAGCAGCATCGCCTTTTAACTAATCGTTACAATGCCGATTTGCTCGATTCAGATCTGCATGTGGCGTTGCGTTCGGATGACCTCAACTTGCTGCGCTCGATGGCGATAGCAGGAAACGGCATCGCGTTTATTCCTCAAATTCATTCCAAGCCTGCACTGAGAGACGGTTTGTTGGTCGAGGTGCTGCCTCAATTCGCGCATCCGAAGCAGCATCTTACTCTGATTTATCCCTCGGCCTTATTTCTGCCCAATAAAGTCAAAGCCTTGATTGAACTAATTCGAGAGAAATTTAAATAGTCAGTTCAAACCACTCTTACCTAAGGGCAAATGTGTGAGCGAAGGTCATCTTTCTAGGTTTTATTGCTCTAACATGAAAGGGTTCTGATACATTAACTGTTGCTCAACTTGTTGAGTATGGTTTGTGGTCGCACAAGATAGGAGATGGAAATGTTATCGAAAGGAAACACGGGCCTGATTGTGGTGGATGTTCAGGGCAAACTCGCTACATTAATGCATGAAAGCGACGCACTGATTGAAAATATCACGAAACTGGTAAAGGGCGCCAAAGCACTAGATTTGCCTATTCTGTGGCTAGAACAGAATCCAGAAAGGTTGGGCCCAACCGCGGAGCCGATTCGTGAAGTGCTTGAAAGCACGCATTTACCTATTACCAAGTACACGTTTGATGGTTGCAAAGAGGCGACGTTTAAGGTCGCGGTGGAGAACGCGAAAGTTGATACCTGGTTGGTTTGCGGTATTGAATCCCACATTTGCGTCTATCAAACCGCGGTTTCTCTGCGCCAGTCCGGTTATCGCGTTGAATTAGTCACGGATTGTGTCTCTTCCCGAACCGCTGCCAATAAAGCGCTCGCTCTTGCGAAGTTAACCGCTAACGGTGTGGTGCTCACTGGGTTAGAAATGTGTTTGTATGAAATGGTCGAAGATTGCCGAGCACCTGAATTCAAAGAAATTCTGGCGCTCATCAAATAGTGGAATCACTGTAATCAGCAACAACTTTATTTGAACACGCTATTCAAATTCTCGTTGATATCTTGGCAACATCGACTCGTTGCCAAGTAACCCGCCTTGGTGAATATAAATCACCGTTTTATCTGTGTTCTCTTCCAACCAAGGGGTGAGGCATTGCCACATATACGGGTCGTATAACAGGTCAAATTCGAGGTCGGTTTGCTCAAAGAGTGCTTTCCATGTGATGTAATCTTCTTCGTACAAGCGACCAAAATGGTGTTTGTTGCGCACGGTTAAAATGGTTGGGTGGCTGTTTTCACCGAGCTGGTTGAACTGCTCAGTTAAGTAATCTGCATCGCCTACGCAAGGGCAAGTTAGCACTTCTATGCCGTGTGGGCTTAAATGTTTATGAAGATATAAAGCCGTCGTGCCAGTACCTGATGGCAGGGCGACCGTAAACTGCTCTTTACCTCTCAATCGCGTCCAATCAAGAATTTCTCGTGCTAACTGTTTGATGCCAGCTTCAGCGAGGTGGGAACGTCCACCCTCTGGAATCAGCAATGTCGACTCATCTACTCTTCGTACCTGGTGGATGTATTCACTAGGGTGAAGTTCGCTACCGATGTCTTGCATGGCGGTGATTTTCATACCCAAATCGAGAGCGCCGCGATAGTTTCCGATGGGGGAGCTTTTTAGCCAAGATGGAATGTGATGAACATAAAACTCAAATGCCCAACCTTTAATCTGGGCGAGAGCCGCTAGCGAGTACATGGCATTAGATTGAGCGGAGCCAAAGCTTATTAACGTGGTGATGTCGGGATTTTGCTCTTCCATTAACGTCATAAACTTACGTGCTTTGTTCCCAGAAAAGTGAGAATGCAGCATGTCATCACGCTTAAGAAAAAACGTATGACCGTTGAAGTTGTGTTGAGTTATCGGGCTTTCAGAGAGTTTCATGTGACTGCTGACGTGTCCAACCACGCGACCTTGCCGTTAAAAAGGGCGCGTAGTGTAACGCCATTAAACCCAGATAAAAAGTCTGTGTTTCAGTACAACCATTTCGGTTATTCCTGATGCTCTGACGCAAGATCAATTACTGCCTCACAACCACCTTCTGGATGTGTACCAATCTTAAATTGCCAGCCATAGCGTTGACACAAATCATCCACAATCATCAAACCTAATCCGTGCCCATCAGAATGTGGAATGGTTGAAAAGCCTTCACCTTCATCGCGCACCGAGATGGTGTTTTCATCCATGCTGATATGAATTGATCCCGATGGTGTCGCGGCGATGCCGTTGCGAATCAGGTTGCCAAGAATAATGGTCAACACGGCATTCGTCGCGCGCGTTCTTGGGTTGCCGTCTATCTGTACATTAAAGCTGAGTGCTTTCTCATCCGCCTGAGCTTGGCTTTGGAAGATGATTTGGTTGAGTTCTTCTTCGGTGATGCTGCGTACTGGTGAATCATCTGCATTACGCTCGTAACGCACTAAGCCGAGTAGGGCATCCACCATGGTCGACATCTGCTGCGTTGCATCCTGAATTCGGTTCACTTGGCGGTTTTGGAAATCCGTGTTCGCACTTCTCGCCAGTAAGCTGCTTGAGCCTTTCATCACGGTTAACGGTGTACGCAGTTCATGGCTTGCGTATCGTGCAAAGGCTTGCTCGCGCTTGATGACTTGGTTGATTTTGTGGCGGTACTCATTCAACTCATCCGCAAGGGTTTGGAACTCTTTGGCCGAGCCCTCAGGCACACTAAAGGTCTGCGTGGCATCGCCTTGGTGATGATCGAGTTGGGTTTTAAGCGCATTGACGGGTTCAATTAAGCGCTGCGATAAGCGCAGCAGCAGGCTACCAAACAGGAACACCAGCACGGCGACAATGGACAGCACCATAGCGACGACGAGAATGAATTCCTCTGAGGTGATCTCGATTTCATCAATCAAGGAAACCAGAATAACGGGATGTTCAACGCCTTTGTAGGTGTAAGTACTCATGTAAACCATGCGCGAGTATTCACCATCTTCTACTTCATCAAGAAAGTGCTTTTGACCTATTAGGTATTTTTGGTAGCGCTCGGCAACCAATGAGATGTCGTTGTATGCGGTGGTGAGCAGGTCAAGCTGAATACTGCCTTGCTCTGGGTGGGACTGGAAATGTTCAATCGCTTCTTTTTTGTCGACCATAATACGACGCTCGCCCACGCGGTCTTCAGACCAAAGCAGGGAGCCGGTAATCAACAAAAAACAGAAGATGCCAATCACGACCGACACAAAAGAGAAAAACAGAGCGAGCCGCCCTGTCATACTTTGTGTGCTTTGCGTGCTAGCAAGTAAGCGATTGATCATGCAACTGTCTCCAAGCGGAAGCCAACTTTCGGCACGGTGATCAGCACATGTTGTTCAAATGGCTTATCAAGTTGGTTGCGAAGTTGGTAAATGTGGCTTCGCAGAACGTCGTTGTTCGGCTCGTTCTCTTGCCATAGTTGGAAGGCGATTTCTTCACGTGTTACTACGTCTGGCGCGCTTTTCACAAGCATTTCCAGAATGGTGTAAGTGGTTGGGTTTAGCGCCAACAGTTTATCTTGGCGGTAAGCTTTACGCGTTTTTTGGTCGATAGAGACTTCGCCATATTCCAACTTGCTCGACGCGACAGTGCCGCGGTAACGGCGGATCAGTGCCATCATGCGCGCTTCAAGAATATCAAGATCGAAGGGTTTGGTCAGATAGTCATCCGCACCGTGTTGGAAGCCTTTGAGCATATCGTCACGGCTATCGAGTGCAGTCAGCATAAGCACTGGTGTGTTGTTGCCCGCATCGCGAAGTTTATTACACATGGTCAGGCCATCCATGCGTGGCAGCATGAGGTCGAGCAAGATGATGTCGAAGGTGTTTTCCATCGCCAGTTTCAGGCCGAGCTCGCCGTTGTCTGCATAATCGAGTTCCATACCTGCACACTCAAAATAATCGAACAGCATGCCTGCGATTTCTCGATTATCTTCGACTAAAAGTACGCGTTTCATGTATTTCTCTCCAAGTGGGCAGGTGCTCGAAAATAAGATTTCGTCTTAACCGAACATTATTCACTAAGGACGTGAAAAAGATGTCAATAACATCTCTTTCACGTTGATGTTTGTAGACTGGATTCATTCATCGGATTTAGTGGAAGAGTAGCATGTCAACCTTCAACATTCACGCTGCAACCTTTTCAAAGGTGAGCCAACACACTGAGCCTAAAACAGTTTTGTCTGTTGTGGTGCCATTCTTTAACGAGCAAGAAGTCTTACCTGAATTTCATCGTCGTTTAGCCGCCGTTTTGGATGAAATGCCAGAACGCTGTGAAATCGTTTATGTCGACGATGGCAGCAAAGATGACAGCCTAATGATCGCGCAAAACTTTTCTCAATCTTCTAGCGACGTTCGTTGTATTGCACTAAGCCGTAACTTTGGCAAAGAGTCCGCCATGAGTGCGGGTCTGGAACACTGCCAAGGTGAAGCGGTGATTGTGATTGATGCCGACTTGCAAGACCCACCGGAGTTGATCCCGCAAATGGTATCAAAATGGCGTGAAGGTTATGACGTGGTGAACATGCAGCGCAGTGAACGCCACGGTGAAACTTGGTTCAAACGCTTCTCGGCCGCTTGCTTTTACAAAGTGCTTAATAGCATGGCGAAATTGGATGTGCCGGAGAACGTGGGCGATTTCCGTCTACTGAGCGCAAAAGTGGTTAAACACATCAATGCGTTGCCAGAGCGTAACCGATACATGAAAGGCATCTTTTCTTGGCCGGGTTTCAAGCAAGTGACGGTTCAGTTTGAGCGTGACGCTCGTTTCTGTGGTGAAACCAAATGGAACTACCTCAAGCTGATTGGCCTTGCAATGGACGGCATCACCTCGTTTTCCATTCGTCCTTTGCGTTTAGCGACACTTGCTGGTGCATTGGTGGCGTTCAGTGCCTTTATCTATTGCGCATTCATAGTGATGAAAACTGTTGCGTTTGGTGAGCCTGTCACTGGCTACCCATCCATGATGGTCGTCCAACTTGCCTTGGGCGGTGTGCAACTGCTGTCGATTGGCCTTTTGGGCGAATACATTGGCCGCATTTTTGTCGAGACCAAGCAACGCCTTCTTTATCTTGTTCAGTCTGTTTACGAGCAGCCTGCAAAACATCAATCCATCCAAACCATGAAGTTTAAACTGGGAGAAACCGCGTAATCATGAGTATTAATAAAACCCATCTGTGGTTGTTGTTGGCGTTTGCTCTTTTACTCCGTCTTATTTCACTTGCCGCATACCCTTTGATGGACACCACAGAAGCCCGCTATGGCGAAATGGCGCGCTTAATGGTGGAAACAGGCAATTGGCTTACCCCACAGTTTGATTACGGCGTGCCTTTTTGGGGGAAACCACCCCTGTTCACGTGGATGAGTGCTTATGGCATTGAGTTGTTTGGATTGAATGAATTCGCAGTGCGCGCGCCTCATTGGTTGGCGGGTGTCGCGACTATTATTTTTGTTGCAGCCATGGCGCATCGCGCTGGCTTTAATGCAGTCATCGCAGCGTTGGTATTGGCGACGTGTGGCATCTTTTCAATTGCGGCGGGTGCAGTGATGACAGACATGGCACTGACATTGGCAATGACCATGGCGATGGTCGGCTTTTACTACTGCTGGCTTGGCAAAGACAAACACAGCCGATTGTGGGGTTATCTCGGTTTCTTTGGCTTGGCTTGCGGGCTGTTAGCAAAAGGTCCGGTGGCGATCGTGATCATGGGCATCGCAGTGTTTCCTTGGCTTGTGATTCAGCATGGTTTCTTCGGTGCCTTCAAAGCCTTGTGGCAGCGTTTTCCAATTGTGTTGGGGTTGGCGCTCATGCTGGCGATTGCTCTACCTTGGTACATCATGGCTGAAATGGCGACGCCTGGATTTATTGATTACTTTATTGTTGGCGAGCACTTTAAGCGTTTTGTTGTCAGCGGTTGGGAAGGAGACCTGTATGGCTCTGCTCATGATCAACCACGTGGGATGATCTGGGTATTCTGGCTGCAATCGGCTGCGCCTTGGTCAATTGTATTGCCTATCTTGGCGTGGAAACGTCGTAAAGTACTCAAAGCCATTGAAACTGATCATCAAGGCCTATTTAGCTTCCTGATGTGTTGGCTGATTTCACCAATGATCTTGTTCACCATGGCTGGGAATATTTTGCCTGCTTACGTGCTACCGGGTGTGCCTGCATTGGGTATCTTGATTGCGATGCTGGTGGATAAACACGATTTCAAATGGCTGACCGGAACGGCAGCGGTGTTGCCAGCGCTGCTTATGATTGCGATGTTGGTTTTGAATATGGGCAAAGCAGATAGCCGCAGCGACCGCATCATCTTCGCGCAAATTAATGACAACGCTCCAGTCTTCTACATTGGTAAGCGCCCGTTCTCAGGCCAGTTCTATAGTCATGGTCAGGCGAAAAAGCTTGAAGATAAGAATGACTTAAACAATCTGAAGAAATTCCACCTGATTGGTAAATCGCAGCAAGTGGATAGCATGATTCATGAAAATGCGTTGAGTTGTACCAACGAGTTCACAGCAAAATCGAAACGCTCACTCTACACCTGTGTGGTTGGGTAACGGAATGCGCAAATTACCAAGATTTGCTTCTTTAGAAAGGTTTGCTTCGTTAACAAGGTTTGCTCTGGTAGGTGGTGTCGGCTTTATGGTCGACACTCTTATCTTTTCTGTGTTGTTCCATTGGTTTGGTCTGGAGTTGATGCTGGCTCGTGGGATAGCATTTTTGTTTGCAGCAACCACGACTTGGCTTGGCAATCGCTGGCTGACTTTCTCTCAAGCAGAAAAAACCAACCCTTTCGCTCAATGGCAAAAATTTATGGCGAGTGCCTGTATCAGTGCTTTGCCGAATTTTATTGTGTTCAAAGGCGTAACGCTCGCGCTTGGAACGCAAGGAGTGATGGTCTATTTGGCTTTGATCTTAGGCATATTGGCAGGCATGGTGAGTAACTATTTACTCAGTGCAAAATGGGTGTTTAGTAGAGGATAGAAAGGTTCGGGCTTACTATCCTATCCTCGAGTTAAAAAATTCGTTATTTGAACCAATTTTTCTTTTTGTACATCAGAGTAAACCTAAAGCTTTTCATGGGGGATGTAAAAAGGTAAATAAGCCAAGGTTTATACCTTGGCTGCCGTTAGTTCAGATTTTGATTGTTCGATTTCAGACTCGGTTTGCCACTTACCGTTGTAAAGGTATTCACGCTCAGGAAGCGGGGCATTTGACGCTCTTAAATCAAATACCTCATCGGCTTTATATTCTCTATTACAAACAGGAATGTTAAACAGTCTAGCTTCTGGCTTCGATTCAAACAGCTTTTTGTGGTCATCTACCTCTGTACAATCCAGCTTATATTCCGTCGCTAACTGATTTACCATCGATTCTAAGTCCGTTTCAGTTTTGAAAAATACGTAGCAATCAGATCTACTATGTGAACGGACAATAGTGTTGTGTTCCATATCGATATATTCACACTTATCCTGCTTAAAGTAGAACTGGATCACTTTGCGCTTTTTGTTGTAGTCGGCAAACAACCAATCTTCACGCTCTCCAATTCTCACTTCTGTTGGTTCATCGGGCTTGCGTTTTAACATACCAAATGAGAATAAAATAAGAGCGCCCGCTCCAGCTAACGCCATCGGGCCAACTACCGCTACCATCAAAACGCAAACTACCGCACCGATCCAGCCAACGGCTTGTGTGGCGGTATTCGCCCACTTAGGCATGTTGCGACGCTTCTTCATCACAAAGCCTTTGTCAGAAAAGATATAGTCATAGCGATAGTCGAGGCCAATCGTAAGATAAAAGATCCCGGCCATCATTACTGACAAGATAAGGCCAAAAAAGGTCACGACAAGCGTATCACTTGAGTGTGTCAAAAATACAATTACAAATAAGAAGCTCATAAATGGCAAAGCCGTTAACTTGTAATGGTAGCGAAATGGCTCTTCTACATCATACTTATGCCATGTTGTTAAATTGTCCCCTTTGAGAATCTCTTGCTCTTGTGCTTCTTGATAAACCGCCAATTCTTCTGGGGTGATATAAAACGGTGAATATGCCAAGGGTTACTCCTGAAAACCTAGTGTGCCAACAGCGGGGGTGAGTGTTTTTTTAATTATGTCTTGTTTGATATTGTCTGAAATAATGCCATAAGTTGCACTCTGTTTTATGCCGTTTTGGAACCAATACTCACGCTTAGCAGGGGCATCATCTTCCACATCGTAAGCTACTTGCATTGCAAGGTAATGATCTGCTTCTTCAATTGGCAAGGTTACTTTGTACACCAGTGATTCTTTGCTCGCTTGATCTTGAGTTTGTAGCGTGACTAAATCTGCGTTTTGATGCCACGAGCCTGACATCAAATCATCTTCTGTTGCCTTGCTGTTAGTTCTCAACGTAATACCATTCGTTGCAGCACGCCTTGGCAGTTGAATATGCACTTCCAAACCGATTAACTCACGATGTGTGTAACCTGGGTAAGCTTGTACTTTTTCAATAGGTTGATGGTATACCGTAGGCTGTTGAATAATAGATTGTAAGTCAAACAGCGCTTGCTGAACCAATGCTGAATTATGCTTCTCTCTTTCGGGTAAGCTCGAAGATTGGCTCCACTGAGTGCGAGTCGGGTGATAACCCCAAGGCAGTTTATCTAACCATTTTTGGAAATCATCTTGTTTCAGTTTATTCAACTTATAATTGATGGCTAGGTATGCAATCGTGAGAATAACCAGGCCGGCCGTTATAGGCCCGCCAAAGGATAAGTTTAATGCAAATTGTCCAGTTAACCCTCCGTATACTTGGAATATACCGACAGCTGACATTGCTGTTAATACTAGGGAATTTGCTACATGCAGATATTTTTCTTGACCATAAACTTTGTCAGCACTCTGCCAAGAACGGTAAGCCTCAATACCCGAAGCTAACGCACCTAAAGCCCCTGTGATTGCTAGCCATTTATTGAATACCTTTAGGTCATCAAGGTTTAAGTTTTTAAAGGTATCTTCGTTTCTATTCACTAACTTTTTTAAGACATTATATGAATGTGACCTTAACCTAGGTTCACCCTTCACTTTCTCCCATAACTTACCTGTACGAACACCTGTCCAAGCGTTGACTGTGTAAAATAACTTTTGCTGGATATCCAAAAATTCATCTGAGGACATTAACCCCGTGTCTTGAATACTGCTCATGGCATCACCAAGCGCGATGCAGTTAAATATTAATGCCAGAAAGCCTAGACCACCGGCATTCTCGAACAGTTTATTCAAATCATTGAGCTTATTCATCACGATCCGCGTTCTAAGCTCGATGGTTCTTTGAGGTAGATCATCAGGTAACTCAATGTACTGCGGGTACTCCAATGTAGCTACAGCGAGAGCCTTCTTAATAGTCTTTTTATTTTTTAAAGCTGTTGTGTATTTAGAGTCAGCTTTGCGGTTATTTTTCTGGAAGTCAGCAATGATTGCATCGTTTTTTTCGAGCTTAATCAGATAATCATTTACGCGTGTTTTCCATTTTTTAAAATCGTGAGCGTAACCTTCTTTTATTGTTACGGGCATATTGTGTGCCATATGTTCTGCAATAACGGCAAATAAATAATAGCTATGACGGTTCAGAGGTTTAGCGAAAACAGGCATCAGCGAAATTGATACTTGTGAGGTCATGCTAACACCAAACTCTACAACGCCTTTTGCAAGCGCACCTATTGCAGATTTAAAAATAATATCCAGCTCTTGGAAACCTTTGGCGATATCTTTGAGAAAGGCTGTTTCCGCAGTGTTTGGGTTGGAAACAAAGTCCATGATCTTAGAGTACATATTCACGCGGTTGCTTGTATCAGATATCTGGTCCATCAACTGATTATCAGGTTCAGGATTGTCTGAGACGATCGACTGTTCATCAAGCGCCTCTGTAATATTCTTCTCCATCACTTTAAATAAACTACGACTAAACCCTGAGGCATAGAGAGCAAGTAAACTGGTTGGTTTTTCCCATTGGCTTTCAGCCCACTGTCGGTCTTCTTCTTGCATCACCAGAGTAAATGACTCAACGGCTTGCTTGTGCAGTTGATACAAGCTGTACTGCGTGTCTTCGCTGTATAGGTCGAAGGTTCTCTCAAGATGATGAGGTGTCAAAGATTCCATTACAGCAATAAAGTCGCGTTTGACCGAAACCACTTGGGCTATCATGGTTTCTTTTTGTTCTGACAGCTCTTGCATCTCGCTCAGCATTTGCTTCCAGTTGAGCTGCTGACGCCAGCGTTCAGTCGCTATCCATTGTTCGTATTTACCAAAACGGCTCGCAGAAATTCGATATTTGTCCTGTATCGCTTTAGCAATGTCACTTTGGGTATGTTGGTGTGATTCAATCGCTCCAGCGGAAAATTTAGCAGGATAGCCGGACTGAACTGAGCTTTTGTTCTGCTCTGCCAAATCAAGTTGGTGAGAGGAGTCATAATAGTCAGCCATGTCGGTATAAAACGACAGCTCTTCGCCGTTACGCTTAACGCTAGCTGGCATGTCTACCTCGTCACTTGCACCAAACATACACAGTTGCATGGCGGTCTGCATCAAGTTCCACTGGTTTGAAAACTGGTCAGTGAAAAGGCGGTAAGGGCTTGCGGCACCAACAAAATGCAGTGACATATCTTGAATGTCTGCGGCGTAATCTTTTATCGCGGCGAAGTAGCCTGATTCTTCTTCTGGAATCGCAGAGGTTAAATCGCTTTCGACTGCGACAGGTTTAAAGACAGAACCATCTTCATCTGCTTTGGTGGCGATGCCAGAATCCGCAAAGCGACCATCATCGACGGCAGAAGATTCAATATCAGCGACTTGGGTTAACTTATCTATTGGTGCAATGTTGTGCTGATTCTCGTTTGAGGACAGAACAATGGTTTGCATGCGATCGATATGATTACTCGGATTGTTAAGTACGCGCATGAACGTGTGCCATGTCCAGCGGTGCTCAGAGAAGCAAATCGATAGTACGCTTCCGTTGACGTAAGTAAGGAAGGCCTTTGCATCTTGTGGTGTCCCTCGCTGCTCTGATTTTGGGCTTTCTGATTCTCCCAACTTATAGAGCGTGAATTGCGTTCCTTTGATTTCGTATTCGTCTAAGCTTTTGTTGATTGCATCATAGACATACAGCCAACCGTCGCGCAGTTGACGCAGGGTGTAACCAACGGTATTGAGTTTGGCTGGGCCTTGGCCTTTCCATTCTTCAGGCAAACCAAAAGGTTGTGTCTCTTCTGTTTCTAGCTGATCGATGGCATAGCGGACTGGGATAAAGTGCGCAGGTGATGCTTCCGTTGCTTCCTTCTCAGTTTTTAAATTGAGAGGCTCTGGTTCAGACGGCGGTGGCGGATCGATTTTTTTTGTTTCTCCCTCCCAAAACATACTGCGCTCTGGGGGTGAGCCAGCAAGATCATCGGATTCCGTGGTTGGAACGATATTCAGCGATTTCAGTGTACCATCGCTTTCAAATGCCTGAACGGCCTCCTCATAGGTATAGCTGTTGTCATACCAGAACATAGAAGTTTTTGGGGGAAGTGGATTATTCATCGTTAGCCCATGTTTAAGAGTTTTATTCTATTACGCAAATATCGCACCAAAATAAAGCAATTAAAAATCAATGAGTTAGATTTTTATGGTTTTGCGTCAATCAAATAATTGTTTGTTTTTCCAATAAGTTGGTTGGTGTTTACCATTTTTTGTATTGATTGAATCAAAGTTTGAGTTGTGAGTGATGCCTCAATGAGCCGACAAAACAAAAGGGCTCCAGAGTTAACTCTGGAGCCCTTTCTAGTATTTAAGCTCTAAATAATTAGCGACGCTTTGGTTTACGTTGACCAGCTGGTTTGCCTTGTCCTTGCGGGCGACCTTGGCCTTGCGGCTTGCTACCTGCCGGGCGGTTTGCACCGTTGCCGCTAGGACGTTGGCCGTTGCTTGCAGGGCGTTGACCACCTGTAGCTTTGCCAGAACCGTTACGGTTACCAGATGGCTTACCATCTTTTGAACCGCTTTCAGAGCGTTTGTTCAAATGACCACCGAAGCCTGGTTGATTTTTGGTATGTTTGGTTGCAAAGCGGTTTGCCCCGTGACGACCAGATTTACGACGTTGCGCAGGTGTTTGTGCTTCAATGTCTTCTGCAGGAACGAGACAGCCTTGTTTGTCACCAATCAAATGTTTTTTACCCATACTGACTAGGGCTTCACGGATCATTGGCCAGTTTGCTGGATCGTGGTAACGCAACAGCGCTTTATGTAGGCGACGTTGACGTTCACCTTTTGCTACAGGTACATCTTCACGTTTTTTGTACTTCACGCGTTTCAGAGGGTTTGTCTCTGAGTAGTACATCGACGTTGCGTTACACATTGGCGAAGGGTAGAAGTTTTGTACTTGGTCACATTCGAAGTTGTTCTTTTTGAGCCACAGAGCAAGGTTCAGCATGTCTTCGTCTTCTGTGCCTGGGTGCGCAGAGATAAAATAAGGGATTAAGTACTGCTTCTTGCCTGCTTCTGCACTGTATTTCTCGAACATCTCTTTAAAGCGATCGTACGTACCCATGCCTGGCTTCATCATCAGATCAAGAGGACCTTTCTCTGTATGTTCCGGTGCAATCTTCAAGTAACCGCCTACGTGGTGAGTAACGAGCTCTTTCACGTATTCTGGTGATTCAATCGCAAGGTCGTAACGTACGCCAGATGCAACCATCACTTTCTTCACGCCTTCAACTTTACGCGCTTCGCGGTATAAATCGATCGTGTGTTTGTGGTCTGTGTTTAGCTTGTTACAGATGCCCGGGAATACACAAGAAGGACGACGACAGTTCGCTTCCGCTTTTGGATCTTTACAGCCCAGGCGGTACATGTTTGCAGTCGGGCCACCAAGATCGGAAATTGTGCCGGTAAAGCCTGGAACTTTGTCGCGAATTTCTTCAATCTCGTTGATGATAGACTCTTTCGAACGGTTTTGAATGATTCGACCTTCATGCTCGGTAATCGAACAGAAAGAACAGCCACCAAAGCAACCACGCATGATGTTCACAGACGTCTTGATCATGTCGTACGCAGGAATTTTTGCTTTGCCGTACATAGGATGAGGAACACGCGCGTAAGGCAGGCCAAACACAAAGTCCATCTCTTCGGTCGTCAATGGAATTGGAGCTTGGTTTACCCAAAGTTCACGATCACCATGGCTTTGAAGTAACGCTCGACCAGAGTACGGGTTCGTTTCTAAATGCAATACACGGCTTGCATGTGCATAAAGAATGCGATCGTTTCTTAGCTTTTCAAACGAAGGTAAACGGACCGCAGTCGTCGCAGCATCGTGGCGTGATGGGCGAATCGTGATTGGTTGTGCAACTGGCTCGTCTTTTTTAGTTTCACACTGAGTTTCTACTTCGTATGGGTTCTTTGGTATGAACGCTTCTTTACGAGGTTTTTCAATGCGAGAAGAATCAATAACCGTGTAGCCTTCTGGCGCCGCTGGCAAGTTCACGGCAGTACCACGAATATTGGTCATGGTGCTGATATCTTCGCCGTTTGCGATGCGATGTGCTACTTCGACAAGTGCGCGTTCTGCGTTACCAAAAAGTAGGATGTCTGCTTTTGCATCAAACAGTACTGAACGACGAACTTTATCTGACCAGTAATCGTAGTGTGCCACACGGCGTAGGCTGGCTTCGATACCACCTAAAACAATAGGTACTTCTTTGTAAGCCTCACGACAACGTTGAGAGTATACCAACGTTGCGCGGTCTGGGCGTTTACCACCTTCGTTATTTGGTGTGTACGCGTCATCGTGACGAAGCTTTTTATCCGCTGTGTAACGGTTGATCATGGAGTCCATGTTACCCGCAGTGATCCCGAAGAACAGATTTGGCTTACCAAGTTGCATGAACGCATCTTTATTTTGCCATTCTGGTTGAGCAATGATACCGACACGGAAACCTTGTGCTTCTAGCAGGCGGCCAATGATAGCCATACCAAAGCTTGGGTGATCCACATAAGCGTCACCGGTTACAATGATAATGTCACAGCTATCCCATCCTAGGGCATCCATTTCTTTGCGACTGGTCGGCAAGAAAGGTGCCGTACCAAAACACTCTGCCCAGTATTTTTTGTACTCATGAATAGGAGTGATGTTATTGGTCATATTTTGCTCTCTGTTCCAGGGAGCGCGAATTATAGCGATTTGATTATCAGGTATCTATAACAAACTCATCTATTCAAGCTTAGTTCATCGAGTTTTATTTGGTTTGTAAAAATATCAATGCTCTATCGGCGATTTTCTGTCTAATTTCACCTTGAAAGCCTCATGGTTATAGATCGGTTCATGAAAAATGTCGCAATCTTAATACAAAGCATAAGCAATGGTGTGCTTATATGGGGTAAAGCCTATAATCAAATTAGTGCATATTAAATGCAAAAGGCTGAGCTGCTCTGGAAATAGTTCTAAGTCGATAGGCTTATCGTTGACACAATCCATCTATAAAGAGGATCGGCAGGTCCCAACTGGAATGTCGCGAATTGACTGTGAATTTTGAGCCTTGGGCTAATTACAAAAAAAGGGGCTAGGGTATGAGTGAATCTACGACAACAGTGCATCCAAAAATGCAAACGACTTCCAGTCTAACTCCTGTTATAGAGTGGTCTTACGATATTGATACTCGCGAGTTCGAATGTGATCAGCAAGGAATGGCAAAGGCATTTGGGATAAGTACGCCAGTAACCAGCCTAAATAACTTGTTTGATCATATGCTGATGGGGCAACAAGAAACGCTAAAACAACGAATTCTAGAAGTGGAACTCTTTGGCGGACGGGGGCGGTTTTCTTGTTGCATGATGCTAAAAAACGTTAACTTAGTGCACGTTACTATTAGTTTTGAAAGGCTCAATAAGCGCATTATCCAAGGCACTATCATTCCACAATTAACAATCACTGGTTGCGAGGAGTTAGCGAAAATTCTCGAAACGATTTTTGATTTGCCAAATGTAGGCGTTTTAGTTGCCGATGAAGATACGCGCATCTTAGGTTGTAACCGTGCCTTTGAGTTACAAATGGGCTATCAAAACCGAGATCTGGTTGGGCTTAAAACTCATATATTCAGTACCTCTCACCATAGCCAAGCGTTTTATGATCAGCTGTGGCAGCAAATTAATGATGAAGGATGTTGGTGTGGTAACTTGCTGAGCAAAACAGCAAACGGTAGCAACCAAGCTCATCATCTTTGTATTTACCGACTTACGTTTCACTCTGGACGAATTCTTTATCTCGGATTTTCTACGGATATTTCTGCTTCGTTGTTGTGGATGAAAAATCGTTGTGAACAACAGCATGATTGGGCTGCCTTTTTACCGACGAGGAAAGAATTTGAACTCCAATTAGCTACCTTAGCGAATGAAAGCAGAAATAAAGAACTCAACATTGTTATGACACTAAGACCCAAGTTTTCGGAGAGATACTTGCTTGAACAGCAATTAGGTTTTGCAGATTTTATTATGCGAAGTCGCTACACCAGTATTGCGGGGCAGTTATCTCGGGATGTGTTTGTCGTATGCTTGCAGACCCCTCATTGTCAATGGTTGAGCCCGGTTCGTTTGATCCAAATTGCCATGAAAGGATTCTTTAATGAGCTTAGAAATGAAATGGGCACAAAAATGCATGCCACTATCGTTAAAGGCCAAACTGGTGTGTCAATCCTTGGTTATGATACGAACCGACCAAGACAAGCGCTAGCACATGCAGCGCAAGCGATGTTGTCCTCTATTTCCGGTGAAGGCAGCTATTTCAACTTTTACGACAGTGAACTTCACTCTGAATTAGTGAAGCGCCAACATCTCGAGGCGTTTTTGGAGGCGCAAATAGAGAGTGGGCTAGTGGACGTTTACTTTCAACCGATTATCGACGTTCAAACCGGAAGAGTGGTTAAGTTCGAGGCTCTCGCACGCTTCTATGATGAAAATGATGCGTATTGTACGCAAAAGATGATCGCTATTATTGAAGATCTAGAACTCATAGCGGCACTTGATGATGTGGTCTGCCAAGCTGCGTTGAAGCACTTTCCGCGCTTACAAGAAATTTATGGCGAGGAAGTGGGCGTGACCATCAATCGCTCCCTCAATACGAAATTGGATTCTCTTCAGATCCTTCAGCGGTCGCATGATTTGATTAAAGCCAGTGGTGTAGACCCTAAGCGAGTAACTATCGAGCTAACAGAAACCGCGTATTTTGAACAAGATGAGGAGCATACTCGAGCTCTAGAGGAAGTGCGGAAAGAGGGCATTGAGATCGCGATTGATGACTTCGGTACTGGGTATTCTTCTTTTTCTTATCTAGAAAAAGGGCAGTTTGATTTACTGAAAATAGACCGAAAATTCATCAAGAACATTCATAAAGGGAGCACCAGCTATAACATTGTGAAAATGGTCACCGAGCTTGCACAGCAAATGAATGTAAAAGTGGTTGCTGAAGGCGTGGAATCTAAGCAAGAACTTCAAGTATTGGCAGAAATCGGTGTCGATTACATGCAGGGCTTTCTATTTTCTGCTGCCGTGCCTGTCGATTTGATGGATAAAGCGGACAGTTATGAGCATCTGTTCTCTGACATCGCGGTTGAGTCTAAGCAAAGTGATGTGTTGCAATCTGTGAGCCATGAACAAGTCAGGTCTATGGACCCTGGAGAACCGCTCTCCTTGGCAGTGGAGTACATGAATTTGAATCCAAGCTTGCCTTTAGTTGTTCTCAATGAAAATCGTTGTGTTGGGTTAATTACGAAAGAGACGGTGAATTTACACCTAACGCCCTCGATGGGCACAGAGCGAGAAACTGAACGAGAAAGCAGAATTTGGAAACGTCCTGTTAATCAGATAATGAGCACCGAATTTGTGTTGGTTGATGAGGATTTACCTGTCTCTGTTATTCGAGAGTTGGTTAAAACCGGCATTCGTTTCCCTTGGGTATTGTGTAATACCAAAGAAGAGTACCGTGGAGTTTTAACGCAGGAAGACGCGTTGAAGTATCTTGCTTCTCTGTGAATAAAATTGTCTTACCGTTTTAGCTCATTTGGGGGCCGACTTTCGGTGGTTTGGCGATAGTTGATTTGATATTATCGCCCCCCAAAATGACTTTTGAGCGTGCATTCAACATGATTCAACAATTGCTGGTTACTTTCCCTCCGATGCTATTTGGCGCACAAGCGCTACTGACTTTGCTTCTAATCAAGGGCGATATTTGTCCTGGTCAGCGAGGACGTCTTCATAAAATGTTGCCTGCAGTAGCTGTATTGTGGCTCGCTGTTGCGTCACTTCGCATTGAAGCATTTATGATCGTGTTTGCTATTTTCTACTTCTATTCTCAGGTTCAAACCAAGAAAACGCGTGAAAAAGGGCCACTATGGGCGATGCATTTAGCGAATGGTTTGGCCTTTGCGTATGTGAGTATTCAAGTATTTGAGCAATCAAGCTGGCCAGCATCGATAGCGATGGCGCTAATGATATTTTTCCTTGGGGCGTCATTTTCTCAATTGCTGCTTACGATAGCTCGCAGCAGATTACAGGCATTTCACCGTATTTTACCAGTTACGGGCATTGTGTCTGGAATGCTATTAGTCATCGCAACGTTGTTTGCTTCTTATCAGTTAAATGAAGCCACACTAAACGCTGCGACACAGCCGATCTTGCTGTCTTTAGCTATGCTAATTTCTTCAATTATTGTGTGGTGTTGGCATATTTTTACGCATAAGAAACCAGAAAAGGTGCAACTGAGCGTTGCCTTGTTGCTAGCACTCGCGTCGATGACGAGCCTGCAAGGTTTATTCTCTCTCGCGGCTTAACCTCTATTCTAAAGACAAAGCTAGACAGCTTATATCCAAGTGCTTTCTTGGTGCTTGGGTATAAGGTGATCACGTTTTAGATCGCACTCACTTTAAATTCGCGTGATTACTACTACGCTTGTTTATATACCTTGTCGAAGAGGAGAGTCGCGATGGATTTAAGCAATGTAGGTAATCTGGACAGCACTATTTTGCTAGGTATCGTCAACGAAAAGCTACGTTTAGAGTGCGACAGTTTTGACGAGTTAGTATCAGTGTATGAGATGGATGTAGAGTCTGTA
Organism: Vibrio sp. 1078-1; assembly: GCF_033340475.1. Classification (NCBI taxonomy): domain Bacteria; kingdom Pseudomonadati; phylum Pseudomonadota; class Gammaproteobacteria; order Vibrionales; family Vibrionaceae; genus Vibrio; species Vibrio sp. 1078-1. The sequence goes on from NZ_JAWOWM010000007.1 coordinate 97,708, forward strand.
GTCGGCAAGCTTGATATGCTCGGTTATCAGTACGATCCATTGACTAACCAATTTAAAGCATATCAACGCTAAGCCTTTCATAACCCAAATCTTTTAAGCCACCTTGATTCCGTCAAGGTGGCTTTTACATTGTAGCCTCGCGGTTGCGAAAAAAGCTTGTAAGTAACGCTTTTCTTTCTCTGAGTGACGCGTTGCAGCAAACAAGCGACGCCATAAGCCTTGGCCGAAAGGTTTACTGGTAATAAGACCTTGGCGAGAAAATTCAGAAATCGCCCAATTGGGTAGTGCCGCCACCCCTAATCCAGCAGAGACCATCTGAACTAACATGAGAGTGTTGTCGGCTTGCTTCCATTTCGCAGGTTCTATTCCTGCTGGCTGAAGAAAGTGTTTTACGACGTCTAGCCTTTGTTTTTGAACAGGATAAGAGAGCATGGTTTGATCTGCGAGATCTTGCGGCTCAATAATTTCTTTTTCCGCCAATGGGTGGTTGGTTGCGGTAATTAAACGCATTTCAAAGTCGAATAGAGGCTCGTAGTGGACTTCGGATCGAGGTTGGATATCGGAAGTAATAACGAGATCGAGTTCGCCTGCCAATAGAGCTGGGAGTGGTTCAAAGCCAAAACCAGAGGAAAAGTCCAATGTTACGCTAGGCCAAGCAAGTTGGTACTCCCTAAGTGCAGGCATTAGCCATTGGAAGCAAGAGTGACATTCAATGGCCATATGTAATCGGCCATTGACGTCCTCTTTCAAGCTCGCTAAATCATTTTCTGCTCTTGCGAGTTTCGGAAGGATATCTTCTGCAAGACGCAATAGGATTTCTCCCTCTGAAGTGAACTTCACCGGACGAGTCTTTCTCAGGAACAGTTGCCCTCCAATTCGCGCCTCCAAATCTTTGATCTGATGAGACAGTGCCGACTGAGTGAGATGCAAAGCGGTCGCTGTCGCCGTTAGAGAGCCAGTGTCTCGAAGCGAAGTGAGTGTCCGCAAATGTTTTAGCTCTATCATGAATTCCTTTCATCCTTTGTTGCTCGCTATGAACAGAATAGCAATCGTGTAAATAACTTAACGACAAAAAATGGATATGTAAACGTCTAGACGTCTATTTGTTGTTTTTATTTGCGAATCATGTCGCTTCATGATGAATTTTTTTAATAAACAAGTTGAATAAATGGACGTTGTTCTAATATCAGATGAGAGCGATAGTTTAGCCATCCAGACATCTTATTGTTTACCGAAAGATGCTCTGACCCAAACAAATTGAACAAAATTGAGAAAGGAATAGGGACATGGCGACAACGACTCACATACTAGGTTATCCACGCATTGGTGAAAAAAGAGAATTAAAATTCGCTCAGGAGAAATACTGGCGAGGAGAAATTGATCAAGCTGAGCTTAAAAAGGTTGGGGCAGATCTACGCGCCAAAAACTGGCAAACACAAACGGATGCTGGTCTGAGTTTTGCCACCGCTGGCGACTTCGCTTGGTACGATCATGTACTGACGACCACGTTGCTATTGGGTCATGTGCCAAAGCGTCACGCTGATGGTTTCCCTAACCTGGATACGTTGTTTAAAGTGGGTCGCGGTCAATCTCAGGCGGGTTGCAGCTGTGCGGGCGCTGCGGCATCGGATATGACCAAATGGTTCAACACAAACTACCATTACATTGTCCCTGAGTTCAGCAAGGACGATACGTTTGAAGTAAGCTGGCCGCAACTGTTTGAAGAAGTCAACGAAGCGCTTCAAGCTGGCCACCAAGTGAAGCCTGTTTTGCTTGGCCCAGTCAGTTACCTTTACTTGGGCAAAGAGGTCGAAGAAGGGTTTGACCGCTTAACCCTGCTACCACGCTTACTTACTGCTTACCAAGCTATTTTGGCAAAGCTAGCAAGTCAAGGTGTTGAGTGGGTTCAGATTGATGAGCCAATTTTGTCACTGGAGCTAGAAAGCAAATGGGCTGATTCGTTTAAGCTAGCCTACCAAGTGATTCGAAGCGATGTAAAAGTGCTGCTAACGACGTACTTTGACTCCGTAAGCGATACGCTAGACAAAATTGTAGAGCTACCGGTGGATGGTTTGCATATCGATTTATCTGCCGTCCCTCAGCAGCTTGACGATGTGGTTGCCAAGTTACCGGAGGGGTGGGTGCTTTCTGCCGGCGTTGTGAATGGTCGTAACGTGTGGCGTTCAGATTTAAGTGCCCAACTCGAGCGTCTACAGCCAGTCAAAGAGAAACTGGGCGACAAACTTTGGGTTGCCAGTTCATGTTCTCTGCTACATAGCCCTGTTGATTTAGCACTGGAAACAGAACTGAGCGAAGAAGTAAAAAGTTGGTTTGCCTTTGCAAAACAAAAAGTGGCAGAAGTCGCCTTGCTTGGCCGAGCGCTCGATGGTGACCAAAATGCGATTCTCGCTTGTGATACCTATAGCCAGCCAATCAAAGCGCGCAAGACAGCAACACATGTGAATAAACCTCAAGTACAAGCGCGTTTAAACAACATTACCGCGTCACTTGCCGAGCGCAGCGCACCTTATGCAGAGCGTGCTGCGCATCAAGCTGAAGTATTGGGCTTGCCTTTGTTGCCAACAACGACAATCGGCTCTTTTCCTCAAACGGGTGAAATCCGGGTGCAGCGCAGCGCTTATCGTACAGGTCAATTATCTGAGTCTGAATATATCCAAGCACTTAAAGGACATATTGCTGACGCAGTAAAACGTCAAGAGGCGCTCGACCTAGATGTGCTTGTTCACGGCGAAGCAGAGCGTAACGACATGGTGGAATACTTCGCTGAGAACTTGGCGGGTTTTCAAACGACCAAATTTGGTTGGGTACAGAGTTATGGCTCTCGCTGTGTGAAACCTGCCATTGTAGTTGCTGACATTGAACGTGAAAAACCGATCACGGTTGAATGGTCGACGTACGCCCAGTCGCTAACCAGCAAACAGATGAAAGGCATGTTGACTGGACCAGTTACGATTTTGTGTTGGACGTTCCCACGTGAAGACATCACACGTCAAGAAATTGCGCAGCAACTTGCTTTGGCACTGCGTGATGAGGTGTCTGACCTGCAAGATGCAGGCATCAATATCATTCAAATTGATGAGCCAGCCATTCGAGAAGGTTTACCACTCAAAAAACGCGATCACAAAGCGTACTTAGAATGGGCCGTAAATGCGTTTAAGGTCTCTGCGGCAAGTGCAAAACCAGAAACTCAGATTCACACTCATATGTGTTACAGCGAGTTCAATGAAATCATTGATTCGGTTGCGGCACTCGATGCGGACGTCATTACCATTGAAACATCTCGCTCGAATATGGAGTTGCTGAAAGCATTTGAAGAGTTCAATTACCCGAACGAAATTGGCCCTGGTGTTTATGACATTCACTCACCAAACATTCCTACGGAAGAATGGATTGAAGGTTTAATCAAGAAAGCGGCAGAAAAAATTCCGGCTCAACGTTTGTGGGTAAACCCAGATTGTGGTCTGAAAACACGAAACTGGAAGGAGACAGAAGCCGCATTGGCAAATCTGGTTTCAGCGGCGAAGAAGCTCCGTGCTGAGCTGGCATAACACATCGTTACAGCAAATAAAAACGGAGACTGTGGTCTCCGTTTTTCTATTCTTAATTGTTAACTTTCGTTTTCAGATTATCCAATAATAGCGAATCATCGTCTCATGCCGAAAGCAACAAAAATTACTGTAGCTACTTCACCTGAGTACAAGTCTGTGCGGAAACCAACTCATCTGCCATCAACTGACCGCGAGAATTACGTACTTTAATACGATACATCAAGCCCATATCAATTTGCTTGCGAACTTCTGGGTTGCTGCAGTAGGTATAGATACTGGTATTCAGTACTTGATTTAACGGCTTTGCACCGAGTGCGCCATCGTTATAAATCATCATCATCTCTACAACATTTTTGTTGGATGAGACACGCATTATTTGCAGTGGACCGTACTCTAAAGGGAGGCCCGCTGACAAGACTCCTGCTCGGTTTGATGCCATAAGCTCAAGTTGGCGCTGATTATCATCGGTTGATGAACAGCCAGCCAGAGCACCAAATACCAAGAAAAGACACAGTAATTTTTTCATAAATTAAAACACTTTTTTGAACGGTTTCACGATTACATTATCGTAAACACCAGCCGCTACGTAAGGATCGGCTTCTGCCCACGCTTTAGCATCCTCTAGAGAGGCGAATTCAGCGATGACAGTTGAGCCCGTAAATCCAGCTTCACCAGGATTGTCAGAATCTATCGCAGGCATCGGACCAGCTGTAAGAAGGCGACCTTCGTCTTGTAGCTTTTGTAAGCGATCCAAGTGTTGTGGGCGAACGCTCATGCGTTTTTCCAACGAGTTCTCAACGTCCTGTGAAAAGATGACATACCACATAGCATAGTTCCTTAATTGGTAGGGTAAAGTGTTAATTTAACGCCTTTTTTGTGTCTCTCACAAGTGAACAACAGAAAATGTGAGATCCTTTCTAACTGTTAGCGTTGTAGGTTGACTAATTCTGAACCGGACGTGGTTTACCTTCACTGTCAATGGCTACGTAGTTGAAGGTCGCATCACAAACCATGAAGCGTTCGCCAACACCGTGAGCTTTGACGGGTTTGACCCATACTTCCAAATCGACACTCATGGATGTGCGGCCGATCTTAGTGCATTCGCCGTAGCAGCATACGACATCGCCCACACCAACAGGTTTTTTGAACGTAATGCTTGATACCGAAACGGTGACAACGCGACCACAAGAGATCTCTTTTGCCAGAATCGCGCCCGCTAAGTCGAGCTGAGACATTATCCAACCGCCAAAAATATCGCCATTGGCGTTTGTATCTGCAGGCATTGCAAGGGTACGAAGCAGCATTTGACCTTTCGGAGAGCTAATTTCTTGACTCATTGTGACATCCTAAATCTTAAAGGCGCTCAAACTAAGCGCCAACATAGTAAATACCTAGAACCAAAGGTCCTTAAAAAACCGCAGATACCGGACCAGAGAAAGTTGGTTTACAGCAGCAAGAATGGTCTGAAAACGGTACGTTGTTTGAGCGGTTTACTGATACATGGAGCAAAACAGCGACCCTAAGGTCGCTGTGAAGTCGCGGATTATAGCAAAACTGAGTTTTTAATCATCAGTGGACACATCGGATGAGTTATTTTTTTGTTCTTTTGGCATGTGTTTATAAATGTAAAAGCCAGTCGCAATCATGTAGGCAAATGTCGCGATCAACATTCCAAATACTTTGAAGTTAACCCAAACATCCAACGGCAATTCGTAAGCAATATAAATGTTTAGGCCAGCGAAGAATGAGAAGAAGCCAACCCAAGCCCAGTTAATCTTTGCCCAAACAGCGTCAGGTAACGTAATTTCCTTGCCTAGCATACCTTTGATAGCTGATTTTCCCAATGCGTGGCTCACTGCTAAGCCAATCGCCAGAATCGCGTAAATGATGGTGACTTTCCACTTTATAAAATTGTCGTCGTGGAAGAAAAGGGTCATGCCGCCGAAGATAGTGACGATAACAAATGTTATTAGCTGCATCTTTTCGACTTTCTTATACAGCGCGTAGGTGACGACAAGTTGAATGGCTGTTGCTACGATCAGTGCACCTGTCGCTACGTAGATGTCGTACAGCTTGTATAAAGCGAAGAAAACGATGAGTGGTATAAAGTCTAGGATCTGCTTCATGATGGCAAAATCTACCTAATTATTGAATTGAAGACAGTCTAACGGAATCTGACAAGATGTGAATACTGAGGAAGTTAAGGTAAGAATAGTAACGCTTAGTATATCGTATAGACCGCAAGCTTCTTCCACGTCGAAACAGCAAATGGAAGGAATAAAAATTGCCGCGTGAAGCGGCAATAGAGTTGAGAGTTTTAAACCTTAAGCCACACGTTGATATTGGGAAATAAGCGTTTTTACATCTTCTAAATAGCCTTCCCGCAGTAAGTTATCGACCGTTGCTTCTAGCTCTTCGAGAGACATCGTGAAGCAAGTGGATTTACCAGTCATCAGGGTCAGATATTGATGATACTCTTCTTCTGTATAGTGGCCTAAGCGATCAAGTAACAGTGTTTTGATTCCATGATGAATCAAGCCGTAGTATGTATGTCGATGAAGTAACATGGCGATCTCCTTATCAAGCTCATACGCTACTCATTTGCAGCCTGCTTGACCTTCTGGATAATTCGATTTACTCCAACAATGCACATCTAGTGCCAATTCTATATTTGCAAATTAAAAAGTGTTGGAAGGTGCAAAATTCTCGTTCTGTAACCATCTTTGGATGACGACTTGAAGTGCATTTAACGTGGTGGGCTTTTCGAGCCTGTCATCCATGAGTGTCGAAATTAGCTCCAACTCTCTAGCTCCAGACTCACCAGATAAGGCAATGATTGGAACGGAGGATGTGATTTGCTTAATCCGTTGGCTGGCGTCAAATCCATTCATTACCGGCATTTGGACATCCATAAGAACGAGATCAATCTTGTGAGAGTGGAATAGTTCTACCGCAGAGGCTCCATTATTTGCTTGTAAGCTGTTGACTCCCAATCTTTTTAAATACATCTGTACCAAGGTGCGTTGCACCTCTTTGTCATCTACAATGAGCACTGTTGGTGCATCTTTACATACTTGTACGTGTTGAGCTGAATAATTTTCAGAATGTGATGCAGTTGCTTTCCAGCTATCAAAGTCCGGTGCTCTTAATGTCTCTGGTTTTGGTGCGTTTGGTACGACTGGGAAATACAAGTAGAATTCTGTGAACTCGTTCAATTCAGACTGGCACTCTATTCGTCCTCCGAAGGAGCGCATAACACGTTGGCAATAGCCCAAACCTAAGCCACTGCCTCCGCTTTTTTGATACGAGAAAAAGTCATCAAATATCTTGTGTAAGATACTGCTACATATACCTGGCCCACTATCTCGGAAGATCAGAATGTTTTCGTAAGCCCCCGTCTGGGTACGAATCTCAATTTGACTGTCGGGATAAGAATCAAAATAGTAGATAGCGTTACGAATCAAATTGAAAATGACAAAGTTAAACAGGGTCTCATTTAACTTCGCGACAAAATCGTGTGCCTGTGGCAGGTTAATTCTCTCTATTATTTGATCGTTTTCAAAACCATAACGGCTTACTGCTTGGTCGATGGCTTTATGTATGGAAGTGAGAGCTAAAGGCTCATGCTCTGGTGAGCTGTCGCTAACTTCTCGTAAAATAATATCGATAAGTTGTCGACCGCGTTGTATAGCGGCTTCACCTTTATCAATTTCTCTTTTTAGCGTATCCAGTGAGGCGTTTGACTCTATATGCTGTTTTAAAGCTTCAAATTGTAATTGTACTTGAGCGAGAGGGTTACGCATTTCATGTGCAATGGAGTTAGCCAGCGCACGGCTTTGGCGTACCTTTCTATCGGCTTCAATGGTGCTCTGGATGCGAACTAATAACGTTTGCAGAGCTGAGATTTCTTCATTAGAAAACAGCTTATTATCTATTTTATGTGAAGAAATCAGCAAGTGAGTAACAGATTTTCCACGACCGAAGAGAGGCATAACGAGCGCAGTATTGCTTGAGCGCATGCGCTCGTAGAGCTTTCTCATCGACCCTTTAGAAGAGGAGGCATAATCAATTTCTTCAGACAACTCATCAAGCACGAGAACTGACTTGCTTGACGGCAGGTACTCTTCGTAAAACGTTTCTGTGTAATTGCTAGTGACTAGCTGTAGCTTGTTGTTTGGTATGTTAAGTAACGATGCCAACTGACGCATAGCATCATCTATTGAGCGTTTAAACTCTTCCTCTAACCCAAGGATTTGCTGAACGGGAGTGTGTCGTTTCCCATAAATAAAATACGAAGCGTAACGACTGACTCGCTTAAAAAGCAAGTGCCAAGTGATACCGATAAGCGCACATAAAGGTACCGCAACAAGCCATTGGTTATCTTCAGAGATCGGAATAAATATCGCCCCTAGCGGCAGAACAAAAATGGCGCAGACTAAGAGCGCGCTTACCGTTAAGTACGTGAGATATTTAGCGCTGTAGAAGCGGGAGGTAAGTAGGGCATAGCCCACAAACAACATTTCGCTGATTGAAAGTGCTGGTGGTAACCAAGTTAGGGAGAAGTCGCCAAGGAAATACGTCATTCCAAGGTGTATCACTGCCGTAGATAACATGAATACCAAAATGCCAGCGATCATATAGTTGCTTTTTGCTAGCGTGAGCTTGCTGCTGTTCGCGCGCATGGCAATCAAGTTAAGCAGCGTTAGTACCACGAAAGCTAGCAAACTAATGAAAAAATATGAGGTATGTGGGCCAAATTCAATGACGAACTGGCTTGGACCACTAATGGTGACATTTTCGACAGTAAGATTCGGCACTAAGTTGATGTACAGTGAATACGTTGCTAGTGCGACAAAGACGACTTTTTGCCAGACTTTGACCGCTGTTTTTTTAACATCTGCGGTTAACTGGCAAGAAAAATAGAATGCAAACGCAAAGGCGAAAAAAGACGCTAAGTTCGCTAACTTAGCCATAAAGATGCCACCAACAGAGCCTAATTCTGGCAATAAATCGGTATGGAAATAGGCGTTGCTGCTTATCCAAACAATGATACAGCTGGAATAAGCGATGTAAGGCGCGTGATGCGAGCCTAAGATTGATTCACTCTTCTGCTTTAGGCGATAGCAGTAATACAGTAGCCAAGCGAATACTATTAGTACAGTCGCGTACAATGCCATTGCTTTTGGGTAAAAGAGACCGTGCAAATGAACATCAAGCATGCTCATTCACCTTTTTATCCATTCTTTTTGTTCGTACGCAATGTTTGTAGTCGCGAAATTGTATGTCTTGAAATGCTTCAACCATCATACCTAAATTCCAGAAACCGCGGTATGTCTTGGTACCGTCACCGTTAATGTCGCGGTATCCTGAGTGAAAGTAGGCACTTAAATCAATAGATTGATAGAAATTTAACATAAATACTTGCTCAATAATGGTAAAGCCGAGCTTATAGCCTGTTTTATAAAGCTCACTCATCATTGTTTTTTGCGCCAGATACAAAAAATACAGCTTTTGTTGGATGTTGCCTCCCACCGTAAGGCGCAGCACTTCGCAAACCGCTTCAGTGTTCTTTACACGAGATTGAAACTGAGCATCAAACTCAATAAGAGTGTGCTCATGAGTTAGAGCACGACACTCCAAAATACCCAGTTGATTGAGAACACTGTACCCATGATTAGGAAAGCAAAACTGCCATTGTTCGTTACTAAACTGTGGTGAGTAACTGAGCCAGTTATTTCGTTGATGCCAGCTTTGCACTAAAGCGGAGGAGACCATGATTGGTGAAGATGACGATTTGAGCAAGAGCGCAAAGTGCTGCCCTTTTTGCGAGAGTGATAAAAGAGGCAAGATTTCAAACCATTGTTCAGTTTGGACGAAAAGCTCAAGATTACTCAGTGTGATCGCTTCGGAAATCGGCATTAACGCTGCATGATTTGGCAGCATTACCTCAAGATCGCAATCTGCGATATCTTCAATTAACACGCTAGTATAGCTGTGGTCGTCAAACGGAAGCGGAGTAGGAATCGCAGCTTCGTTTGAAGGATATTTTTGCTTGATTGCTTCGATCTCGCATTGACACCAGAAAACCATCCAATGCGGGTAACAATCTGCGGCAAGTTGTTCAAGTAAACGAATCTCTTTGGAGAAACCTGTCGGATACTGTTGCACTAAATCTCGATAATCCATTAACTCAAATAGTGCAGAAAGACTTTTTGATGCGTGTTTAGGAAAGAGAGATTTAAGCAGTTTTATTCGATACAGAGCAACCTGTTGAAAAAGAGCATCTCGTTTTTGTTTCGTTAGGGTAAGAATAACTAAGTCAATCAGTGCCTGCTGCTTTGATTCGATCGGCAAATTTGTTTTGGTGAGATATTCCAAAGATTGCTCAAGACTCATGATATAACCTAGTTCTAACGTTTTGTTATATTTTGTAATGGTTTATATCATTTTGAAAAATTTATGCCATCGGTTTCTATTTGTATAGTTACGTAATGCAAGAAAAGACAAAAAAACCGCTCATTATGAGCGGTTTTTGGTCTATTCAAGAAAGGGTTAGGCTTCTTGCTTTTTTAGCTCAGCTTCTGCCGTTTCTTCTTCAATTAGCGCATCAACGATAACTGCACATGCAGCATCACCTGTGATGTTCAGTGCTGTACGAATCATATCGAAAATACGGTCAAGAGCGAATAGCAGCGGTAGACCTTCAATTGGAATGCCAGCGGCAAGAAGCACGGCAACCACTAGGAAAGAAGGGCCAGGAACACCCGCTTGACCAACCGCACCCAATGTAGACGTTACGATAATTGCAATGTAAGCGCCCATGCCTAGATCGATATTGAACAGTTGAGCAAAGAAGATAGCAACCAAGCCATAGTAAATCGCATTACCTGACATGTTGATCGTTGCGCCTAGAGGCAGAACAAATGATGCAGTTGAATTTTTTACGCCCAGCTCTTTTTCACAGGTGTCCATTGTGACAGGCAGTGTTGCCATAGAAGACGCTGTTGAAAGCGCAACTGCTTGCGGTTTCTTCATTGAAGACAGGAATTTCTTCGCAGATGTCTTCGTGAAAACATGCACCATTGCTGGGTAAACAACGAAACCGAAGATTAGGATGGCGGCAACGTAAACAACGAACAGTTTAAACACCACCATTAGCGCACCAAAACCGAACGTACCGACGGCTTCTGCCATCAGACCAAATACACCGATAGGTGCAATGATCATTACTTTATTGATCATCCAAACCATTGCGTCAACGATGCAGTTAACACCATTGATGATTGGTTCACGACGTTCTTTTGCTTGCTTAGAAATCGCAATACCAAAGAACATACAGAAAACGAGTATCTGTAGGATGTTTGCTTCATTTAGTGATTGGAAAACGTTGGTTGGGATCATACCAGTGATGGTTGCCCAGAAAGTAGGTAGTTCACCTTTTGAAGCGTATTCTGCTGAGAACATGCCTTCAACGCCAGAGACGTCGATACCCATGCCTGGTTGGAATACTTCACCCATAAATAGTGCAAGCGCAACGGCTAGGGCGGATGTTAAACCAAAATAACCTAGAGTGACGATACCAACTTTACCTGCTGACTGGCTGTTCCCAAGACCAGCGGCGCCAGAAATCAAGGCTACAGCGACCAAAGGAATAACCAACATTTTGATTAAGTTGATAAAGATAGCACCTAAAGGAGCGAACACTGTCGCATCATGACCCATCATGGCACCAACGGCTGTGCCCACGATCATGGCGATTACGACTTGTACGCCAATGTTGTTTAGCAAACTCTTTTCTTTTAACACTTCCATAACCTCTGTGCTAATAAAATGTAAAATCCTAAAATTACCCACTAACCATAAATGGATTTACGGATAATTATCTCGCCTTGCTTTTTACACTTATCGTTTACAATTGGCAATATGCAGCAAGGTATTATTGATGGATTAATCGATATTTTATTGACGAACGATAAAGTTTTGTTCAATAGCAAACGTTTGCTATTGATTTTTCTTATAAGGGTTACGCTTGGGATTGTTCAAGTTTATTTTTCTTTATTTGTTTTCTTTTTGTTAATTTTAACCGCTTTTGTATTTGCTATTGCAGTCAGAGTTTTTAGTGACTTGGGGTGATATTTATAACAATTCATCTCTTTCAAGCTCACACTTTTATTAATTTGCCTTCTGAAATGTTAATTGCTTTACATTCTTAGTCCTGATTGCGTTGTAAACATAATGTTAAATGGTAATGACTGGTGAGAATCAAATGCTGACGATCCAGTGTTAAGGATAACTTGCTTAGTTAATGCTCCTGAGCTGATTAGACGAGAAAGACAAGTAAGAGGTGAAGAGACTATGATGAATCTTGCTGCTGCGTTACAAAGAAATGCTGCGAGTAAACCAGATAAAACGGCGTTGATATGTGGCGCTGAAAAGATAAATTATGCGCAGTTTAATGCGATCGCCGGCAAGATCGCAGCGTCTTTAATCAATAAAGGCGTAAAGCCAGGTGACCGCGTTGCGATTTCATGCCCAAACATTCCTTTTTTCGCGTTTGTTTATTATGCAATACAAAAAGCTGGCGCGGTTGCAGTCCCATTAAATGTGCTTTTGAAAGCGCGAGAAATTAAGTATCACTTAGAAGATTCAAAAGCGAAGTTTTATTTCTGCTTTGAAGGGACGAAAGAACTGCCAATGGCAAAAGAGGGCGTCAAAGCCTTTGAACAAGTCGATACATGCGAAGGCATAGTCGTACTGACTCAATCTCAAGATCAAAGCTATTGGAATGGTGTAATAACTCTCAATGCGTTTATAGCCGATGTCCAACCGTTGCCGGATTATATACCGCGTAATGCGGATGATACTTGTGTGATTTTGTATACATCAGGGACGACAGGCTTACCAAAAGGCGCTGAGCTGACTCAGCAGAACATCATAATGAACGCTCTGGTGGCACAAAACATTATGGGCAGCCAGGCCGATGATATTCACTTAGTAACTTTGCCTTTATTTCATACATTTGGTCAAACCGTCCACTTAAATGCTAGTGTTTTGGGCGGGGCAACATTGGTGTTAGTGCCTAGGTTTGAGCCTAAACATGTTCTTGAGCTGGTGGAAAAACATAGGGTGACGATATTTGCTGGTGTGCCAACGATGTACATCGGTCTGCTTCATGTGCAGCATCAATTTGATACCTCGTCATTGCGTGTTGCAGTAAGCGGTGGTGCGTCATTGCCAACCGAAATCTTTCGAACCTTTGAAGAAACATTTAATGTGCCGATCTTAGAAGGATACGGGTTGTCGGAGACAAGTCCTATTGCATGTTTTAATCATTTGGATCAGGAGCGCATACCAGGCTCGGTAGGTCAACCGGTTCAAGGTGTCGAAGTAAAAGTTATCGATATTGAAGGTAATGCACTACCGATAGGCGAAGAAGGTGAGATTGTTGTGCGTGGTCATAATGTTATGAAGGGATATCTTGACCGCCCAGAAGTTACTGAATCTGCGCTACAAAATGGTTGGTTCCATACTGGTGATGTGGGCCGCTTTGACAGTTCAGGTAATTTATTTATTGTCGATAGAATGAAAGATCTGATCATTCGAGGTGGATTTAATGTTTATCCCAGAGAAATTGAAGAAGTTTTCATGACTCATCCTGCAGTTTCAATGGTAGCGGTGATAGGGATTCCAAATGAAGAGTATGGCGAAGAGATAAAAGCTTACGTTGTACTTAAACCAAAAGAATATATTGACGCCGATTCATTACAAAAGTGGGGTAAAGAGCAATTAGCCTCGTTTAAATATCCTCGTTATGTCGAAATTCGTGAACACCTCCCGATGAGTGCGACAGGAAAGATTTTGAAACGTGAGTTGAAATCTGAATTGAATATAGCTTAGTCAATTCAATGGTTTTTGTGTCACAGCGCCACTTGCCTAAGCGCAAATGGTGTTGTGCTCTTGACCAATTAGATGCATAAGTTTTTTAGCTATCGTTAGACAATACTTAGCGTTTGTTGAATGGATCTATTGCTCGAGTTCTTTAAAGTATTCTTCTAAGCGTTTCGGATTGGTAATGGTTACTGAGCCATAGTTTAGCTCTAGCATCCCGATACTTTCTAGTCGTTTTAGTATCTTGTGTACACTCTGACGAGTTAGCCCCATCATGTTAGCGATATGTTCTCTTGTTACCCTGACAACGCATGGTCGAGTATCGATCGCTTGATTAAGTTGGTATTCAGCAAGTAGCAGCAACCTTTTGGCGACTCGTTCTTCAATTCCTCTAATCGCGTCATCTTCGATAACAGAAATAGCAGACCACAAGCGGCGGCTAAGTAAGTCTAGTATAGTGGGGTAACTTTGAGGGTATTTGGCGAGTAATTGGCGAAATTTATCTCCAGGAAGCTCCATTACAGTCACGTCAGAATGCGCGGTCGCACCAAAAATACGAGGCATACCGGGAGAAAAAACATTGTCTCCAAACCAGCCACCAGCTTCGAAAATCATCAGTGTGACTTCTTTGCCTTTTGAACTAATTGAGTTCACTCTCACTGCACCTTGAGCTATGACCATAAGAGAAGATTGAAGCGCACCTTTATTGCAAATCAGTGCTTTTTCGTCGAAGCAGCGAACCTTAGTCATTTGCGCTGCTTCACTAAGCCCTTTATCTGGCAGCCCTGATAGTACAGGACATTTGGCTAGCAGTGTTTTGACTTCTTCCATGTAGCAACCTTACTGCACATTGCTTTATTGAGTTAGTTAAGTTACCCAAGCTTAACACTCTTTGAGTGCTCTGCTTGAGATAGATTTGGAAAGTGCGGGCGTTGAACAAAAAATGACGTGGTATAAACGCGATAGTAAGAAAACGCCCACTAAACATAATGTTAAGCGGGCGTTGTTGTGTCATATCAAACTGAAATTATTTTTGAGTGGCAGCTTTCATTGCAGAAACGAATTCACCTAGCTTGTCGAGCATAATTTGTGGCTGCTCAACGTTCGCTTCAATGATTTTTACCACGGCTGAACCAGAAATTGCACCAGCCGCACCAGATTCTAGTGCTTGTTTCACCTGTGCAGGCTCAGAGATGCCAAAACCAAGTAGCGCTGGTGGTGCATCAAATTGGTTCAGTCTATCGAGCATATGACCTACAGGCATGTTTGCTTTGGTTTCTGCGCCAGTAACACCTGCACGAGAGAGTAGGTAAGTGTATCCGCCACCCAACTCTGATACTTGCTTCAGTGTTTCATCACTTGCCGTTGGTGGTGCGATGAAGATTGGGTGAATACCAAACTTTTCTGCAGCAGCAACAAATTCAGCACTTTCATTAGTTGGTACGTCTGCAATCAAAACAGAATCGATGCCTGCTTTTGCACAACGCTCATAGAAGTTCTCGATACCACGAGAGTAAACAAGGTTCGCGTACATCAGAAGGCCAATAGGCAACTCTGGGTACTTAGCTCGGATCTTACCGATTTGCTCGAAGCAGATATCTGGTGTTGCACCTGAATCTAACGCGCGAATGTTAGCGCCTTGGATGGTTGGGCCATCGGCTAGCGGATCTGAAAATGGAATACCAAGTTCAAGGGCATCTGCGCCAGACTCAACCAGTGTTTCCATGATTTTGTAAGACTGCTCTGCGTTTGGATCGCAAACCGTTACGAACGGTACAAACGCGCCTTGGTTCTTTTCGTTTAGGCGCTCAAACATCTTTTCATAACGGCTCATTAGATTGCTCCTTTTTCTTCTAGGATGGCATGCACAGTGAAGATATCTTTATCACCACGACCAGATAGGTTAACAACCAACAATTGCTCTTTTTCTGGGTTCTCACGAGCCATACGCAGTGCATGAGCCAGTGCGTGAGAAGATTCTAGAGCAGGGATGATACCTTCGTGACGCGCAATCTCTTGGAATGCTTCTAGCGCCTCATCATCTGTTACGTTGTCGTATTCAGCACGGCCGATTGCGTTTAGGTGGGCGTGTTGTGGACCAACTGAAGGGAAATCAAGACCAGCAGATACTGAGTAAGACTCTTCAACTTGGCCGTTTGGATCTTGCATCAATGGCGCTTTCATACCGAAGAAGATGCCTGTTTTACCATGCTTAAGTGGTGCACCGTGCTGGTCAGTATCGATACCTTTACCTGCTGGCTCAACACCAATTAGGCGAACGCTTTCTTCTTCGATGAAGTCAGCAAACATGCCGATAGCGTTTGAACCACCGCCCACACATGCGATAACCGCATCAGGAAGACGGCCTTCACGTGCCAAAATCTGATTCTTCGTTTCTTCACCAATCATGCGTTGGAAGTCACGCACGATGGTTGGGAATGGGTGAGGACCTGCCGCTGTACCTAGTAGGTAGTGCGCGTCTTCATAAGTTGCAGACCAGTCGCGTAGCGCTTCGTTACATGCGTCTTTAAGCGTTGCTGAACCCGAGTGGACAGGAATAACTTCTGCGCCCATTAGCTTCATACGGAATACGTTCGGGCTTTGACGCTCAACGTCTTTTGCACCCATGTAAACGCGACACTTAAGGCCAAGCAGCGCACACGCTAGTGCAGTTGCTACACCGTGTTGGCCTGCGCCTGTTTCTGCGATGATTTCGTTTTTACCCATGCGTTTTGCAAGCAGAGCTTGACCTAACACTTGGTTGGTCTTGTGCGCGCCACCGTGAAGTAGGTCTTCACGTTTTAGGTACAGTTTGGTTTTCGTACCTTTGGTTAGGTTACGAGTTAGAGTCAAAGCCGTTGGACGGCCCGCATACTCTTGGAGAAGCGTCATGAATTCGCTGCGGAATTCTGGATCTTCTTGCGCGTCGATAAACGCTTGCTCTAGTTGCTCCAGTGCTGGAACTAGAATTTGCGGAACGTACTGACCGCCGTATTCGCCAAAGTAGGCATTCAGTTTTGCCATCGTTATATTCCTTCTCGTATTTTTCGCTACGAATAGCTTTAAATTTTTTAGCTGATATCCAGCTTTAGTAGCTGCGAATGGCGGTGAAGGCCGCGAGCAACTTCTGTGAATCTTTTTTGCCTGGTGCGCTTTCTACACCAGAGTTTAAATCTAATCCCAAGCAACCTAGTGTCGCTGCTTGTTGAGCATTTTCTGGCGACAGTCCGCCCGCTAGCATAATTTGACTTGGGTCGCCGATCAGTGACCAGTCGAACACTTGACCAGTTCCGCCAGTTTGAGTGCCAACTTGCGCATCTAATAAATGGCGATCAATGTTGTCTGCTAGCAGTTCTGGCTTGGCATCAGTCACGCCGTAAGCTTTCCAAATTTCTACCGCTGCTGGCAGTTCGGCTTTGAGTTGGTTTACGTAAGCTTGGTCTTCTTGACCGTGCAGTTGCACCGCTTTTAAACCCAAAGAGGTCACGACAGAAGCAACAAAATCGATATCGTGATTTTGGAACACGCCTACATAGTTCAGTGGAGCACCGCTCATGGTTAAGCGCGCACCTTCAAGGTCGACCGCACGCTTCGACTTCTCGACAAAAATCAGGCCACCAAATACTGCGCCTGCTTGATATGCTTTTGCTGCGTCATCTGGATGCGTTAAGCCACACACTTTATTTTCGCCTAACGTCACTTTACGTACAGCAAGTTCTAGGTTGTCTTCCGCCATCAGTGAACTACCAATCAAGAAGCCGTCTGCGTATTCCGCTAAATCACGAACTTGTTGATGCGTATAAATGCCAGATTCTGAGATTACTGTTGCGTTAGGAGCCAGTTCGCGAATGGTCGGTGCCAGTTCTTTAGTACGATTCAAATCAGTACTTAGGTCGCGAAGGTTACGGTTATTAATGCCGATAACGCGTGCGCCAAGCTTAACGGCACGATGAAGCTCTTCTTCGTTGCTGACTTCGGTCAAGATACCCATGTTCAGGCTGTGCGCTGCTTCCTCTAGCGCTTTGTACTCTTCGTCATTCAGGACAGAAAGCATCAGTAGCACGGCATCAGCACTGTAATGACGCGCTAGGTAAACTTGGTAGGTATCTACCATGAAGTCTTTGCACAGAACCGGTTGTTTGACTTGGCCACGCACTTGAGGAAGAAAGTCAGAGTTACCTTGGAAGTACTTCTCGTCTGTTAGGACTGAAATCGCATCAGCATGGTTGTTGTAAACCGATGCAATGTAATCCAAGTCGAAGTGATCACGAATCAAACCTTTAGAAGGAGATGCCTTCTTACATTCGGTGATGAAGGCCGTCTTTTCGCCACTCAGAGCATCGTAGAAGCTGCGGTCCGATGGCAGTAAATCAGACTGAAATGTGCTTAGCGGCTGAGACACCTTACGGTCTGCTACCCACTGATATTTGTCGCGGACAATTTTCGCCAGTACTTCTGCCATTTCTGCTTCTTTCTTAGAAACGTGTTCAGACAGGTTGTCAGCTTGCTGAGTGTTGAAGTCAGTCATCTTCTTCAATTCCTTAAGCGTGTGCGGCAAGTTGTTGTACCAAATGGTACGCCTTGCCTGAATTCATTGCCTCAATCGCTTGTTGCGTGTTGGCTTTTAAATCTTCGTGGCCGAATAGACGCATTAGCAGAGCAACGTTCACTGCCACTGCGCCCAATTGTGCGTCTGTACCTTTACCCGTCAGAATGTTGGTAATGATCGCTTTGTTTTCTTCAGGATCGCCACCTTTGATTGCTTCTAGTGGGTGCGCGTCTAGACCGAAGTCTGCTGGTGTTAGCGTGTACTCAGTGATTTTACCGTCTTTGATTTCGGCAACCGTTGTTTCACCGTGAATCGCCACTTCATCCAAACCACTACCGTGTACTACTGCTGCGCGCTTCATACCCATTTGTAGCATGGTTTCTGCGATAGGACGAACCAGTTCTTCACTGTAAACGCCCATCAATTCGATGTTAGGACGAGCAGGGTTAATCAGTGGGCCAAGAATGTTAAAGATGGTGCGTGTTTTCATGGTTTGACGCACTGGCATCGCATGGCGCACACCACCGTGGTATTGAGGTGCAAATAGGAAAGCAACACCGATATCGTCTACCGCTTTGCGCGTATCTTCTGCGCTCATAGCTAGGTTGATACCAAATGAATCAAGAAGGTCAGAAGAACCCGATTTGCTGGAAACGCTGCGGTTACCGTGTTTCGCTACTTTTAGACCACATGCTGCAGCAACAAACGCCGCAGTGGTTGAAATGTTGATGGTGTTGTGACCGTCACCGCCAGTACCTACGATATCTGCGAAATCGTAATCTGGGCGAGGGAATGGATTTGCGTTTGCCAGCAGTGCTTTGGCCGCGCCTGCAATTTCGTCTGGCGTTTCGCCTTTGATTTTTAGTGCAGTCAGTGCTGATGCCATCAAAATTGGATCTAGTTCACCACGGATAATGATGTCGAATAGCTGTTGGCTCTCTTCCTGAGTAAGCGATTCTTGCTCGTACAGTTTGGTAATAATAGGGTTGATGATTGTTTCCATATTTCCTCTCCTAAATTTCTTATGTGCCAAGTGCTTATTAAGCAGTGAGTGGGTTCGCTGAAGTTTGTTCTTCAAGTGCCCATTCAATGGCATTGGCCAACAGTGTTGCTCCGTAGGTCGTCATAATAGATTCCGGGTGGAACTGGAACCCGCAAACTTTATCTTCTTCATGTACAACAGACATTACCAAGTCATCCACTTCTGCTGTGATGGTTAGGCTCTCAGGAACCTTGGTCGCAACCAGCGAGTGGTAACGTGCAATTGCAAGTGGTGATGGTAGGTTTTGGTAAATCGCATGGTTTTGGTGCTCCATCATAGAGACCTTACCGTGAATGATTTCGCCCGCGCCAGCAACAGTACCGCCGTACGCTTCAACAATCGCTTGGTGACCAAGACAAATGCCGATCATCGGCACTTTGCCTTTCATACGTTGGATAAGCTCTGGCATTGAGCCTGCCTCTGACGGTGCACCAGGACCTGGTGATAGCAGAACCACTGGGTTTTCAAGCTCATTTACCGCTTGTTCAATGGTTTCTGCTGGGATGTTGTTTCGGTAAATCTTGACTGAGTGACCTAGCGAGCGGAATTGATCCACAAGGTTGTAGGTGAACGAGTCAAAGTTGTCGATAAAAATGATATTAGCCATCTCTGAACCCTATTCCTTATTGTGAATTATGCGCTGCTTGGATAGCAGAGATTACCGCTTGTGCTTTGCCGCGCGTTTCGTCTGCTTCCGCTTGTGGATCAGAGTCGAACACCACGCCAGCACCAGCTTGAACTTGAGCAATGCCGTTCTCAACGTACGCTGAGCGAATCACGATACAGGTGTCGAGTGTGCCTTCACCAGTGAGGTAGCCAACAGCGCCGCCGTAGCTACCGCGTCGTGCGCCTTCTACATCGCGAATCAACTGCATGGCACGAATCTTAGGTGCGCCGGTGAGCGTACCCATGTTCATACATGCTTGGTATGCGTGCAGCGCGTCTAGGTCTTCACGCAGTTGACCAACCACACGAGACACCAAGTGCATTACGTGGCTGTAGCGGTCGACTTTTAGAAGGTCTGCTACGTGGCGAGTACCAGATTGAGCAATACGAGCGACGTCGTTACGTGCCAAGTCAACCAACATCATGTGTTCTGCGTTTTCTTTCATGTCGGTGCGCAGTTCAAGTTCGATGCGACTATCTAGGTCGAAATCAATCTCGCCGTTAGGGCGCTTACCACGGCGACGTGTGCCTGCGATTGGGTAGATTTCAATTTGGTTAGTGTCGGTTTCGTACTTAAGCGCGCTTTCTGGTGATGCGCCAAACAGAGTGAACAGCTCATCTTGCATGTAGAACATGTAAGGGCTTGGGTTACTTTGTTTCAGTTCTTTGTAAGCCGCTAGTGGAGAAGGGCAAGGTAGAGTGAATCGGCGAGATGGTACAACTTGGAATACATCGCCTTTCACTACGAACTCTTTTAAGTCGCGAACAGTTTGGCAGAAGTCTGCATCAGATACGCTAGGTTCTACCGTTACGTCAGCGATTTGTTTTGCGCTTGGCAGTAGTTTTGGCGCTGCACACTGAGCGCTGATTTCTGCAATACGAGTCTCTAACGCGGTTTTCTCTGAACCATCAACAAACAACGTCGCTTGAAGCTGGCAAGATTCCGTTTGATGGTCGACAACAAGTAGTGTTTCCGCGACGTAGAAAACGTAATCTGGACACTGATTTGTTGCTTCTGCATTACCAAGCGGCTCGAAGTTTGCCACTAAGTCGTAGGCAAACAGACCACCAAGGAAAATCGCATGTTTATCTTGCAGTGAAATATCAAAACTATGCTGAACCAAACGCAGCGCATCGAAAGAAGAGGCTTCACGTAGGCGAGAATCTTCATCTAACGTGTCGCATGGCTGGCTAAATTCCAAAGTTAGCGTTTCGCCATCGAACTTACTCTCAACGTCACCACGGATGTTCTGGTTTAGGTGAGACAGTAGGTTTTTACCGTTGTTGGTCAAGGCGTGCATGCTAACGGTATGGCCGAAGCAAACAATGCGAACCGCTGAATCTACGATCAGCAGGGATTTTAAATTTTGCTTTGAATCGATCTCAGCAGATTCCAGCAATAGGCTGTCAGTTTTGTTCTCACATAGTGTGTGGAACAAGCGAGTCGGGTCTTGAGTATAAGGGACGGAAGCCGTTAGCACTTCAAGCTGTCCAAGTTTCTTAATTTCAATGGCCTTGTTCACAAGACCTCCTTGTAGCTGTTTAAATCTTCCTGCCGTACATAGTCGCATAAAGCAAACGTTCTCCCAATCTAGAGTTGGCTATATTCGATTAATGTTTAGGCAGTTGAATGTGAAATGAGCAACAAAACAAAAAAGCCCGCTGAAGTAGCGGGCTTTACAACGTTTGGTTCTATAAACTAGAAGTATACGTTTGCCCACCAAGAACTAGTCCAAGTGCGCCACCAAGCAAGATCTGATGAGTTTGCCTTATTAAGACAAACCGCAACTTTCGCTTTTTGGTTTTGGTTAAATTCTTGTAACATGGTGAACCTTAAATTACGTACTTTGTATTTATGTACTAGTTAACTAGTGCGAGAGTAAAAAGTCAACCCCAAAACGGCATTAAAACGATAAAAATATGAGAATTGATTTACATAGTCACACCACAGCATCGGACGGTCGGTTAGAACCTAAAGATTTAGTGGAAAGGGCGCTGAGTTTTGATATCGAGGTTTTGGCGATCACTGATCACGATACGGTTGACGGTTTGGCGTTAGCTAAGCAATACGTTCAAGATAATAATTTGCCGATAAAAATCATCAATGGCATTGAGATATCGACCGTCTGGCAAAACAAAGACATTCATATTGTCGGCCTGAATATTGATCCGGAAAATGAACAATTATCTGCCCTCATAGAACAGCAGAAGCAGCATCGCATA
Source organism: Vibrio sp. 1078-1 (assembly GCF_033340475.1). Lineage (NCBI taxonomy): Bacteria > Pseudomonadati > Pseudomonadota > Gammaproteobacteria > Vibrionales > Vibrionaceae > Vibrio > Vibrio sp. 1078-1. The sequence goes on from NZ_JAWOWM010000007.1 coordinate 119,645, forward strand.
ACACGATCTGAGTTAATTGCAGAGCGACTACAAAAAGCAACTCGAGTAGGTGTGCTTGAAGAGGTAAGGAAAATCGCCGGTGATGCCCCAGTGACAAGAGCGCATTTCGCGAAATGGTTGGTAGATAATGGTTACGCAAAAACCATGCAAATGGTGTTTAAAAAATACCTAACGCGTAATAACCCAGGTTATGTACCACCGAATTGGTGTTCGATGAAGGATGCGGTTGATGCTATCCATGCGGCTGGTGGAATGGCGGTATTAGCGCATCCTGGTAGATATAAGTTGACAGCGAAGTGGATTAAGCGTCTTCTAGCAGCGTTTGTCGAAGCGGGTGGTGATGCGATGGAAGTTGCACAGCCACAGCAAGCGCAACAAGAAAGGCGCAACTTGGCTGATTATGCTATACAATACAAACTATTAGCCTCTCAAGGCAGTGATTTTCACTACCCATCACCGTGGATGGAGCTAGGAAGGAACCTATGGTTGCCTGCTGGCGTCGAACCAGTTTGGAAAGATTGGGGAATAGACCCTTCGTTGAATAACACTCAGTAATACGAAGTCGAGAACCCATAAAAATATAGAGCCGAGAGGCTCGATAATGAGGAATTACAATGAGCCAGTTTTTTTACGTTCACCCAGAAAACCCACAGGCTCGCTTGATTAATCAAGCAGTAGCAATCATTCGTAACGGCGGCGTTGTGGTTTACCCTACTGATTCAGGGTACGCACTTGGCTGTCAGTTGGAGAACAAACAGGCGCTGGAACGAATCTGTCAGATTCGTCGTCTGGATGATAAGCATAACTTTACTTTACTGTGTCGTGATTTGTCGGAGCTTTCTCTCTATGCGCGAGTGGATAACTCTGCATTCCGACTGCTGAAAAATAACACACCAGGTCCTTACACCTTCATCTTCAAAGGCACAAAAGAGGTGCCGCGTCGTTTGATGAATGCAAAACGTAAGACCATCGGTATCCGTGTTCCAGACAATCAAATTGCCTTGGACTTGTTGGAAGCATTAGGTGAGCCGATGATGTCTACGTCGTTGATTCTACCTGGCAGTGACGTAACAGAATCTGATCCAGAGGATATTCGAGATAAACTAGAACATGCGGTTGATGTGATTCTTAATGGCGGTTACCTAGGTGAACAACCTACGACTGTAATTGACTTTAGCGAAGGTGAACCTGTTGTAGTTCGTTTGGGATCTGGTGACCCTGCACCATTCGAATAGTAGACGCACACCACCGTCAAACAAAATAGGAGGCATCGCGCCTCCTATTTTAGTTGTCATATCGAATATCTTACTGAACTTAACTGATTGAGGTTAAGCAAAATCGAAAATGTCGATACCATTTTGTTCTGCATAGTTGATGTATGCAGAGCTCACACCGTTTAGTGTCACTTCAACATTGTATTCATCACTTGAGAATACTGCCCAGCCACATTCATTGTAAGATAAAGTCAGATCATCCGCTGAATCCAAGAACGTATCTCGAATGCCATCGTTATCAGTGTCTCGGCCCATATCAAAGACAAGTTTGTCATGGAAAATATTAAAATCGACAATGTCGGCTTTAACATCAATATCGTTGGAAGACACTGGCTGATCAGGTACACCAATAGCCAGGCGGTTTGTAAGCACGAAGGTGTCGTCTCCACAGCCACCGCTCAGTACCGATTCACCATCACCAACAACGAGCGTGTCGTTACCCCAGCCACCACTCAAGTAGTTGTTGCCTGAATAATCAAAAATTGTGTCGTCGCCACAGCCACCAAAGAGTTTGTCGTTTCCTAATCCTCCGGATAGGAAATCGTTTCCAAAACCGCCAGAAACAAAGTCGTTACCTCGGCCACCAAGCAAGGTATCGTCTCCCCAGCCACCGAAGACAATATCATTACCTCCGTATCCTACAAACTTATCATCACCACAGAAGCCGAAGAAAATATCGGTTGTTTCAGAGCCTTTTGTGCCTGTCATATCGTCATCTTGAGATGTCCCAAAAATCCAATTTAGGTCGAGATTTAGCATAGACATTGTTCTATTCCTTTTTGTCTGATTTATGCCAATCGCCGAGAGTGCAGAGCGAACCTAGTGAGTCAGAGTACACGATAGCATTAGTGTTATTTTTGATGTGAACTAATGACTTAAAGACAATTTTTGTCTTGTTACCCACGACCTTGTTTTGCTATGAGCGCTCATTGTCTACGGTGATTGGTATTACTTAGCAGCAAACAGGGACGGCTTATTTTTCGTTGCTTTCTAGCAATACGAACAGTAAACACACCCCAAGTGGTTATTGTTGTAACCCTGACAATTTTATCAGGTACCGCGTGGTTAAAGTGGTTCAGGAAGACCGATATTAGTGGGATTCTCGTTGAGCAATGCCTGCATTAAGTAGTAAAAAAGTTGCAGAATAGGACAAATATTTCGGTCATTTTTGATGTGAATTTTGGTGTGGAGAATGGCGCCGATTTAGCTTACATTAACTAAGAAAGTTACGTATAATGTCCGACCGAAAAATCCCACTGAAATGGGTAAATAGCAAAATGCAGACCAATCCTGGTCTAGACGTCTGTGAAGACGACACATAGGTAGATAAATGAGCGAAAAGTTACAAAAAGTATTAGCACGTGCTGGTCACGGTTCTCGTCGTGAGATTGAATCGTTAATTAAATCTGGTCGCGTTAGCGTGAACGGTGTAGTCGCTAAGCTTGGTGAAAGACTTGAAGACGAGAGCAGCGTAGTTCGTATCGATGGTCACATTGTCTCTGCAAAGATTCAAGAAGAAGTGATTTGTCGTGTACTTGCGTACTACAAACCTGAGGGTGAACTGTGTACTCGTCACGATCCAGAAGGTCGTCGTACTGTTTTTGATCGTCTGCCAAAAATTCGTGGCTCTCGTTGGATTTCAGTTGGTCGTCTGGATGCGAACACTTCTGGTCTTCTACTTTTCACAACGGATGGTGAACTGGCGAACCGCTTAATGCACCCAAGCCGCCAAGTTGAACGTGAATACCTAGTACGTGTGTTCGGTGAAGTAACTGAACAGAAAGTTCGTAATCTAGTAAAAGGTGTTGAACTGGAAGACGGTTTAGCTCGCTTTGAAGATGTTGTTTACGCGGGTGGTGAAGGCATGAACCACACGTTTTACGTTGTTATCAACGAAGGTCGTAACCGCGAAGTTCGTCGACTATGGGAATCGCAAGAGTGTACCGTTAGTCGTCTGAAACGTGTTCGTTACGGCGACATCTTCTTAGACAAGAAACTGCCTCGTGGCGGTTGGATGGAGCTTGACCTGAAAGAAGTAAACTACTTGCGGGAGCTTGTAGAGCTTCGTCCAGAGAAAGAAACCATGCTTGATCTGAACAAAGACAACACGTCACGCAAACGTGAGCGTGCACGCAGCCAAAAAATTCGTCGCGCAGTTAAGCGCCATGAAGAGCGTGTTAACACGCCAAAAGGTCGCAGCAACAACCCTTCTCGTCGTAAGCCGAAGAAGACTGCTGGTGACCAAGGCGCACGCAACAAGCATCGTTAATCGATAGCAAAACATCAGAAAGGCTTGCCAATTCGGCAAGCCTTTTTCTTATCTGTTACATAACAAAAGGATCTAAAGCCTATATAGAGCAGGGTGCTTTGTATAAACAAATATCTCAGCTAGACGAAAACAACAGATAAAAAAATACCAGCACTAGGCTGGTATCTTTGTTCATGATGAAGAAACGTTAATCGCGTTTCCAAAGCATATGGCAGAACTTATGTTCAGGGTCTCGGCTGATTAGCATACGAGCAAATACGTCATCAAGAACGTCATTTTCCTCATTTACTAGGCCGATACGAACCTCTGCATATACTTCTTTGTCGATCTCGAAGCCAACATGTTCAACCCAGTCATCACCGGTTTCAACAAGTTCTGCGGCACCACGATCTTCAAATTGCGCAGTAAACAGAATCACGTCAGCAGGCTCTAGGTTATCTGGAGCCATCTCAAGGAAAATGTCGTACGCTGCGTCGATGACGTCGTCGTAAGAAATCAAATCAGACATGCTTATGCTCGGCTCATGTATTTACGTTCAGCTGTGTTAATGATAACACGGTCACCAGTTGCAATGTACTCAGGAACCTGGATGACAAGACCTGAAGCGAAGCGTGCTGGCTTAGTGCGAGCAGATGCAGAAGCACCTTTGATTGAAGGGTCAGTTTCTTCAATCACTAGCTCAACAGAAGATGGTAGTTCAATACCCACTGCAGCACCGTTAACAAGGATAATGTGGATACCTTGTGTATCTTCGTTGATGAACAGCATGTCGTCTTCAACTTCATTGTGCTTGAATGTGTATTGTGAGTAGTCTTCGTTATCCATGAAGATGTGCTCATCGCCGTCAGCGTATGAGTACACAACTGCACGTTTGTTCATTTCTACCGTTTCAACAACGTCATCAGACTTGTAACGCTCATCTACACGTGCGCCCGTGTTTAGATCTGTACAACGCATTTTGTAGATTTTAGCGCCGCCACGACCGCCTGGAGTCGTTACTTCGATGTCTTTAACTAGAAGAGTTTTACCATTAGACTCGATTGCGAAGCCTTTTTTGATTTCACTTGCCTTTGGCATTGTATATTCCTATTCATACTTATTAAGCAAAACTCGGTGATTATAGCGCTAAGTTAGCCGCCTAGCATTAAAATTCATTGCAGAAATTTGTTGTTACTCCCATGACTAAACACCTGAATGGACTTGATTCAGTGAGTCGGCTAAGAGAACATATAGTCCAACTTCTTGAACCATCTGAGAACACGTTTTAAGTCATGTCTCTGCCTGTTATCGATCCTAAACAACCATTTCAACCAGAGTTTGCGCCTTTAATTAGGGAAGTCATCGCTTGTCTCAAAGGTGGACTGGGGCAAAACTTACACAGCGTTTATGTATACGGTAGTGTTGCTCGTAAAACAGCGATCGTTGGGAGGTCGAACTTAGACCTGGTTGTCGTTACTCAATCATCCTTTGAGCACAATCGCGCGACTTTGCTCAACACAATTAAGTGGCGTGCGCAGCAGAGTTACCCTCACGTGAATGGTGTATCGGTCCGTACAGCCTTAGTGAGCGAAGTAGCTAATTTAGACAGTATTTTCACTTGGGGTTTTATGCTTAAGCATTGCTGTGTCTGTGTTTATGGTGATGATCTAGCAGACTGTTTTGGTGATTACGTCCCAAGTTGGGAAATTGCTAAGCACTGGAATATGGATGTGGAAGATTGGATTACGGTGTATCGCAAAAAAATCGTACAAGCGAAGACGATAGAAGAGCAGGTGGCCGCCCAGCGCGTGATTGCAAAAAAGTTACTAAGAGCGTCATACTCTTTGGTGATGTATCGAGATAAACGTTGGTTTGATGACCCTATACAATGTGGCAAGGTATTCTTAACTTATCATCCTGAAAAGCAGCTTGAGATCGAGCGGCTAGAAATTTTACTTTCTGGCCGGGGTATTCCCAAGCGTTCTGTTATCGGGCTAATTGATGCGTTTGGTGATTGGTTAGTCAAACAGTACCAGAAAACAGAGTTTCGTATCGGCTAAAACAACCCCATTTGTGGCGCTGAAAGCCTGTCAAAGTCCGTCCCAATGAAAGGGAGAATCGCATCCGCAACGGGTTTGAGTTGTTTATCAATGTAATGTTGATAATCAATCGGGCTATTGAGGTACTCATAAGGTTCAGGGCCGTTCACGGTAATAATGTATTCAATTCGCCCTTTGTTTTGATACTGTAATGGGCGGCCAAGCTTGGCATTTATCTCATCGGCTAAACGAGCTGCACGCACTTGTGGCGGGACGTTCTTCTGATACTCATGCAGTTTTCTTCGCAGTCGCTTTTGATACACCAACTGTTCATCAAATTCACCGTTGTTAGTTTTCTCAACCATCTCTCGGACATAGTCGCTTGGATCTTCACCATGGAAAATCATGCTATAGAGTGTATTTTGAAATTTCTGTGCTAACGAGGTCCAGTCAGTACGGGCACTTTCTAACCCTTTAAATACAATCCGTTCTTGCTCTCCTTCACCGATTAAACCCGCATAGCGCTTTTTCGAGCCAGTTTCTGCGCCACGAATCGTTGGCATAAGGAATCTGCGATAATGGGTTTCATACTCGATTTCCAACATAGATGTTAGGTTGTACTCAGAACGCAGGTGTTCTTGCCACCAAGAGTTGATGTAATCAACTAATTGATTTCCAACAGCGTCAGCTTCTACTTGACTGTATGGTCGATTCAACGACACGAATGTGGAATCCGTATCGCCGTAAATCACTTGATATCCTTGCTCCTCAATCAGCACCTTAGTTTGCTTCATGATTTCATGTCCGCGCATGGTAATACTAGAAGCTAACCGAGTATCAAAGAAACGACATCCCGATGAGCCCAGTACGCCATAAAAGGAGTTCATGATGATTTTGATTGCCTGAGAAAAAGCTTTTTCATTGTTCTTCTTTGCCACATCACGTGCTGCCCAAAGCTTTTCAATCATTTCTGGTAAAAAGTGTTTCGTACGATGGAACTGCCCACCGCGAAAGCCAGGTACAGCCTGATTTTCTTCTTTTCCAATATCGAGCAATAACCCCTCAACTAAACCCATAGGATCAATCAAGAAAGAGCGAATAATCGATGGATATAGACTCTTAAAATCCAATACTAAAACAGAATCATATAGGTTAGGGATGGAGTCCATCACGTAACCGCCGGGGCTGGCAATCCAATTTTCAGGGTGTAGGTTCGGAGCAACGTAGCCTGCTCGGTGTATCTGAGGCATGTATAGGTTTGTGAATGCTGCAACCGAACCGCCGACACGATCCAGTTCGACACCAGTGAGACGAGAGCGCTCTATTGCAAAGTCGAGCAGGTGAGTGTGATTGAAAATCTTATTCACTAACATGCAGTCTTGTAAATTATATTTAGCCAGCGATGGTTTGTCGGAGCGGTACATACGATTGATCTCATCCATGCGGTCATGAACGTTGTGGATTTCTTTCCCTTCCCCTAAGAGTTCTTGAGATACAGACTCTAATGACCAAGACCGAAAGTGATAAGTCGCCGTTTTTAACGTATCGATACCGTCCATTACAACTCGCCCTGGAATGGAGATAAACCCTTGTTGGCTTTGAGATGAACTTCTGAAAAAGCTGGCTTGGTCTGCTCTACCAAGCATTAGCTTCATGTTGTGCCATTCTGCTCGTTTGTGTAGCAGACGAAAGTCAAAATCAATGACGTTCCAACCGACAATGACATCGGGGTCGAATTGTTTAAACCAAACGATGAGTGCTTCTAGAAGCGCTTTTTCATCCTTAACCCACTGTATCGGTGTCTCCGAAGGTTCTGGTTCTCCGATCATGATAACGCGGGAATCCATGACGCTGTCTAATCCGATTGAGTAAAGAATGCCTTTCTCAGAGCATTCTAGATCTAACGAGACAACGTTTAACTTCGGCTCATATTGCCCCGCACGGCATTTTGCGTTCTGGACGCGTTGGTAGCCATTGGTGCAAGTCACATTGCCTGTAAACTCGATACTGCCTTTGATAAAACGTTCCATTAGGTAGCGATCGGCGAGGCGAATATCACTTTCATACGTAGTGATATCTTTTTGAGCGAATGTGTCTTTGAGTGTGAGAGCGTCTCTGGTTACATTGGTATAGCAGGCAGCAAGAGGCGTATGTTCAAACGTTTTGAGATCCAAAAGGCGGATGTCGACGAATATGTTTTTTTCTCGTGCGAGTGTCTTTGCTTGCTCTGAGTGTTTCTGAGCGATGAAAAATACTGGCTTCTCACCATTAATAAGTAACTGAGTAGGACCTGCTTCTGTCGAAAGCCACAGCTCGATTTGAGTTTGACCTTTGATGTCTCGTGCCTGTCGAGTAAGCAGAAAGCCTTGTTGGATATTCAAATGTGAGAAACCTTAGAAAACTTGAAGAACGTTAGTTTAACACTAAGAACTGTAAAAATAACCAGTAAAGAAAGCGTCTCAAATTTTTGCTGGAATTAGTGATTACAAGTTAGTCTTTGGTGCAAGAGGGACAGTGTCATTTTAAGTTATAGCGTGTTTCTCTGGGCAATATGAAACCTAGTTACTTGATTTATTGTACTTAATGTTGTTAATTGTCTTTTCTTAGATTTCGGTTCTGCTCATCACGCTCTAAAATAATAGAGTGGTTTATGAATAAGTTCTTGCTAAAGTTTGCGTTTCAGCACATATTCATAGAAAGCAATTTTTTGTCGATTACGTTAGTATATAGGCAGTCATACTGATATCCACATTTAACAAATAACGGTTATGTGGGTGCAGAACCAATACAAAGTGTGGAGATACAAGTTTGATAAATGTTTTCCTTGTAGATGATCACGAGCTGGTTCGCACAGGGATACGACGTATTATTGAAGACGTCCGTGGAATGAACGTAGCAGGAGAAGCTGACAGCGGTGAAGATGCAGTAAAATGGTGTCGCAGTAATCATGCTGACGTCGTTTTAATGGACATGAACATGCCAGGAATTGGCGGCTTGGAAGCCACTAAAAAAATTCTTCGCGTGAATCCTGATGTGAAAATCATCGTACTTACCGTTCATACAGAAAACCCGTTTCCAACCAAGGTGATGCAGGCAGGTGCGTCTGGTTATTTAACCAAAGGTGCTGGCCCTGACGAAATGGTGAATGCGATTCGTGTAGTTAATAGTGGGCAGCGTTACATCTCGCCAGAGATTGCGCAGCAGATGGCATTGAGTCAATTTTCTCCAGCCTCTGAGAACCCTTTTAAAGACTTATCCGAACGTGAATTGCAGATCATGCTTATGATCACCAAAGGCCAAAAGGTAACGGATATTTCTGAGCAACTTAATTTAAGTCCAAAGACAGTCAACAGCTATCGCTACCGACTCTTTAGTAAATTGGACATTAATGGTGACGTTGAGTTAACTCACTTAGCGATTCGCCACGGAATGCTGGACACCGAGACCCTTTAGCGTGAATCCTCCTTTCGATTCGGCTTCCTTTCTCAAGACAGTAACTCATCAGCCCGGCGTTTACAGAATGTACAACGCCGAAGCTGTTGTAATCTACGTAGGTAAAGCCAAAGACCTTAAAAAGCGCCTTTCAAGCTACTTTCGGAAAAAAGTAGACAGTGAGAAAACTCGCGCGCTTGTCAGTAATATCGCCAAAATAGACGTCACGGTGACTCACACTGAGACAGAAGCGCTGATCTTAGAGCATAACTACATCAAGCAGTATTTGCCGAAATACAATGTGTTGCTGCGAGATGATAAGTCTTACCCTTATATCTTTATTAGCGGTCATAAGCACCCACGGCTTTCTATCCACCGTGGCGCCAAGAAGCGCAAAGGTGAATATTTTGGCCCCTACCCAGATTCTGGTGCAGTAAGAGAAACATTGCATTTGCTGCAAAAGATATTTCCTGTGCGCCAGTGTGAAGACACTGTCTATTCCAACCGAACGCGCCCATGTTTGATGTACCAAATTGGTCGTTGTGCAGGACCATGCGTTAATACCATCATTTCTGATGAAGAATATGCAGAGTTGGTTGGCTTTGTGCGCATGTTTTTGCAAGGCAAAGATCAGCAAGTACTCAAACAACTGATCGAGAAAATGGAAGTTGCCAGTCAGCAATTGCGCTTTGAAGATGCCGCTAAATTTCGCGATCAAATCCAAGCGATTAGGCGTGTTCAAGAGCAGCAGTACGTCTCAGAAGACAGCATGGATGATATGGATGTACTCGGGTTTGCTCAGGAGAATGGTATCGCGTGTATCCATATCCTGATGATACGTCAAGGCAAAGTGCTTGGTAGCCGTAGCCATTTTCCGAAAATCCCACAAAATACAAGCCAGCAGGAAGTGTTCGATAGTTTTCTGACTCAATACTATTTGAGCCATAACGAAGCACGTACAATTCCTTCTCGTATTATTTTGAATCAAGAGTTGGCAGAAGATATTGCGCCAATACAGAAAGCGTTAAGTGAAGTGGCAGGCCGTAAGGTTCATTTTCATACGTCGCCAACTGGCTCTCGAGCAAGGTATCTCAAGCTTTCGAACACGAATGCACTAACGGCGATTACCACCAAAATCAATCACAAAATGACGATTAATCAACGTTTTCATGCGCTTCGCGAAACATTGAATTTGGAGTCTATAGCTCGAATGGAATGTTTTGATATCTCTCATACGATGGGGGAAAGCACGATTGCGTCATGTGTTGTGTTCAACAACGAAGGCCCCGTAAAGCAAGAGTATCGTCGCTACAACATTACTGGGATTACCGGTGGTGATGATTACGCAGCAATGGGACAAGCGTTGGAGCGCCGTTATTCGAAGCAATTGGACGTAGAGAAAATTCCCGACATCATCTTTATCGATGGCGGTAAAGGTCAGTTAAATCGTGCGCATGACATCATTTCGCAGTACTGGGGGGATTGGCCAAAGCGTCCTATCATGATAGGTATTGCAAAAGGCGTTACTCGCAAACCAGGTTTAGAAACGCTGATTACAGTCGATGGGGACGAGTTTCATTTACCAAGCGATGCTCCTGCGCTGCATCTTATCCAACATATTCGTGATGAAAGTCATAACCATGCTATAGCGGGGCACCGTGCTAAGCGAGGTAAAACCAGACGTACGAGTGCACTCGAAGGGATTGAGGGAATCGGCCCTAAACGACGTCAGGCGTTACTCAAGTACATGGGTGGGTTACAAGAACTTAAACGTGCAAGTGTCGAAGAAATCGCCAAAGTACCGGGAATAAGTCACTCTTTAGCAGAAATTATTTTCCAAGCATTGAAACAATAAGGAAAATCGCGCAACATTAAGCCGCAATGTGTAAGAGAATAATAAAATGCGTTTGAATATCCCGAACATTCTGTCTCTTCTTAGACTGTTCCTAATCCCTGTTTTTGTGGTTGTCTTTTATCTACCTTATTCATGGGCACCGTTTGCAGCAGCAATGGTGTTTTGGGTAGCGGGTTTTACTGACTGGCTTGACGGCATGTTGGCCCGTAAACTTGACCAAACTTCTCGTTTTGGCGCGTTTATTGATCCTGTCGCTGATAAAGTGCTAGTGGCAACGGCATTGATTCTAATCACGGAACATTATCATTCAATTTGGGTGACCATTCCTGCGGTAACGATGATTGCGCGAGAAATCATTATCTCAGCATTGCGAGAATGGATGGCTGAAATCGGTAAGCGAGCGAGTGTTGCGGTATCTTGGGTTGGCAAAGTAAAAACTGTTTCGCAAATGTTCGCCTTATGGGTGTTGATATGGCGTTACGATGAATGGATGGTTTGGCTAGGCTTTGCGGCCTTGTATGTGGCAACTTTCTTGACATATTGGTCAATGATTCAATATTTGGCTGCTGCGAAAGACGATCTGTTGAATGAAGAGCACCATTAAATTCTGATGTTAGAAAGCAGGCTTAATAGCCTGCTTTTTTGTATCTAAGACAATCTACAGCATTTTTTGGCTTCTCTCGCTTTTCAATGCTTGCTAACGGCCATGTTTGCAATTTGTATCTGGGGCTTTTGCTTCGATAGAGTTCTATTTGTGATCTAAGTCTTGTTTTTGTCCTTGGAGAGTCTTAGAGAGGCGAGTCTTCTGATTATTAATACTTCAATGCACGCAACGCACGGCCAGCAGTGTAAGGCGTAGCCAAAGTTTTATGATAAACAAGTGTATTTAAGCGATTTTTAGTATTAAAACTAAGCAATCCATCGTCTTTCGCACAAATTCTAGTCAAACGATTTAAAAAAATAAAAATAGTGTTGACTCGATCGCTCGAATCCGTAGAATGCATCCCGTACCCAAGAGAGCACGGCTCAAAAGGGTTGTGAAAAAGCTTAGCTTTATTCACAAATGAGGCGCCTTGGCAGAGTGGCTATGCAGCGGATTGCAAATCCGTGGACCTCGGTTCGACTCCGGGAGGCGCCTCCATTATTCTTTTGAGAGCGAATGGCTTTCGAGAAAAATGCGACACTAGCTCAGTTGGTAGAGCGCAACCTTGCCAAGGTTGAGGTCACGAGTTCGAACCTCGTGTGTCGCTCCAAATTTTATTGATATGGCATTTAGCGGTATCAGATGGTGTTTTACTTTTCTGTAAAGGCATCACAAAGAATATTTGTGTGCCCTGGTGGTGGAATTGGTAGACACAAGGGATTTAAAATCCCTCGACGTTCGCGTTGTGCCGGTTCAAGTCCGGCCCGGGGCACCATCTCATATTAAATGCGACACTAGCTCAGTTGGTAGAGCGCAACCTTGCCAAGGTTGAGGTCACGAGTTCGAACCTCGTGTGTCGCTCCAGATTTAAGGCCTAACATGAAAATGTTAGGCCTTTTTCGTATTTTTTGAAAATCTCAAACTTCTTTTCTGTCACAGACTTCGTTAAGTAACGAACCCTTTGTCTCATTGACTCAAGTGATTGTTCATTCTGCCATTGCAAAACACCTTAGCTATTCCTACTAGTCTATGTTTAAACCATCACTTGTGGAGAATAACCACTCTTGATCCAGGCAAAGCTGTGACGAGAATGCTATCTTTTTAAATGTTCCGGATATAGAAAGGAATGTTTTACGATTAAGCAGCACAACCTTAAACCTCTGTTGGATGAGGTGATGATATCTCAAGAATATTTGTTTAAATAACAGCTGTTTGAGAGAAGCAGAAAAGCATAGCTCACGACTATGAGCACGACAGTTGCGATGGGGTATGTTTTGTTGTGATTTACATCACTGTTACTAATATGAAAAATCGTTGCCAGAAGATTTTATTTTGTGATAAATTCGCGCGCAATCTCGGAGCGTAATTAACAACGTTTGATCTCTGGGGGATACGCGTAGTGACCATTCAAGCTGATTGTGACACTGCGTAGGGTAGGTATCGGCAAAGCCTTTTGTCGATAGACGGGATACTAATGCTGTAAACGCGGCATATTAATGGGAAACCCAACATTGAAACCTTTGAATAAACACACACTAATCAGCTTCATACTGCCGAAATGTCCTGTTTTACAAAACGGGTGCATTACAGAACCTTGATTAATCCCTTTTACATATAAAGTCGCGAGTATCGTGGCGGATGATCTGTATTTGTCATTTATGCACTGACAAATGCGGAGGGGTATTCACACCTCCTGTAATTTCATTCTAATGATTATTAATACAGGATACAGAATTATTATAATTCAAGGGATTATGTAGTATGAGCACTGCCTTTGAAGTCGATAGCAATATCGCAAACATTTTTTCGTCTCAGGTTCCTATCGTTGAGGGAACGTATGACTTAACGCCAGATCAAGTATTGATTGATCAGGCTGAGCATGAATCTGAAGTACGTTCTTATCCACGTCGTTTGCCGATCGCAATTAAACAAGCCTTTGGGTGCTTGGTTGAAGATACGCGTGGACAGATCTTTCTAGACTGCCTTGCGGGGGCTGGCACTCTAGCTTTGGGGTATAACCATCCTGAAATAAACCAAGCTCTGAAAGAGCAATTAGATTCAGGACTGCCATATCAGACGCTAGATATTGCAACATCAGCAAAAACGACGTTTATTCAATCTGTTAAGTCTTTTCTTCCTCAAGAGTTAAGCGAGAACAGCGTTATCCAATTTTGCGGCCCGTCTGGAGCTGATGCGGTTGAAGCTGCTATCAAGCTCGCGAAACAGACTACCGGTCGCAACACTATGTTTGCCTTCCGTGGCGCATACCATGGTATGACTAATGGTACGATGGGGATGATGGGTAACTTAGGCACCAAAGCTCGTCGAACTGGTTTGATGTCGGATGTGCACTTTATGCCTTTCCCATACAACCTGCGTTGTCCTTTTGGGCTTGGCGGTGATGAAGGTGCGAAAGCAAGTATTCGCTATATCGATCGTCTTTTAAACGATGATGAGTCAGGCATTATGAAGCCTGCCGCGATTATCGTGGAGCCAGTGCAAGGTGAGGGTGGTGTTGCTCCTGCGCCAGCATTCTGGCTACGAGAGTTACGTCGTATTTGTGATGAACACGGTATCTTACTGATCTTCGATGAGATCCAGTGTGGTATTGGTAAAACTGGCTACAATTTCGCGTTCGAAGAGTCGGGCATTGTTCCAGATATTCTGTGTTTATCAAAAGCAATTGGTGGTGGCTTACCAATGTCGCTATTGGTTATCAACAAGCAACATGATACATGGAAGCCGGGCGAGCACACAGGTACATTTCGTGGTAACCAGCTAGCTATGGTCTCTGGTGCGAAAGCATTAGAAATTATCCAGCGTGATAACCTTGTTGAGCATGCCAATATTGCGGGTCAGTACCTGCGTTACGGCCTTGAGAGTATTCAAAAGCGTGTAAACTGTATCGCAGAGGTTCGTGGCAAAGGTTTGATGCTAGGCGTGGAGATTAAAAATCCAGACGGTGAGCTCAATAAATTTGGTGAACCTCAAGCGGATAGTGAACTCACACTTTCTATTCAACGCGCAGCACTCGAGCGTGGCTTGATCGTTGAAAAAGGTGGACGCGAAGGCGCAGTAATTCGTTTCCTTCCTCCTCTTATCATCTCGTTTGAGCAAATCGACTTTGCTTTACGTGTATTTGAAGACGCGATTTTAGCCGCTGGCGGTAGTCACATCGAAACTCAGCCACAAGATGAATGGAAGAAGCATTTCATCCACACTGGAGAGATGGGCAGCAATGAATTTGCTTCGGTGATGAATCACACTACTACGGCAATGAAGTCAGTGTTTGAACAAGTGACTGCACCGTATTCAGGTATGGATCCAAAAGCATTGGAAGCAGCGATTCACGACGTTGATCTTGATAATGGAAATGCGCCTCTTAAAACCGTTATCGACGATGCTGCTGAGCTGGTCGCGAAAAACGCAATTTTTACTCAACATCCAGATTGTATTGCTCACCTACATACTCCACCGTTGATGCCAGCGATTGCGGCAGAGGCAATGATTGCGGCTTTGAACCAGTCGATGGACTCATGGGATCAAGCTTCATCAGCGACTTATGTTGAACAGAAAGTTGTGAACTGGCTATGCGATAAATATGAGTTAGGTGAAAAAGCGGACGGTATCTTCACGAGCGGCGGCACGCAAAGTAACCAAATGGGTTTGATGCTTGCGCGAGATTGGATTGTTGACAAACTCAGTGCACACTCAATTCAAAAGCTTGGCCTTCCTGAATACGCAGACAAGCTACGTATTGTATGTTCGAAAAAATCCCACTTCACGGTTCAAAAATCAGCGTCTTGGATGGGATTGGGTGAAAAAGCGGTCATGACCGTCGATGCTAATGCCGATGGAACGATGGATGTCACTAAATTAGACGAAGTTCTCAATCAGGCCAAAGCAGAAGGTTTGATCCCATTTGCCATTGTTGGTACAGCGGGTACAACGGACCACGGTGCTATTGATGACTTAGACTTTATCGCCGATATGGCAGCGAGACATGACATGTGGATGCACGTCGACGGTGCATACGGTGGAGCTCTGATTCTAAGTAGCCAAAAAGCGCGTCTGAAAGGTTGTGAGCGTGCACATTCCATCAGCGTAGACTTCCATAAGCTGTTTTACCAAACCATCAGTTGTGGTGCGCTATTGGTAAATGACAAGTCTAACTTTAAATTCCTGCTTCACCATGCAGACTATTTGAACCGCGAACACGACGAACTACCGAACTTGGTGGATAAGTCTATTGCGACAACTAAGCGTTTTGATGCGCTCAAAGTGTTTATGACGATGCAAAGCGTAGGGCCAAAAGCCCTAGGCGATATGTATGATCATTTGCTTGAACAGACGCTTGAAGTGGCGGACATGATTCGAGATAACAAACACTTTGAGTTGTTGGCTGAACCATCACTATCTACGGTTCTGTTCCGCGCGACACATGAATCAGCGGATCTTGATGAACTGAACAAAACGTTGCGCTTAGAAGCGTTAACACGCGGTATCGCGGTATTGGGTGAAACCATTGTCGACGATAAAACTGCATTGAAATTTACGATTTTGAACCCGTGTCTGACGACGGCGGACTTTGAATCTTTGCTCTCAAAAATCAATACGCTAGCGGCAGAGCTAGTTTAACAAAGGTAACGGAAAACTATGGCAATTCTACAGATTGGTGCAGGCGGCGTTGGCTGGGTAGTTGCACATAAAGCAGCACAAAACAACGACGTTCTGGGTGATATCACAATCGCATCACGTACCGTAGGTAAGTGTGAGAAAATCATCGAATCGATTCAGAAGAAAAACAATCTGAAAGATTCAACTAAGAAATTAGAAGCGCGAGCGGTAAACGCGGACGACGTAGATTCTTTAGTTGCTTTAATTAAAGAAGTACAACCTGACTTAGTGATCAACGCAGGTCCTCCTTGGGTGAACATGTCTATTATGGAAGCATGTTACCAAGCTAAAGTGTCATACCTTGATACATCTGTTGCGGTTGACTTGTGCTCTGAAGGCCAACAAGTACCTCAAGCTTACGATTGGCAGTGGGGCTACCGTGAGAAGTTTGAAGAAGCGGGCATTACAGGTATTCTTGGTGCTGGTTTCGATCCGGGCGTAGTATCGGTGTTTGCCGCATACGCAGTGAAGCATCTGTTCGATGAAATCGATACTATCGACGTAATGGATGTAAACGCAGGCGACCACGGTAAGAAGTTCGCAACTAACTTTGATCCAGAAACGAACATGCTTGAGATTCAAGGCGATTCGTTCTACTGGGAAAACGGCGAGTGGAAACAAGTACCTTGTCACTCACGTATGCTTGAGTTCGAATTCCCGAATTGTGGCTCACACAAAGTGTACTCAATGGCGCACGACGAAGTTCGATCTATGCAAGAGTTCATCCCGGCGAAACGCATCGAATTCTGGATGGGCTTTGGTGACCGTTACCTAAACTACTTCAATGTGATGCGCGATATCGGTCTACTCAGCCCAGATCCACTAACGCTTCACGACGGTACGGTTGTTCAACCTTTGCACGTGCTAAAAGCACTACTACCAGATCCAACATCTCTCGCACCAGGCTACACTGGCCTAACGTGTATCGGTACTTGGGTTCAAGGTAAGAAAGATGGTAAAGAGCGCAGTGTATTTATTTACAACAACGCTGATCACGAAGTCGCATACGAAGATGTTGAACACCAAGCTATCTCATACACCACTGGCGTACCTGCGATCACTGCTGCTTTGCAGTTCTTCCGTGGCAAATGGGCAGACAAAGGCGTGTTCAACATGGAACAACTAGATCCAGACCCATTCCTAGAAACCATGCCATCTATTGGTCTAGATTGGCATGTTCAAGAACTGGAGCCAGGACAACCTGTTATCCATAAATTGAAGTAAGAATTTAGCGACTCTTATTTGTACGTTTAAGCCGATGCACTTGCGTCGGCTTTGTTCGATTTTATAGTGTCTTTGCTAAGGCGAAGGGACGTAAGGTATCAAAATGCAACAAAACGAACTAAAAACGCCATACTTCATGATCAATGAAGACAAGCTGATTGAGAATCTAGAGAAAGCAAAACAGCTAAAAGACATCTCTGGTGTGAAGCTTGTATTAGCACTGAAGTGCTTCTCAACATGGGGTGTATTCGACATCATCAAGCCTTACCTAGACGGAACAACAAGTTCTGGCCCGTTTGAAGTGAAGCTTGGCTACGAAACGTTCGGTGGTGAGACACACGCATACAGTGTGGGTTACAGCGAAGATGACGTTCGCGATGTGGCGGACATCTGTGACAAGATGATCTTTAACTCTCAGTCACAGCTAGTGGCTTATCGTCATATTGTCGAAGGTAAAGCATCGATTGGCTTGCGCCTAAACCCAGGTGTGAGCTATGCAGGGCAAGACTTAGCAAACCCAGCGCGTCAATTCTCTCGTCTTGGGGTTCAGGCTGATCACATCAAACCGGAAATTTTTGATGGTATTGATGGCGTAATGTTCCACATGAACTGTGAGAACAAAGACGTGGATGCGTTTATCGGCTTACTCGATGCTATTTCAGCTCAGTTTGGCGAGTACCTAGATAAGCTGGACTGGGTAAGCATGGGTGGCGGCGTGTTCTTCACATGGCCGGGGTACGATATCGAGAAGTTGGGGTTAGCACTTAAAGCGTTCTCAGAGAAACACGGCGTACAAATGTATTTAGAGCCGGGTGAAGCGATAATTACTAAGACCACTGATCTCGTTGTAACAGTGGTTGATATTGTAGAGAACGTAAAGAAGACGGCGATTGTCGATTCGGCCACAGAAGCTCACCGCTTAGATACGTTGATCTACAATGAGCCAGCGTCAATCCTTGAAGCATCTGAAAATGGTGAACATGAGTATGTGATCGGCTCGTGCTCTTGTTTGGCTGGTGACCAGTTCTGCGTGGCGAACTTCGAACAGCCTCTAGAGATAGGACAGCGTCTGCATATTCTAGATAGTGCCGGTTACACCATGGTGAAACTAAACTGGTTTAACGGTCTACGTATGCCGTCGGTCTACTGTGAACGCTCGAATGGTGACATTCAAAAACTGAATGAATTTGACTACTCTGATTTCAAACGTTCACTGTCTCAGTGGTCAGTGAAATAAAACGTATTGAGTATTAGAACGACAAAGAGCAGCTGAATTGCTGCTCTTTTTATTGGGGAAGCGTTAAAGGTATGCAGTTAGCTTTCTACAATTACACGAGTGTCTTCACTCAGAGATTCTAACTCATTGGCTATGTCTTCAATTTCTAGCTCGCTAGGTAGTTTTATCGCCATTTTAGCGCTGAATAAGCTAGAGCTTACCCCTCCGCCTCCAGCAATGAATACACGCTGACAATCCATATCTAAAATTGAGATACCTTGATTATCGAGAACGTGAGTAATTTCATTCACAATACCCGCTCTATCGTTGGCATCTAAACGAAGTTGGAAGATAGTGTCTTCACGATATGAGTGAGGCTCAGAGTCGACGAACCTAACAACAAGAGTCTGACAAGAAGAGAACGCCTGTTTAACGATGTCGGCATTTTCTCTTGGAAGCTCCACTTTGATGACACCTGCAACTTGGTCTTCGATAAAGTTTACTTTGCTGATCAGCCATTTCCCGCCGTTTTCGTGTGTGATTGCAGCGAGCTCTTTAATCGTGGCGGGTGACGCTTGTCCGACAAAATTAACAATAAATACGGTGTTCATAATGTCCCCTCCTAGAATCAAGGTTTGGACGCAGTACGAATAAACGTGCTACTTAAGTTATTGGAATAAATCCTTTTATTTAGTGTAGGTGCTAAGGGCAGGTAATGTTTGATGAAAGTCAATTTTTAACACTAATTCGTGATGGAAATAATTAAAACAATGTTCAGAGCACAAAAAAGCAGCCATCGTAAGGCTGCTTTTTACCGAGTATCAACTTAGGATTAGAAGGTTACTTTTAACTCGACACCAAAAAATTGACTGTCGTAGTTTGCGCCTGCGTCCATGGCGAATTTTGCAACATCTTGGTTTCCAAACCAAGGTGATGAATTGAATTGTAGTTCTGCACTACCGCCCCATGCATCAGTTACCCAATAATGAATATGTCCAACAGGGTTTAAGAAGAAGAGCGAAACATCACCTGCGGTTTCAGAGCCCATAACTTCGCCGCCGTTTGCAATAATGTCTTGCTCAGCCGTTAACATCATTTCACCAACAACAGCACCAAAGAATGGTGTGATAAAAATATCCTGCCAAGATGGTACTTCTGCGAACGCCTCCACGCCATACTCCCAAAAGAACGTCGACATAGTTGCGGAGTACAAAAACGACTGAAATTCATTATAGCCAGCGTGACGTGCTGCCGTGTAGTAAACGCCGCCAAAATATGGGTGCATGATGTAGTTGAGGACATGTTCATCGCGATCCCAAACGGGGCCGTCAGAGACATTATCTTTCCACTTTTGCCCCAACTTACTCATGTCTCGGTCTTCTTCGTCCCATTTGGTGATACTTTCTGGAAGAAAAGTCATCATGCCTACGGTCGCGATACTGAGACCTAGAATGGTGTAGGTTTGACCCATCAGGTAATCCCAGTCTTTATCTTGAGGGATGATGAGATGTTTAGGCTGAAGCCCTGCGTCAAGGTTTAGCGAATCATCATTATTCTGTTCATACATAACACCGCGATTTTGAGCCTCGAAGGTGTACAGAGTCGTCGTTTCGCAGTAACCTGACAAGCAATCAGGTGTGTAAGAAAACTCTGTATGACGGCTTAGGTCATAGTGACTTGCGTGCGCAAGCGCTGACGAAGCCAAGCAAAGGCCTGTTAGAGTCGTCTTGAACATGGATGATTTTGACACAAAGGTCTCCGAGTTAATGGTGTATGTTCGGGCTCGTAATTATCCCTCAAAACATCAATCATTTAAACACTTGACCCTTATTTAGTCCCAACAAACCTCGGCGAGATTTGTCCAAATAAAAAGAAAAATAAGCGCTATAACGAAAATAGGATTGTGCTTACGTTCAGGAGTCAGTTGTGAAAATAGCAATGCTTAGTACTGGTGAGGAAGTCCTCCACGGTGATATTGTTGATACTAATGCGGCATGGTTGTCTAGCCTGTTTTATCAACATGGATTTGGCTTAACAAAGCGCTCAACGGTTGGTGATAGCCTATCGAGTTTGGTTGAAGAGTTTTTAATGCTCAGCTTTAACAACGATGTGGTTATTGTTAATGGTGGTTTAGGCCCTACAACGGATGACATGAGTGCTGCCGCCGCCGCGAGAGCCGCCGATTGTAAACTGGTGCTATTCAAAGAGTGGTTGCAGCATCTAGAAAGTTTGTATGCTCGACGTGGCATCCCTATGCCGGACAGTAATTTAAAGCAAGCAATGCTGCCAGAAACGGCAGAGATATTGGACAACCCGATAGGCACTGCTTGCGGTTTCAAAATGCTGATTAATGATGCCATTTTTTATTTCACACCGGGTGTACCAAGTGAATTTAAGCTCATGGCAGAGACGCAAATTCTTCCCGATCTGAGAAGAGTGTTTCCAGATGTTCAAGGCTCATGTTGTAGTCGAATCTACACGTTTGGTCTATCTGAATCCGGTATTTCAGATAAGCTAGATCAGCTAAAACTTCCTCAAGGCTATGAGCTAGGGTATCGCTCTTACTTGCCTTTTATTGAAGTGAAACTTTTTGGTCCTTCAGATCAGATTGAACAGCGTTTGAAACTCGTACAGATAATTAATAAACACCTTGAGAGTAATACCGTTAGTATTGACTTACCTATGGTTGAAAATGTCGGCCAGTTGTTGGTCGATAAAGGACTAACGGTGTCGACCTCCGAAAAAAGTAGCGGAGGATACTTAACGTACTGGCTAAACGGCGATGAAAACGCTGAAAAGCAACTAGGGCATGGTTGGATACTACCGAGCCTGACTCAAGCGATGGCCAACAGCGGAGATCCATTAGCAGAGACGTTTGCTCTGGCTGGCGCTACGCGAGAGAAGTGTGGGACGGATTTATCACTCGTTACTGGCCATATTGAAGAGGGCGTTTTTTCCGTCGCTTTATCGACACCGTCAGGCGAGTGGGGAGCGTTATATAAACTCTCGAAAAAGTATCAGCGCAGTGATCAAGTTAAAGTGATCAGCACGGCAGCACTAGACTTGTTGCGTCGCTACCTAGAACGTAAACCGATGTTTGCGCATTATGCATTTTTAGAGAAAGTTAAAGAGATGCACCTCCCGAGCAGTGCTTTATAACCAAAGCTCTATACAGTAGTCTGAGAGACAAAAAACAGAGACAAAAAAGCCAAGGTGATTACCTTGGCTTTTGCATTTTATACCGTCGAGTCAACATTATGCGCGCTGCTTTTCTTTCATCGCGTAGTTAACGCCGCTAAGTGACAAATCTGATTTTGCTTTACAGATACAAGGTAATATTTCATCACTTTGTGTGTAAGCCATGGCAAAACCAACATACTCCACTTCACCAGACTCCAATTTGCAGCGACAGGCGCCGCAGTGCCCATCACGGCAGTTGTATTCTGGTAATAGGCCAGCTTGCTCCATTGTTTCCAAAATCGTATTGGAAGGGTTGGATTCAATGCTGATCAGTTTGTTGATTTTGAGTGTTGCCATTACAGCTCGAATCCTTCGAAGTCATCTGCGCGAACTTCATTGTCAATTTGACCCACAAGGTAAGAAGAGATTTCTGCTTCTTGAGGCGCAACTTGAACGTTATCTGAAGACAACCAAGCGTTAATCCATGGAATTGGGTTAGTTGTTGCTTCTGGATACGCTGCTGGTAGACCTACCGCTTGCATACGAATATTTGTGATGTATTCAACGTATTGGCTTAGGATGTCTTTGTTTAGACCGATCATAGAGCCATCTTTGAATAGATACTCTGCCCACTCTTTTTCTTGCTCAGCCGCTTCTTTGAATAGGTCAAAACAGTCCTGTTTTGCCTCTTCTGCGATTTGCATGAAAGTGAAGTCATCTTGACCGTTACGTAGCAGGTTGATCATGTGCTGCGTGCCGTTTAAGTGAAGTGCTTCGTCACGAGCGATCAGCTTGATGATTTTCGCGTTACCTTCCATTAGTTCGCGTTCTGCGAAAGCGAAAGAACATGCGAAACTGACGTAAAAACGAATAGCTTCTAATGCGTTAACAGACATCAAACAGATGTACAGCTTCTTCTTAAGATCGTACAGACTAACCTTAACCGTTTCACCGTTAAGGACATGCTCACCTTCACCGTAGCGATGGTAATCATTCGTCGCTTGAATCAAATCGTCGTAGTAGTGCGCGATGTCTTTTGCACGCTTCAGAATGTGCTCGTTCTCAACGATATCATCAAACACCACCGCAGGGTCGTTCACGATGTTACGAATAATGTGTGTGTAAGAACGAGAGTGAATCGTTTCAGAGAAAGACCAAGTCTCAATCCAAGTCTCTAGTTCTGGCAGAGACACAAGCGGCAGCAGTGCCACGTTAGGGCTGCGGCCTTGGATAGAGTCAAGAAGCGTTTGGTACTTCAAGTTAGAGATGAAGATGTGCTTCTCGTGATCTGGCAGTTTGTTGTAATCGATACGGTCGCTAGATACGTCTACTTCTTCTGGACGCCAGAAGAAAGAAAGTTGCTTCTCGATAAGTTTTTCGAAAATCTCAAACTTTTGTTGGTCGTAACGTGCAACGTTTACTGATTGACCTAGGAACATTGGTTCCTTCAATTGGTCATTCTTTTTTTGGTTAAAAGTACTGTAAGCCATAATGCCTCAATTCCTTTTAAACCTCCCCGTAAGGGGGAGGTTATCGATAGTCTGTCTTTACGGGTTCGCTAGGTACGGGAAGATTAAATCTTACAACCGCCGCCAGCACAATCGTCATATTGTGGTTGAACAGCGTCTTTCTGTTCATCTTTCGCGCCATCACGAGTGTTGTGGTAGTAAAGCGTTTTCACACCAAACTTATACGCTGTTAGCAGGTCTTGAAGCAGTTTCTTCATTGGAACCTTGCCAGTCTCGTAACGTGACGGGTCGTAGTTAGTATTAGCAGAGATAGCTTGGTCAACAAACTTCTGCATAATACCCACAAGGTGTAGATAACCGTCGTTCGAACCGATATTCCAAAGCAGTTCATAGCTGTCTTTAAGTTCTGTGAACTCTGGTACAACTTGCTTCAGGATACCGTCTTTCGAAGCTTTTACTGAAACGTAACCACGTGGTGGCTCAATACCGTTAGTTGCGTTTGAAATCTGAGAAGAAGTCTCAGAAGGCATTAGCGCAGTCAGTGTTGAGTTACGTAGGCCGTGCTCCATAATTTCTTTACGCAGGCTGTCCCAGTCGTAGTGCAGCGCTTCGTCACAAATTAGGTCGATATCTTTCTTATACGTATCAATCGGCAGTAAGCCTTTCGCGTAGTTCGTCTCGTCGA
Source organism: Vibrio sp. 1078-1 (assembly GCF_033340475.1). Classification (NCBI taxonomy): domain Bacteria; kingdom Pseudomonadati; phylum Pseudomonadota; class Gammaproteobacteria; order Vibrionales; family Vibrionaceae; genus Vibrio; species Vibrio sp. 1078-1. Next base: position 143,587 of record NZ_JAWOWM010000007.1, read on the forward strand.
ATGAAGGACACTTACCTTGTTCTTTCGCCAGTGCTACAGATGCTTTCAATAGGTAGTACTGCATTGCTTCGAACGTACGGTGAGTTAGGCCGTTCGCGCTACCGTCAGAGTATTTCACGCCATTCTTCGCTAAGTAGTAAGCAAAGTTAATCACACCAACACCTAGCGTACGACGGTTCATAGTCGATTTGTATGCCGCTGGTAGAGGGTAATCTTGGTAATCAAGCAGTGCATCTAACGCACGAACAACAAGATCGGATAGCTCTTCGAAATCATCTAGAGACTTGATAGCACCTAAGTTGAATGCAGAAAGCGTACACAGTGCGATCTCGCCTGAGTCATCTTCAACGTTAGTTAATGGTTTCGTTGGCAGTGCGATTTCTAAACATAGGTTCGACTGACGAACTGGAGCGACTTCAGAATCAAATGGGCTGTGAGTATTACAGTGGTCCACGTTCTGGATGTAGATACGACCCGTTGATGCACGCTCTTGCATTAGCAGAGTGAACATTTCAATCGCTTTAACCGTTTCTTTCTTGATTGAAGGATCGTTCTCGTACTTCACGTATAGACGCTCAAACTCTTCTTGGTTTTCGAAGAATGCGTCGTACAGACCAGGTACATCAGATGGTGAGAATAGCGTAATATTGCCGCCTTCAACTAAACGTTGGTACATCAGTTTGTTTAACTGAACACCGTAGTCCATGTGACGAACACGGTTTTCTTCAACACCACGGTTGTTCTTAAGTACCATTAGTGAGCGTGCTTCACCGTGCCACATTGGGTAGAACACAGTAGCTGCGCCACCACGTACACCACCTTGTGAACAACATTTTACTGCTGTTTGGAAGTACTTGTAGAACGGAATACAACCAGTGTGGAATGCTTCACCACCGCGAATCTCTGAGCCTAATGCACGGATACGACCTGCGTTGATACCAATACCAGCGCGCTGAGATACGTAACGAACAATTGAGCTTGCTGTTGCGTTAATAGAATCAAGACTGTCGCCACACTCGATCAGAACACATGAGCTGAACTGGCGAGTAGGGGTACGCACGCCAGACATAATTGGCGTAGGTAGAGAAATCTTAAATGTCGATGTCGCATCGTAGAAACGTTTGATGTAATCAAGACGCGTCGCTTTTGGATATTTCGCAAATAAGCACGCTGCTACAAGGATGTATAAGAACTGAGCACTTTCGTAAATTTGGCCCGTAACACGGTTCTGTACGAAGTACTTACCCTCTAGCTGCTTAACTGCCGCGTATGAGAAGTTTAGGTCGCGTTTATGGTCGAGGTACGCATCAAGTTCGTCGAGTTCTGCTTTTGTGTAGTCTTCTAGAATATGTTGATCGTACTTACCCATATCGACGAGGCGAGACACGTGATCATAAAGCGTTGGTGGCTCGTATTGGCCATACGCTTTTTTACGCAGATGAAATACCGCTAGGCGAGCAGCTAGGTATTGGTAATCCGGAGTCTCTTCAGAGATCAGGTCTGCCGCAGACTTGATGATTGTCTCGTGAATATCTGTCGTTGTGATGCCGTCGTAAAACTGGATGTGAGCGCGAAGTTCTACTTGAGAAACCGAAACATTATCTAGACCTTCTGCAGCCCAAGTGATAACGCGGTGGATTTTATCCAGATCGATACTTTCTTTACGGCCATCACGCTTGGTGACGGTAAGTTGTTGGTTCATTCTGCTTTATTTCCCTAAGAAAACTGATAAAAGCCGTATTTTTGTTTGTTTATGTGCAATATGAGTAAAGCTTGCGGCGGCTTTGTGATCAAAGTCTATCTATATATTGTCGCTTAAACACAACATATAGGGGTTCATTTGTTTGCGGGTTACAAGATAGTGCTATTACACTGATTTATCAAGGTACAGTTCGGGGATGACTTGTGGATAACTGACAAAATGAAAAAAATCAGTAAGTGAACACTAACCGATGAGAAAAGGGCAGACTTGAATGGTTAAAAGTACGGTTTCGAGATCGGTTTAGAAATAACCGCATGCAAAAATATTTTCCTTGATCTTTGGCCGTTTTTATCTACGAAAAATGGCTTGGTCAAAATGGAATCTAGAGCACGAATTTTAGCCATAAAAAGACAAAAAAAGCGGCAACTTTGTGCTACCGCTTCCGATTCATTTTCTTTAAAAAATGTCAATCACAAAACACATTTTTTAACGCAACAGCGTTCAGTATTTTTTAGTATGAACGATGTAGTTTACATCTACATTACGACCGAGTTTGTAGCTGTCATTTAGAGGGTTGTAATGAAGCCCAGTAATGCCCATTTCCGTCAGGTCAGTTTGGTCTATCATCTTCATCATTTCGGCTGGCTTGATAAACTTATCGTGCTCATGAGTGCCTTCAGGAACAATCTTAAGAAGCTTCTCAGCACCGACAATAGCAAATAAGTACGACTTAATGTTTCGGTTCAAAGTTGAGAAAAACACGTGACCACCGGGTTTGACTAGCGCAGCACAAGAGCGGATAACGGAGAGAGGATCTGGAACGTGTTCAAGCATCTCCATACAAGTCACGACATCGTAAGTTCCTGCGTTTTCTATAGCGTGGTCTTCTATTGTGCTCTGAATGTAGGTCAGTTGAGTGCCTGTTTCTAATGCATGTAGTCGCGCGACTTCTAATGGTTCTTTACCCATATCAAGCCCCGTCACAATAGCGCCTTCTTTTGCCATGCTTTCAGCAAGAATGCCACCACCACAGCCGACATCAAGTGCGCGCTTGCCAAACAAGCCATTTGCTTTTTCAAGTACATAGTTCAAACGAAGTGGGTTAATTTGATGAAGCGGCTTAAACTCGCCTTCTAAATCCCACCATCGAGAAGCCATGTCCTCGAATTTCTTAATTTCACTTGGGTCGACGTTTTGTGCTTTAGTCATAATTGGTTTTATTGCATTCAATCTGAGTCCTTTAGAGGGCGCCAGTATACTCCAACGTTTTACACCCAAACAACCTCGATGTGCTTAGTTAAGGGACAATGACAGAGTTCACTGGCGCGGCAATCGAGAAAGGTGCCTGTAATTTGTAAAGCGCTAACTATTGTTTTTGCTTCATCCTTGAACTGGTGCCAGTGACAATAACTCTAAAACCTGCATTTTCGCGTTGTGTGGTTAAAGGAATTTACCTCGCTTTTCCGCGTAAAGGGTCCGATTTTGCTCAATATTGACCGAAATATAACCACTAATCAGAAAGATATGGGATGAGTGTGCAAATTCTCGACATTTGATTCATAACCAAGCTCACAACCTGATAAAAGGAGAGGGAAAGTGATGCCGAAGTGATGAATTGTGTGTTATATTTTTGCACCTTACACGTATCGTAATTACGATCAGATAATAGAGGGATAATGGCTCTATGAGCGATTTAGCTAAAGAGATCACGCCCGTAAACATTGAAGATGAGCTTAGAGGTTCATACCTAGACTATGCGATGTCAGTCATCGTGGGTCGTGCTCTTCCAGATGTGCGTGATGGCCTAAAACCAGTACACCGCCGCGTTTTATTCGCGATGAACGTACTAGGCAACGATTGGAACAAACCATATAAAAAATCAGCCCGTGTTGTCGGCGACGTAATCGGTAAATATCACCCACACGGTGATAGTGCTGTGTACGACACAATCGTACGTATGGCTCAGCCGTTCTCGCTTCGTTACATGCTGGTCGATGGTCAAGGTAACTTTGGCTCGATCGATGGCGACTCTGCTGCGGCAATGCGTTACACCGAAGTTCGAATGGCAAAAATTGCCCATGAACTATTGGCTGACCTAGACAAAGAAACCGTAGACTACGTACCAAACTACGACGGTACTGAGCAGATCCCAGCGGTTCTTCCAACTAAAATTCCAAACCTATTGGTTAACGGTGCTTCTGGTATCGCAGTAGGTATGGCAACCAACATCCCGCCTCATAACCTTGGCGAAGTGATTGATGGCTGTCTTGCATACATCAATAATGAAGAAATCACTATTGATGAACTAATGGATTACATTCCTGGTCCTGATTTCCCAACGGCGGCGCTTATCAGCGGTCGTAAAGGCATTGTAGACGCGTACAAAACAGGTCGTGGCAAAATCTACATGCGTTCGAAAGCGGACATCGAAGTGGAGAAGAATGGTAAAGAGACCATTATCGTCACTGAAATTCCTTACCAGGTGAACAAAGCTCGCTTGATCGAAAAGATCGCTGAGCTAGTTAAAGATAAGAAAGTAGAAGGCATCAGTGCACTGCGCGACGAGTCAGATAAAGACGGTATGCGCATTGTTATTGAGTGTAAGCGCGATGCTGTGGGCGAAGTAGTTCTAAACAACCTTTACGCTCAGACTCAGCTGCAAACCACTTTCGGTATCAACATGGTGGCCCTAAACAATGGCCAGCCACAGCTATTCAACCTAAAAGATATGTTGAAGTGCTTTGTTGATCACCGTCGTGAAGTTGTGACACGTCGTACTATCTTCGAACTGCGTAAAGCGCGTGAACGTGCTCATATCCTTGAAGGTTTAGCTCTAGCGCTTGCTAACATTGATGAAATCATTGAGCTTATCCGTAAGGCACCTACACCGGCTGAAGCAAAAGCGGGTCTTATCGCTCGTGGTTGGGATTTAGGCAACGTTTCAGCAATGCTAGAGCGTGCTGGTACAGATGCTGCGCGCCCTGAATGGCTAGAGCCTGAATATGGTATTCGTGATGGTCAGTACTTCCTGACTGAGCAACAAGCACAAGCTATCCTAGATCTACGTTTACATAAACTAACAGGTCTAGAACACGAGAAGATTCTTGGCGAATACAAAACACTTCTAGAAGAAATCGCTGAACTCATGCATATCCTTGCGAGCACTGAGCGTTTGATGGAAGTGATCCGTGAAGAACTTGAAGCGGTTCGTGACGGCTTTGGTGACGCTCGTCGTACAGAAATCACAGCTGCGAGCCATGATATTGACATGGAAGAGCTGATCGCACGTGAAGACGTTGTGGTTACTCTATCTCACGGTGGTTACGTTAAGTACCAAGTACTGAGCGACTACGAGTCACAGCGCCGTGGTGGTAAAGGTAAGAGTGCGACTAAGATGAAAGATGAAGACCATATCGAGCGTCTTCTAGTGGCGAATACCCACGATAACATCTTGTGTTTCTCTACTCGTGGTAAGACATACCGCCTGAAAGTTTACCAATTGCCTCTAGCGAGCCGTACTGCGCGTGGTAAGCCAATTGTGAACATCCTTCCGCTCGAAGAAGGTGAGCGCATTACCGCGATTCTGCGTGTTGATGAATTCTCTGAAGACAAATTCATCTTCATGGCAACAGGTGACGGTACGGTTAAGAAAACGCCGTTGAACCAGTTTGCAAACGTACGTTCAAACGGCCTAATCGCTGTGAACCTACGTGAAGACGATTCGTTAATCGGTGTGGATATCACTAACGGCGAAAACGAAATCATGCTGTTCTCTAAAGCGGGTAAAGTGGTTCGCTTTAAAGAAGCAGAAGAGATTCCAGTACTTGATGAAAATGGTAAATCAGTTCTTGATGAGAATGGTCAGCCAGAGATCAAGTTTAAAGGTGTTCGTCCTATGGGTCGTACCGCCTCTGGTGTTCGTGGTATGAAACTGGCTGAAAATGACCAAGTTGTATCACTTATTGTTCCTTCGCACGAAGGCGACATCCTAACGGTTACAGAAAACGGTTATGGTAAACGCACAGCACTTAGCGAGTACCCGACAAAAGGTCGTGGCACTCAAGGTGTAGTTTCTATCAAAGTTTCTGAGCGAAATGGCCCGGTAGTTGGTGCTATCCAGGTTGTTGAAGGTGATGAAATGATGATGATCACCGACGCTGGCACGTTAGTACGTACTCGTGTGGGTGAAGTTAGCCAGGTTGGTCGTAACACACAAGGTGTAACGCTTATCCGTACTGCGGAAGATGAATCAGTTGTTGGTTTGCAACGTATTGAAGAAGTTGATGATGAAGAGCTGCCTGCTGATGAAGATGCAGAAGCGTTAGAGTCAACAGACGAAAATACGCAGCAAGACGCTTCAGAAGCTCCAGCTGCTGATGATGCAGAGGAAGGTAACGAAGAGTAATCTTACATCGTTATCCTGATATGAAAAGCCGAGCCTTAGTTGCTCGGCTTTTTTGTATCTGTATCAACGCATTTAAAGTAAGAAATGCGTACACTGACGTTATCTTTGTTTACAGGACGTGTTATGTCTGTTTGGTTTTTCGCTGCCATCACTCTGATGGGGCTGTTTATCGTACTCTTATCACTGAGTGCATCAAAAGTTAAACCTGCTCAATGGTTTGGCTTTTGCCTGTTAGTACTTGTCGTGACGAGTGCCAGTTTCTTATTGCTGCATCAAACTCCGCCTAAACCAATACAAGCGGAAATGTCACGAATGATGACTGCTCGTGACATCATGAAAGAGATTCAAGACCAGTTGCGTGAAGATCCGAACAACGCTGAATTGTGGTTCCAACTCGGGCAGGGCTACCTGCTAGAGGGGGAATTTGATGGCGCGCTGATTTGTTTTGATTACGCGATCCAGCTGACTGAGCCAGTCAGTGCCACGCAACTTGCCGCAAAAGCGACGACCTTGTACTACATTCACCAGCAATCAATGACGCAAGAAGTTAGCTTGCTTTTGGAGCAAGCTTTGCAGATAGAACCGCACAATGAAGCCGCTTTGTCTTTGATCGCAAATGATCATTTTCTGTCATTCCGATTTCAGGAAGCGATTGATGCCTGGGTACTATTATTAGATTCTAATGATCCAAATTTAGATAGGGTGCAAATCATTAACTCTATTAACAAAGCAAAAGAGCTGTTGTAAGCGTACAATTTAATAAGCAGTAGAGGGAAAGGTGGGCAACGAATGAAAAATAAGGCACTAAGCATATTGGTTTTGCTGTGCGGCTCTGTATTAGCGGGTTGTAGCTCTTCCGATCATTCTGGTTCTTCCTCTTCGGTTTATTATTCTTCAGGTTATTACGATCCGTGGTGGTACGATAATGACGACTACTGGATTTATTACTATCCGGGTTGTTGCGACAACGACGACGAATACAAAGAGAAACTGGAAGAGTGGTGGAATGGTTTAGATGAAGACCAACAGCAATCCATCAAAGACAAAGTCGAGGATTGGAAGGACGATGATATGTCCGCCAATATCGATAACATGAAACGCCAACTCGACGATCATTGGCAATCATTGCCTGACGAGCAAAAGCAAGAGATTCAAACCAAATGGGAGAATCGTCCGGAGCGTATTGAGCCAGCGGCTTTACAAGACAAAGCGGTAAAAGAAAAGGTTCAACAAAGAAAAGCATTACCGGAAACGAAGATCCAACGCCCAGTTGCTCGTCCAAATGTGCAGATGCCTAAAGCACGTCCAAATATTCAACCGAGACCTAGGCTTCCTCGTCGCTAGTACATTCGATTTTCACTCTCGATAGAATCGGGGATGAAGAAATAAAGATAACAAAGAAACAAAAAAAGGGGCGTTCAGTACGCCCCTTGTTGTATCTATAGATTAATCTCTGCTTGTTAGATTAATACGTGGCTTCGCGTTCAGCGGCTGCTTTATCCCACTCTGGCGCTACTGTTTCTAGGAAGTGTTTCTTGTCTGCGTTCATCTTATCCATATCCATGCCCAGTGCTTGTTGTGCTTTCGCTTTGGTAGAGATATCTGGAATTTGAACAGGGTCAGTGATGCCTTTGGTTGCTAGTAAACGAACCAACTTGGTACGAGCGTCAGCGGCGCGATCAACTGCAGTACCTAGTACTTCAAGCGCTACCTCAGGAGCATGCATGTGAACACCGTGAGAAGCAATCGCGTAGTCCCAACGCCATTGTGCATGGCGAATATCTTGTAGGATAGGCTCCATTTCTGCTTCTGTTGCACCTGCTTTCCACGCTGCGCCTGCTTCAAAGTGTGCCGCTACGATTTGCTTCTCGGCGGTTAGCTTCATGTTCAGTACTTGCGCTTTGCGAGTCGAGACGATGCCTTGTAGCTGCTCTTTAGTTTGGGTATGGCATTGCGCACAGGTGTCTTCAAAACGATCAAATGGGTTACCCACTTTGTGGTCTGTGTACACCGTACCGTCTTCTTTGGTCACTTTAGGCATGTGGCAGTCCACACACACCACTTTGTTTTTACCATGAATACCCGCTCTCCAAGTTTCGAAACCTGGGTGTTGTGCTTTTAGCATCGGCGCTTTAGATACGGCATGCGTCCAATCTTTGAAATTCAACGCGTCGTAGTATTTCTCCATGTCATTAACGGTGGTGCCCATATCCCATGGGAATTTAACCGCTTTAGTTGGGCCGGTGAAGTAGTATTCAACGTGACATTGAGCGCAGACCGATGCTTGCTTATCTAGGCGAGACTGTTCATCAAAGTTTTTACCAATAGTATCAAAAGCACGCTCGACGTATGGGCGAGTCAGTGCCAGCGCGGGTTCGCCTTTCTTGAAGGCTTCAGAGCCCGTGTTGTGGCAATCGGAACAACCGATAGGGTTGACGATTTCTGAGCCTAAGCGTGCCCATTTACCTTCGAAATAACCGTCTTCACCACGTTCACCAATCACGCGAGCAACGTCTGGGCTTTTACAGCTCCAGCACGCCATCGGCATAGGCCCGGACTTCTCGTCGGTTGGTGCGCCAGTACGTAAGGTTTGGCGAACATCATCAAGTGCGTAAAAGTGACCGCGCGCTTTGTTGTAGTCTTTCGCGAAGCCATAACCAGCCCACAGGATAACCATGTTTGGGTCTTCACTTAGAGCATCTTCAATGTGCTCACTTTCGGATGTTGCTTTCCAAGAATGGTATTGATCAGGGTGGTTCTGTTCAAAGACATCGTTACGAGGATCGATAAAATCCTTCTCTTCTGCCGCTAACGGAGCGTCAACCAAAAATAATTGGCTGGCGAATAAGGTCGCAACCGCAATAGGTGCGCTCATCCAGTGTTTTATGCTCACAGTGTTATCTCCATATTCGTTTTTATTAGCAGCGTTGTGAGGAGCTATTCCAAATAAGAACTGGAGATCTACGATTAATAATATTGCTTAATTGGATAGATGAAATAGTGAGTGAATCTTGTCTTGTTTTAGATCAATTTACACCAGTGATCTCAGTCATGTTTGAATTTATATACCTCCAAAGTGGTAGTTGTTAAGTCATTGTTCTGCAATGCTTTGAGTTTTTAACCTTTTTAAAAATAGGGTGATTTAGTTCGCTTTTTGAGCAGGCGTTTCTACCCCTTATGAATAATAGAGGTATTATAAATATAGGTTTAGCGTTGTGGCTTTCCGAAATAAGAATTGATGTCATTTGAAGATCTAAAAAATATCTTCAGAGGAAATTAATTGTTGCTCAAATAAATAATTGAGAATAGTTATCAATTATTATCGAGCTAAGGAAAGAACAATATGGGCAATATAAAATTGACCATAGAGACAATGCTGAAACTTCTCTTCGTCTTTGCCATCTATGGTTTCTCCATCGCCGCCCATGCGACTTCTTCAGAGCCAATTGATGGAGCTCAATCTGAGCGTCATCAAGTCGAGTTAATCCGTGACAGAGACTATAAATGTCTGCAATGTCACAAGGATGCCAAAGAGACTCTGAACCTTTCGCATGATCCTCAAGCGTTACTCAGTCAGGGTAAACAGCTTAATTGCACCAACTGCCATAGTAATATCGGTCCTGACCATCGAGAAGGCGCGCCTGATGTAATCAAGTTTTCAGCGGCTCAATCGAAAGCGGTGCACGACAAAGTGTTCTTAGACCCAAGCTTGATCCTCAAAGCGAACAGCCAATGTGTGGATTGCCACGCACCGACACAGCTGAGAGAAAGCCACTGGACGCACGATGTGCACGCCAAAAACCTCACTTGTTCAAATTGCCACGATGTACACGCAGCGAAAACCAAAGCGTTGTCGTACGACAGAAAACAACTGATCAAGCAGTGTGTGGATTGTCACTCTGAATTTGCCGTCGAACCTGAACTTGCCAAAGAAGAGGAGAGATAGCATGAAATGTTCGAGAAGAAACTTTTTAGCCGGCAGCGGCGCGTTGATTTTAACTACAGGCGTTGCAGGCACTTCCGTTGTTAGCTCCTCTCTCTATGCCAGCAACAGTGAACAAGCGAAACGCATGGGTATGGTTCATGATGAAAATGCCTGTATTGGCTGTACCGCTTGTACCGATGCTTGTCGCGAAGTAAATAAAGTCCCTGAAGGCGTAACGCGACTTAAAATTCATCGCAGTGAACCGATTGGCGAATTTCCAGATGTGGAATACCAGTTTACTCGCGAATCCTGTCAGCACTGTGATAACCCACCATGTGTGTACGTTTGTCCAACAGGCGCTGCATACAAAGATGAAGCGACCGGCATCGTGGATGTGCACAAAGAGAAATGTGTCGGATGTGGTTATTGCCTTGCCGCTTGCCCTTACCAAGTGCGCTTCTTTAATCCAGTCGATCACTCTGCGGATAAATGTAACTTCTGCCGTGATACCAACCTAGCGCAAGGTAAGCAGCCAGCTTGCGTGGAATCTTGCCCAACAAAAGCACTCATCTTTGGTGATTTGAATGACCCAACTAGCGAGGTGAGCAAAGCTATCGAAAGCCATGTTGTCTATCGCGATAAATCGCATTTAGGTACGCAACCTAAACTGTACAAAATTCCGCATAGCAAAGGGGAGGTGTCATCATGAACGGCTTCGAAAGTGCATTCCACTTTGACTCGTTAGTCTGGGATTGGATCATCGCGATTTACTTATTCCTTGCTGGGATGTCAGCGGGTGCGGTGATGATTTCAATCTATTTAAAACGCAAAGTGATTGAAGGTGATCCCGCAAACAACGGCATCATGAAAGCGATGGCTTGGCTTGCGCCATTTGGCATCATTGCTGGGTTGGTAATTTTGATTTTCCATTTAACCAAGCCTTTAGAGTTTTGGAAGATCATGATCTACTACAACCCAACGTCTGTGATGTCGATGGGCGTGATCTTGTTCCAAGTGTACATGCTGGTGCTGTTTGTTTGGATTGGCGTTATCTTCCGCCATCAAATCATCAGCTTCTGTGAAGGGAAGTTACCAAGCAAACTGCTGGATTTTGCCGATGGCATTTTGATTAAGGCGGGGAAAGCCAACAACGCCATTGAACTGTTCTTGGGCTTCTTAGCCATCGTGCTTGCAGCGTACACTGGCTTTCTATTGTCTGCGTTGAAGACTTACCCAATGCTAAACAATCCAGTACTGCCAATCTTGTTCCTGTTCTCTAGTTTGTCCTCGGGCGCAGCAGCATGCTTGATGTTCGGCATCTTGGTGTTTAAAGAGTCGACCTGCAGCCCAAGTGTGTCTTGGGTGCACGGATTTGAACGCCCAGTAGTGTTGTTTGAGTTGTTTGTCTTAGTGACATTCTTTACTGGACTGATCTTCAGCGGTGGTCAGAACGAAGTCGCGGCTTGGAATGCTATTTCGAGTGGATTCTGGGCTCAATGGTTCTGGGTTGGCGTAGTGTTCATCGGCATGATAACGCCTTTGACTCTCAATTGGTTAACGCCTTCAGAAGTGCGCCACAAAGGCAGTTACGTTTTTGTGGTCACGACGTTGAGCTTGGTTGGCGTACTTATGCTGCGTACTTTCATTCTCTATGCCGGTCAAATGACCGTAGTGTAAGGGGGATAAATGGAAGCTGAGCTAGGGTTCTTCTTACTGATATTGGTGGCTGTAACATCGACTTGTGCATCGTTGCTGCATTGGCTACGTCGTGCTATGGGTAAGAAGGCGACATTGCCGCATCAAGTCGCGATGTCCCACATCATTAGCTTAGCTTCCATCATTTGTTTAGCACTTCTGATCGTCTGCTTCGTGCAAGACAACTTCGCGTTGGAATATGTTGTTACGCATTCCAACAGTCAACTTCCCGTAGCATTCAAGATTGCTGCCGCTTGGGGCGGGCACCAAGGCTCTATGTTGTTTTGGGTCGTCACCTTGAGTTTATGGGCGTCGTTTATTGCATTTAAGTCACCGCTCAACGCCCAATATACTTGTGACTGTTTAGGAATCATGAACGTTCTTATTGCGACATTTGCTTGGTTCACGTTAATGACCTCTAACCCGTTCGAGTATGCCCAAGTATTGGCGTCGGAAGGACGAGATCTAAACCCAATGTTGCAAGATGTTGGGCTTATCATTCATCCACCATTGCTTTATCTCGGTTATGTCGGTTACGCAGCAATATTAGCTTTTGCATTAGCTGCGCTATTGGGTAAACAACCGATGAGCGATTGGTATGTGGTTGCTCGAAGCGCAGCGTTTTTTGCTTGGGGAACGCTCACGTTGGGTGTCTTGGTGGGATCATGGTGGGCGTACAATGAGCTAGGGTGGGGCGGCTGGTGGTTTTGGGACCCTGTGGAGAACGCTTCTCTACTGCCTTGGCTTACTGGTACTGCTTTGTTGCACAGCGGTGTTGTCGCAACACGTAACAGAGGCGCAATTTGGAGCACCTATGCACTGGCGTTTGCTACGTTCAGCCTAAGCATTTTAGGGACATTCGTGGTGCGCTCTGGCGTGCTGACTTCAGTGCACGCTTTTGCGGTGGACCCAACTAAAGGTTTGGTGCTGATTGGTGTATTGAGCTTGCTTGTCATCATCACTTTTGGCGTATTGATTTTGCGAGGAGAACAACTCCCTCGCTTCAAACTTCAATCTCTAGCGAGCCGAGCTTACACTGCTTACATCGCCAAAGGGCTGCTGGTTATTGCGACTGCTATCGTTTTTCTTGGCACTTTTTATCCGATGGTTTATCAACTGCTCGGTTTAGGAAACATTTCAGTTGGCGCACCTTATTTTAATAGTCTGATCTTCCCATTAAGCATACTGGCTCTGATTGCCCTAGCTTTCATGCCGCTGCTGAAATGGACAAAAGGCACAGTGCCGAGTGTAAGCGCTGATATTGCGATCAGTATTGCGTTATCTCTTGTCTCTGGGAGCGGGTTTATCTTCTTAGTGCACGCACTGCATTTCGAAGTATTGCTAACCATAACGTTGGCTACTTGGGTGATTGTGGCGCATCTCGTTATGCTGTTTCGTTGTTCCAATAAGCGCAAACTCATGCCAATCGTGATGGCACATATCGGTTTTGCGCTGGCGGTGAATGGAGCTGTATTCAACAGTCACTACTCATATGAACACAATTTACGTGTCGAACCCGGCAGTTCTCAACAAAGGGCGGGGATCACTATCGATTATCATGGTATCGAATGGCTAGTGGGGCCAAACTACACCGCGGAACAAGGACAGATCACCTTGCACTTGGAAGATGGCCGCATGCTCAATTTCAACCCGCAAAAGCGTCATTACCCTGTGCGAGTGATGAATATGACCGAGCCTGCGATTCGTTCACTATGGCATGGCGATTATTACGTGACATTGGGTGACAAAGTCGATACTCATGCTTATGCGATTAAAGTTCAGTACCGCGCAGGTATTTGGTGGATATGGTCTGGCGGGCTACTAGCTGTGTTTGGTGCGCTATTAACCGGCCTAAAGAAAAGGAGAGAGGCTATCAATGCGATCGAGAAATACGCTTAAACTCGCAGGTCTGTTTGTGGCTGTTGCCGTGTTTGCTGTAGTAACTGCGGTGGCTTTGTCTGAGCGACCACATGTTGAATTGTCCCCACAACGAAATTTAGAGACACCTAATTTTCGCTCTACTTCTCTGATCTCTGATGACATGGTTTCTGAGCAGTTGTTCAAAAGCGACGGATATAAATTATTGAATGTTTGGGCATCTTGGTGCGGAGTATGCAAACGAGAGCATGAAGAATTATTGCAGTTAGCAGAACTCGGTGTGCCTATTATTGGGCTGAATTATAGAGATCAAAAACAAGCCGCTCGTGAATATTTGAGCTCTAAACGAAATCCATATATTGAAGTAATTAGTGACCCTAATGGAAAGCTCGCTGTGGAGCTAGGTGTTATCGGAACGCCGGAAACTTACTTGATTGATCCAAATGGTCGTATATTGATCAAATATCGTGGAGAGCTAACGGCAGATAAATGGAACGATATATTTTCAGGATACTTGAATGTTTCGATTTAATAATCTTCTCCTCACTTTAATCCTATTTATACTATTTTCTCCTTTCACGAGAAGTGCGGATATAGAACAGAATGTTGATCTGTTTGAATTTCATTCTGTTGAAGTGCAACAGCGTGCAACCTCGTTAGCCAAGACATTACGCTGCCCGCAGTGTCAAAACCAAAACCTTGTCGAGTCTAATGCACAAGCGGCTAAAGACCTGAGGTTGAAAGTGTATACGATGGCCAATGAAGGAAGCTCAGATCAAGAAATAAAGGACTATCTAGTTGCTCGTTATGGGAATATTGTTCTGTATCAACCACCATTAAATTATTCCACGGCGCTGTTGTGGATCTTTCCTGTGCTATTTTTGATCTTTTTTGTCTTATATTCGATCCGAATGGTGAAGCGTAATTAATGTGACCGTTATTCCACTATTAAAAATAAATTGTGCACTTAACAAGCAGAATGTTATCATTTTTCCGAATTTATGAAGTTTCCAGTATAAAGAAAATAAAAATTTTGAGCTGGATAAGTAATAAAAGAACGAAATAGGTGCACGCAGTGGATTCAGTTATATTACAACTTAAAAAAGACTTCTATTCGCAGATTCGTGCATTGCAATCACCGAACCTGCCTCAAGTTACTTCAACGCTCGCCGTGTTGACCGACGAGGAAATCCAAGAACTCGAAGCAGTTTGGATTGAACTCGCCGTTTGGAAGCGCAGTCAGACCCATTAAAAGATAGACCAAACGACCTTCTTGAAACCCCAGACAAAATTTGTCTGGGGTTTTTTATTGTAGTTTTTTTAAATTGTTATAATATAACAATTGTTCAGTTGGAGAGTGTTTCTCTTTTGCTGTCTTGAGTGGATAACTGCCCTCAATTGTGATCTCTATATTGCAAAATGCGGTATCAGTCCCCATAGTTGAAGAGCAACGAGTAAATCCCATGAATGCAATAACGAAAACGCATCAAGCGCATCAAGCAATAAATCGAGTGAGTATAGATATGGCGGAAGTACGTGCCAGAGTAGATTTTAAAGTCGGGGCAAAAAGTAACATTGATGCCGAAATTCTGTCTTTCCATGGTCTGAAGACAGACAAAGAGCATGTTGCTATTATCTTTAAACAAGCGGACCAAACTCAGGACATGCCTTTAGTTCGTATGCACTCTGAGTGTTTGACAGGCGATGTGTTCCACTCTTCACGCTGTGACTGTGGTGAGCAACTAGAAGAGACGATCAATCGCATGGGCGAGTCCGGTGGTATCATCTTGTATCTCCGTCAGGAAGGTCGTGGTATTGGCTTGTACAATAAGATCGATGCATACCGCTTACAAAGCCAGGGCATGAACACGTACGAAGCTAACAACCATTTGGGCTTTGATGATGACCTGCGTGATTTCACAGAAGCAGCACAAATGCTAGAAGCTTTAGGCGTGAATAAGATCCGCCTCGTGACGAACAACCCTAAGAAAATCCGTGAGTTATCTGAGTACGGAATTGAAATTGGCGAGGTTGTCAATACCTCTGCACATATCAAAGATGGCAACGAAAATTATCTGAAGGCAAAAGTCTCTCACGGAAAACATGACCTAAAGGTTTAATCCTAAAGATAAAACTGACAATAAAGCCTGTGAAAAACCTCATTTTTATGAGGTTTTTTTGTATCTGGAGTTGCAAATAAATTGTAAATTTGTATTATCTCGAGACTAAAGTGCAAATAAGAATAATTAGCACTACTAATACGATAATTGAAAAGCTCAACAAGGATGCTTCAGATGAATGCAAAAAAAGTTTTAGTCCAATCTATTGCTGCATCACTCCTCATTGCCAGTGGTTCTACCGTTGCTGCCACAGTAACTAAACAACAAGTAGTCGAACATTACGCGGACGTTGCCCATGCTGTGTTTGCTGATTCAGTAACAACAGCGAAGGCGCTTGACGTAAAAATCGACGAATTTCTAAAATCACCATCAGCGAAAAAGCTTGAAGAAGTAAAACAAGCTTGGCTAGATTCTCGCGTGCCTTACCAACAGTCTGAAGTTTTCCGTTTTGGTAACGCGATTGTTGACGATTGGGAAGGTCAGTTAAACGCGTGGCCACTTGATGAAGGTCTGATCGACTACGTAGCAGCGGACTACCAATACGAATTGGGTAACGAAGGTGCGGCTGCAAACATCATCGCAAACACAAGTCTGCAGATTGGCGCTTCTAAACTGGACGTTTCAAAAATTACGCCAGAATTACTAGCAGATTTAAACGAAGTAGGTGGTTCTGAGGCAAACGTTGCATCAGGTTACCACGCGATTGAATTCTTGCTTTGGGGCCAAGACCTAAACGGCACTAACGCAGGCGCAGGTCAACGCGCTTACACTGATTTCGTTGTGGGTTCTGAGTGTACGAATGGCCATTGTGAGCGTCGTGGAGAGTACCTAAAAGCAGCCGCTGATCTACTGGTTCAAGACCTTGAGTGGATGGAAAAGCAGTGGTCTGCTGAAGTAAAAGGTAACTACCGTGAAGAGCTACTGAACGACTCAGCGGACAATGGTCTACGTAAGATGCTATTCGGCATGGGTTCTCTTTCTCTAGGTGAGCTAGCGGGTGAGCGCATGAAAGTGGCACTAGAAGCGAACTCAACTGAAGACGAGCACGATTGTTTCTCAGACAACACGCATAATTCTCACTACTACAACGAGCAAGGCATCTACAACGTTTACACAGGTACATACAAAGGTGTAAACGGCAAAGCGCTATCTGGTCCAAGTATTGCTGATCTTGTTGCTCAAAAAGATAAGAGAGCCGCGACCGACATTCAAAAGCAGTTTGATACAACACGTAGCCAAGTTGGTGAGCTAGTGACTTCTGCAGAGAAGAACAACCAGCACTTTGACCAACTTATTGCAGCGGGTAACGCACAAGGCAACGCGCTAGTAAACGACACCATCATGTCGTTGGTAGCACAAACCGGTGCGATTGAGCGTGCGGCAAGCATTGTCGGCATCGACAGCCTAAGCCCTGATACTGCTGACCACGAGTTTTAATAAGAAAACCATAATAAATAAGGGCTCTTTGTGAGCCCTTTTGACGTTTGAGCTCGTTGTTATCACCCTTGTTGTCTATGTAGAGCAATGATATGAAGCCATACCTAATTTCTGCGCTAGCCGCGATCCTTTCTTCTTCTGCCATGGCTTATGATGTTAAGTCTGGTGGCAAAACCAGTGTTAAAAAAGACGGCGCGAATGCCTATTCTCTTCCTGCTGCTAACTTGCCAATGAGCAAACGCCTCGATTTTAGCGTCGGTAACAGCTTTTTCCGCAACCCTTGGGTACAAGCGCCAGCGTCAACAGACGCTCGTGATGGCTTAGGCCCGCTTTTTAACACCAATGGTTGTCAGAATTGTCACATCAAAGACGGTCGTGGTCATCCGCCAGAGAAAGATGATTTACATGCAGTGTCTATGTTAGTGCGCTTAAGCATTCCTGCGATGACGCCAGAACAAAAGAAAGCTTACATCAAAGATGGCGGCATACCTGAGCCGACTTATGGTGGCCAGCTTCAAGATTTCGCCCTGCAAGATCAAACGCCAGAAGGCAAAATCGAAATCACTTACACCGATGTCCCAGTGAAATTTAAAGACGGTACGACGGTGACGCTAAGAAAACCTCATTTGAACATTACCGATCTGGGTTACGGCGATATGCACCCTGATACCGAGTTCTCAGCACGCGTGGCACCGCCAATGATCGGCCTTGGTTTGTTAGAGAGTATTCCCGACGAAACGCTACTTGCTTGGGCTGATGAACAAGATGCCGACAAAGACGGTATCTCAGGCAAAGTCAATAAGGTGTGGGATATTGAGAAGGACGACTTCTCGATTGGTCGTTTTGGCTGGAAAGCAGGACAACCGACGCTAATGCAGCAAAATGCAGCAGCATTTAATGGTGATGTGGGTCTTACGAGCCATTTATTCCCAAATGAAAACTGTACCTCGAAACAAAGCATTTGTGACGACATGCCAAATGGCGGCAAACCAGAAGTGAGTGAAAATATTCTCGACTTCGTAGAGTTTTACAGCCAGCACTTAGCTGTACCTATTCGCCGTAATGTCAATGGCCCTAACGTGAAACTTGGCAAGCAAATCTTTGCTGCGTCTGGCTGTGAAAGCTGCCACAAGACCAGTGTTAAAACGGCGAAACGACCAGAGTTACCAGCGCTTTCTGAGCAGCTTATCCACCCATACACCGACATGCTTTTGCATGACATGGGTGAAGGCTTAGCCGATAACCGTCCGGAATATCAAGCAAACGGCCGCGAGTGGCGAACAGCACCGCTATGGGGCATTGGTTATACCGAAGAAGTAAACGCACATACTTACTTTCTACATGATGGCCGCGCTCGTAACCTGATGGAAGCGGTGTTGTGGCACGGCGGCGAAGCTGAAACGGCGAAACAAAACGTCTTAGCACTGAACAAAAAAGAACGTGACGCATTGATTGCGTTTCTGAATTCTCTATGAGGAAGCAACCATGAAAAAAACACTATTAGTGAGTGCGATTGCCGCAACGTTAAGTTTGGTTGGTTGCCAATCGACCATCGGTTCGAGCGTTGCCAAGCCTGAGAGTACAAGTCATATTTCTCAAAGCGTGTACGAGGTCGAGTTTCAATCAGCTCAGACGTTTTTAGCGCAAACCACAGAACTTGAACAACGCTTCGCAGGTTACTGCGCATCAGAGTCGAAAGATGATGCACAAGTAAAACAGCAGTGGCATCAAACGATGCTTGCGTGGATGGCATTACAAGGTCAAGAACGTGGCCCTGCTACGGCGCTGGAGCAAAGCTGGAATGTTCAGTTTTGGCCAGATAAAAAGAACACTACTGGTCGTAAAATGTCTGTATTGACGAAATCTGACCAAGCTTGGAGTGCAGAAGATATCTCCACCCAAAGTGTCACCGTGCAAGGTTTAGGGGCTCTGGAATGGCTGCTTTACGATAAAGCGTCGACCTTATCTAGCAACAGCAATACTTGTGTGACAGGCGTAGCGATTGCAGAAAACCTCGATAACAAAGCGCAGATCATCGCGGATTCTTGGGCAGAGAACCCTTGGAAATCGCTAGAGATGACGGAATGGGAATCTGAGTACATTTCACTGCTCTCGAATCAGCTTGAATACAGCATGAAGAAGTTGAGCCGACCGCTAGCGAAGATTGGTAAGCCTCGCCCGTATTTCTCAGAATCGTGGCGTTCAGAGACCTCGCTTTCAAACTTAAAAGCCAACCTTCAAGGGATGGAAGCGTTGTACTTTGCTAACGGGAATGGTTTAGATGTGCTACTTAGAGAGCAAGGCCATGCAGATCTCGCAGACCGTGTTGTTCATCAATTTGGAATGGCGTTAGAAACTTGGCCAGAAGATAAGAGCTTGTTTGTTGCACTACAAACAAAAGAAGGCTATCGCATGGTGCTCGCTCAGTACAATAAGCTAGAGCAATTGAAGTACCTGATTCACGAAGAAGTGGCGATCGAGCTTGGCGTGGTTATAGGATTTAATGCAACCGATGGTGACTGATCAAACCCGCCGAAACTTACTGAAAGCCGCTCTATTCGGGGCGGCTACACCTATGATGCCATTTGGTTGTGCTTCAACAAGCTCACGTGAGCCTGCGTTGATCGGCTGCTCTATCATTGGCCGAGATAAATATGCAGCGGTTGTAGCGGATGAGCATGGTATGCCGCTATCTTCATTGCCGATTCCTGAGCGTGGTCACGGTGTAGCAACAAACCAACAAGGCCACGCCGTAGTCTTTGGTCGTCGGCCAGGTACTTTCTTCATGGTGTTTGATTATCGTTCAGAGCAGATGATCAAACTGCAGCTAGCAAAACCAAACCGCCATTTCTATGGGCATGGCGTTTACTCCCATGATGGCACGTTGCTATTTGCCACTGAAGGGGAGAGGGGGACAAGTCGTGGGATCATTGGTGTTTATGATGTGCAGAAGCAATATCAAAAAATCGATGAGTTAACGGGTTTTGGCCTTGGCCCTCATGAAGTGATCATGATGCCTGATGGCGCACTAGCGATTGGCGTCGGTGGCGTACACACCAACGGCCGTGAACCTCTCAATCTTGATAGCATGAGACCGAGTCTGAGTTACCTTTCACAGGAAGGGGAGCTATTGGATCAAGTGTCTTTACCGGATCATAAGTTGAGTATTCGCCACTTAGCCCATGACGGTGCGGAAACCGTGCTTTGTGGTCAGCAATATCGTGGTGAGCCGGACGAGTATCCAGCTTTGATCGCCATGCACACACGCGGTGGTGAAATGCAAGATCTTCAAGCCGAGCCTGAAGAGTGGGCGCGTTTCAATCACTACGTTGCGAGTATTGCAGCAACCGATGAATGGATCTTAGCCACTTCGCCTCCGGGCAGTTGTTATGGTATATGGTCTAAATCTACTGGCAAATTGGTCGAGCTAAGTGCGTTACCAGACGCTTCTGGTGTTGTGGTCTATGGCGATGAGTTCCGAGTCAGCTCTGGGGCGGGAAAAGTGGTAGAGCAAAAGCCCGAAGCGTCAAAAAATACCTTCGCAAGCGGTGTGCAATGGGATAACCATTGGTCGAGAATTATCTAGAAAGATCATTGAGTAATTACTTATAGAGAGTTTTGTTGTCGTTTTCGGCATCAGATTCTTAATTTTAAACCTGCAAGCTGTGAGATATTTGCCATACTTTTTATTATGGCAAGTAGCGCAAGGATCATTTCAGTGTTTGCTAGGGTTTTAATCATGACGGCACTTCTGGTGCCGTTTTGCAGCTTTTCCACCGTCGTTTCTCTCGAAGCTTCAGCGCAAGTCGAGCAAGAGGGAGCGGTACAAAAGCTGTCTGTAGAAAAAATGATCCATTATCCAGAGGTGATTGATCAACTGTATCAAAGCACCAATTACCGTTTGAACTGGGAAAATGAAAGTGATATTGAGCAGTTTCTTTTTCAAGTAAACCTGGTTGCACTTGCGGATGTCACCGATGAATTCGAAAATCAACTTCACCGGATAAACCAAGTAAGGTGGCAGGGAGATAATCTCGACTTCGATTTAGTGATGACAGATTCACTCTTGATGTACCTTAGTTATCTTGAGCAACTCCCCGAAGAAGGGATTAATTGGCTATTTACAGACAAAGCCCATGTTACGTTACCCGCTCCTAGCATCGATACTTTATCGGTTCTGAGTAATGAGATTACGGTTGGCAAACTTGGTCAGTTTTTGGCAAGTCTCCGGTCTCCATTACAAACAGATGATGCTTTCTACTCCACCTATTCTTCGCTATCGGAACATTCTCAGTACCAATATCCTGCCTATCAACAAACTGGGCTAGCACGTGTTGGCGATATATTAGAAAACAGACCCCTATTGATTGAGCGAATGGAGATCGTAGGCGTAGATGTTTCTTACTTGGATTTAGTCACTGAAGAATATGACGAACAATTAGAGCTTGCGATAAAAGAGTTCCAGCGTATTCATGGTTTGAAAGAAGATGGCGTTATCGGCCCGAATACCATTCGATGGATCAACTTTTCTCCTCAAGAGCGATTGCATCTGTTGGCGTTGAATTCTGAGCGTTCAAGAATTTGGTCGAAAGAAAGGGATAATGTTGTCTTTGTTAACGTGCCTGGATACGAAGTCACGTATTGGCATGACGGTCAACCCTTGTTTGAGTCTAAAGTCGTGGTAGGGAGAGCATCAAGAAAAACGCCCATCATGTCGGTAGCACTGGATTCAGTTATTCTCAACCCAACTTGGAACGTGCCTTGGACTATCATGGTTAAAGACATTATTCCTAAAGTAAAACGTAATCCGATGTATTTGATTAACCATAACATTCAAATCATTCGGTCTTGGACTTCGAACGAAATTATTGACCCTACAACCATCAATTGGGCAACGGTGAATCCGAGAACATTTCCTTATCGTATGCGACAGGCGTCGGGCTTACAAAATGCACTGGGATTGTACAAGTTCAATATGCCTAACCCACAAGCTATTTATTTGCATGACACGCCAAGTAAGAACTTGTTTGAACAGGACAGACGCGCATTCAGCTCAGGATGTGTTCGTGTAGAACATGCAGACCAGTTAGCAGAACTTCTGTTCAAAACTCAGGGGTTGGAAGAACGTTTAGCGAAAAAGCGAGAAAGTTCTCGTCGGTCTAACACGTCAGTTCCTTTGGGAGAGCGCATTCAAGTACACATCATTTATCAAACAGCATGGTTGGAAGAGGGAACGCTTTACTACCGTGATGATATCTATAAGTACGATCACCGCAGTTGAAATCTTTAAGGAAAATTTACAAAACGAAGAATTCTCTTTTCGTTCAATAATTAAGCAATAATTACTGCATCTGAAAATCAAGATGGAGCGTTTTATGCATTTGACGTGACAAATGTGTTTGGTTAATGTCCACGACTTGTCTAGTTGTTGAGCACTGTATTTTGAAATGGTAAGTCGTAACTTTTCCCGCCGAGATTTCCTTAAAATGACCGCTGGTGGTGTGGTGTTGGCGTCTGCCCTGCCATCATTTTCTTGGGCTTCACTCCCTGACGAGCCACGTGCGCTGGCGATGAACAATCTTAATACTGGAGAGATCCTCGAAACATGCTATTTCGATGGAAAACGATACATTAATGATGAACTTCAAAGGCTGAATGAGTTTTGTCGAGACCATCGACGGAATGAGGTTCATCCGATGGATCGACGCTTGTTCGATCAAATAAGCCAAATTCAAAAGTTAATTGGTACAGAAGCAGAGGTGATCGTCATTTCAGGTTACCGTTCTCCTGCCACTAACGCCTCGCTGCGCAACGGGTCTTCTCGTGTAGCGAAAAAGAGCATGCACATGGAAGGAAAGGCCATTGATTTTCGTTTAGACGGCGTGAAGCTTTCAACGGTTCGTGATGCTGCATTAAGCCTAAAAGCCGGTGGCGTGGGTTATTATCCAGGTAGTAACTTTGTTCATATCGATACGGGAGCTGTTCGTTCCTGGTAGTGCTAGTTGAGACAAGGTTTCTAGTCTCAGAACGTCGTCGATTACCCACAGTTCAAAGCTTGAAGTCGCTAGGCCTTAGTGTCATAGTTGCGGCAGTTTTCATGCAAATTTATTCGGTATAGGTTATCTATGGCTCTGAAATACCAAGTTGTTCCAGTAACATCTTTCTCTCAAAACTGTTCTATTGTCTGGTGTGACGAAACCATGAAAGGTATTGTGGTTGACCCAGGCGGCGATGAAAAGCAGCTCGCTATGCTTATCAAAGAGCTGGGTGTTGACGTGGTAAACCTAGTGCTAACACACGGTCACTTGGACCACGTAGGTGGCACGGAACCGCTGTCTGCACTGCTTGGCGGTACAGAGATTGTTGGTCCTCACAAGGCAGATAACTTCTGGTTGCAAGGTTTGGAAGGTCAGAGCCAAATGTTTGGTTTCCCGCTGACAGAAGCGTTTGAACCGCACCAATGGCTAAATGAAGGTGACACTGTCACTTTTGGTAATCAAGTGCTGAACGTATTCCACACACCTGGTCATACACCTGGTCACGTTGTGCTTTACAGTGAAGAAGCGCGTTTAGCGTTTGTGGGTGACGTTTTGTTTAACGGTAGCATTGGTCGAACTGACTTCCCACAAGGTGATTTCAATACGTTGATTAGTTCTATCAAAGAGAAATTGTGGCCTTTAGGCAATGATGTCACGTTTGTCCCTGGTCACGGCCCTCAATCGACTTTCGGTCATGAGCGTAAAACTAACCCGTTCGTTGCTGACGAGATGCCGCTTTACTAAAAGTGCGTGTACTAAGCATTATTCTGGCTCGGCGGCAGCTAAGTATCGCCGAGTCAGTCCCACAAAATCCTCAGCCTCACGATCTAGATCACTTGCTGATATAAATAGATCGTAGCCATAAAAGCCTCTCTGATACTTCATCCGGTTGGCGAGCATCGCTAACAAACCTTTGTACTCAATCCCATCTCTGTTTATATACGGTTTAGGGTCAAGCACTATATCCTCAAACTTATCTTCACACTGATTTTGTTTCGCGCCTAAGTAAAGCAGTGCTCGCTGGCTGAGGAGAATTTCTGTCGCTATACGAGGGCAGATTGAATTTAAGTAGGGCGAGTAGTGTTTTAGACGAATACCGATCCAAGGTAGCGGTTGGTGCCACCCTTCCTGTTGGTAGCTACAAATACCGATTGACTCAATATTTCGCCATCGGACGACCCAACCTCCTTTAAAAAGGTGTTGCTGAAAGTGAGAAGCTGTCAGCGTAAAAGTGACTTGGCTTTTCTTAATCATCAAGATGGCGAAACCAACGATTGCAGACATCAAAATGACCGAGAACATGGCTTGCTTCCATCCCGGAGAAATGGCAACCAAAAACAAAGTGATGAGTGCAACAAGCAACAAAAGTATTCTGTTGATAGGGGAGTCGGGTTTGAAATGTGAATTTGTTAGGTGCAGCGTTTCCATGCTTATAACCTCATCGAATACTTGTCCAAAAATAAGTGGGTAGCTTTATGTGCATTGATTTGCATTTAAAATAAAACAAACCTCTGTTTTTATACCCAGTATTCAATAAATCCGTTCATAAAATATCTGATTAAATAGTAGACGTTCTATGCTTTGAGCGCATTTTTCATCGCGTTTCGCCGCTAAAACCTACAAATTGCTTGTGAATTTTGGTATAAAACGCGCTTCAAATTTTCATCCCTGCTGAGATGCAGTGAACTGGAGAAATATTCAATGAGACTTGCTCATAAGCGTAAAGTGCAGATGAAACTGCAAAAACGCATTAAAGCGACAGTAGCAAACTTAGCTGCAGCACCTAAAGCAGTGAAGCCTGTTGCGGAAAAAGCAGTAGCACCTTCTGTTGCTGAAAAAGCTGTTGCGGAGAAAGTAGTAGCTGATAAAAAAGTAGCTGCAGTGAAAACAGTTGATGTTGCCCTTACTCCTAAGCAACAACAAGTATTAGACATCGTTATGGCGAATGCTGAAGGTATTAACCCTAAAGGCATCGGTCTAGCTGCAGGTCAAGAAGATACTAAAGCGGCATCATGGGCTACTGGCGCACTAAAGAAGCTTCTTGAAGAAAACCTAGTTCAAAAAGAGCAGTTAGCAGGTAACAAAGTTATCTACAAAGCAGTTTAATTACCGCTACCGTTCTAGATTGAATACCTCGGCCGATGCCGAGGTATTTTTTTATCTTGGTATTGGAAATAATGCATTAAGTACTGACTTTAACACTGCCAATAAGTGGTTTGTCACATTTTCTTAAATACTATGTAAATTTTTTGGCAGAAAAATACGTACGTATTGTCTTTTATTTTTATTCATAGATAAAAATATAATTTATTGATTTTGCTATTAACAGTCTTTTGTCATGACGGTTGTCCTACGTACTTGTACGTAATACCTTAGGCTAATGCCTTATTGATGAATTACTCGCTTCCGTGTTCATGCCCATTTCGCATTAGACAACATTGTTACATCTTTTATACCGAATACAGCCAATCCTAATGAAATGGATGACAACAATAACCTTGGTGATAAAGGACGTGAACGATGAGTCTAATCCAAAAATCTTTAAAACGAGTGCTCAAAACAACCGCTGTCGCTGCCGCGATGGCACTCGCAGCGACTTCTGTAAACGCTGCTGAAAAAGTCTATCGTTTAAAGCTTGCTGAAACTTGGGGGCCTAATTTCCCAATTTTTGGTGATACCACAAAAAACATGGCCAAAATGGCGGAAGAGATGTCCAACGGACGTTTGCAAATCCGCATTGATTCCGCAAACAAGCATAAAGCGCCTTTTGGGGTGTTTGATATGGTTAAGTCGGGTCAGTATGACATGGGTCACTCAGCGTCTTATTACTGGAAGGGTAAGGTTCCAAACACACTTTACTTCACTTCTATGCCCTTCGGTATGTTGCCAACTGAGCAGTATGCATGGTTTTACTACGGCGGTGGTATGGAGCTGATGGAAAAAGTGTACTCTCCACATAACTTGATGTCTTTCCCTGGCGGTAATACCGATACTCAGATGGGCGGGTGGTTCCAAAAAGAGATCAAGTCCGTCGAGGACTTACAGGGTTTGAAAATGCGTATCCCAGGGTTTGCTGGTGAGATTTTGGCTGAGTTAGGTGCCAAGCCAACGAATATCGCCCCTGGTGAGCTATATACTTCTCTAGAGCGTCGCACAATTGATGCCTTGGAATGGGTTGGTCCATCGCTGGATCTACGTATGGGCTTCCACAAAATCGCGCCTTACTACTACACAGGTTGGCATGAGCCAGCGACTGAGCTTCAGTTCCTCGTTAACAAGCGTACCTGGAACCGTCTACCTGATGATCTAAAAGCGATTTTGCAAGTAGCCATGAAAACGGCCGCTTACGATATGTACACGCAATCGAAACACGAAAGCGGCAAAAACTGGGCGTCTATTAAGTCTGAATACCCAAATGTTGAAGTAAAAGATTTCCCACCTGAAGTAGTAGCTGCGTTGCGAGAAGCAAACGATCGTTTGTTGAAAGAACATGCAGAGAAAGATGCTTTGGCGAAAGAGATTCAAGAGTCGCAAGCGAACTATATGAATCAAGTTCGACCATGGTCAGATATTTCGCACCGAGCGTACTTAAACAGTCAAGCTCAACAATAACGTTATGAAGCAGGCGATGCCGAGAGGTTTAGCCTGCTATCGAAGCCCAAGAAAACTTCATAATGAATGCTCCGCACCATAGCGGAGCGCATCTAAACGTTCCACGGAGTTCGGAATGAGAAGTCTTATTTATATTGAGCGATTATTTAACCGCTTTAGCGATTTTCTCGGATGGTTATCCAGCATCCTGTTTATTTTGTTGTTAGCAAACGTTGTGTACGACGTTGTCATGCGTTACGTGTTTAATGATGTGTCTATCGCATTCCAAGAAATGGAATGGCATCTATTCTCTGCCGTGTTCTTGCTTGGTGTGCCTTACGCAATTAAGTCCGGTGGGCATGTTCGCGTCGACATTTTTTATGAACGGTTATCTTACAAAGCACAATCCATCATCGACATCATAGGCACACTATTTTTCTTATTCCCTTTTTGCCTACTGGTGGCTTGGTTTGGTATTGATTTCGCCAAGGAAAGTTACGCGTTAGGCGAGACGTCTGGTGACCCAGGTGGCTTACCATATCGTTGGATTATCAAAGCGATGATTCCGCTGTCATTTTTCTTTATGGCGGTGAGTGGTATTGGATTGTTACTCCATTCAATCAACAAAATTGTCAACCCTCATCTCATCTATGCCGGTAATAACGGTAAGTCGTAAAAGGAAGTCATTATGATCGGTATAGTGATGTTTTTTGTTGCGCTCTTTGCGCTTCTATTGGGATTTCCCGTTGCCTTTACTTTTGGTGGTATCGCGCTGATTTTTGGTGTTTGGGCTGAAGGCATCGAGATGTTTGCTTTTATGCCATATCGAATTCAGTCCATTATGGAAAATACGGTGCTAATGGCCGTACCGCTGTTCGTTTTTATGGGGCTAGTGCTACAGAAAACGAAGCTTGCTGAACAGCTACTAGAATCAATGGGGCGTTTGTTCGGTGGCGTTCGCGGTGGTATCGCTATTTCTACCGTGTTAGTTGGCGCATTGCTTGCAGCTTCAACGGGTGTGGTAGGCGCATCAGTTGTTGCGATGGGCTTAATATCTCTTCCTGTGATGCTCAAGTACAATTACGACAAAGGTTTAGCGTGTGGGACTATTTGTGCGTCTGGCACGTTGGGCCAAATTATCCCACCTTCTATCGTGTTGATCTTGTTGGGTGATGTACTTGGCGTACCGGTAGGGGACCTATTTCAAGCTGCGATCTGGCCCGGTATTACACTTGTTGGCGCCTATGTGATCTACATTCTCATCTACGCGAAGTTGAACCCTCAAGCCGCACAGGCGATAGAGCGCGATGAGTCGATCAGTCGTAAACAAGAAGTGCTCACCGCACTGAAAGCTGTATTGCCACCTTTAGCATTAATCATCGTGGTATTGGGCTCCATCTTTGCAGGGATTGCAACACCAACAGAGTCAGCGGCACTGGGTGGTGCAGGTGCGATTATTTTATCGCTATTGTATAAGCAGTTTAGTTGGTCGATGATTTATGATGCATCAAAAGAGACAGTTAAAGTAACCGCAATGGTCTTTGCGATCTTACTTGGTGCGACCGCCTTCTCAATGGCATTTACCTACACTGGTGGTGATTATTTAGTTGAAGAGTGGATGTTAGAACTGCCGGGTGAAAAGTGGGGATTCCTTATTATTACCATGGTGGTGATTCTGATTTTAGGTTTCTTTATCGACTTCGTTGAAATCTGTTTTATCATCGTGCCAATTATTGCGCCAGTCGCTGAATTGATGGGCATTAATATGACGTGGTTTGCGATTCTTATTGCGATGAACTTGCAGACGTCGTTCCTCACACCGCCATTTGGCTTTAGTTTGTTTTATCTAAAAGGTGTCGCTCCAGCAGGGGTTACTACGCGTGATATCTACAAAGGTGTGATGCCATTCATCGCGATTCAGATTGTTGTGTTGGCGTCTTTGCTGTTTTTCCCAGGTTTTTACGGTATGAGTTAATCACTCGATAATAAAGAGATTTTGTGAACTGAGAGTTTTTACCTTTTGAGACAAGTTGTTAAGCTGTTAATTATGTCTATGCAGACACAATCGATTGGTTTGTACTGCTAAGATAGTAAGCTGTAAAGGCAGCGTTTCATGGAGGGAAGGGATGCCTCTCAAAGCAAAGTTAATTCTGCTGACACTGATACCCGTGGTATTGGTGTCAGCGAGTATCAGCTGGATCTCTATCTATCAAACCAAGACCCTTGGCAAAAGGGAGGTAGAGATCTTTCATCAAAACCTGATCCAATCAAAAGAAGCGGCGCTGAAAGATACGGTCGACGTCGCTTTTGACTCCATTTCTTACATCTACAACGATCCGACATTAGAAGAGAGTGTTGCCAAAACGCGTGTGAAAGCGATTTTAAATCGTTTGAGTTATGGGTCTGACGGCTATTTTTTTGCTTATGATAAATATGGTACCAACCTTGTACACCCAGTTCTTCCAGAGCTTGTCGGGGAAAACTTACTCTATCTTGAAGACGAAAATGGCGATCGCTTAATCGAAGCTTTATTGTATCAAGCGCAATCCGGTGGCGGATTTCATCAGTACCTGTGGCAAAAGCCATCTACGGGTGAAGTCGTCCCTAAGCTTAGTTACGCTGCATGGCTCGATAAGTGGGAATGGATGATAGGGACTGGGCTGTATATTGAGGATGTCAGCCGAGAAGTCGCCAATATGCGCGCGGCAGTGAACAAAAATATCGAAACGACATTTTTCTCAGTCGTCGTGATCTTAGCGGTGACCGTTGCTGTAATCATTGTTCTCACTTTGGCGATCAATCTGCACGAGCATCGCCTCGCTGATAAGAACCTGAAAGAATTGGCACATAAAACCGTGATGTTCCAAGAAGATGAGAAAAAGCATTTAGCGCGAGAACTGCATGATGGAATCAATCAGTTGTTAGTCTCCAGTAAATGTCATTTAGACTTAATGAGTCATAGACTGGAAGACGAAAAACTCAAATCCCACTTAGATAAATCACAACGATCGCTCGTCACCGCGATAAATGAGGTGCGGCATATTTCTCATCAGCTCCGTCCAAGCGCCCTCGATGATATCGGTTTAGAAGCAGCACTGACGACCTTGCTACAGGATTTTCATTCCCATTCCGGGATTGATATCGAGAGCAATTTCGATACTCAGCAGCACAAAC
Source organism: Vibrio sp. 1078-1 (assembly GCF_033340475.1). Lineage (NCBI taxonomy): Bacteria > Pseudomonadati > Pseudomonadota > Gammaproteobacteria > Vibrionales > Vibrionaceae > Vibrio > Vibrio sp. 1078-1. The sequence continues at coordinate 173,552 of NZ_JAWOWM010000007.1, forward strand.
TGACTTCGGAAGTCGCAACGACGCTATATCGCGTCGCTCAGGAGTCTTTGAATAACATTGAAAAACATGCGCGAGCGAAAAAAGTAACGGTTACTTTGCAAAAAATGGGCAATATGCTGCAATTACTCATACGTGATGATGGCGTTGGGTTTGTGGTTAACCAAGCAGTGCACCAACAAGGGATTGGGTTAAGGAATATGCAAGAGCGTGTAGAGTTCATCGGTGGTGAATTTGAGCTAATGAGTGAGCTTGGCTTGGGAACAGAGATTACCGTGCTGCTTAATTTGGATGAAATAGTTTATGGATAAACCGATTAGTGTAGTGATTGTCGATGATCATCAAGTGGTGTTGGATGGCTTCATGGCTCGTTTGGAGTTAGAGCCTGACATCGAAGTGGTGGGTACAGCAAGTAATGGTTTGGAAGCGATAGAGGTCGCAAAGCACTTGCAACCGGATGTCATATTGATGGATATCAGCATGCCTATAATGAACGGTATTGAAGCGACTGGTGTAATTAAAGAAGCGCGCCCAGAGAGCAAAATACTTATGTTGACCATGCACGATAATCGCGAGTACATCATGAAGGTCATGCAAGCTGGTGCCGTAGGATATATGCTCAAGGAAATCTCGGCCGAGAAAATGGTGCAAGCAATAAAAACGGTGAACCAAGGCTCGACGTATTTCTGTGAATCCGTCACACAAACACTCTTTACCCAAGAAGTGGTGCCTGCCACGCAAAAAACGAATCCTCTCAGCCGCAGGGAAGAAGCGGTACTTAAATTAGTTGCTCAAGGAAACAGCAGCAAAAAAATCGCCACTTTACTCAATATTAGTTATCGAACGGTAGAGACGCATCGCCATAACATTAAGCACAAGTTGGACTTACATTCGACGGCAGAGTTAGCAAAATATGCGTTTGAAACTGGCTTGACTGAGTAGGAGAGTAGTGCCCGCAAAAAGCGAGCACGTGGGAGCGAAACTAATCGGCTTTGGTAATGCTACCAAGCTCTAGCATTGGAGCAACATCGATGTCCTCTGCATTCATCATCGTCGAGATGCGTTGAACGGAAGATAGTAGAAGGGATTGCTCCCATTCTTCCAATTTTTGGAATCGATTAATGAAGTGCTCTTGCAGCGGCGTTGGTGCTTGTTTTAAGGCTTCTTGGCCCTTGCTCGTAAGTACAGCATGCACTTTACGCTTGTCTTGAACACTGCGCTGACGCTCAACAAACTGGCCTCGTTCTAGTCTATCTAGAATGGTCGTTGCGGTCGCTTGGCTCATGTTAGTGTGGCTAGACAACTGTTTAATCGTCACGTTATCTAAGTCATTGATAGCGCGCATCAAAATCAACTGTGGAGCAGTCAATCCAGACTCTTTGCTCAGCTTTTTAGAATGTAAATCAATAGCGCGGATGATCTGACGAATCGAGACCAATACTTCTTCGTACTTTTCCAATTTATTCATCCAGTCTGTAGGGAACATTTATCGAGGCGACACTAACTTAAATGCGCCCTTATTTAAAGGGGGGAAATCAAAAATTACCCCTACAATTTTACGCCGTGTCCTCAATACCATTTTGTCGCGCCTTTTCGACAAAATAAGAAGAGCTAAAATTATTATAGCAATAAATGTTTGTGGTCTAACTATTGTAGTAGTGATTTGTTCTATCAAAGGCCGTAACCACACAGTGAAAAGTAAGTTATTGGATTTTTTAATAGCAAAAAGATAGACAAAAACGTGTCAAATGATAGGATCTTGCGCCTTCACGGAATGCAAAACGTATCGTGTTCGAAAGATTTTTTTGTTTGGTACGTAAAAACACTACAAAAATAGAGAGGAACGATGACAAAGGGTATAGATAAGTACAGTATCGATAGTACCGACTATACGGTAGGTCAGGACAACGTTCAAAAATGGGGTTTTGATGTTCATAACCCAGTTTTTGGTATTAGTGCAGGTTTAATTGCGCTGTTTCTTGTCGCTGCATTAGTTCTAGATGCACATACCGCAAAGACGGCACTTGATGGGCTGAAGTGGAAAATTATTGGTTCATTCGATTGGTTGTTCATTATTGCAGGTAACATTTTCGTTATTTTCTGTTTGGCGCTTATCGTCTCACCAATGGGTAAGATTCGACTAGGTGGTAAAGACGCTGTTGCCGATTACTCGTTTATGTCATGGCTTGCAATGCTATTTGCAGCTGGTATGGGTATCGGTTTAATGTTCTGGAGTGTTGCAGAACCTGTCGCTTACTTCACCGGTTGGTATGAAACGCCACTTGGTGTTGAGGCAAATACACCAGAAGCCGCGAGATTGGCACTGGGTGCAACGATGTTCCACTGGGGCCTTCACCCATGGGCAATTTACGGTGTTGTAGCACTTTCTTTAGCATTCTTTGCCTACAACAAAGGTTTACCGCTATCTATGCGTTCGATCTTCTACCCACTTCTGGGTGATCGTGCATGGGGTTGGGCTGGCCACATTGTGGACATTCTGGCTGTGCTTGCGACTTTATTTGGTCTTGCTACATCCCTAGGTCTAGGTGCGCAGCAAGCAGCAAGTGGTATTCATCACGTATTTGGTGTTGAGCCAGGCCTTGGCCTACAAATCGTCGTCATTACCGTTGTAACTTTGCTTGCTGTTGTTTCAGTGGTACGTGGTATTGATGGTGGCGTTAAAGTCATTAGTAACATCAACATGGTTGTGGCGTTCTTGCTACTTCTCCTTGTTGGTCTTATCGGTTGGGCGGCGAGTTTAGGCTCGATTCCAACCACACTTATGGCATACGTAGAGAATATTATTCCACTAAGTAACCCGTTTGGTCGTACAGATGAGGCATGGTTCCAAGGCTGGACTGTATTCTACTGGGCTTGGTGGATTTCATGGTCACCATTCGTAGGTATGTTCATTGCGCGTGTTTCTCGCGGTCGTACCGTTCGTGAATTCATTACAGCCGTTCTACTTGTTCCAACCGCTGTTACTGTTATTTGGATGTCAGTATTTGGTGGCCTGGCGATCGAGCAAGTTGTTGATAAAGTAGGTGAGCTGGGCACAAATGGCTTGACTGACGTATCTCTCGCTATGTTCCAAATGTTTGATGTTCTTCCATTTGGTAGCATGCTTTCTATCATCGCTGTTGTGCTGGTACTTGTGTTCTTCATTACATCTTCTGACTCTGGTTCACTTGTTATCGACAGTATCACGGCAGGTGGTAAAGTCGATGCACCTGTACTTCAACGTGTCTTCTGGGCATTCATGGAAGGTGCAATTGCGGTTGCTCTGCTATGGATTGGTGGCTCCGAGGCGGTTCAAGCTCTTCAGGCCGGTGCCATTTCTACAGCACTGCCATTTACCTTCATTCTGCTTGCAATGTGTGTGAGCTTATTGATGGGTATGCGAACTGAGCGTCAGTAATTCGGCATTTTATAAAACCGTCTGACTAACAATTAATCAAAAGGCCAGCAATTTGCTGGCTTTTTTGTGCGGTTTTTATGACGCTCGAGACAAAAAAATGACACATGAAAGTTCATATTTTACAAAGAGTTAATGTGCTATTTTGTTTTTTAAAAATTAGTGAATAGTCGTAAAAAAGTGTGTAATATTCATGCACCTTAACTGTTCTCCCAACTCAAAAAACTATAAATATGAAATTATCATTAAAACAAAAGCTTATAGGCGCAAGCCTTTCTGCTGTTGTTGTGATGGCAACAGCACTTACTTGGTTGTCGGCTGGTCAATTATTTGATCAGACTCGTTCAGGTGTCTATTCACGTGCGCAAAGTCTTAGTACTACTGCGTCAGAGGGAATTTCTGATTGGGTCAATATCCGTAAAGATATTGCCACTGCGTTCAACGACTACTCGACCGAGCAAGACGTTGTTCCTTTCCTACAACAAGCTCGCAAGGCTGGTGGCTTCGATGACATCTTCCTTGGTACACCAAACGGTGATATGTACCGCTCTCATCCGGAGCGTAACCGTGCTGATTATGACCCTCGCACACGTCCTTGGTACAAGGATGCTGATGCAGCGGGTAAGCAAATCATCACAGCCGCATATCAAGACGCAATCACTAATGCACTACTTGTGACCATTGCTGAGCCAGTAATGAAAAATGGTCAGTTTGTTGGTGTTGTTGGTGCGGACGTACTGATCGATCAGCTTATCAGCGATGTCATTAACTTAGATGCAGGTGAAAACGCGCATGCGATGCTAATCGACATGAATGAAGGCACCTTCTTAGCACATCCAGATAAAAGCTTGACGCTTAAGCCTATCACCAGTGTTCTAAAAGATTTTTCAGAAGAGGCAATTGAGCGCGCCGCCGATGAAGGTCGTATCGAAGATACGATAATCAAAGGAAAAGAGAAGCTTTACTACTTCAATAAAGTTCCTGGTACGCATTGGATGTTTGCGATTGAAATGGATCGCGCAACAGAAGAAGCAGGTCATGCGGTATTGCTACGAGATCTATTGTTTACTGCTGTGGCGATCACGATTGTGGTTATTCTTGCAGTTTCTTGGCTAGTTGGTTTCTTGTTCCGTGACTTGAACCGCGTATCAAATGCACTGGAAGAAATTGCATCTGGCGAAGGTGACTTAACGCAACGCCTAGAACCACGCAGTGATGATGAAGTAGGTAAACTGGCGGAAAACTTCAACCGTTTTGTTGGCAACATGCACACAATGGTTACTAAGCTTAGCCACGTATCTTCTGCGCTTTCAGAGCAAGCTCGCACGACAGCACAGCAAGCTGAGGAGCGTAGTCAGCGTATCTCTTACCAGCAAGATGAAATCAACATGGTGGCGACGGCTGTGAACGAAATGGCAGCAGCGACACAAGAAATTGCAGGTAATGCTGATAGCACGGCAAGTAATTCAGAAGAAGCGGTTCAAGCTTGTTCACATGGTTCAAGCCAAGTAACTCAAACGCAAGGCTCTATTCAGAACTTAGCGCAAGAAGTTCAAGTTGCTACTGATGTGATTCAAGAGCTAGAAGCACACGGAAATAGCATCAATACGATTCTATCAACGATTCAAGGCATTGCAGAGCAAACGAACCTACTTGCACTGAACGCGGCGATCGAAGCGGCACGTGCAGGTGAGCAAGGCCGTGGTTTTGCTGTGGTTGCAGATGAAGTCCGCGTATTGAGCCAACGTACTCATGCTTCAACGCAAGAGATTCAAGAAACTATCGAGATGCTACAAGGCACAACAGCCAAGGCGGTCGGTATTATGGGTGACAGTCGTCGTCTAGCTGATACCAGTGTTGATGATGCCAATGCGGCTGCAGCGAGCTTGACGCAAATCCACACTGCTGTTGAGCGTATCAGTGATATGGCAACGCAGATTGCTTCAGCAGCAGAAGAGCAAGCATCGGTAACCACTGAGATCACTCGTAACACTGAAGGTATTCGTGATGTGTCTAACGAGCTGTCAGTCGAAGCTCATCAAGCAGCAGAACAAGCTGCTCACCTGTCTGAGCTATCACACGAACTTGAACAAGAGATTCAACGCTTTAAGCTGTAATCTTGTCTCAACCTAAGTAAAAAAGGAGCCATCTGGCTCCTTTTTTGATCGCTATTAAGTGTGAAGTATATTACAGCCAGAACTCACTGATGGGTTGCTCTTCACTGTAATGATGGGCGATTTGCGCTTGCAGTAGCTCTGCGGTAGCAATTGCATCGGTTAATGCATGGTGAGGCGTATAGTCTGGCAGCCCATAACGGCGTCGAGATTGCGCTAGCCTAACCGATTCTGGCTTTTTCCCTTTTAAACGCTCCCAGAGAGAGCCGGAACGTTTCTGTTGAATGGTTTCTTCAAGGTGCAGCGTATCTAAAACAGGAAACTCAATACCTTCCCCTAAACGGCTTTTGAGCGCTTTATCCAGAAACTCTCTCTCGATACGACGGTAATGAACAACAATGATTTTCCCGCTTAAGCATGGTAGCAGCTCGCTTAAGATATCGCCTAAGTCAGGTGCATCGATCAATTCGCTGTGAGTAATACCGTGTATAATGACTGAATCTTCATCGAGTGCACGCTGTGGACGTACCTTCCAATGACGCGAGTTACGTAGGAAAATTCGCTTCAGGTTAAACGGCACTAAACCAATAGTAATGATGTCATGTTTTTCAGGATTCAAACCCGTCGTTTCGAAATCTAACGCCACGAACTCCACCTCAGATAACGGTGTTTCTGGAGCAGGCGGCTTGTTGCTATAAAACGCAATTAAATTCTCATCCTTCGCCATCTCCAGCTTTTGTTCAAACTTCGTTGGCCACTGAATGGTTGGCTTCTGAAAGAGCTTTTTAATCATGCTAAACCTCACTTAAAGCTCTTGTTCGCTTGGTAGCGGAACTTAAGGAAATTTTGACCATTGCTTAGGATCTGGAATGCATCCTTTAGGTTGCGACGTTCAAACTCAGAGAGGTTTTCCGGTTCGATATTGTTATCAGGATCAATGCCTAGTTCCACATCCGTCGCTTGGTGACGAATACGCACCATGGAAATAAACTCTAACGCGTCTTTTAAGTCTTGTGCTCGACCTTTTGGCAAAATGCCAGCATCAATAATGTCGTCAAGACGCTCAAACGAGTTCTGTGCACGTGAACCAACCGCCAGAGAGTGAACGCGAATTAAGTCGACCAGAGGAGCAGTACCGCGACGTTTGAGGTTGATGGAGTTGTTGTGTCTGCCATCTTTTTCCATCACGAAGTCTTTAAAAAAGCCTAGAGGTGGTGTTCTGTTTAGTGCGTTACGAGCCAAACACGCTAAGAAGCGGTTGTTCTTTCGAGCGCGACGAACAATAAAGCTAGTTAACTGTTCTGCCCATTTTAAGCGGCCATAGACGCCATCCAAGTCGAAAAAGATGGAGGCGTTGAGTAGTGCTTTCGGGTTCGGGTTATCAATCCAGTCAGCAAAACACTCTTCCCACTCTGAACGAGTCATGCGCCATAGTGGGTTGGTTGCCATAATATCGCCTGTGCAATATTTGTAGCCACAGGCATCTAAACCATCGCTGACGTATTTTGCTAGGGCTTCGAAGTATTTACTATGTTTCTCTTCTTGATAGGTCTCATCTAGAATGATGGCGTTATCTTGGTCAGTTACCAACAGTTGCTCATCTCGCCCCATTGAGCCAAGTGCAAGGAAACAATAAGGAATTGGCGGTGGGCCAAGCTCTTCTTCTGCCATTTCTAGCAGACGCTGTTTGAAGCTTCGGCCAATGACCGACATCGCGCTACCCACCATGTGAGAGTTGGCATCTTCATTGACCAAACGCACGAAGCTGCTTTTCACTTCTTCGGCAACAACGGCTAAATCTTCGATAGTCTGTTGTTGGAAAATACTACTCACCAACAACAACGAATTCTGAGATTCATAACGAACAATGTCGGTTGTTTCGATAATACCGATTGGTAATTGGTTTTTTACCACTGGTAGGTGATGTACGTTGTAACGCAGCATCGTTAACATTGCTTCATAGATGTAAGCGTTGTGGTCAAGTGACATGACCTCCGTGGTCATCACACTGGACACATCGTCCTGTGGGGACAAACCTTCAGCTAACACACGGGTACACAAGTCGCGGTCAGTAATGATACCAAGTACTGGGGACTGTGGATCGTCTTCGTCACGAACGAAATCTGGGTCGACGATAAGTAAAGCCGATACGTTGTCATTCGCCATTTGCTGCGCGGCTTGCTGGATTGTCTGACCACGATCAATCGTATGAGCATCGCCAGTTAGCAAGGTTTTCACTTTCGACGTCGTCAGGTCATTGGCGTCTTTGTTTTCTGAAATGGCTTGGCGTAAACGAGCGCTATTTTCAACTTCAACAAAATCCGCAAAGGAATCAAAGTTATCGTAAATTTCTTGGAAAATGTCACCAGGAATACAGTAGAGCAGGGTATCCTCAATGGCTTTTACCGGAAAGCGGACTTTGTTATTGGTGAGCATGCCCATCTGGCCAAATAGGTCACCCTCGTCAAGGCGGTTATACAGCTCACCTTTGCGTCGATAAACTTCAACAACACCGCTTCGCACCACGTATAAATCTTGGATATAGTCTCCAAAATGGATGATGGGGGTATCTTCTCGGTAGTACGAGATTTCGACACTCTCTGTCACCTTGTTTAGTGTTTCTTCAGGGAGTTCATTGAACGGGGGATACTTGGCGAGAAAGTTGTAAATCTCGAGAAGTTCTGCATCCATCGAAGGCGCCTTTTAGTTCGCAAATAATAAAGTAATCTTAACTTAGTTTTAAAACAGAGTCTTATCTGAACCGCGATTTTCGTGCTCAGTCATAAGATTCTGACATATCGCACGATAAGGGAGCTTCATTTTTACTACTATATGGTCACCTCAATTGAAAAAGACGTCGTCGATATGTTTTCTTCGTGATGACTGATTAGATCTTTGGCTGTTTCAGATCGTTATCACGTCTTTAGATTAAGCTATTCTTCTTGAGCCAAGTAGCTCAGGCGATGGAATACAGTGTTTAGATAATTCTCATGAAAGGAAGTCGAATGGTGAGAAATTTATTGCTTGTTTCTTTAGCTGCTTTGCCGGCGATATCAAGCGCAGCGGTCATGGACCAAGCAGAAAAATTTGGGTACGAACACATTCATTTGGATGTTGGTGCCGGAACGACAAACGAAGAATGGTTAGATAACTCTAATGCGACCACAGTTGGACTCGGTGGTAACTATTTGTTTACTGAGAACTGGTTGTTTAATGTTGATTACTCAGCGCAGTTTTTCCATCCGGATGATTTTACTCTTCGCATTGACCGCCTTTTGTTTGGTGGTGGTTACCGTTATGGAGTTACAGAGCAATTCGATATCTACGGGATATATGGAATAGGCGCAATCAAAGCGAAAGCGACGGACGACAAAACGGATAATACGTTGTCTTCCGATAGCGAATTGATTCAAGCTGTAACTGTTGGGGTGAATTACTTGCTCAGTGAAAAGCTTATTGCGACAGCTGAAGTGGAGTTGAACCGTAGTGATATCGTTGATGAGAACAATTTTAAGATCGGTTTTAACTACCAATGGCATAAAGTCATCGGCACTGGTCTTTTTTATCAGTTTAGAGATACTGATTACAGCGGTGAAAGCTCAGATTACGTCAATGAAGTAGGGCTGAGTTTGAAGTTTGTCTACTAGATCGGACGGGTTCGCTTTTGGCGTTAAGTTAAAACAAAAAAGGTCAGCTTATGCTGACCTTTCCTTTTAATAAAGTATGCGACAGTCGATTATAAAACCGCTGCAATGCCTTTACACAGAGGGCCCATATTTGACTTCGTCATACCAGCAACACTGATTCGGCCAGAACCGACAATGTAAATACCGAACTCTTCTTTAAGGCGGTTAACTTGCTCTTTAGAAAGACCAGAGAAAGAGAACATACCATTTTGACGTTCGATGAAACTAAAGTCTGCGTCCACACCCTCTGCTTTTAGTGTCGCTACAAATAGTTCACGCATTTCTTGAATGCGGTCACGCATTTCTGCTACTTCAGCTTCCCATTCCGCACGCATTTCGGCGTTGCCAAGAATGTGAGTCACGACAGCGCTGCCGTGTGCAGGTGGGTTAGAGTAGATAGAGCGAATAATGGCTTTAACTTGAGAAAAAGCGGTTGTTGCGACTTCTTCTGACTCAGCTACTAACGTGAAGGCACCTACGCGTTCATTGTATAGGCCAAAGTTTTTCGAGAAAGAGCTCGCGACTAGGATTTCTTTGTTGTATTTAGCAAAAGTACGAAGACCTGCAGCATCTTCTTCCACACCTTTAGCAAAGCCTTGGTAGGCGAAGTCGAACAGAGGAAGCAATTTCTTCTCTGCGACAAGTTTCGCCAATGTTTCCCATTCTTCAGCCGTAGGATCGATCCCTGTAGGGTTGTGACAGCAGCCGTGTAGAAGCACGATGTCGCCTTCAGATGCAGATTGCAGATCATTTAGCATCGCATCGAAGTCTTTGTCTTTTGTTTCAGCATTGTAGTAGCTGTATTGTGCCGTTTCGATACCAGCAGCAGTAAATACGCCGTTGTGGTTCGCCCATGTTGGGTTGCTGATCCAGATCTTTACATCGCCTAGTTGACGTTTAATAAACTCGCCGGCAACACGTAGTGCACCAGTACCACCCGGAGCTTGAGCTGTTTTAGCGCGTTTTTCGTTTACAATTTCTGCATCAGAGCCGAAAAGCAGTTTTTGCACTGCAATGCCGTACTCTGCTGTGCCTTCGATGGTTAGGTAAGATTTGGTTTTTTCAGTTTCAACAAGTGCTGCTTCAGCTTTCTTTACTGTCGCAAGAACGGGAGTTTCGCCTTGCTCGTTTTTGTAAATACCTACGCCAAGGTTAATTTTGTCTGCGCGAGCATCTTTTTTAAACTCTTCAGTAAGGCCAAGAATAGGGTCAGCCGGAGCGGCAACTACTTTTTCAAACATAATCTTCATCCATGTTAATCGAAGGGGTGTGCTAACATTTATACCTTTCAGCAATATTGGTTACAACCGTTACTGAAAAGAAAACCTAAAAAAGTTGCGATTTGAAACAGAATTCTAACATAACTAAAGTTTTTGCCATGAAAACGTTTGGTAGGCACAGAGTTTGAAGGGCATTTATGCCATGGTTGGAGAAGTTTTGCACACATCCCAATCGTTTCAATTCAGTGCTTTGCGTTAACACGTTTATAATTGTCTAGTGAGGATTTGTTGAGACAAAAACGCCCCACCAAAGGTGGAGCGTTTACTGTTAGAGTATGGATATCGGTTGGGGTTATTTCTTCAGATTGATTTCCGACTCAACCGCATTGGTTTCGATGTCAGGGTTAGAAGAAAGTTTTTCAGTCGCCCAGTCGTTCATATGCTTTAAGATCGCTTTTAATGCGTGCTTTTCGGTTGGTACTTCTGTCTTTTCAACTTCAAGTTTTTGCTTCGGATGCGTACCCGTCGCATCTTCCGCAACGTGTAGCCAATCTGGGTGCCAGTAATAAGGTTGGCCGGAAGGAGAGCTCCAAGAATGTACGCCGTTGGATTCACCTTTGTATTTAATATCTTCTTCGTTGTATTTCGCCATTATTGTTTTCTCTCATAATCCATGAGTTGAGGTGTGCATCACCATTACTATTTAAATGTAACAGATGTAATGAAAATTAATGTGATAACAATCGACTTATTTTGCCCTTTGAACGCTATAGAAGATGCGTACTTCTCATTCAGAAGAATTTACTATTTGGCAGGTTTTAGCTTTATTTGTGTTTAAAGCATACAACGATGGATTCGCCTACCTAATGCTATTCTTGAACGGTGATAGAGCCTAAACTACTCGTCATTCAAGTGTTTGAGAATCGCCGCTTTTGCATGCTCTTCTGTCGCTGTTTCTCCATCAGGGACTTCAAGGTCAGCCTTTTTGTGTTCACCCAAAGTATCTTCAGCGATATGCAGCCAATCAGGATGCCAATAATAAGGGGTGGTACTGCCAGGATGGTCCCAACTATGTACACCTTTATGTTTTCCGCGATACGAGAGATCGTCCATTGTAAAAACTTTCATCGCTTCCTCCTGATTTAAAGACAGTAGTTCGAAGTGAGTTTAACGCACTCAGTCCAACGTAAAACCTTGGTTTTTAGGTATTGCAAAGATGTGAGGCAATATGTGTGTAACGGTCAAAGTATGGGATATAAACGCTCACTTCGTGGCTGAAATATCTATTATAAGATTGATAAATTACGTTGCTAAATTGAATACTCCCATATCAGAATGCTGGCGCGAAGTATGCTATGGTGCGGCTGTAAGTGAAATGAGGGAAACATGAACCGATACCGTCAACTGGCTGAGCTGTTCAAAACGCAGATTCAGCAAAATACTTGGAGAGCAGGGGAAAAGCTGCCATCAGTGCGTGTAACAAGCCGAAACCATTCTGTCAGCGCAGGTACGGTATTACAAGCTTATCAGCTGCTCGAAGCACAAGGTTGGGTCGCAGCGAAACCTCAGTCTGGATACTTTGTTACTGCGGAGTTGGACCGCTTCGAACCGAGTTCTCCAGCCACTTCCGTTTATCGCTCTAGCATCAACGATGAACTTTACGACTACCTCAAAAATCAGGCCTCATCGAATGCGGTGAAGTTTGGCTCCGCGTTTCCAGACCCAGCATTGTTCCCATTAGAAGCGCTAAACCGCAACCTAGCCAGCTCAGGCAGGAAGATGGGGGCAGAGACGTTATTGGATAACTTGCCGCCGGGCTGTGAGTCTCTACGCCGTTTGATTGCTCAACGGTACATCCAACAAGGTATGGTGTTTACCCATGATGATATTGTCGTTACTTCTGGCGCATTAGAAGCGTTGAATTTGAGCCTTCAGGCCGTGACCCAGCCTGGAGATACTGTTGTAGTTGAATCACCGACGTTTTATGGCGCACTTCAAGCGATTGAACGTTTAGGTCTAAAGGCGATAGAAATAACGGTGGATCCGTTAACTGGACATTCAGTGGATCAAATTGAAGCGACTTTTACCGACAATGATGTTCGCGCATGTTGGTTAATGACTAACTTTCACAATCCAACAGGAACCTTATTAAGTGACGGGCAGAAGCAGCGTATCGTCGAACTGGCTGACAAATACGATGTGTACTTGATCGAAGATGATGTGTATTCAGAGCTTTATTTTTCTGAAAAAAAGCCAAGCTCACTTAAAGCTTTTGATACACAAGAGCGCGTATTGCATTGTGGATCATTTTCAAAAAGCCTTTGCCCTGGCTATAGGCTGGGCTGGGTGGTAAACAAACGCTTCAATGCGCAACTTCAAAAGCTGCAACTTATCTCGACGTTGTCAGGCAGTGCACCAATCCAGCAGGGTATCGCGCATTACTTGCAAAACGATAGTTATGATAGCCATCTTAGAAAACTGCGAAAGAATCTTGAGCAGCGGCAATTGGCGTTTATTGAACTGGTTGATAAGTACTTTCCCCAATCGATTCGTTACACGCAACCGGAAGGCGGCTATTTTCTTTGGATAGAACTGCCGAAAACAAAGTGCGGAAAAGCGATTTATCAAAAGTTATTGGAAGCGAACATCACTGTAGCATTTGGTCAGTTGTTTTCTGTCGCTCCAAATTATGAGAACTACCTGAGGCTTAATACATCGTTACCTGTAAATGATGAATTAGAACAAGCCGTGAAGACGGTCGGAGAATTACTTCATTAGCCAACTGTTTACCTGTTTTTTGCTCAAACTGTATCAGTGGACGATACCGAAGCTGTGTTTCAATCATGGGCAGACAACCATTTAGGTTAGGAGCCGGAATGAAAAAGCAGTTGGTAAAGCATGAACTTAGGTTGATGGGTGTTGCTATTTTTAGCGCATTTTTGTTGGTGTTTGCACACTTGATATTGGCGAAATCTTTTTCTCATATGGTTTGGACGGAATACACTGCTGCCGTTATCCCATTTGTGATGTTTGGCTTGTGTGTGGTTGGAGTAAAATACGCAGCGCGAGCAGATGAGGATGACGACGAAAATAACAACTAGAGTGCATACATCGGTTGCTAGAAAATCATTCGTACAAAATAAAAGACCTCCACATGGGAGGTCTTTTTAATTCGATATCACTAAAAAGTGATTAGAAGTTCGCAGAGCGAGGAGTACGTGGGAATGGGATCACGTCACGAACGTTGCCCATACCAGTTACGTAAGATACTAGGCGCTCGAAGCCTAGACCGAAGCCTGCGTGTGGCACTGTACCGTATTTACGTAGGTCGCGATACCAGCTCATATGTTCAGGATCGATACCCACTTCACGCATACGTGCATCTAGAATGTCTAGGCGCTCTTCACGCTGAGAACCACCGATGATTTCGCCGATGCCCGGTGCTAGAACGTCCATTGCTGCAACTGTTTTACCGTCATCGTTAGCACGCATGTAGAATGCTTTGATGTCTTTCGGGTAGTTCTTAACGATTACAGGTGCTTTGAAGTGTTCTTCAGCAAGGAAACGCTCGTGCTCAGAAGACATATCGATACCCCATTCAACTGGGAATTCGAACTCACGGCCTGAATCAAGAAGAATCTGGATTGCGTCAGTGTAGTCAACCTGCGCGAAGTCAGAAGAAACGAACTGCTCTAGACGAGTGATTGCTTCTTTGTCGATGCGTTGAGCGAAGAACTCAAGGTCATCGCGACACTCTGCAAGCACTGCTTTAAACACGTACTTGAGCATGTCTTCAGCCAGTTTCGCTACATCATCCAGTTCTGCGAACGCAACTTCAGGCTCAACCATCCAGAATTCTGCTAGGTGGCGGCTTGTGTTTGAGTTTTCAGCTCGGAAAGTAGGGCCGAAAGTGTAAACTTTGCTTAGCGCACAAGCGTAAGCTTCTGCGTTTAGCTGACCAGATACGGTTAGGAACGTCTCTTTACCGAAGAAGTCTTCGTTGTAGTCCACTTTACCAGCGTCAGTGCGAGGAAGGTTTTCCATGTCTAGCGTAGATACGCGGAACATTTCACCAGCGCCTTCAGCATCTGAAGCCGTGATCAACGGCGCAGATACCCAGAAGTAACCTTGCTCGTGGTAGAAGCGGTGGATTGCTTGAGATAGGCAGTTACGTACACGTGCTACTGCACCGATTACGTTTGTGCGCGGACGTAGGTGCGCAACTTCACGTAGGTACTCGATTGAGTGACGAGTTTTTGCCATTGGGTAAGTTTCAGCATCTTCAACCCAACCAACCACTTTAACGTCAGTGGCAGCAAGTTCGAAGTCTTGACCCTTTGCAGGAGATTCAACAATCTTACCAGTTACTTCAACAGAGCAGCCAGTCGTTAGCTTTAATACTTCGTCTTCGTAATTATTAAGATTATTTGGGACCACGGCCTGAATCGGGTCGAAACAAGAGCCGTCATATATGGCAAGGAAAGAGATTCCAGCTTTGGAATCACGACGTGAACGGATCCAGCCACGAACAGTCACTTCGCTGTCTACTGCTAGCTGACCTTTCAATACGTCTGATACAGGCGCGTAAGTCATGTTTTCAATATTCTCCATTGAGGTAAAAATTCAACTCAACGCTTACTTAAAGTACTTGTCTAATAACATTTTTGTTCAAAAAACAAGCTAAGCGCTGAGTTGGGTAGCATTTTACAGATTCAACGAGACATATTACCTGTCAATTCGCTCGCATCAACCTTTATATTCGTTTTGATGGGGAGAATCTCTCTATTTATTCACTCTTTTGTGCTCTGAAAGTGTGAATTGGTTTAGTAATTGCTCTAAACGTTCGGATAGATGCTCTAAATCAACACTAATATCACGCGTGTGCGATGCTGATTGCGATGTGTCGTTAGCATGCAGTGTGATCACATCTATTTTAGATTGAATATGCTGACTTACATCAGATGTGGTTTGCGTCTGGTTTTGGATATCTTCTGCATGTCTGAGCACTTGGCGCATTTCGTCAACAACGTTATGCATTGTGGCTGATAGTGCCTCGACATCGACAGAGCGTTGATGAGCAAACTGGCAGACGGTATCAACAGAAGTTAATGACTCTTCACTTCCTTGCTGGAATTGAGAAATGATATGTTCAATATTACCAGTGGCTTCAGCCGTCCTAGAAGCCAGGTTACGCACTTCTTCCGCGACGACCGCAAAACCGCGTCCTTGCTCTCCGGCACGGGCGGCTTCAATAGCAGCATTCAACGCGAGCAGGTTGGTTTGTTCTGCAATACCCTTAATAACCACAAGAATGGACGACACTTCTTCGGTTCTTTGGTTTAGAGAGCTGATTTTTTCCCGTACGGTATCAATGTTACTTACTAGTTGTTTGATGTCTTCACTGACGTTGTGTGCTTGACTTGCACTATGAGTGGCGACATCAACGGTGTGATTGACCAAAACAGTAGCGTTGTTAGTCGAGTCCTCAACCGCAGTTTGTTGCTGCAACATATCGGTGATATTACTTTGTACTTCGTTGGTCTCTAGCTGTTGGTTATTGGCCGCTTTATCTGTGGACTGCGCGACAGCAGTTAGTTTACTCGCGGAGTCGGCAAGTGAGTGAGAGGTGTCTTGCACACGTTCTAAGCTTTCGGAGACCGTATCCATGAATGAATTGATTGCAGTAGAAAGTTGGCCCACTTCATCCTGTTGGTGATGCATAAGTCGTTGAGATAGATCTTTGCTATGGCTCACATTCGACATGAATTTCGACGTTCTTTGAATTGGTCGTACAATGATTTTTTGAATCAAACTCATCGTTATGATGAAGCCCACAAATGCGATTACGGCCATTATTCCCATCGCAAACATTGCCTGTTTACTGATCATTGAATTGACATGATTCATGTTGTATTCCAAGCGAATCGCGCCCAACACTTCTCCTGCTGGTGCAACGTGGCAAGAAACGCAGTTGGTGCCACGGTAATTTTCGCTCGATTTCATTGGTAGCGCGACTACTAACCCTTTGCCCCAATCGGCTGAGATTGGTTCAATCACCAGTTCACCATTCAACGCTCGTTGATCAATATCATCGACAGGCTGTTGGTTTTGTTGCCCAGGTCCGTAAAGTTTGGTCACAGTATCAGCTCGCAACACGCGAACTGCTTCAATGCCTTCTTGGGCCAGGGCCTTTTGACGTAAGGTTTCTTTTTGCGACATGGTGCCCGTAAGCATCATCATATTTAGGCTATCGAAATAATTACTAGCCTTATCATGGAGTTGTTCACTAAGAACATCATTGATTAAGGTTTTTTGTTGATGGTATTGGTAAGCCGTAGAGGCAGCTAGAACGCAGCTGAAGACAGCAATTAACGCCAGTAAGAGCTTAAAAGTGATAGTTGAGCGCATAAATTTATAAGTGTAATTGGAACAAACTGCACAATATTAATGTGCACAAATGCGCACTGCGAACAACGAAATGAATGATTGTGACCCCACACATGTTGGGGATATGTAATTGTGATGTGAGTGCTGTGTAATCAAATGTTTGGCGCGTGACAGAAATACGGCGCTTTGGTGTGAGTGATAGCAAAGAGGCCGGGAACCAGCGGAAGTTTTTGCTACGCTTGTATGGGGTAACGCTTGTCTCTTGGCAGCGAATTCCTTAGTATTGCCTGTCTTTTTAAAGCCTGAGAATCAAGATGAAAACAGAATTATACAAAGAGTTTATGTTCGAAGCAGCACACCATTTGCCACACGTACCAGAAGGTCACAAGTGTGGTCGTTTGCACGGACACTCTTTCCTTGTTCGTCTTTATGTAGAAGGTGAAGTTGATCCACATACAGGTTGGGTAGTGGATTTTGCAGAGATCAAAGCTGCATTTAAACCAATTTACAATCGCTTAGACCATTACTACCTAAACGACATTGAAGGGTTAGAGAACCCGACTAGCGAAGTGTTAGCAAAATGGATTTGGCAGCAGCTCAAGCCAAGCTTACCACTGCTAAGTAAAGTAGAAATCAAAGAAACGTGCACAGCGGGTTGTATTTACAAAGGCGAATAAGTCACTTTCTGTTGAGCATTAAACAAAGGCAAGCGAGAAGCTTGCCTTTGTTGTATCTGAATGGCCCAATTTTGATTATGCTTCACCAGCTAGCTTAATGGGTGTCGTAGAATCCATTCTTTTTCATTATCACCCAATGTTGTTTCCTCTGTATTAATGAATCCGCACGCATCAAGAAAACTGATAGCGTATTGCTGACTTTGTGGGACAGTGGCGCAAAGAGAGGTGCTTTTAGGGTTAATGGTATACGCATAAAGGAACAGTTTACGCAATGCCTCACTCCCAACCCCTTGACATTGGAAACGTTGATCAATCATCAAGTACTTAAGCTCCAGTTCGTATCGTTTAGCAAACGGCGCATGTTGGGAGAAACCTTTATCGATAACAAGGTAGCCTACTAATAGATCATCAGAATAAATCGTAAAGAACGCCTCTGACTTACTACGTTTTTGATAAGCCATTTCAAACGGTGTAAAAAATCCTTTTTGCTCTTCTTGCACATCCAATTGCATCAAACTTGAAAAATCTTTCAGTTTGGTGGGTTTAATCGCAATCATCGCTCAATCACAAATTGGCGGCATACCGTTATGCCACCACGAGTTTTTATAGAGTATTAGATCTATTTTAAGTAACTAACCGAGTGAAGAAAAGCTAGCAATGAAGAGGGTAATAATAACCTTGGTGAATATAGGCGCCCAATGTTGTGAGTAAGTGAGCACTGTCTGCCGTTTCTACGCCTTCAACAATGACCGTGCAGCGATACGTATTGCCCATAGCAATTAACTGACGCAAGGTTTCTATCTTTTTATCATCAGATTTTAGGCCAATAACAAATTCTCGGTCGATTTTGAGGTAGTCCGGATTCAGCTTGCTGATAAGCGCCACATTATTATTGCCGGTGCCAAAGTCATCAATACTGATTTTACAATCCAGTGCTTTTAGTTTCGCGACATTGCCATAAATCTCAGAGGTATAATACATCGATGCATTTTCTGTGATTTCGATTGTCAGCAAACGGCAATCCCGATTAGATAGCTCTCTATATAGGATTGAAAAGTTACGCCCTCGCAGCAAAGAAGGACAAACGTTAATGCTGATAGGGATGGGCAACGCTTTTTGTTTGGTGTAGATGGAATCAATCACCAGTAAGGTATGAGTTAGCAGCAATCCATTGCGGATCAGTGTTTCAATAAACCGTTGCGTATTTTTTACCTTAAACCGGGAGAGGGCTTCGTAGTGCACAATCTTTTGCGCCGAAGTGTTATAAATCGGTTCCAGTTTTATTTTGAATTGTCGAATTGCGCACAAGTAAGCCATAAAGGCTTGTAGGGAGCGGTGACGCAGTATAATGAGAAAAAGTAAGCTCAGTAGAATGATACTTTGAAACGGTCCAGAGATGTAATACACCTCTTTATAGCCACTATTCTTTACGTGATAATTGAAGAAGCGTTCATTGGTGTTACCAATCTCTAACGATGTTCCGGTATTCGTTGATAGCTTCATACCGGAAAGAAAAAAACGTGAAATATGATTTTCAACATTGTCGGATAAGTTAATGTTTTTAACACGAACCAAAACAGTTGCGTTATTTAAGTCAAATGATTGGGTAGTGTAATTGCTATTGTTACTCCACTCTTCAAAGGCTTTTTTGCTGACAGGGACAACGGTTTCTGGAGTGACTAAGCATCGAATATTGAAACGATCTAGCATCATGCTCGATTCCACCAACTTCACATTATCAAATAGTGACTTCAGTTCGCTTTCATTAGCAAAGCAACTCCTGCGGGAAAGGTTCTCTGCAATTTCGAAGGCGTTATCCAGATAATTATGTTTAACGATGCTGTTTATCGCGTAGTAACAGATAGCAAAGAAAATGATCGCAGTGATCAACACAACCCACATTGCTTCTGAATAGATCTTTTTATTACGCAGGCAAATACGAAGCGCTTTGCGAAGACTATTGGTTGTGTATTGATTGATCTTCTGTTGATGTTCGATGCCATTCTGATGGTTGTTTTGCATAGTAAAAGGGATGAAGTATCCGGTCCGGTGAATGTTTTCGATAATGTTTTTGTTAGTGGTTAAATGTTCTTCCGTGAGCTTGCGAAATTTCTTTCTTAGAGCGGCCACCGCGTTTTTAAAGCCATTTTCAGGCAGTGTCATTTTGTATTGTTGAGTGATTTTGCTTTCTATTAACCGCTGACTAATCGGCGTATTTAAACTGCCGTATGTGGCGATAGTTGACAGAATGGCGTACTCATTTGGGTTGACAGGAATGGAGTGGTGGAGTGACTGATTGAGCTCTAGAGATATTTCGTTTTCGGACAAGCAAACGCAGATTTGGTTTCCAATTTCAAACCTAATCATGTGTTGATGTGCTCCAAGTTTAATTTTTGGCTACGTTATCAATAAAGCTAGGGAAGAGATGTGATTTTTTACTGAGATATCCATAATATTTGGATATATTCAACGTTTTAGGTTTTTTTTTACTTGTCCTGATAACGCATTCTCCTGGGTTTTTGGGGTATAAAAAAACCCGAGCATAAACTCGGGTTTTGATTGGTATTCAGAAAGGCGTGTTAGCAAATCACTTTGATTGCTAGACCACCTTGAGATGTTTCGCGGTATTTCGCGTTCATGTCTTTACCTGTTTCTAGCATGGTTTCGATAACCTTATCTAGAGAAACAGTTGGAGCTGAAGAGCGACGTAGTGCCATACGAGTAGAGTTGATTGCTTTTACTGCCGCAATACCGTTACGCTCGATACATGGAACCTGAACCTGACCTGCAACTGGGTCACACGTTAGACCTAAGTTGTGCTCCATTGCGATTTCTGCTGCCATACATACTTGCTCTGGGCTACCACCCATAAGCTCAGCAAGGCCTGCTGCTGCCATAGAACATGCCACGCCAACTTCACCCTGACAGCCAACCTCTGCACCAGAGATCGACGCGTTACGCTTGTAAAGACCACCGATTGCGCCAGAAGCTGCAAAGTAACGGATGTAATCTTTTTCAGTCACAGTTTGGATGAACTTATCGTAGTAAGCCAGTACCGCAGGGATGATGCCACACGCACCGTTAGTTGGTGCTGTAACAACGCGGCCACCTGCTGCGTTCTCTTCGTTTACTGCGAAAGCAAACATGTTTACCCAATCAACAACAGACATTGGGTCGTTTGTTGTCTTTTCTGAAGTTAGTAGCTGCTGGCGAAGTGCTGCTGCACGGCGAGGCACACGCAATGGACCTGGCAAAATACCTTCTTCATTCATACCGCGATCCATACACTCGCGCATTGTGCGCCAGATGTTTGCGAAATAAGTACGAGTTTCTTCATCTGAATGAAGCGCATGCTCATTCTTCATGGTTAGTGCGCTGATGGACAATCCACTTTCATGGCATTGGTTAACCAGTTCCTCTGCCGTTGTAAACGGGTAAGGTACTTTTACTGGGTTCTCAGCTTCTTTACCGAAATTTTCTTCATCAACGATGAAACCACCGCCGATAGAGTAGTAAGTTTTTGAGTACGCTTTTTCGTCATCAATCCAAGCGTGGATCTGCATGCCGTTTTCGTGTAGCTCTAGGTTTGTTTTGTGGAAGTTCATTCCACCTTCACGTGGGAACGATACTGTGTGACAGTGCATGCCAACAGGAAGGCGTTCAGTTTCTTCTACACGAGCGATAAAGCCCGGGATAGAATCGATATCAACTTTCTCAGGAGTGTTGCCTGCAAGACCCATGATGATAGCAATATCTGTGTGGTGACCTTTCCCTGTCAGTGATAGTGATCCATAAACGTCAACGGTGATTTTAGTGATGTCGCGCAGTTTTCCCATTGCACGAAGATCATCAATAAACTCTTTACCCGCTTTCATTGGGCCTACAGTGTGTGAGCTTGAAGGTCCAACACCGATTTTATAGATATCAAAAACACTAATCATATCGATTACCTCAGAAGAAAGCCTCCCAAGGGGAGTTGGGAGGCTTAATTTTATCGTTATATTTTTGGATTAATCATACTGCACTGGGCAGAGATGATTAAAGAGCGCCGTAGATTACAGAACTAATTGCAGCAAGACCACAGATTGCTGTGAAAATTTGCACAGGTGCTGAAGTTTTGTACTTAGCCATCGCAGGAACTTTTTGCATTGCGAAGATTGGCATCAAGAATAGGATTGCGGCAATCATCGGTGCACCCATTGTTTCAATCATACCTAGGATGCTTGGGTTAACGATAGCAACGATCCAAGTTGTGATTACAATGAAGATTAGAGACATCTTCTCGATCTTGCTTACTGGTGATTTTGAACGAGATTTCACTAGACCAACTAGACCTTCGTGCGCACCTAAGAAGTGGCCAAAGTAGCTAGAGGTGATCGCTGCGAAAGCAACCAATGGACCCATGTAAGAGATCAGTGGAGATTCATGCACGTTTGCTAGGTAAGAGAGAACAGAGATGTTTTGCTCTTGCGCCGTTGCTAGTTGCTCTGGAGACAGAGAAAGTACAACAGAGAAAACGAAGAACATAACAAAGCCCATCAGCATCATTGCTGCGCCACCGGTGATAGCGTCAGTTTTCTTAACTGCGTCATCACCGTATACACGACGTTGCTCTTTAGAGAACTGAGAAATGATTGGGCTGTGGTTGAAAGAGAACACAATAACAGGGATTGCTAGCCAAACGATAGCTGGCATTGCACCCCAGTCAGGTGACACTTCCATCATTGAAGTGTTCCAACCAGGAATTAGGTATACAGACAGTGCTAGTAGGATGAACACGAGAGGGTAAACCATTGCTGAAGTTGCTTTCAGCATAAGCTCTTTACCGAATACTACGCCTGCTGTCATTGCAGCAATAAGTGCACCAGAAAGTAGCCAGCGAGGAATAGATTCCATGCCCATTTGGTTAACTAGGAAAGAGTCAACTGTGTTTGTGATACCAACACCGTAGATAAGTACGATTGGGTAGATAGCGAAGAAGTAAGCGAACGTAATAAGGTTTGCGCCAGTCTTACCAAAGTGCTCTTCTACTGTGTCGGTGATGTCCGCTTCAGGGTTTTTCGCAGAAAGAACGAAACGAGCTAAAGATTTGTGTGCGAACCAAGTCATTGGTGCTGCGATTAGGGCTAGGATTACTAATGGCCAAAAGCCACCTGCACCTGCTTTAATAGGAAGGAACAGTACACCTGCACCTACTGCCGTACCAAAAAGGGACAGACACCAGGTAAAGTCTTTGTAAGAAAACTTACTAGACGATTGTGCGGTAGAAACCGCAGAAGTAGTTGTATTCATTTTTTAGTTACTCATTTGGGAACAGGAAATAAGTCGGGAGTAATTTTGCAAGATTTTACACTAGGAAAATTAGATCTAAATCATTTATTGCTTACGCTTATTGAATGATATGTCAAAAACCTGCTTTTTATCACGAAAATGATGTGCTACTCGTGATTTCTGCTAATGAGTAAAATTAGAAAAACTTATCAATAGGGCTGTTTGTATAAATTTATTTCACCGCAAGCGTTTGCGGTGAAAATGGAAAATTAATCTAATGTGAATGAATGTTTATGAAGCAACGTTTTATTAATATTGATGCGCATAATGATCGCGCCTATAAAAGCACCGATATCAACAACTATTTAATGTGAAATAATATGTTTTTGCATTGATTCGATAATTTGTGCCGTCATGCCCCAGATGAAATGCTGTCTATATGGGATAGCAAATACACGATGACTGCTTCTTTTTAGGTCAAATTTGGTGCTATACAATTTTTTGGGGTTCAGAATATGGTTGGCAGGAACCTCAAAAACTGACTCTACTTCATTTGGGTCAATATGCGTTTTATATTCCGGAGAAACAAAAGCCAAAAAAGGTGTCACATTAAATTGACTAATCGTTGGTAGTGTAGGCAGTTGACCAAACACATGAATATGCTCATCTTCTATCCCAACTTCTTCTTTGGTTTCCCTTAAAGCGGTATTCACGAGCTGAATATCTTCCTGCTCATATTTGCCACCGGGAAAGCTGATTTGTCCCGGATGATGGCGTAAGTGGGCTGCACGCTTAGTCAGAATGACTTGTAACCCGTCATCGCGTTCCACAAAACCGATTAAGACTGCCGCATCTCTCAGGGACTTTTCTTTCATCCATTTCAGTCGTGCAAGGGACTCTTTGTGGTAGCCCGTTGGAAGCCGAAATTGAAAGTTCTGTAGTAAATGAGTTTTGTCGATAACCAAACTGAGTCCTTATTTATCGTGCCTAACCATTATTTATTATACTCAAAGACGGCAAAGCGTATGGCGTTATCGTTACTGGTTACCAAATAAAACATTCGCATTAAAGCACTCGCCAGCACTTTCCCTCTTTGTGTTGTGTGTCTCACTCTACTTGAACATATTAATTTGAAACTTATAAGGTTATACACCATTCTTTATTTTAGGACGTCACTATAGGGCAAGTATTGGCCAATGAAAGGGATTATTTTCACCGAGTTCATGGAGTTAGTGGAAGAGAAATTCGGTCTTGATGTGTTAGACCAAGTTCTCGATCTTTCTAACGATGAAGGTGTTTACACTGCTGTTGGTAGTTACGATCACAAAGACTTGGTTAAGTTGATCGTGAATCTCAGTAAAGTATCTGGTGTTCCCCCCGAGCAACTGCAAGAGGTGTTTGGAGAGTGCGTCTTTTTGAATTTACTTCGCTCTATTCCTAGTCACGCCAGTTTGCAACAGTGTGAAACGACGTTTCAATTTGTTCGCCATGTTGAAGACTTTATTCATGTCGAAGTTAAGAAGCTCTATCCTGATGCTAACCCTCCGCAATTTGATTTCATTAGTGAAAACCAATCCCAATTGGTATTTGACTACCACAGCGCAAGATGTATGTCTCACGTATGCTTAGGATTGATAAAAGGTTGTGCTGCACATTTTGGTGAGGTAGTTCATATCAAACATCAAAACCAGTCAGAAGATGGCAGCAAAGTACGTTTTTGGTTAGAGGCTCAATAAGAACGATATGACGGGAAGTTCCTCATTAGAAAGGAAACTCAAACGAGAAGTTGCATCAAGAAAAGCAGCTGAGCAGCTGTTGGAACAGAAAAGCTTAGAGTTATATGAATCCAACCAGCAACTCAGTGTTGCATTGAAAAAGCTGGAGCTGAAATCTAAAAAGGATCTTCGTAAGTTTGAGTTTGAAGAGCAAATTGATGCCACGTTGATTAAGTTCGGTCGTACTTTTTTATCGAGCACGTTCGATGAAGCAATGATAGCGAGCTTTATTGAGCAGCTCACTTCTAACTCGATCATTTCTGCGGCTTACTTGTTTCTTGACGCTACAAAGCTGAGCTCATTGCGTCGTCATCACTTTGGTCACTTACAGCTTCGTCATAACAACGAGATTTTAACCTCTCCTAATTGGCAGGGAGAGAATTTGCATTTGCCAGTTATCATTGATGGGGAAACGGTTGGGGAGTTGATTTTCTCTGTGTTGCAAGATCAAATCGATCAGTCTTTTATTTCCAAACAGATGGAGCTCGTGTCTGACTTAGTTCATGGTGTTATTGGTCGACACTTAAGTTTAGAGCGAGAGGTCGAGCTGAGAAAGCGGGCTGAGGAATCAGAAAAAGCGACGAAGGAGTTTGTCGCCATGATTAACCATGAGCTGCGAACTCCTCTCAATGGCGTATTGGGTAGTGCGGAGTTATTGAGTCGAACCCAATTAGAAGAAGAGCAGCGTCAATACTTGAGCAATCTGACTCAATCAGGGGACTTATTGAGAGTTATCATTAATGATCTTCTTGATTTCAGTAAGATGAATGCCGGTATGATGGAAATCATACATAAAGTCTTTGCCTGGGAGGAACTTGAAAAAGCCATCATGGGTGTATTTGCAGCTAAGGCTGCGGAAAAACGTATCCATTTCTCTATCGACAAAAAGCTGGGGATCCCGGAATTTTTAGTCGGTGACTTAGAGCGCATTACACAAATTTTGGTTAACTTGGTGGGAAACGCGATTAAGTTTACTCACTTGGGTGGCGTCGTGTTACGGGTGGAATGGCTTAACGGCACGGCTTATTTTGAGGTTGAAGACACTGGTATTGGCATCCCAATAAAAGCACAGCCGTCACTCTTTGACCCATTTGTCCAAGTTGATCGCTCGGCGAAACGCAGCTTTGAAGGCTCAGGTTTAGGTCTCGCGATTTGTAAAAACCTCGTGGATTTGATGCAAGGTCAAATTAGCTTTGAGAGTGAAGAGCGCAAAGGGACAACTTTTAAAGTTGCTATTCCTCTTGAGGAAGGGCAAGCACAAGGCACAGCAGAGGGGGAATTGGTCACCATAGAGCGAAGCGATTTAGCAGGACGCTCAATATTAGTGGTTGATGACATCAGAATGAATCAAGTCATTGTTACTCAAATGCTGAAAAAACTCGACATTACACCTGATTTAAAAGCCAACGGCAAAGAAGCATTAGAAGCGGTGAAAAGTAAAGACTACGAACTGATATTCATGGACTGCCGAATGCCAGAAATGGATGGTTATGAGGCGACGATGTATCTGAGAGAGCGTGGCTTTACTCATCCTATTATTGCATTAACCGCTGGCACTACCATCGAAGAGCGTCAAAAGTGTATTGATTCAGGCATGGACGACATCCTCACTAAGCCGTACACCGCAACCGATATCGAACAGATTATGTGTAAGTGGCTTGAGCAGTAGACGCTGCCTCTTAAAAAGTATGTTTGTTGGCCAACGGCTAAAAGCTAAAGTACATGCAAATAAAACACACAAAAAAGCGCACCACACCGGCTAATGCCGATCATTTAACGATGTTTTTTGGGTCATTCTAGCGAGCCTTGGCTAGACTAAGAATCTAGTAGCAGCACGCCGAGCGGATAATGAAACAAATTTGACCACAAAGTGCTTGAATAGAAGAACCTGTATCACGCTCTTTCGTCGCTGTGCAGGGTGATGAGATACAGAAATATGCCACTCGCTGTTAAATGAGCGGCATTATCCGTTCTGGAGGCGTTTTAGATTGTTTTCGTCAATAGCATTAAAGCGGCGTTGTGTGCTGTTGAAACCTACGATTGCAGCGCTGGCAAAATCTTTGAAAGCTTATCCAACGTTTCTTGATACTCAGAGGCGCAATCGCTATCTGCCACGACGCCGCCGCCAGCCCAAGCGTAAAGTTTGTTTTTTTCCGCTACAAGAGTTCGGATAGTAATGCTGGTGTCCATACGACCATGGCGTGAAATGTAGCCAATACTGCCGCAATACGCGCTGCGTCGATGCGGCTCCAGTTCTTCAATAATCTGCATTGCGCGAACTTTAGGTGCGCCCGTAATTGAACCGCCTGGAAAACACGCTCGCAGCAAATCCGCAGGAGCGTATTGTTCATCCAAATTTGCACGAATGGTGCTCACCAAATGATGCACGGCAGGGAAGCTTTCAATATCGAACAGCTTTGGAACGTGAACGCTACCCGGTGATGCAACTCGACCAATATCATTACGCAGCAAATCGACAATCATCAGGTTTTCTGCCTGATCTTTTTCCGCTGTCTGCAAGTCATGAGCATTAGCGTTATCTTGCTTTGGATCTTCGCTGCGTGGTCGAGTACCTTTGATTGGTTTCGTTTCAATGACGCGATCTTTGAGCTCTAAAAAGCGCTCTGGAGAGATACTCAAAATCGAAGACTCAGGCATACGGATAAACGCTGAGAATGGCGCTTGGTTGGCGGACTCCAATTTCAGATACGCTTGCCACTCGCTGCCTTGATACGGTGCGTTAAAGCGCTGCGCCAAATTGATCTGATAACAGTCACCGCTCAACAAGTATTCTTGCACCTTGTCAAAGCGAGTGGCGTAGCTCTCTTTCGTCATGTTTGACTGCCAATCACCAGACAAAGCGAAGTCAACGGTTTGTTCTGCTTTTTGCTCGTTTAACCATTGCCAAGCTTGCTCGATGTTCTGACCGACTAAGCATGCTTTTTTTAGGTGGTGGTCAACAACAACGGCCCATTCATACAGACCTACCGCCATATCCGGCGTGTTGAGGTCCTTTTCTGCCACTTCTGGCATCGTTTCTACGCGGCGACCTAAATCGTAACTGAAGTAACCGAGCGCACCGCCGACAAAAGGCAGATCCAATTCTTTATTTAACTCTACGTGAGGAAGCCACTGTTCTTGCAACTGATGAAGCAGCGCAAATGGGTCATCTTGAGTTGAATAGGCATTCGATGGCGTTTCAACTTGTGTGTTGTCGGCAGTGGTTTCTAACGTTGCAATTGGGTTGGAGACCAACACATCGAAGCGGCTATCGATATGCGTTTCTGATGCAGAACGCAGCAACATCGCCCAAGGTAGGTGTTGAATGCGAGAAAAAAGGTGAAGAGTAAACTCTGGTGCGTATTCCAGCGCTTTAAAATCAATGAATTGATTGTCCATGTTGTTCATTTGTGTAATTTGTGACAAAGAGATCGTTCACTGCATGGCATGTCATGGGCAGCAAGAGTATCATATTCCTCTGTATAGCCAAACTCCCTCTATTCATAGGGTTTTGAGATGGTTTACAAGTAGGCAACTTCAGCATTTCGTGTGTCGATATCAGCCGTTCGACAATTGTTTATAAAAAACGAAGCTCAAAAGAGCAATAAGCTCAACAAACACGATTGAAGCCAAGCCAATAATGGAAGCATAACTATAACGAGGCATGTAATGACGGTAATACGCAAGCAGGATGTGATCAGCAGTGTCGCTGATGCGCTACAGTATATTTCTTACTACCACCCGCTAGACTTTGTTCAAGCTCTTGAAAAAGCCTATCACCGCGAAGAGAGCCAAGCCGCTAAAGACGCGATTGCTCAGATCTTAATTAACTCCCGAATGTCCGCAGAAGGTCACCGTCCAATTTGTCAGGATACTGGTATTGTGACGTGTTTCGTCAACATCGGTATGGGCGTGCAATGGGATTCGACCGACATGACGGTTCAGCAGATGGTAGATGAAGGTGTTCGACAAGCGTACACGAACCCTGATAACCCGTTGCGTGCGTCAGTACTTATGGACCCTGCTGGTAAACGTATTAATACCAAAGACAACACGCCTGCCGTCGTACATATCAACATGGTTCCGGGCGATAAAGTTGAAATTCAGATCGCTGCGAAGGGCGGCGGTAGCGAAAACAAAACTAAGATGGTGATGCTAAACCCATCTGACGATATTGCTGAGTGGGTAGAAAAAACGCTACCAACAATGGGGGCGGGCTGGTGTCCTCCTGGCATGCTTGGCATTGGTATCGGCGGTACGGCTGAAAAAGCAGCGGTATTGGCAAAAGAATCTCTAATGGAACACATCGATATTCAAGAACTTATTGACCGTGGCCCACAAAACGCAGAAGAAGAGCTTCGTTTGGATATCTTCAATCGCGTGAACAAACTTGGTATCGGTGCGCAAGGTCTTGGCGGTTTGACGACTGTTGTCGACGTTAAAATCAAAACTGCGCCAACGCACGCGGCTTCTAAGCCTGTTTGTTTGATCCCGAACTGTGCGGCGACTCGTCACGTACACTTCACGCTTGATGGTAGCGGCCCAGCAGAGCTAACACCACCTAAACTAGAAGATTGGCCAGATATCACTTGGGAAGCGGGCGAAAATACGCGTCGCGTAAACTTAGACACAATTACTAAAGAAGAAGTACAAGAGTGGAAGACAGGCGAAACGGTTCTTCTATCAGGTAAAATTCTGACTGGTCGTGATGCTGCGCATAAACGTATTCAAGGCATGCTAGATAACGGTGAAGGTCTACCTGAAGGCGTAGATCTCAACGGTAAGTTCATTTACTACGTAGGCCCTGTCGATGCAGTTGGTGATGAAGTCGTTGGTCCTGCTGGCCCAACAACATCAACGCGTATGGATAAATTCACCGACATGATGCTAGAAAAGACCGGCATCATGGGCATGATCGGTAAAGCTGAGCGTGGCCCTGCAACGGTTGAATCTATCAAGAATCACAAAGCGGTTTACCTAATGGCTGTAGGTGGCGCTGCGTACTTGGTGGCGAAAGCGATCAAGAAAGCTCGCGTTGTCGCATTTGAAGATTTAGGTATGGAAGCGATTTACGAATTTGAAGTTGAAGATATGCCAGTAACAGTGGCCGTCGACTCAAATGGTGTTAACGCGCACCAAATTGGTCCAGACACTTGGAAAGTGAAAATTCAAGAGATGGAAGCATAAGGCAAAGGGCAATCTTGCTGCGTCTCAGTAGAGAGAATGTGACAAGGTGCTGATTTACCTAGCAAACAATTGACAAAAGTGCAGCGAAACCTGCACTTTTTGTCTATATAATTAAGGATATAAACCTTTAGGCATAGCAATCAAACGTTATGCGAACAATAATTAGGAGACGGCATGCCTCGTTTTATTCAGATTCTACAAATTATTCTTGCTGTAGTGATAGGTGGCTTTGTTGGCTATGACTTGATTCTTCACGGTATCAGCATCTTTGATGAAAAGTACGTGACCATCACATGTGTGTTGTGGTTGATTTTGGAAATCGCTCTATTTGTTATCTATAAGTTAATCGAAGACGACTAGGCTTAAAGAAAGCGGGTTCCTGTTTAACATAGTAATCAGCGCATATAGAGTTACTAATGCTGTAGATTAAGTAAGCCTCTGAACCACTCAGGGGCTTTTCTTTTTTAACACAGCATTAAGCCGGATGTTTTGTTCATCTTTTATTAAGGTATATAAAGTTAAACTCATAGAATTCGGGATAGAACAGTATTCATAGATCGAAATTCGAAGTCGCTGACAACGTTGTTTTAAAGTGGAGTAAGATAAAGAAGCGTAATGAAGAGAATAAAGAAAGAAGTTAATGACTTTATCAACAGAGGTATGGACTCTAATGTTCGAATTGCTGTCACCGGACTTTCTCGTGCCGGTAAGACGGCATTCATCACGTCATTAGTGAATCAGCTTCTTCATACTGCAACCCATGACAATTTGCCTCTTTTGACTGCGGCTAGAGATAAGCGCCTTATTGGGGCGAAGCGTGAGCCTCAATCGAATATGATGGTGCCACGCTTTGCTTACGATGAGGCGATGAGCCAAATTCATGCCACTCCACCTCAGTGGCCAGTACCGACACGTGATGTGAGTGAGATTCGCTTAGCGCTCAAGTACAAACCAAATAAAACTACGAAAAAGCTGTTGAGTAAAACCGCAATTTTAAATGTTGATATTATCGACTATCCAGGAGAGTGGTTGCTCGACCTGCCTTTATTGGACATGGACTTTGCAACGTGGTCGCAAACTCAGTTTGATGCACTTAAAGGCCAGCGTGGCGATTTAGCCAAAGCTTGGCTTTCTGAACTGGAGAAAGTGGATCTCTTTGCAGAAGTGAATGAGAAACTACTTGAGAAAATTGCACACACATACACCGAGTACCTTCATGCCTGTAAAGACGCTGGCCTTCATTGGGTTCAGCCTGGCCGCTTTGTATTACCTGGTGAGCTAGCAGGCGCGCCGGTGCTACAGTTTTTTCCGTGTCGTGTTGATTCGGAAAGCAAAGCGTCCAAGGGCAGTAACTTAGCGATGTTAGAAGCCCGTTTTCAGGAATACCAACAGAAAGTCGTGAAAGCGTTTTATAAGCATCATTTTGCGACCTTCGATCGCCAGATTGTACTGGTGGATTGTTTGCAGCCTCTCAATGCCGGTGATGAAGCGTTTTACGACATGCGCCAAGCGCTAGAACAGATCATGCATAGCTTCCGCTATGGTCGTAGTAGCTTTTTGCGTCGTTTGTTCTCACCAAAAATCGACAAAGTGTTGTTTGCTGCTACAAAAGCGGATCATATCACGCCCGATCAGCACCCAAATTTGGTGTCTCTGCTCCAACAAATGGTGCATCCAGCATGGCAAACGGCAGCCTACGAGAATATTGAGATGAGCTGCATGAGTATCGCTTCCATCCAAGTAACCACGACGGGGTTTATTTCCTCTGGAGATAAGACCATTCCGGCGTTACAAGGAACAACATTGGGTGGTGAGCCGATGACTATGTTTCCCGGAGAGGTGCCGAAAAAGCTACCAAATGCAGCGTATTGGCAAAACAACGGGTTTGATTTTACGTCGTTTCGTCCGATGCCCTCACCGAATGATGAGCCAGTGAAGCACATACGCTTAGACAAAGCATTGGATTACCTGATTGGAGATAAATTGAAATGAGTGAGTTGAAGCAAAAACAAGTTTTCTCTGAAAAGGTAATGGAAAAAGAGCAGCAATCGAATCAACCGGAATTGACGGCGCAGCAAACATTCGGCGAAAAAGAAACATTTGTACCTGTTGAAGTTAAAGAAGCGCACCAGGAGACCGAACAGGAATTGCAACTCGAGCATGTCATTCGTCCAAAATCGGGCAGAAAATGGCTCGCGACTGGCGCATTTGCAACTTTTGCTGGTCTGGTTGGCTGGCAAGCGGTGGACTCGGTTATAACCGCAATTCAGGCTTCTGATTGGCTAGCCTTAAGCTGGACGGGGTTTATTGCTGCGATCGCTTCGCTTGGTTTAGGAGCTATGGGTAAAGAGCTTTGGAAACTGCGAAAACTACGAAATCATTTTAGTGTTCAAGAAGAAGCAGAAGCACTTGTTAATAGTGAGAGCGTTGGGAAAGGGAAAGCCTTTTGCGAAACCGTAGCAGAACAAAGTGGTGTGATGGCAGAGAATCCGGGCTTTGATCGTTGGCAGAACAGTATTAACCCTGCTCATAGTGACGCTGAAATTCTTGATATGTATGACTCGATGGTGGTGAGCCAACAAGACAAGTTGGCAACGAAAATCGTATCACAGCACGCAACCGAGTGTGCGGCCCTAGTCGCCGTGAGCCCTCTGGCTGCCGCTGATATGTTGCTGGTGGCTTGGCGAAATTTCAAAATGATCGACAACCTCTCCAAGGTATATGGGGTAGAGCTAGGTTATGCATCTCGCATCAAGTTACTAAGAGCGGTATTTGTCAATATGGCGGCGGCTGGTGCCAGTGAGATCGCTATTGATGCCAGTATGGATTTGATGTCGATGGATCTTGCTGGCAAAGTTTCTGCTCGTGCGGGGCAGGGACTAGGTGTTGGTATTCTAACGGCACGTTTGGGCTTGAAAGCGATGACCTTATTGCGTCCACTACCCTGGTATCCTGACCGTCAGGTTAAGTTGGGCACCATACGCAAGGCAGTGGCGGCGAAAGTTGCATCAATTACGATGAAACCGTAACGAATATCAACTTTGATGGATAGGATTGCTTGACGCCATTCCAAGCATGATAGAAACTACTGTCAACTTTTCCTGACAGTTGTGAATTGGGATATTTTAAGTGCGTCTTGAAGTCTTATGTGAAGATCGACTCGGCTTGACCCGAGAACTGCTCGATATTTTAGCGTCTAAAAGCATCGACTTGCGCGGTATCGAAATCGATATTAGCGGTATTATCTATTTGAATTGCCCGGATATTGATTTTGATACGTTTAGTGAGCTGATGGCTGAAATCCGCCGTATTCCGGGGGTGAAAGACGTACGTAAAATCCAGTTTATGCCGATGGAGCGCCACAATACGGAGCTGCTCTCGTTAGTTGATAACTTGCCCGATCCGGTTTTTGCCATTGATCTTAAAGGTGCCGTAGACATGGCAAACATGTCTGCACTTTCGTTGCTTGGCCTTCACAAGCAAGAAGTGATTGGTACTCAAATCGGTGCTTTGTTACCAAGTGTTCGTTTCTCTCGTTGGTCTGAAGGTGTTAATGGTCGAACGCGGGAAAACCTTGTGATTGATGGCTTGGACTATGTTCTAGAGTTGATGCCCGTTTATATCCGAGACGAAGCGCAAAACTCGACTCTAGCGAGTACTCTAATGACGATTCGCTCTAGTCAGCAAGTTGCCAGAATTGAAGAAGCACTACCGCTGCATAATCCTCTGGGTTTTGAGCACTTTGTTGGTATATCGAACCGTCATAAAGCACTAATGAACCAAGCTAAGAAGCTGTCTGTGCTTGACCAACCATTGTTGATTGAGGGCGAAACGGGGACTGGTAAAGAAATGCTTGCTAAAGCTTGCCACAGCCGTTCTAGCCGCGCGAGCAAGCCATTCCTAGTTTTGAGTTGTGCTTCTATGCCTGACGATGTAGCAGAAACCGAACTTTTTGGTCATGCGCCGGGTTCATTCAATCATGAACAAGGCCACAAAGGCATCTTTGAGCAAGCAAATGGCGGCACGGTATTTCTTGATGAAATCGGTGAAATGAGTTCGCACCTTCAAATCAAGCTGTTACGTTTTCTACAGGATGGTAATTTCCGTCGTGTCGGTGCAGAAGATGAGATGCATGTCGATGTTCGTATCATCGCTTCAACAAAACATAACCTTGCCGAGCTTTCTGAAGCAGGAATGTTCCGTGAAGATTTGTATTATCGTCTCAACGTACTTACGCTCAGCATTCCTCCGTTACGTAAGCGCTCAAACGACGTTGCACCATTGCTTGAGTTGTTTGTGGCGAAACATGCTCAACAGCTTGGGATTGATAAGCCAGAGTTTGATGATGGTCTAGTTGATGCCCTTGCAAATTATCAGTGGCCAGGAAACATGCGCCAGCTGGATAACATGGTTCTTCGAGCGCTCACGGAAATGGATGGTGATATACTAAACGCGGATCACTTCAATTTACCTCAGCCTCAGTCAGTCGGCGCTGGTAGTGCAACGCTTAACATCGACGGTTCTTTGGATGAGATCATGCGTGATTATGAATCTCAAGTTCTGGAACGTTTGTATCAGTCATTCCCATCAAGCCGCAAGCTTGCTAAGCGCTTGAATGTATCGCATACCTCAATCGCTAATAAACTGCGTGATTACGGTATACGTAAGAATTAATCGAATTGAACGAAAAGACGGAATTAATCATTTGTAATGGAAGATAACAGCTCATCTATCGCCGTTCATAAGTTGGACGGTGACTTGCTTCTTCGTACCGCTGAAATCGGTGACGCAGATATGATTGCCGAATATTTTCAAGCGAACCGAGAATACCTGAAACCGTTTGAACCGAAACGTGAAGAGGCTTTTTTCTCAGTGAACGGTTGGTTGCAAAAGCTTATCAAGCTCAATGAGCTGCATCGAATGGGATTGGGGTATTATTGCCTTTTAGTCAGAGCCTCTTCGGGTGAAATGCTAGGTACGATATCCTTTAGTAGTTTGAGTCGTTTCCCTTTTTATTCTTGTAACGTCGGATATTCTCTCGCTGAAAAAGCGCAAGGGCATGGTTATATGCGTCGTGGATTAACCATGGCTTGCGACTACATGTTTAATGTCCAGAAACTGCATCGTATTCAAGCTGGCTACATGCCTCACAATAAACGTAGTGAATCTGTGCTAGAGCATGTAGGGTTCAACCGAGAAGGGTATGCAAAAGATTACCTTTTGATTAATGGTGAGTGGCAAGACCACGTCCTAACGTCGCTTATTAATCCGAATTGGCAGCCAGAAGGACGATAGTATGGAACGATTGGAAAAGCAGTTAGCACTTGTAATCGAGCTCGATAAACTCAAAAGCATTTTGCGCCGAACTCGAGTTAAAAGTGCTGAAGGGCGCCTCGAAAATAGTGGTGAGCATAGTTGGCATGTCGCACTGATGGCAATATTGATGGAAGAGCATGCGAATGCACCTGTTGATATTTGCCGAGTGATGAAAATGTTATTGATACATGACGTAGTAGAGATCGACGCGGGCGATACCTTTGTTTATGATACTGCTGCGTCTCAAGAGCAAGCAGAAAAAGAAATCAGAGCCGCAGAGCGCTTGTTTGGTATGTTACCCAGCGATCAGGAGCAAGAGCTATTGGCGCTTTGGCATGAATTTGAAGCCGCGCAGACCGATGATGCTAAGTATGCAAAAGCACTCGATCGGTTAATTCCAATGCTCTTGAACTACCATAATAATGGTCAGAGTTGGAAGGAACATGGTGTCTCACGCGAACAAGCACTTACCATTAATAAACGAATTGAATTTGGCTCTGTTACCTTATGGGACAAAGCGAAAGAGTTGATTGAAGAAGCCACAGAGAAAGGTTGGCTGAAATCGTAATAAAGGAGACTGAATGTCTTATTTGCCTTTGGACGAATACCAAAGAAAATGGATTTTTACGCATCAGTCGATGCCTGTGCCAGAAGAAGATTTGGCTTTTATTAAGCCGATGAGCCAAGCCCGCTCAGCACAATTTTGGAAAGAAAATATCAGTGCTCAAAGCCCTGATATGGATAGACTTAGTTCCCAAGACTGGCCAATGAATGAGGCGAATTGGTCTGAAACTGTGGATTGGATGGTTGCGTGGGAGTCGGATGATCCTGACATGCCAGCGGAAGCTGAGGCACATATCGATTGGCAAGACGATGTAACCGTTTACTTTTGCTACGAGAAGTACAATGTCATCGAAACGAAATGGTCTATTTTTAAAAAGCACTGGAAGAACTTTCTCTTTTATGACGATGGTCCGATACTAATAGGACGTCGCCGTTCGCAAGCACTTTGGTTTGATTCAAAAGGCAATGTGAAACTCGGTGTTCGTCAATAAAGAGTTATAAAACAAAGCCACCTTTCGAGGTGGCTTTGTTTTTCTAAAGGCTGGATAATGGACTCAACACACCACCAGCCCCGCGCTCGATAACGTGAGTATAGATTTGCGTGGTTTTTACATCAGTATGCCCTAATTGTTCCTGAACAGTTCTAATGTCTGCGCCAGATTCCAATAAATGCGTGGCAAAACTGTGTCTTAGTGTGTGGCAAGTTACAGTTTTCTCAATGCTTGCGTCGCTTGCCGCGCGCTTTACAGCTCTTTGTATTGCGCTTTCATTGATATGATGCCTTCTGAGTTCACCAGTGTCTCGATCTGCGCTTAACTTTGTTGATGGAAACAAAAAGTGCCAGTTAAAATCTAGCTCCGCTTTTGGGTATTTACGTCGTAAACCTTCAGAGATATATACGCCCGCATAACCAGGCATGTGCCTATCTTTAAAGTAGTAGTTTCTTGCTAAATTAACTTGAGCTTTGAGTGGTTCATGTAGTTCTTTGGCTAATGTGACTGTACGATTTTTACCTCCTTTTCCTTGCCAAACGCGAACTGCACCATAATCATAATCGATGTCTTGAACTCTTAAGCGTAAACATTCCATAACTCGAAGCCCGGAGCCGTAAAGTAGCTGAATATGGAGTCTATACCTCGGGTCGATATGCTGAACGAATCTTCGGATCTCCTCCCTGGTTAACACAACGGGAAGTTTCTTTTCGGTCAAGGATTTCTGAAATCTCATATCAAGTGATAGTGGGGTTTTAAAATAATCACGATATAAAAATGATATTGAGTTCAGCGCCAAAGCTTGCGTTTTTACCGCAACTTTTTCTTCTACCGCTAAGTAACTCAGAAATTGAATGACATCATCTTCTGCTAGTGTTGATGGGTGGGCGAGCTGGTGAAAAGTGATAAAACGTTTTATCCAAAAAAGATAACTTTCGATAGTTTTATTCGCATAATGACGAGTAAGCATGTGCTGTTTTACACTAAGTAAAAACTGACTTTTCATGATAAATTAACCTGTTTATTTATACAGCCCCGTTAATGTATCACCACTTTTGAAATTAGCGTGCTGTGCGCCGCCTAATTGCGCGCGCCACCACACATATTCATACTGTTTTTCTATTTGTTTCATGCATATAAGTGCTACGATTGATAGCGCTTTTGATAAGAAAGAAGGCGGTAGCCTGCCAGAAAAACGGCAAATCGCCGTATAGAAAGCGTTAGCTGCCATATTGTTTAACTTAATTACGCTTGGAAATGGAAGTTTTATGAAAACACTCTTATTACTTGTTGCGTTATTTCTATCGGGATGTACAACTGCTCTTTGGGCTCCTGAATATAAGCAAGAGATGATAGATGGCTTCTACGTAAAAAGTGATTCCGGAGAGCTATTTGTTACCGCCTCTAGTTCAGCTTATCTTTTCAAAATCAATAAAAATTTTGGAGATGCTCTTACTTTATCCAGAGAAGTAGATTTCTCCCCATCGTTTAACGAATTTGAACTAAGGAAAGACAATACAATTGTTGGCACTGTATCGCTAACACTGCTAGGCGGTGAGCCGACCGCAGAATTAGAAAATCAACTTTTGTCGCTAGGCTTCAAAAAGGACGCTTTGCTAAGAGAATTTAAACTTACGGAAAAAGTAAAAGGAAAGCGATTCACGGTAGAGGGTTATTTCCCGCTAGTAAAGCTAGAAAAGAGTCGGCGTATAAACATTGCACAACCATCTACCTTTTCTGAAGCGGCAGGAAAAATAGTTGCCACACCAGCTGCAATCATCATCGATTCTGCAGTCGTTGTGCCTGCTGTATTTGTAGGAGCTACGGTAATGGCGGCAGGTGGCAGCTAACAAACTGTTCAAGAGGGATTCGCAACGCGTGGCATTTTCACTATGCGTTGGTTTTAGTGTTTAAGGTGGTATGCAGCGGCTTTGGTATTGCGTTGCTCACCCCTTAACAGGGCGTTATAACTCTTTTGTCAGTTTCATTGTTACACCTTTGATCTTGAAGAGCCTCAAGAACGATTAACTTGTTGTTAGTATGGTCGCTTATTTTGTGAGACCTTTTCGTTCAAACAATTAATGGGGAGGTTTTTCAATGACAGCACGTCCTAGCTTACTAAAAATGAAAGTGGCTTTTGCAAAGGTTAACCGAGATGTATCGGACGTTGGTACAATAATTGGTGGTAAAGTGAATCACAATATCAATGTGCTAACACCAGAGCAGGGCCGTTTTGAAAATGCATGTGCAATTCGGATGTCCTATGCACTTAATTATGCTGGTTTTAAGGTTCCTTACATTAAAAATAAAACTGTATCTGGTGGACAGGGAAATTGGTATATCTACAGAGTCAGGGATTTGATCAGCTTCTTGCATCAAAAGTTTGGTGATCCTGAGGTTGTAATTGAAAATCCCAACGCGAATAAGTTGGCTGACTACAAAGGTATATTGGTCGTTGATGTGGATACTTGGCTAGATGCATCAGGGCATGCAAGTATTTGGACTGGCTCAAGATGTACGGATAGTTGTTACTTCCCACAAGCAAAGAAGGCGTACTTATGGAAACTAGAGGATTAGTCAGCACTATATTTATTGCAACTTTTAGTGTGGGATTAAGCGCAAGTCCATTGAGCACTCAAAGTGATGAGCAGTTATTTAAAAAATATGCACTTTCTTCTTGTATTGCGACTTATTACAGGGGCTCAGATGTAGCCAAAGATGCGGTAACGGCAATGCAAGGCTACAGAGAGTTTTCTAATTTGCCTTTGGATGCATTTTTTGAGCTCAGTGAGTTATTGAGCAATGAGAATATTGACTCTTATAAATCAAAAAGTGGTAGTTCAATAGAATTAGCATATTGCTTAGACTTCGCTAACTCAGATGAAGTTCATAAGCTATTGACTAAGGCAAAATCAGAGTTATAACAAACTGTTTAAGAGTGATTCGCAACGCATGGCATTTTTACTATGCGTTGCGTTTTGTGTTTAAGGTGGTTTGCGGCGGCATCGGTATTGCGTTGCTCACACCTTAACAGGGCGTTAGTACGGGTTTGACATCAAAGGTCATAAGTTTTGGTGTTTATCTGTTTTGGCGCTCGTCTTTACACCTTTCAGTTTGTGCCTTTCACGTTCTTTCCGGTGGCACTATATGCGGAGTGTTCGCTTTGATTTTACCGTTTACGGCTTCTAACTCTTAGCCTATTTCTTTGGCGCTTTTTCATTTTCGTGGTGACTTTTGAGAGAACCTTGATTACTTTTTGTGTGGCTGTTGAAGTGCGAGGAAAGAATCCTTTTCTAATTTGAAGTCAGTAAAAGTAGGGGAGTTCAGTGCGTTTTTCTTCTAGCCAACTCTCGTCTATCAATGGCGGTAAAGTTTTGTAGCTGCCCGTCTCACTTCAGTGTCCAAAGCCTTTCATATCATGCCACTTTTCAATATCTTGGAGCGCATAAATAGAAGTAGCGCATGTACTAACAAATTGCTTAAGAGTGATTCGTAACGCGTGGCATTTTCACTTTGCGGTGGCTTATGTGATTAAGGCGTTGTGCGGTAGCTTTTGTATTGCGTTACTCACACCTTAGCAAGGCGTTAGCTTTACTCGGAGGTACAATGGAATTACCAACATTTAAGTATCATCCAGATCCTATAAAAACGGGTGCTGTAGAAGTTACAGATGCAAATTGTGAATGTTGTGGTGTCAGTCGTGGCTATAGGGCAACTTCTACTATTTACTCTGAACATGACGTCGAAACTATTTGTCCTTGGTGCATTTCTGATGGCTCGGCGGCGAAGAAATTCGACGGAGAGTTTGCTGACCCACAGCCATTGATGAAAGCTGGACTTGATAAGTCTGTGGTAAAAGAAGTTTGTGAAAGAACTCCAAGCTATATTTCATGGCAGCAAGAAGTGTGGTTATCGCACTGTGGCGATGCTTGCGAATTTCATGGAGATGCAGAGAAGTCTGATCTATTACAGGTAAAAGACGCTGAATTAAAGGCTTTACTAAACGATCAGCTAATAGGTAGTAATGAGTGGCGCCAAATAGTCACTTACTACGAAAAAGGTGGGAATCCTGCAATCTACAAGTTCAAGTGTAGATCATGTGGCATATTTACTTATTCGCTGGACTTTGCGTAAAGCTAACAAACTGTTTAAGAGTGATTCGCAACGCGTGGCATTTTTACTATGCGTTGGTTTTAGTGTTTAAGGTGGTATGCGGTAGCTTCGGTATTGCGTTGCTCACACCTTAACAGGGCGTTATGTGAATTGGAGAAATTGAGTATATGAAGAAGTTCTTCGCAATATTTATAGCAGCTTTTTGCTTAGTTTCAGTTGGTGCTCTAGCGAATGACTACAAGCTCGGACAGGCGTTTGAAAATCATCAAAGTGACCTTCAAGTTCGAGGTTCAGGAACAGTAACTCGCCTATTGCCAGATGACAACAAAGGAAGTCGACATCAAAAATTCATACTCAAATTAGATAGTAAGCAAACTTTACTTGTTGCTCATAACATCGACTTAGCACCAAGAATTCCCAATCTAAAAGTCGGCGATCGAGTTCAGTTTTACGGTGAATATGAATGGAATAAAAAGGGTGGTGTAATGCACTGGACACACCACGATCCCAACAATAGGCACCCGCATGGTTGGTTAAAGCACAACAGTAAAAAGTACGAGTAAAAATTCACATAACAAAGCATTTAAGAGTGATTCCCAACGCTTGGCATTTTCAGCTCATGGTTTGGTTTCGTGTTTACGGTGGTATGGTTGAGGTTTGGTAGTAGCGTTGCTCACACCTTAATGCGGCGTTATACAGCATGGAGAGTTATGGAGGAAGTATGACAGAATCTGAATTTAGAGAGTCTATAAAAGATAAAGACCTAATAGGAATAGACTCTGAATTTACATATTCAACTCGAAAGTTAGTTCGTGATTTTAATGCTGACGGAGCACATTTAAATAAATGGTGGGTAATGACGCCTGTAGGCTGGCAATGTCCTTGCTGTAAACGTAGTAAGGGTGAAATCGTTCGACTTAATAAAAATAACTATTTAACTTGTCAGCTTCATGAACATCATGATCATATGAAAGATGTAGTGAAAGAGCTCTTCGAGAGCTTTTCAATCAAGCAAAACATCATCGTTGCAGATGAGCTATCAGAAAAATTTGCCGTTAAAACAGCGTTTTCACTTTCGGCCTATGACAACACAGTTGTGTGCTTTGATTGCAATAAAGCTGACGCCGACGCAAAGAAAATTGTAAATGCCCATAAGAGTTTTTCTTTCTCTCCAAAACAGATCAGTGAATTTTTAATAGTTACTGCGAACAAAGAGCACCAGATTGACGTACTTAAAGCACAGTGTACGTGGCAGGAGGCCAAGCCCATTTTTGAGCTACGTATGCAAATGGCTGAAAATTTTGCTCGGATTGCGGCCGAAAAAAAAGATTGGTATCAGCCATCTGACAATACTGCGAGAAATATAGAAAGAAAGGCGCGGTGGCAGTTTGGAGTGAACGGGGTTACAGAAATTAATAAATATGACCCAGAAAGAGTGCTATATACTCCAGAACCTTTCAAAGGAAAGAACTCTTCTTGGCGTGAAAAAGTTAACCCACATACTCGTTCAAGGCCGTCGAACAAGCAATTAGAGCATCTTGCTTCGACTAGAGGTAAATATTGGAACAGGTATGATGAAAATTGGCGTTGTCCTTGCTGTTCAAGAGATAAATTAACTTGTGTCCGTCCTTCTAAAAAGAACCCGTGGGTTCTCGAAGTAAAATCGGGCTCTATGTTTCAAGAAGCTACTTTTGAAGTAAATCATCAGGCCGAACCTATGTGTGCAGATTGTCTTGATACAGCGCTAAACTGGGGTAGAGAGATCATAAAAGAAACTGGAATCGAAATATCTTTCCCAAGTTCAGTTATTAGTCTCGAAGAGTTAAAGGGTATAATTATCACACGTCCACACTCAAAGCATAATCATCTCAACGATAAAATTAATGCGATGATGCCTTACCTTATGGAGCGAGCGAAAAAAATAGCATCTTTGGAAAAAGCTAAACATGAAGCAATGATGGAAGAAGCTCGTAAACAATATGAAGAGTTCCAACGTTTACGCAGTAAAAATGCTGTATAACAAAGCGTTCAAGACGGATTCACAACGCTTGGCATTTTTGGTTTGAATCAGCTTTAGTGTTTACGGCACAATGGATTAGGTCGGGTGGTCGCGTTGTTCACCACTTAACGCGGCGTTAGGTGCTTGAAGGAAAATGTAAGTATGGAAATTACTTTTCGGCAGATAAACATTGATGATTTCGAATTATGCGTTGCTGCAAGAAAAGATGCATACTTTTGTAGTTTTGGGCATTACGATGGTTTCGACGACTTCATCAGTGGTTATCGTGAACGAGTCTTAGACCGGTTAGCAACATCAGGATGGTTCTATATCCATATATTTGTGGATGGTCAGTTTGCAGGGCAGTTAGAGTTTCGTAGCTTTTCACCCGAGCCTGAGACTGGCTATGTGCATCTCATTTACTTAAAGCCGATTTTTCGTGGTTCAGGACTCGCTGCAAAATTGCAGGATTATATTGTAAGCACTTTGAATAAAGCGGGTTGTTTGCGTGCTGTACTTTCAGTAAGCCGAACTAACCATCGAGCTCTCACATTCTATAAGCACCATGGTTGGGAGTTCGTGCGCAAGAATCCCAAGCACGATGAAACAGACTTTTACCAACTTTGGCTACGCACCTAACAAACTGTTCAAGAGGGATTCGCAACGCGTGGCATTTTCATTATGCGTTGGCTTTAGTGATTAAGGTGGTGTGCGGTGGCTTAGGTATTGCGTTGCTCACCCCTTAACAGGGCGTTAGCCGTCATGGAGCTTGCTATACTCAAAGTGATAGAATAGTATCACTTTAGTATTCCTTTGGAGCAGCTCTCATGAAAGTAGAACTAGTTACATCACTCAAACGTCAAGCAACTAAGATCCTCGCCGATCTCCACGACACCAAAGAACCAGTGTTAATTACTGAGCATGGTAAGCCATCTGCGTATCTAGTTGATGTTGATGACTACGAATTTATGCAAAATCGTTTAGCTATTCTTGAGGGTATTGCACGAGGTGAGCGTGCACTAGCTGACGGTAAAGTGGTAAGTCATGATGAAGCCAAGGACAAAATGTCAAAATGGCTGAAGTAATCTGGACTGAACCAGCGTTATCTGATCTCAATGATATCGCTGAATACATCGCACTTGAAAATATCGTAGCTGCAAAGCAGTTAGTACAAACGATCTTCTCCAAAGTCGAACGCCTACAAACTTTCCCAGAGTCAGGTCGTATTCCACCC
This sequence comes from Vibrio sp. 1078-1, assembly GCF_033340475.1. Lineage (NCBI taxonomy): Bacteria > Pseudomonadati > Pseudomonadota > Gammaproteobacteria > Vibrionales > Vibrionaceae > Vibrio > Vibrio sp. 1078-1. Next base: position 216,998 of record NZ_JAWOWM010000007.1, read on the forward strand.
GAGCTAGAACATTTAAGTTATCGTGAAGTTGTCGTTAATCCATGTCGTGTTTTCTATAAACAAGACGGTGACAAAGTGTTTATTCTGTTTGTTATGCGTGTAGAGAGAGATTTGCGTAAGTTCCTGTTGAGTAAGCAGTAACCTTTGGGAATGAGCGGCTAACAAACTGTTTAAGAGTGATTCGCAACGCGTGGCATTTTTACTATGCGTTGCGTTTAGTGTTTAAGGTGGTCTGCGGAGGCTTCGGTATTGCGTTGTTCACACCTTAACAGGGCGTTAAATCTCAAGATATGTAAGGAGTAAAAATGGCGTTGTATAATTTTCATGTGGACTCAAATGTAACAGACAAAGATCTGATAAGCCGAGCGAAAAGGTTTTTTTCTAACTTCAGTGCTTCATATAGACAGCAAGTAGCTAATGGGAATTTTTCATTTGGTGGTATTAAATTGCAGGATAGCGATCTAAATCGACTTCATGCCATAGTGACTGAAATAGACTCAAGACGTGTCTTTTTTGAATGTGGCCAAGATGAAATTCCTGCACATGCTATGACCAGTTTGTATGAGGCTAGGTCATCAATCAGAGACTTAACTAAAGGGGTTTGGGCAAATCCCACATGCGAAAGGATCGTACAAGAAATCTCCCAGTCTATTTCAGACTGTTGTACAAAAGCTGAAAAACTCAACCCTCAACAGAATTTTTCGTATTCTGGCAATGAAAAGGAATTTATGATTGAGGTAACTGATATGAGGCTGAAGGTCTGGGCTCTTGTCGCTGCGCTAAAAATAAAGGTAGGGTCTGTCATTCAGCCAAAGAACTTGCCTCAAGAAATAGAAGATTTAGTGCTTTGCGGTGAAATTGAGATTTAACAAACTGTTCAAGAGGGATTCGCAACGCGTGGCATTTTGACTATGCGTTGGTTTAAGTGTTTAAGGTGGTATGCGGCGGCTTCGGTATTGCGTTGCTCACCCCTTAACAGGGCGTTAGCAGTAATCATCTGGCACTTCCATGCGTCTTTAGTCGCTTAGTGTAACGGCGATATACCCAACCCGTGACTATCTCACCATCTAATTCTACTCGGACATAGAGCCAGTGTCGGTCTTCAGAGTCCAAAGTTTCTAACACATCGCCAAGAGGCAATGTCCCCATTACGGCACTCTTAGTTGTAGGGTGTTCTCTCAGATTTAGTTTGGTTGCGATAACTATTCGATAGTTTTGAAATGAATTATCAAATGTATTATTTCTGATCTCATGTTTTACTTCTTTGGTAGATGTAAGACCCTGAAAGACGGTTCGGATTTTATCTGACTGCTCCATGTATAGAGTCGCTAAGCACGATAGAATAAAAGGTAATACTATGATCTCAAGAATCTTAAATAGAGCTCTGATTGCTTTGTCAGATAGGCTATCAAGGTCATTTTGCTGAAATACTTTCACTTCGATTTCATGTCTAATATTGAAATCAAGCTGTAAGTTATTGCTGTCGAGATGCTCTTTGACTTTGTCGAATAGGTCTTGAGTTTGTCCTCTAGACCTCATTTTACTCATGTATCTTTGGCGACAGAGTTTTATTACATGAAGTTGTTGCGCTGGAGTCATGCTCAACCAATTAAAACGTTCTTCTCGTTTGCGCATACAGCCTTGGCAGTAGCCTTCTGCATCGATAGTACATACACCCACGCAAGGACTTGGTACGCTGAAGAACTCCAATTGTTCCATATATTTACCTTAAAATTTATACTCCATTAGTTTAGTATTTTAAACGCAAAAATTACTGCTAACAAAGCATTTAAGAGTGATTCGCAACGCTTGGCATTTTCGCTTCGCTCAAGTATAGCCAAGCGTCGCTCACACCTTAATGCGGCGTTAGTCGCCAGAAAAAGCTAGCAATCAAAATCATGTTTCTAAGCTTAAAATTTTGCTGATGATTGTTTGCTATACAGGCTCTTCATCGATACTCAAAAATCAGTTTCAGCTGTTTTAAGTCCAAAGTTTTGCAAGTGTCCAAGCGATTTTTTTGTTCTTTGGTGCTGGCAGAACAGGACAATCGAGCGTCTGTTCTTGGTTGCGACTCCGCTCGGTGAGTTTGCTGGTTCAAAAGCTGATTTATTCGCAGAAAGCACGTTTTCTCTGGTGTGGTAAGTTCCACGTGGTTTCAGTAACTTTGTTGAAAGTCCGCATTGTGAGATTGGTTTTCCAAAAGCGCTTGTTGGTGTTGCCAGTCCGTTTTCTACGGCGTTGGTTGTTCCAAGTGGTTTCATTAAACAGCCGCTTTGAGACTACGCCTGACTTAAGTGCATCAAAGCACATGAAGTTTGTTGTTCGCAAAGTTTAGTTTGGCTTAAAATTGTCGCTCGGTGCCTCGCGACTAACAAACTGCTCAAGAGGGATTCACAACGCGTGGCATTTTTACTATGCGTTGATTTTAGTGATTAAGGTGGTTTGCGGCGGCTTCGGTATTGCGTTGCTCACCCCTTAGCAGGGCGTTATGTTTAAATCATATAAGAAACCATATGGCGGCTTTAAACCTTAAAGGCTAAAATGAGCATAAGTTTATGATTGTAAGGGTTAATTGTGAGTTCTGAAGTGCTTTGGTCTGTAATTGGAATTTCAGTTTCGGTTGTGTTCGGTTTGGTTGGGATTTACTTAACTCTCAGAAGTAGGTATTCAGGGCGGATTACATTTGTTGATGAACAAACTATTGAGCTTTTTGACTCTGTCGGGAATACCATTGAAAAATTGGAAGTCTCTTATGATGGGAACCTAGTGTCAGATAACTTGGTATTACTTAACGGAGCATTCGTAAATTCTGGGAAATCTGACATCACACCAGAAATGGTAGAGCAGCCAATTAGCATCTGTTTACCTGAGGGATATAAATGGTTGTCTGGTAACATGGTGGAAAGTAATATCAATGCCCAGCTAGTCATTGAGTCGGACTCAAAGTTGAGTATTAGAACGGGCTTGTTTAGACGAAATGAGTTTGTTCGCTTTCACGCTTTAGCACAGTTGCCAAATTCGACAGATAATGAAACAAACGGATCTAACTTAAAGCAGGCTTTGACATTCAGCCACCGTATCACAAATACCTCGGATATCGATACAAGTGAACTCGATGAAAGAACTGTAAGTAAAACCTACTTAAAGTCTAAATTAACTTTTCCACTGATAATGTTAATACTCACCTTAGGCGTGGGAGCATACGCTTTGTATAAAGGTGTTCCTCATCAAATAGTGTACCCGATAGAATTTAAGCATGGAAGTGAACAAGTCTTAGTTAAACCGTTAAGTGAAGACTTGGTCCGATTAGTTTCTGTTGAATCTGACTACGAACAAGAAATGTCCTTGGGTGAATATATAAGGCTCAAAAAGGGTAACCCTATATCTATTGAACGAAATGACTATTATATATTATGGGTCATTGGACTACAGTCACTATTGCTAGGGTCACTTGTTGCACTAGTTTTGTTTTATTATTTTAAAAATAGAAAATTGTTAAAAATATTTAATCGACTCAAATAAACATAACAAGCAATTCAAGCTGATTCGCAACGCTCGGCACTTTCGGTTTCAATTTGTTTAGTGATTAAGGTGAAGTGTTCGGGCGAAGTGGTAGCGTTGCTCACAACTTAATTGGGCGTTAAGTGGCAGTCGAAATTGGTAGAAATCAATGAAATTAAAAAAATTATTACAACACGATTTTATACAGGCTTTTGAAAGCTTGTTAGTTACTCCTTTTGAAAAAGAGCTATTTATAGCGAGCCTAAGGAATTACTGTTCTCATGGGAACCCTTTGAGGTTCCACAACTTTGCGTTTTCCATGCGTGAACTCGTATTGCACATAATTGCAAGGCGAGCACCTATTGAAGAAGTTAAGAAAACTAATTGGTACGAAAAAGAGCATGAAAAGTTTGATGTTACGCGACGACAACAACTAAAATTTTGCGCTCAAGGACATTTGTCTGATCAGTTTTTTACAGAGGCTGATCTAGAAGATCTAAACTCTAATATCAAATTCTATTTAAAGAAGTTCAACTTCTTTAACAAGTACACGCACATTACTGAAAAACACTTAAAACCCAATCCTAAACAGTTCTATACAGACATGAAGTTTATTATTGAGTTTTCTCAAGAAGTTGTTGAACAACTTGAATCATGGGATAGCATAGTTATTTCTGCGGTTGAAAATCGTTGCCATGAACAGATTTTCCAGTCGGTTATTAATAACTTCCCTGATGACTTAATGATTTTGGCAAACAATGTAATCATTGAAGAAATCCACCCAGAAGATCTGGATATAATTGTTGTTAGTGATGAACATATTGAGGTTAGTGTAAATGGTACGGTTTATGTTAGCCAAGAGTATGGAAAAGGTGAAGATTTCACAGAAATGGCAAATGATTATCCATTTACGATCTCCCTTGAAGTATCTGTTGATGACCCTAGTGATATCACAGTTGACCCAAGTAGTATTGAGGTAGATACGTCAAGTTGGTTCGAGTAAAGCCACTTAACAAAGCATTTAAGAGTGATTCCCAACGCTTGGCATTTTTCATTCCATCGTTGGGTTTTGTGTTTACGGTGGTATGGTTGGGTTTCGTGGTAGCGTTGCTCACACCTTAATGCGGCGTTATGCGCTCGCAGAAATGGAGATAATCAATCATGGAAGATTTAGCTAATTCGTTAAGAAGTTCTGGCCTAAAAGTCAAAATTAAAAAAGGAAAAATTGCAGTTCGGCTTGACGGGCTTTCAAATCCGGTTTCGATAATAAAAGATATACCTGCTGATGAGTATAAAGTGAAAACTAATGATTCGATTCTATCGATAATTGCCTGTCTTTTGCTATTTATTGGTCTGTCAGGTATTTATGAGTTTAGTGGTAATGCTTTGATAAATATTGCACTTATCTCCGTTTCTATATTGTCTTTTGTTACAGTGTTACTTACAGAGTTTAAGCTGACTAAATTACGCGCTACTGTAGTTGCGTTCAATCGTGGAGAACGCGCATAACAAATTGTTCAAGAGTGATTCGGCACGCGTGGCATTTTTACTATGCGTTGGTTTTAGTGGTTAGGTGGCATGCGGGGGCTTTGGTATTGCGTGCCTCACACCTTAACAAGGCGTTAGTTTGCAAGAGGAAAAACGCAGCTATATCGCAAGATCTAGTGGTAAAAGATCAAAGTTGAAATTGGCGTATCGGCGTTCAATTTCAGTGTTAACTAGCGTGGTGAAAATTCAAAATTGGCATCGTTTCAACGGTTGATTTGTTCTTTGTTGCGGCGACTTTTCGGGTTACCTGAGTCGAACTTTTTTGCTGAAACTCTGCTCGTTGAGTTTGTTGGTACAAAAGCCGATCTACTCGCTGAAATGGCGTTTTCTCTGGTGTGGTAAGCTCATGTGGTTTCAGTGGCTTTGTTGAAAGTCCGCATTGTGAGATTGGTTTTCCAAAAGCGCTTTTTGGTGTTGTGAATTCGTTTTCTGCGGCGTTGTTTGTTCCACGTGGTTTCATTGACTAGCCGCTTTTAGGCCACGCCTGACTTAAGTGCATCAAAACACATAAATTTTATTGTTTGCAAAGTTTAAAATAACGTAAAATCAAGGCTTTGGGTTTGCAAACTAACAAACTGCTCAAGAGGGATTCGCAACGCGTGGCATTTTTACTATGCGTTGGTTTAAGTGATTAAGGCGGTATGCGGCGGCTTTGGTATTGCGTTGCTCACCCCTTAGCAGGGCGTTATGTTCTTGGAGGACATGTTGGAATATCAAAGGGACAGGGTAACTTTTGGCGTTTTTCAGAAACTTGTTGTAAAGCTGTATAAAGCCCTCGTATTCAAGCTTTCAAACAAAAAAGAGAAGCTAGAATGGCAGCTAATCTTGATAGCCGATTGTTTACGAATCATTGGGCTTTGTAGGTTAGCTTATCGGATGGCTTCCAAAGTGCATACTTCA
>NZ_JAWOWM010000008.1:0-212378 GCF_033340475.1 Vibrio sp. 1078-1
TTAAAAATGCCTAAAATAACCAGGGGAGCTAAAATTAGTGCTGTTATTATTCTCTGTTTCAAACTAACTAGTCCTTATTGAGCTGCCATCAATGCCTTTATTTGTTCACCTGTACAGCCAAAACGACGTTCTCGGTTGATAAACCAAGTCACAGCTTCTACCAAACTGTCTTCATCGAATTCTGGCCAGTACTCTGGTGTAAAGTACATTTCTGCATAAGCCATTTGCCACAACATAAAGTTGCTGATGCGGCACTCTCCACTGGTGCGAATTAAAAGATCCACTTCCGGTAGGTCTGCCATGGTCAAATGCTCAGTGATTAGCTGCTCATTGATATCCTCTACACGAATTTCACCGTTACGTGCTTTTAGCGCTAACGTTTTAGCAGCTTCTGTGATGTCCCATTTACCGCCATAGTTGGCTGCAATGTTGATCACCATACCCGTGTTATCTGCCGTTAGGTTTTCTGCTTCTACAATTTTCTTTTGTAGACGCTCACTAAATCGACTGGTATCACCGATCACGCGCAACCGTAAATTATTTTTGTGTAGTTTTTTTACTTCACTAGACAGGACCGTGATAAACAGTTCCATCAAAAGACCCACTTCTTCCTCCGGACGACGCCAGTTTTCACTACTAAAAGCAAACAGCGTCATGGCTCTAATGCCTAGTTTTGAAGCAGCAGCCACGGTCTTACGAACGGCACTAACGCCTTTTTTATGACCAAATACGCGAGGTTTTCCTTTGGACTTAGCCCAACGGCCATTACCGTCCATAATGATGGCAATATGCTTAGGAAGGGAATCAGAGAAGGCTTGAGAATTTTGCATAGGGAGTTAATTGAGTTCCATCAGTTGGATAGACTAACATAAAAAAACGCTGAGCTGTGAGCACAGCGTTTTCCAACAGTGATGTGTGTGGGAGTATTAAACTTCCATCAACTCTTTTTCTTTTGCAGCAAGAACTTCATCGATCTTCTTAACTGCAACGTCAGTTAGCTTTTGAATTTCGTCTTGTGCTTTACGGTCTTCATCTTCAGAGATTTCTTTATCTTTTAGAAGCGCTTTAAGATCGTTGTTTGCGTCACGACGGATGTTACGAACAGCAACACGACCACCTTCAGCTTCACCACGAACGATCTTAACTAGGTCTTTACGACGCTCTTCCGTTAGCGGTGGAAGTGGAACGCGGATGATAGTGCCAGCTGACATAGGGTTTAGACCAAGGTCAGACGTCATGATCGCTTTTTCTACTTTCGGCGTCAGCTCTTTATCAAAAACCGTGATTGCAAGTGTACGTGCATCTTCAGCAATAACGTTTGCTACTTGGTTTAGAGGTGTTGCTGCACCGTAGTATTCTACAGAAATACCAGATAGTAGGCTTGGGTGTGCACGACCTGTACGAATTTTAGAAAGGTTGTTCTTAAGCGCTTCAACGCTTTTATCCATGCGCTCTTGCGCGTCTTTTTTGATTTCGTTAATCACAGTTTCACCTTAAAAATGTCATCTTTCCTGAAGAAAGCCTAAAACGGTTGAGCAAAGCAAGCACCACCCTAACGCGTTGGAGTGGCACCTTAAGCCAAGCTTATTCGTTGATGAGCGTGCCTTCTGCTTCGCCCATTACCACGCGACGTAGTGCGCCTGGCTTGTTCATATTAAATACGCGGATTGGCATTTTGTGGTCACGAGCTAGCGTAAACGCCGCCAAGTCCATAACTTTCAGCTCTTTATCCAGAACTTCTGCATAAGATAGCTTATCATACAGCTCTGCGTCTGGGTTTGCTACAGGGTCAGCAGTAAATACACCATCAACTTTCGTCGCTTTTAGTACGACATCCGCTTCAATTTCGATACCACGTAAACAAGCAGCAGAATCCGTTGTAAAGAACGGGTTACCAGTACCAGCAGAGAAGATGACAACTCGGCCTTGGCGAAGCTCACGGATCGCATCAGCCCAATTATAGTCGTCACATACGCCTTTTAGAGGGATTGCAGACATAACGCGCGCATTTACGTATGCACGGTGAAGAGCATCACGCATCGCTAGGCCATTCATTACTGTAGCAAGCATACCCATGTGGTCACCAACTACGCGGTTCATACCAGCTTCAGCTAGGCCTGCACCACGGAACAAGTTACCGCCACCGATAACTACACCAACCTGAACACCCAGTTCAACCAGTTCTTTAACTTCTTGTGCCATACGATCAAGGACCGCAGGATCAATACCAAAACCGTCTTCACCTTGAAGAGCTTCACCACTCAGTTTTAATAGAATACGTTGATACGCTGGTTTAGGGTTCGTAGTCATGGAGTTTACCTTCCAAAGAGAGTTGTTGATTAACAGTCATGAATAGACACAACTTCAGTTATGGCTATTCATCACGGCTAATCGTTCCCTGCTCATAAAAAGACCGCAGCCTTGGCTACGGTCTAATCTTTATACAGTCTCTAAGGATTAACCTTTTTGAGCTGCTGCAACTTCTTCAGCGAAGCTCATTTCTTCTTTCTTCTCGATACCTTCACCTACTTCTAGGCGAACGAACGTAGAAACTGAAGCGCCTTTTTCTTTCAGCATTTCGCCTACAGTTTTCTTAGGCTCCATGATGAAAGCTTGACCTGTTAGAGAGATCTCGCCAGTGAATTTCTTCATGCGGCCAACAACCATCTTCTCAGCGATTTCAGCAGGCTTGCCTTCGTTCATTGCGATTTCAACTTGAACCGCTTTCTCTTTTTCTACTACGTCAGCTGGTACGTCTTCTGGGTTAACGAACTCTGGCTTAGAAGCAGCAACGTGCATTGCAACGTGCTTAAGAGTTTCTGCGTCGCCTTCACCAGCAACAACAACACCGATTTTCTCACCGTGACGGTAAGAAGCGATTGCAGTGCCTTGAACGTATTCTACGCGACGGATAGTGATGTTTTCACCGATTTTAGCTACTAGAGCTACACGTGCGTCTTCGAATTGTGCTTGTAGTTCTTCAACAGAAGCTTTTGAAGCTAGAGCTGCAGCTGCAACTTCTTCTGCGAATGCAGTGAAGTTACCGTCTTTAGCAACGAAGTCAGTTTGGCAGTTAACTTCAAGAAGAACAGCAACGCCGTTTTCTTCTTTGATGATGATTGCGCCTTCAGCTGCAACGTTACCAGCTTTCTTAGCTGCTTTCGCTGCGCCAGATTTACGCATGTTTTCAATTGCTAGTTCGATGTCAGCGTTTGCTTCTACAAGCGCTTTCTTACATTCCATCATGCCAGCGCCAGTACGCTCGCGAAGTTCTTTAACTAGAGCAGCAGTTACAGTTGCCATTCTGTCTTCCTCGTTTGATTCGAAATAAGGTAAAAAACAGGGGCCTAACATTGTCGGCCCCCATTGCTAACTATAACTTAGTTTATGCTACACAAAGGTTTCACATAGACCAAGTGTGACACAGAGCCGCTATTATTCAGCTTCTACGAAACCGTCTTTTTCAGCAACTGCAGCTACGTCTTTGTTACGACCTTCAGATACTGCTGAAGCAGCAGCGTTCAGGTATAGCTGTACAGCGCGGATCGCGTCGTCGTTACCTGGGATTACGTAGTCAACGCCGTCTGGGTTAGAGTTAGTATCTACCACAGCGTATACTGGAATACCTAGGTTGTTAGCTTCTTTAATTGCAATGTGTTCGTGATCAGCGTCGATTACGAATAGAGCGTCTGGTAGGCCGCCCATGTCTTTGATACCACCAAGAGATTTCTCTAGCTTCTCCATTTCGCGAGTACGCATTAGAGCTTCTTTCTTAGTTAGTTTGTCAAAAGTACCGTCTTGAGATTGAGTCTCTAGTTCTTTTAGACGCTTGATAGACTGACGAACTGTTTTGTAGTTTGTAAGCATACCGCCTAACCAGCGGTTGTTTACGTAAAACTGGTTGCTTGCGATTGCAGCTTCTTTAACAGCTTCAGATGCAGCGCGCTTAGTACCTACGAATAGAACCTTACCTTTCTTCTCGCCAACTTTAGCTAGTTCAGCTAGAGCGTCGTTGAACATTGGTACAGTTTTTTCTAGGTTGATGATATGAACTTTGTTACGAGCGCCAAAGATGAATGGCTTCATTTTTGGGTTCCAGTAACGAGTCTGGTGACCGAAGTGAACACCAGCTTTTAGCATATCGCGCATTGATACAGTTGCCATTTTAAAATCCTCTATGGGGTTAGGCCTCCACATTCCCCATAACTCCGACCAAGCTTCTGCTCAGCACCCCGGAATATGTGACGGAATGTGTGTGATTTAAAGATAAAAGGTTATTCGGATGAAGCTTGCTTCGCCGCTTAACTTTGCTAAACGAAGAGAACAGTCCTCTATTCCGGCGCGCTTTATACCATATTTTAGCTCACTGTGGCTAGTAAAAATTATTTCTTCACCGAGCCACTTTCTCCTATTTATAAGCAAAACTTTAAACATATGATCGAATTAAGAATGATGCATATTCCTATCTAACTTGGGTTAACGCCCCGATGTCTGATAGAATGCGGCCATTCGCACGTTTACGTGCTTAGGAATAAGTAGAGAAAGCCAATGTCAATCAAGATTAAAACTGCTGAAGAAATAGAACGCATGCGCATTGCGGGCAAGCTAGCCGCAGAGATTCTAGAAATGATCGAACCACACATCAAAGTTGGTGTGACGACAGAAGAGTTAAACAAAATCTGTCATGAGTACGCTCTAGAAAAAGGTGCATACTCTGCTCCGCTTGATTACCATGGTTTCCCTAAGTCGATCTGTACTTCAATCAACCATATCGTATGCCACGGTATTCCAGCGGAAAAAGACGAAATCGGTAGCAACGGCCAAATGAAGCCGGCGGTACTAAAAGATGGTGACATCTTAAACGTTGATATTACCGTAATCGTTCCAAATGATGAGAATGCCGATCTGAGCGTGCGTCCTCAGGGTTACCATGGTGACACTTCTAAGATGTTCCTAGTCGGTGATGTTTCGCCTGCAAACAAACGTCTGTGCATGGTAGCTCAAGAAGCACTGTACGTTGGTATGCGTACCGTTAAGCCAGGTTCAACAGTTGGCGACATCGGTACAGCTATCGAGAAGTACATCAAAGAGAACAACAAGAACAATCCTCGCAACAAGTTTTCTATTGTGAAAGACTTCTGTGGTCACGGTATCGGCGATGAGTTCCATGAAGAACCACAAGTGGTTCATTACAAGAACAAAGACCGCCGCGTATTAAAAGAAGGCATGTGCTTTACTATTGAGCCGATGATTAACGCAGGTAAATTTGGTTGCTCTGTTGATGCACAAGATGACTGGACTGTTTACACGGGCGACGGCAAGAACTCTGCGCAATGGGAACATACCATTGTAGTAACAAAAGAAGGTTGTGAAGTACTGACGCTTCGTAGCGACGATACGATTCCTCGCCTAATGAAAAACGTGTAAAGCTGACAACCACTCGTTGTTTACTATATCCCTGCTTCGGCGGGGATATTTTTTATCTGCCGCAAATTTGTTAGATTGTTATTAGATTAGCTTGCACGGATGGCAAATATGACACTTCAGTCCCCTCTTACCTTTTCCGATGAACAAATCAATATCGGTGAACTCAAACAAGAATTAGAGAAGTTTAGCTCTAATCAAAACCAAGAGTTTCTCAATCATCATCCGGTAACAAGCTTGGTTTTAGCCAGAGCTGAATATATGGATCTGCTTCTCAATCGTTTGTGGCAACATTTTGGTTTCAAGGATATTTACAACATTTCCCTAGTTGCCGTTGGTGGCTACGGACGAGGCGAGCTGCATCCGCTCTCCGATATCGATATTTTGATTCTGTCGAACAATAAACTGCCAACCGCGTTAGAAGCAAAAATCAGCGAATTCATTACGCTGTTGTGGGATTTAAAACTCGAGGTCGGACACGCTGTTCGCACCGTTACTGAATGTGCTGAAATTGGTAAAGCCGATCTAACGGTCGCGACAAACCTGCAAGAAGCGCGATTGCTGTGTGGAAGCGAGGACACCTTTCAGGCACTGAAGAAAGTCGTGTTATCAGACTCCTTCTGGCCAAGTGAGACGTTTTACCGCGCTAAAATTCAAGAGCAGCGCGAACGCCATGCACGTTACCACGACACGACCTACAACTTAGAACCGGACATTAAATCAACCCCTGGCGGGCTGCGCGATATTCATACATTAAGCTGGGTCGCTCGACGTCACTTTGGTGCGACTTCATTGTTAGAAATGAGCCGATACGGATTTTTAACTGACGCAGAATACCGAGAATTGGTTGAATGTCAGGACTTCCTTTGGCGAGTACGTTTCGCTCTGCACATGGAGCTTCGCCGCTATGACAACCGCTTGACCTTTGCCCATCAAGCACAAGTTGCGGAAAATCTAGGCTACGTCGGAGAAGGCAATCGAGGCGTAGAAATGATGATGAAAGAGTTCTACCGCACGCTTCGTCGTGTGGCAGAGCTCAATAAAATGCTACTCAAACTCTTTGACCAAGCGATCATTAATGGTGGGGCGACAGAAAGTGCCGAGATTCTCGATACGGACTTTCAACGTCGCGGTTCTTTAATTGAAGCGCGGAAACCCGCATTGTTCCAAGCTCGCCCAGAAACTATTCTGGATATGTTCTTACATATTGCTAACGACTCAACTATTGAAGGGGTGAGCCCACCAACGCTGCGTCAACTGCGCACCGCTCGCCGTCGGCTCAACAAGTTTTTGCACACCATTCCTGCTGCGCGTGAAAAGTTCATGGCGTTATGTCGTCACCCTAATGCTCTGCACAAAGCATTCAGTCTCATGCACCGATTAGGGGTTATGGCGGCCTATTTACCGCAATGGAGTCAGATTGTTGGTCAAATGCAGTTTGACTTATTCCATGCCTACACAGTTGATGAACACAGTATTCGCTTACTTAAACACATCAACACTTTTAGTGACCCAGAAAATCATGCGAAGCACCCAATTTGCTGTGACGTCTACCCTCGAATGCAAAAGAAAGAGCTGCTGATTATTGCCGCTATTTTCCACGATATCGGGAAAGGTCGTGGCGGCGATCACTCAATTATCGGTGAAGGAGAAGCATACGACTTCTGCATTGAGCATGGCTTATCGAAGCCCGAAGCCAAACTTGTCGCTTGGTTGGTAAGACATCATCTATTAATGTCTGTCACCGCACAGCGCCGAGACATTTATGATCCTGATGTCATTACCGAATTTGCCAAAAAAGTCAGAGACGAAGAATCTCTCGATTATCTTGTATGCCTGACAGTTGCAGATATTTGTGCAACCAACCCAGAACTTTGGAATGCTTGGAAACGAACTTTACTTGCGGAGCTGTATTACTCCACACAACGTGCTTTACGTAGAGGCCTAGAGAACCCTGTCGATGTGCGTGAGCGAATTCGCCACAATCAACAAATGGCCTCCGCAATGCTGCGCAAAGAGGGGTTTGCCGCGCGCGAAATTGAAGTATTGTGGCAACGCTTCAAAGCTGACTACTTCCTTCGTCATACCCATACGCAAATCGCGTGGCACTGCGAACACTTACTTCGCATGGAAGATCCGACTAAGCCTTTGGTATTGATCAGTAAAAAAGCCACTCGTGGCGGCACTGAGGTGTTTGTATATACGAAAGACCAGCCTGCTTTATTTGCGACGGTCGTGGCAGAGTTAGATAGGCGTAATTTTAATGTACACGACGCGCAAATCATGACCAGCAAAGATGGGCACGTGATTGATACCTTTATGGTACTCGATCAACATGGCGAAGCGATCGATGAGTCTCGTCACGCGGCGGTGATTAAACACCTCACCCATGTACTGGAGGCGGGCCGACCAACCAAGATTAAAACGCGCCGTACTCCGAACAAACTTCAGCACTTTAATGTGAAAACCAAAGTCGACTTCTTACCAACCAAAGGTAAAAAACACACTTTAATGGAGTTTGTCGCGCTAGACACACCAGGGCTGTTGGCCAAAGTAGGCCGTACGTTTGCTGATTTAAATATCAACCTTCACGGTGCCAAAATCACCACCATTGGTGAGCGAGCAGAAGACTTGTTTATTTTAACCAGTGATGCAGGAGGAAGATTAAGTGAAGAACAGCAAGATGAGCTAAGAGAGAGATTGATCGAAAAGTTATCTGATGAGGTCGCAGCTTAGATAAAACCTGCCAATCTTTTCGGTTCAGGGCGAGAGCGATCTTGCCCACAAGTTAAGCATTTTGGCTAAATATCAGCTATCTAGCTCATACATAGGCTGCTACAGTTATATCAATATCAATTCGATGTAATAGAGGTAGCCTATGTATCCCCACCTCACTGGTTTGGGTATTCACGACCCTAAGCAGATTGAACGTTATTCCCTACGCCAAGAAGCACACAAAGACGTACTCAAGATCTATTTCCACAAGCAAAAAGGCGAACTATTCGCTAAAAGCGTTAAATTCAAATACCCACGCCAAATCAAAAATGTTCTTGTTGATAGTGGCAGTCACAAATATAAAGAAGTAACGGAAATCAACCGTAACCTCACATTAGTCATTGATGAACTGAATAAAATTACTAAGCCAACGAAACAACCTGAGGTTGATGTAAAAGAGAAAATTCTTTCAGACCTTCGTCATTTAGAAAAAGTCGTTTCGAGCAAGATCGCAGAGATCGAAGCGGATCTCGAAAAACTAAAGTAAAACGTTAAGTCTTAAATATTAAAAAAGGGTTAGCATTGATGCTAACCCTTTTTATTTGTACTGTGCCGTCCTAAATAAGGTTGACACTTTCCACCCCCAAAATTGGAGAGTGTTATGAAATCAACAACTAAAAGAACTCAGCGCGATTACTCCCTCGCTTTTAAACTCACTGTAGTTGATGAGGTTGAAAAAGGAAGCCTCACTTACAAACAAGCCCAAGAGAAGTATGGCATCCAAGGTTGCTCTACGGTTTTGGTTTGGCTTCGTAAGCATGGTCGACTAGATTGGTCTAAAGGGACACCTAACTTTATGTCCAAAGGAGACTCTATGACCGAGTTCAATTCACCTCCTACACCAGAGCAACGTATTAAAGAGCTTGAGAAGCAGCTCGAAGATGCTCAACTCAAAGCCGACTTCTTTGAAGCTGTCGTGAACGTTATGGAACGTGACTATGGTGTTAGAGTGACAAAAAAGCACAAAGAAGCGTTGTCCAAGAGAAAACCATAGTAGGTTTGAGCGTTACGAAGTTTTGTCAGTTAGTACAAATCTCTCGCCAAGCTTATTATAAGCAATGCCAAACTCAATCTCGTTGTGAACATCATGAGCATGCTGTCATTGGCTTTGTCCGTGAAGTCAGGCTGAAGCAGCCACGCATTGGCACGCGTAAACTGAAGTTCTTAGCAGCAACAAAGGGCATTCAAATAGGTCGCGATAAGCTCTTTGAACTTCTCAGAAAGCATCGGCTGTTAGTGAGAGCAAGACGAGCCTATCACCGAACGACTGACAGCCGTCATCGATTTTTCTGTCACCCAAACAAAGTGAAAGATGGGCTGACACCAACGAAGCCAGAACAACTGTGGGTTGCTGATATTACTTACTTGCCAACTCAAAATGGAGAGAGTTATCTCAGCTTGGTTACAGACGCTTATTCAAGGAAGATTGTTGGTTTTTATGTGGATGACAACATGAAAACTCAATCAGTTAAGCGGGCATTTATCTCAGCTCTCAGGCAACCGCAGAGTGAAGAAAAGCTAATACACCACTCAGATAGAGGCTCACAATACTGTTCGAAGGAATATCAAGATATCCATAAGAAACATAGAGTGACTTGCTCAATGACTGACGGGTATGACTGTTATCAGAATGCTTTAGCTGAGCGTGTAAATGGGATACTCAAAATGGAGCTCTTGCTGAAGAAACCGAAAGATCTGAAAGAAGCAAGGACGATGGTAGCAGAGTCCGTAGATATCTATAATCAAATGAGGCCTCATACGGCTTTAAAATACAAAACGCCCGATGAAGTACATCGAGCGTTTTAGTTAAAAAGTGTCAACCCATATCAGGACGGGTCATACCCAATCATTATCGAGATCTAACTGCACCGATTATCGGTTAATCATCGATTCATCCCACTCAAATCGAGTAAACAATTGCTGCCAAGTTTCATCAAGATTGGCCGTCATGACAATCTCTTGATCGGTAAATGGATGGACAAACCGTAACTCTGAAGCATGCAGTAGCAAACGATGAGAATCAAACTCTGTGCGATACAGCTTGTTGTGCTTTCCATCCCCGTGCGTTGTATCACCCACGATCGGATGGCGTAGATGTGCCATATGACGACGAAGTTGGTGCTTACGCCCCGTTTTAGGTTTCATCTCAACTAAGCAATAACGCGTTGTAGGAAATTTACCCGTCGAATAGGGAACCTCCACTTTAGCCAACGGCTTATATTCCGTCACCGCTTCTTGCGCTTCTTTTTCTTGTGAAGCGAACTTATCCGCAATCTTGTCTAACTCCACTTTGAGTGCGTAATCCAAGATGCCCTCTTCCTCAATCCAACCGCGTACTACTGCGTGGTATGTCTTTTCCATTTTATGTTCAGCAAACATCGGCATGACTTGTGATGCGACTTCACTCGACAACGCAAACACGAGCACACCAGATGTTGGACGATCCAGACGATGCAATGGGAACACATGCTGACCAATTTGGTCGCGCAAAGTTTGCATGACAAACTGAGTTTCGTGTTTATCTAACCAACTGCGATGCACTAACATGCCTGCAGGCTTGTTGACCGCTACAAAATATTCATCCTGATAAACGATCTCCAGCTCAACTGGTTCTGAAGATCGCGCTATTTCTTGTTCTAGCATTCGTTTACTTACACAGTTCGTCAATGGTTCGGATTGTAACAAGCAGCTCTACGAACTGCGGTTCCTGCTTCCACGCTTCTGAAAAATAGGGCTCGAGAGAAAACCCTCTTGGCAATGGTTGGTTGTTTTCCACTAGCACGTGCATTCTGTCTATAAAGATCCACTGCAACCACTCATGAGGATGCAATGTATCAATCGCAAATGGCTCCACGCTTTGTAAGGCTTGCTCTGAAGGCCTAGTGTGTTGCCACAACTTATGTTCTTTAAGCTGCGTTTCAAGTTGGTGAAGTAAGTCGACCAATTGAGTATTTGTTACCATTAATTCTATCTCGAACCTTGAATTAGCCGAGAATGATACCATTTCTTGTGAAAAGAACGTTAGGACGTCGTATTTAATGGAAAACATTCAAACCCTCACTCAACTGTTGAACAACAGCCGCTGTGATTATCAAATCTTCGATCTTGGTCGTCGTATCAAAACCATCGCTAAGAAAGAGTTTGCCGATGTAGAAAAAGGTCAAGCACCGTACCCATTCCCAATGCAGCGTAAAGCACACCTTGCCATCGCTTATTGGAATGAACAAAAGCAACCTTGGATTTGGTTTCTAAAGTTTGAATTGGACGAGCGCGGTTTGTTAAAGCAATCAGATATCGGCAATTTCATTAAATACGTAGTGGAAGCCATGGGAACACGCCTCAATGGTGATATCTCTGAAGAGCAACAGCAAAAGCTGTCTAATAACCCATATACGTTCAAACCTTCCGAAGACAAAATGGCCGTGTTTCATAGCCAGGTCCGCGCGAACCTCGATCTTCCTACCAGCCAATATTATGAGCACACTCAGCATTACTTTTCAGGTGGTTTAGGCTGGGATAATTGGCAAACCGTAGGTCTGCAAGGGATCACCGACATGGCCGCTCGTTTGGACAAAGAGCAAAACGGGGTAATGATACGCAAAGCGTTGAACCACCTACCAAATGAGCCACTTTATGCCCTATTAGGTGCGCTTGAGCATGTAGAGCTTCAAGAGCGTTTAGCAGAACGTATCGCGGAAAAGGCACAGCAAGAAATCGCAAGTAGCGAACCTGATCTCTTCCTACTTTCAGCACTTATCCGAGCCCTTGCTGGTGCACCAACAGAAGTCGCCTCTCCAGTATTAGATGCGATATTGCATAGCCCTCGTTTAAGCCATCAGGAGGTATTGATTGGTGTGGCGGGTCGCGCTTGGCACTTACTCGCCAATGAAAAGGTAGCAGAACAGTTTTTGCTGCGTTTAGCTCAAACCGGTAATCAAGCCCTATTTAATCAGTTATTTGCCGATTTAGTGATGCTGCCAGAGTTAAGAATGGTGTTATTGCCTTTGCTGCATTCAAACCCATCAGAGGAACTAGCAAATGCGCTAGTAAGCTTACAACAAGCAACAAAAAGCTAAGAAAGGTTCAGGAATGATTGGTGATCTTTTAGCAATTTTAGGGCTCTGCTTTTTCTGTTACCTGTTTTGGCAACAGCGTCGCCAAGCCGAACTCGCAAAAGCGGCCATCACGCGTAAATGTGAGCAATTGGATCTCCAATTAATCAGCATCGCCTTTGGTGCCCATAAACTAAAAACGCCAGACGGAGTCTGGCGTTGGCATACGGTGTATCAATTTGAGTTTTCATCTCTTGGTGACGATTGCTACCAAGGAGAGTTAACCATGGTCGGTTTCAGGCCGCAGAACTTTCACCTACCACCGCATCGCTTGTAAATTCCATTTCAAAGTAAGGACCATATACATCCTTACTTTCTTTTGTTTTAACAAATCCCAGCTTTTTCAGTACCGCCATAGAAGCCTGATGATTGCTATTCACGTTAGCTTTCACCTTATTCAAGCCCAACTCACGGCACGCTTTGGGGAAAAATGCTTTTAGTGCTTCTGTTGCTAACCCTTTACCCCAATATGATTTATCAAAAATAAACCCTAATTCAGGTTCGGAATCGAGATTAGCAATAAACACGTGCCCCATATAGTCACGACTGGTGCTCTCTAGCACTGCCATACTATAAATGTTCTCATCATCCAGTATTTTCTCAAACATCTGTTTGGCAGACGCAACTGTATACGGACCATTCAATTCAGCACGGTTTTTCGCACAGCAATTCAGCATGACGAATTCTAGTTGCAACGACTCATTGTAGGGTAGAAGAAGCATTCTTCTGGTTACTATGGCCACATCTGTTCCTTGATTACAACAAACTTAATCTATCCGCAGATCACAAACTCGATGAGCTGAACATGCTCAATGATTGCGGGCATAACACCTTGTAGAGAAGCCGAAAGTTAAACCAACTGGTTGGAAAGGATATTGATCTGAATTGTTTTTTATTAAGTGTTATTAGGAATTTATATATTTTGTGATATTGATATCCCCAAGTAACATCGAGATGCTTAATTCAATGAGAACACTGGATATCGTTTTTATATAAGAAAGACCCCGACACATAAGTATCGGGGTCATGGTCTTACTCGCAGCAGTCCGGCTACTAAAAGTGCTCCATGCATCATCCATAATAGTGGCTGATTCCGTCAGCTTATTCCTTACGTCGCCGTCCTAGCGGTGTCCTTATCATCCTGACTGCTAACATTCCTCGTTAGCACACGTCACTTGTTCCTTGAGCGGTGTCCCTTGCATCTTCCTGATGCTGTCCATAGCCTCAATCCTAGAGGGGTCCATTGTCTATCCTTAGTCATCAACATCCTATTGATGATCGTATCCTTACAATGTCCTACGCTCCATGCTTGATTAATCATCCTGACCAACCAAATCGTCTTCCTGACGATAACCAAATCCTTGGTGCTTTCCTGTTCCATGTCTGCTTCCTGCTGACAACTCTCAATTTACGCCTTTTCCAAAAATAGACAATCTATCTAAGATAAATATTTGGCTCTCACATTGGTTAACAAGTTGTTAAATTATTATTTATCATAAACTTAAGCTCTTTATCTTCTCTTTTTCCGCTTACGAAATCGTTTTCTCTCACAACCTATGTAAGAGATCTCTCACACTACACTCTCCAAAATGCCATTCGCCAAATTAGCGCACTCAACGTATGATGATAGATATATCGTTGTTAAGGATTAAAAATGTTAACTCAAGACGTTACTAAAGAATTAGAAGCGGCAATGGAACAGTTGCAACAACAAGGAAAAGAGCCAACCGTAGCGTTAGTGAAAGCACGCTTGAAAACGCCAGTTCCAATGCCAGCATTAATCACCGCAATAAAAAGTTGGAAGAGTGCTCAACGCGTACCCAAGGTTGAAATCGCAGCACAACACCACACCGATAATGATCGTCTTGAAGCCCTAGAGCGCACCGTAAAAATGCTAGCCATTCGTATTGAAGAGTTAGAAGCGAAACTCAGTGAGAAATCATCATGAAGTTATGGGTAGATGCAGACGCGTGTCCGAAAGTTATTCGCGAAACCATTGTGCGTGCCGCCGAGCGTACGGGGATTGAATGTACGTTTGTCGCTAACCACGTTGTCCCTGTGCCGAAAAGAGACAACATCCACTCGCTGCAAGTCCCTGCGGGATTTGACATCGCAGACAACGAAATCGTCAAGCGTGTAGAAGCCAACGATTTGGTGATCACGTCAGATATTCCGCTTGCAGATGAGGTCATCTCTAAAGGCGCTCAAGCCCTCAGTTCTCGTGGCGAGCTCTATACAAAAGACACCATCAAAGCTCGCCTAAATATCCGCGACTTTATGGAAACCATGCGTTCAAGCGGAATTCAGACAGGTGGGCCCGCCGCGCTTTCTCAAACCGATCGACGCGAATTTGCAAACCATTTGGATCGTATTTTGGCGAAATTCAAGAAGTAACCCTCACTCTATTAATATTGAGCCAGCAAATCAAAGCCTGGCTCATTCCTGAAAATTCATTCTCAGCATTGCACCCAAAGCGTGCTCTTACTCACATTTGTTTTGTTCTGTTTATTTTTCATCTCGCTCGCCATAGCTTCAATATGCAACGTGGTTTATTTTGAACGACGTTTTTAATAAGTGTATAGAGAATAATGGGCTTTAACATCGTTTCCAGTGGAAGCTACCTGCCAACGAATCAATGGTCTGATCGAGAGATGGATCGCTTCCTAAAATTAGCGCCAGGGACCTGCCGAAATAAATTCGACGTTGAATATCGTCATGTAGCCAATACAAAAGAGACCGCTATTTACATGGCGGTGCAGGCAATAGAGCAGTGTTTAGGAAACACACATACCTTAAGCTCCGTTGATCTTCTTATCTACGCTAGCGGCACACACCACCAGTCTCTACCCTACGACGCCTCAGCGGTTCTCGCCGCGTTAGACGCTCCAACATGGCTAGAAAGCTTTGATTTGAACAGCACCTGTTTATCCTTTCTCTCTGCGCTTGATCTTGCCCAGAGTCTATTCTTAGCAAAACGATACCGTCGGATTCTTATTGTCACCAGCGAACTCGCCACTGGCATCACACTGAATCGAAATTTTACGCTCAAACCAGAAGTTGCAACGCTATTCGCAGACGGTGCCGCCGCATTTTTGCTCGAAGAACGCAACGATGATGGATTGCTCACCAGTCACTTTGAAACGCATCATACCGGGTATTCATTTTGTCAAATTAAGGGCGGAGGTAGTCATATCAATCCGCATACCTCTGAGCATCAAGCCTATTTAAAAAGTTGCCAGTTTGAGATGGAGGGCAAAGCACTCTTTAAACATGTGCGTAAAGCCTTACCAGCGTTTCTAAAAAAAGGGTTTGACGCCTCTCCGGTAACATTCAGCGATATTGATTATTTTCTTCCTCATCAAGCCAGCGCGCATGGATTAAAAAAACTGCCTTCACTCACCGGGCTACCAACAGAGAAAACCGTTAATCACTTTTCGACTTTGGGAAACCAAGTTGCCGCCTCACTCCCAATTAACTTACACTGGCTGCGTAATCAGCCAGAAGCCGCAGGAAAACATGTGTTATTAGCTGGCACCGCCGCAGGGTTGTCACTAGGGATGGGAGTGCTAAAACTATGAAGATATTGGTCACTGGTGGCAGCGGGATGTTGGGTAGCGCAATTCTGAGAATGTTTCACCAGCAGCATGAACTGCACTTTACAGCACGAAACACAGTCATCGCTAAACAACTCGCCGAGCAATTCGATGTTATCCCACATATAGTCGATTTAAGAGACCACTCAGCAGTTCATGCGGTATGCCAAGGTATGGATGCAATCATCCATTGTGCCGCTCTCTCAAGCCCATGGGGAAAGTGGCAGGCGTTTTATCAAGCCAATGTAGATGCCACCAAAAACCTCGTCAATGCGGCTAATACCTATCAAATCTCGCGTTTTATCCATATTTCCTCCACCAGCGTCTACTTTGACCATCAAGACCGTTGGAATATTCGAGAAACCGACGCCATAGCTTCATACTGGTGTAATGATTACGCACACACAAAATACCTATCGGAAATTGAAGCCGTAAAAGGCCAAAGCAAAGCGATCATTTTAAGACCGCGTGGCATTTTTGGACCCAATGATCGCGCGATTATCCCAAGAGTGCTTAAGGCGATAAAAAACAACACTCTGCTTCTGCCATCGGGTAGAAATCCTGTGGTTGATCTGACCTATGTCGACAACGTTGCCCATGCAGCGATGCTCGCTTGCACTCAGGCAGACCGACTTCAGCATGGTGATGTGTTCAACATTTCCAACAACGAACCAATGCCAATTGAGACTGTTCTGCAAGCTTTATGTGAGGGGTTAAACCTAAAAGTAACGTTACAATCATTACCATACGGCGTTGTATCACCATTATTAAAGCTCAGTGAGCAAATACGAAGGCACTTACCACATCAGCCAGAACCAAGGCTCACCTCATACAGCGCAGGATTGTTTAACTACCATCAAACTCTGGATATCAACAAGGCGAAACAAGCACTGAATTACCAACCGCTTTTTTCAATTCAAGAAGGAATACAGCAGTATGCAAACTGGTCTAAAAATAAAAATCTTTGAGGCTGGACACTGCGTACACCCAGGCTTTGTTGTCAAACCAGGCTCTGGTATCAAGCCTAGAGCATTTCCGGCAGCCGTTGCGTTAATTCAGCACCCAACACAAGGCAACATCCTGTTTGACACGGGATATCACGAGCACTTTTTTAGCGCGACTCGTCCCTTCCCTGAACGTTTTTATGCTTGGACAACACCTTGTCGCTATAAAAAAGAACACGGAATTGTTGCGCAGTTAGCAAAAGAAAGTCTCAAACCTCATGATATTGAACACTTGGTGCTCTCCCACTTCCATGCTGATCACATTGCTGCCGTGTCTGAGTTTCCCCACTCTCAATTGCATTGCCAACAAAAAGGGGTGAATGCAATTACTAAAAGTGGTCGAATTGGAGGCGTAAGAAAAGGATACCTAAAAGCTCTACTTCCTCCACAACTTGAATCTAACTTATTCATTCATGATGACTTTTCTGTACCAATCAGCCAAATTCTTCCTCAGTGCCAAGGTGTTAATTTGCTCTGTAAAGACATGTTCGACGACGGATTCATTTATATGGTTAGCTTGCCAGGCCATGCTGCGGGTCAAGTGGGCCTATTAGTTAAAAGAGAACGAGATTGGATGTTCTTACTCGCCGATGCATGTTGGTTAATTGAGAGCTTGAGTGAAAATATCGATCAGCATTGGCTGGCTAACATGCTTTGCGATGACACAAAGGCCTATAAAAACACCCTCTCCGAGTTGAGAAGTTGCTACCAACAAACCCACCACTTTGTTCGCTTCGTGCCTTCACATTGTCAGGAAACTATCCAGCAGCTAATCAAAGAAAGGTGGATGAAGTGATAACGCTTATCTCAGAATTCTGGCGAACCCGCTACCGCCCTTTCGGTTCAAGGGAACAAGTCGAAGCGTGGCAGCAACAACATTTAACGCAACACCTAGATTGGGTATGCTGTCATTCACCGTATTACCGCTCACTTCAAGGTGCAGCACTTAGTGATTTCCCTATCATGAATAAGCAAACCATGATGGAGAACCTCTCGGAGTTGAATACGAAAGGCTTAGATGCTGAACAGCTAATGCAACAAGCAGTCGAAGCAGAACAGTCACGCAACTTCGCCGCTTCGAAAGTTGGCGATGTTACTGTTGGGCTTTCTTCGGGCACATCAGGCATGCGCGGGTTGTTTCTTGCTGACAAACAGGAAACGCAACTATGGGCTGGCAATATATTGGCTCGCCTGTTGCCCAACCTATGGCAAAAGCACCGAATTGCGCTAGCCTTGCGCGCCAACAGCCCACTGTATAAATCCGTCGCGAAAGGCCCTGTCACATTCTTTTATGCGGATTTAACTAAACCTTACCAAGAATGGATAAAAGAGTTGGATGAGTTCCAACCCACGCTTTTGGTTGGTAGTGCGCAAGCTCTTCAGCTCTGCGCCCAGTTCAGCGGTCAATTTGGTCAACCCGCAATTCAACCACAGCGGATCATTTCTGGTGCAGAAGTCCTAACTGAGAGTGACCGTCACTTTATTTCTCAACGGTTCGACAGCGAACTCCATGAAGTCTATCAATGTACCGAAGGTTTTCTTGCATGTACTGATCAGCATGGACAAATGCGCTGGAATCAAGATGTTGTTTACATCGAAAAACATTGGCTGAATACCGAACGTACTCATTACAGCCCAATTATCACCGATTTTCGTCGTAAAACTCAGCCCATTATTCGTTATCAGCTCGACGATATTATTGAGAATAAACAGGATAATGGCGTATTTGAACCTCTTGGCGCGATTGCCGGACGATGTGGTGATCGCCTCACGCTAAACGCAAACCACGTCCCAGTGACGGTGTTACCAGATCTCATCTACCGCGCTATAACACTATTTGCCAAAGGTCGCGTGGATTACCGAATCACCCAAACAGGGTCACAAGCCATTCAAATTGAAGCGGATGTTCACCACCATCGGGTTATACATCAAGCCTTGATAAAGTTGTTTGACCAATTGCGGCTTGATCCTGTCAGATTTAGTTACCGCCCTGCGCCTATTTGGACGCCAATGAATAAACAACGACGTGTGGTGAACATATGCGGGTCTTAATCACCGGAGCCCGATCACCAGTTGCACTAGAGTGGGCAACCATGTGTATGCATCATGGACATGACGTAACTCTCACCGATTCGCTAAAAAAACCTCTAGGATCGTTTTTGCGAGGCATCGAGTCTTATATCCCCACCGCTTCGCCTCGATTTGCGTTTCCCACCTATCAACAGCAGATCCTAAAAATCATTACTCAGATGCGTATTGATATGGTGATACCCACTTGTGAAGAAGTGTATTACTTGGCTCATGTTGCCAAACAATGCCCAGAAGTAGATTTTTTTCTGCCCAATGTGGGACTACTCAATGCCCTGCACAACAAGTTGACCGTCTTTGAACAGCTTCAAAGTTTGCCAGAAATCACACTTCCAAAAACTCGTTTGGTCGCTGATAAAAGTGAGATTGAAATTAATAAGAGAACCGTTCTAAAGCCCGTTTACTCTCGGTTTGGCGGGCAAGTAATAAGAGATGTGACAACTCAGTCTATTTCTGCCGCCACGATATCGCCCCTTTACCCTTGGGTTCAGCAACAAAAAATCCATGGGACTCCGGTGTGTAACTATGCCATTTTTGAACATGGTGACCTTAAAGCACACCAAGCTTATGTGCCGAAATACTGTGTAAACGGCTCGGCCGCCAGTGCTTTTCAGCCGATCTCGTGCGAACGACTAGATACATTTATCGCCGCTTTTGGTAAACGTCATACTTATCATGGGCAAGTGTCGTTTGACTTCATCAAATCACAAGATGAACTCTACGTGATTGAATGTAACCCAAGAGCCACCAGTGGTTTGCACCTACTCTCGTCTAGATGCAGTCAACTGCTCCCTAATATGGCATTTACTGCCCCTTCCAAACTGCGACTGCATCATTTAGGGCCAATAACACTCATCGCTGAAGGTGGGTTATCCCTGTTCAAGGCTCGAACTTGGCAAGATTGGTGGTCTGGAGTGAATGTGATGCAACAGCATAACTTACCGGTCGGGAGCCAAATCCGGAGTATGTTTGAATTACTCCGGTTAGCTAGGCAGAACAAGACGAAGTGGAGCGACGCTTCTACCGTTGATATTGAGTGGAATGGAGAGGCATTGAACTCATGACACTTTCCTCTCAAGAATGGCATCAAACCTTTATCACTCTTATGCAGTCGAATCCCATTGATGAATGCACAGCAAGCTTTGGTTGCTACTATATCGATGATGTTGCCATTCCCTACTCCGTAACACCAAAAATACCAAACAACTGTTATGCAGTCTCCCCTATGACACTACTTAGTGGCTACGCCGAAGAAGAGCTTCACAAAGTCAAAAATGTGGCTGTTCGATGGGTATGTAAGTTACTTATTAATATGACTAAACCAATCTTATCATTGGCTAGATTGGATCAAGTCCAAACGCTCAACAATCAGTGCTTGTCCACCAATATGTATAGCGAACAATGGGCAGCCTTAAATCTCGATGAACTGCGTCGCGTCGCACTCGATCAATACCCCACCTTTCCCTTGGTGCTTCGATCCCTCAACCAGCGTCAGCATTCACACTTAATTCAGCGATTGAAGCAGCCAAAATGGCAAAGCTTGGTAACACGACAAGTGTATTTACTTGATGATTGGCAAGCGTTCAGCTTCAACCGAGATTTAACGAAAGACTTCAAACTGCTTAATGATAAAGATTGGCAGTTTAGGCCACTGACCACTGATGAAGAGTTTCAGCGTGCCAAAGAGTTATATGACATGCTTTACCTTGATAAATACAGTCTCAATAACATCCAGTTTTCAAGCCAATATTTAAAACAGGCGAGCCAGAACAAATTAGTACATTTAGTGGGACTGTTTTATCAAGAAGAGATGCTGGCTACGTTAGGCATTGTAGAAATTGATAATGATATGACTTGCCCAATTTTTGGCTACGATACCAATAAGCCACAACGCCTCGCATTGTATCGTCGAATATCGGCCTATACCATCCGCCATGCAATGATATACCAGCGTCGCTTTAATATGAGCTCAGGCGCTCCGGCTTTTAAACGCAACAGAAAAGCCCGGCCAGAAATTGAATTTAGCTATGTTTATATTGCGCACTTACCTTGGTACAAACGCATAATTTGGAAAAGCTTGTGCTGGCTCACTCAGCACTTTTATCGCCCTTTGTTGAT
Source organism: Vibrio sp. 1078-1 (assembly GCF_033340475.1). Lineage (NCBI taxonomy): Bacteria > Pseudomonadati > Pseudomonadota > Gammaproteobacteria > Vibrionales > Vibrionaceae > Vibrio > Vibrio sp. 1078-1. Next base: position 21,115 of record NZ_JAWOWM010000008.1, read on the forward strand.
GCGTTTTCAGCTATAAACCGACATCTATAATCAGGTAAGCCTGCGTACACAGTCTCAATCGATAAAAAAGCCTGCGACGTTCGCAGGCTTTTTATAATGGAGCTGTGTGAGGTAACCGTTTTCTACGGTGTGTAGTATGTTGCTGCGCCAGGGCCTACTGGTAAACCAAATACGAATACCCATAGGTAGAACAGCACACTCCAACCTACAATGAAGCAGATTGAGTAAGGTAGCATGGTCGCGATCAGCGTACCGATACCTAAGTTCTTCATGTAACGAGTCGCTACGGCAAGAATCAAACCAAAGTAGCTCATCATTGGAGTAATGATGTTTGTCGTCGAGTCACCAATTCGGTAAGCAGCCTGAATCGTTTCCGGTGCATAACCAACAAGCATCAACATAGGAACAAAAATCGGAGCCGTTACTGCCCACTGTGCCGATGCCGAACCAATCATTAGGTTGATAAAGCCACACATCAGGATGAAGGCAAAGAACAACATTGGACCAGTTAAGCCAATTTCTTGCAGGAAGCTAGCGCCAGCAACCGCGAATACCTGACCGAAGTTAGTCCATTTAAAGAAAGCAACGAACTGAGCCGCAAAGAAAACTAATACAATGTACATGCCCATAGAAGACATAGATTTCGCCATTGCATCAATTACATCGCGATCCGTCTTCATCGTGCCAACAACTTTACCAAACACAAAGCCTGGAATAGCAAAGAACACAAAGATGAATGCCACGATACTTTTCAGGAATGGTGAACCTGCAATTGTACCTGCATCAGAACGTAGAATGCCGTCTTCTGGAACAACCGTCCAAGCAAGCAGCGCTGAAACAACCAGTACAGCAACACCTGCTAGTTTTAGGCCTTTCTTCTCAATGTCTGTTAAGCCACCCATTTTGTCGTTCGACAAATCTTCTGAGGCTTCTTCTTCACTGTATTTGCCAAGCTTTGGCTCAACAATTTTTTCAGTAACAAACGCACCTGTGATTGCAATGAAGAATGTCGACACAAACATGAAGTACCAGTTAACTTCTGGACCAACAGTGTAAGTTGGGTCAATCATTTGCGCCGCCGTTTCAGTAATGCCTGACAACAGCGGGTCAACCGTACCAATAAGTAGGTTTGCTGAGTAACCACCAGATACACCAGCGAACGCCGCAGCAAGACCGGCAAGTGGATGACGACCTAAAGAATGGAACAGCATTGCAGCCAGTGGAATAAGTACCACATAGCCAAGCTCTGATGCCGTATTTGAAATGATACCCGCGAAAACGACCGTCACTGTTACCATGCGTTGAGATGCACCCATTACTAAGCCACGCATTGCTGCAGATAGCAAGCCTGAGTATTCAGCAATAGCAACACCCAACATCGCAACCAATACCGTACCCAAAGGTGCAAAGCCGACAAAGTTTTTCACTAGATTGGTAACGATTAGTTCAAGGCCATCAGCGTTAAGCAAGCTAACGACATGAATCATGCCATCCGCGGCACGACCTTTTGCACCCTCAGGACGAGGATCAACTACGGAAACTTCGAAGTATCCTGCAATACCCGACATCACCAGAATGGCTAAACAGAAAATGGCAAATAGTGTGATCGGGTGGGGTAATAAGTTCCCCAAATATTCGACAGTATCCAAAAAGCGCGTAAACAGCGGCTTCTTAGGCGAGTTTTGTTTAATTGAATCAGATGAACTCATCTGTTCCCTCCTTGTTTTTATTCCTATGCAAATGTGACAAAAATGTCAAAAAGCGTGCGAAGGGTACTTGAGTAGAAGGTCAAATAAAAGCCCTAAATGTTACAAACTGTGACGAACAGAGGCATTTATAACCAACATTGAATAAAAATGTAGATATTTCATCCATGTAAAATAATTAACTCAACATTATCAATCAAACAAAACCATAAGTTAGATATATGCAGGTTGATTACTTTTGCACAGCTTTGAATCTCGGGTTCGTTTTACAAATGACATAAAGACGCCCTCTCCGTTTTACAATCTGACAATCCGGATGACGACTTTTTGCACTTTTTAATGATTTTACTACCTTCATGATTTATTCCTTTTCGCTCTTAAATTGACCAAAACGACGGTTGAAGTTCGCAATGCGACCTTCGGTTTGTACAACGCGCTGTTTACCGGTGTAGTACGGGTGAGAAGCTGACGACACATCTAACGTAAAGTAAGGGTAAGTTTTGCCATCTTTCCATTCGATGGTTCTCTCCGTTTTCAACGTAGAACCAACGACAAAGTACTTATCTACACTGGTGTCGTGGAACACCACAGGACGATATTCAGGGTGGATTCCTGGTTTCATAATACTTTTCCTTTCAATTAAATTGTTATGTTATAACATTTTAATTAATAATCATTATCAACAAGAAAAGCAAGAGAAATTTGTGATACTTTTCATCTCAATGAATTCTTAAAGATGTCCATCATGTATTCCATCGAACCCATCGGCGTCATTGAGACACCGTACAAAGAAAAGTTTGCAGTTCCGCGCCAACCACGCTTAGTACCAGAGGCTAAAGCACGCGTAAAACTGTTAGGTGCAGCAAATAGCCCTGAAGCAGTGCGTGGGCTAGAACAGTTCTCTCACGTTTGGTTGTTGTTTCTATTTGATCAGAATCTGGAAGCTGGTTGGAAACCAACTGTACGTCCGCCACGATTAGGCGGCAATGAACGAATTGGTGTCTTTGCCTCGCGCTCGACTTTCCGTCCAAACGGAATCGGAATGTCAGCCGTTGAAGTGAAAGGAGTCACTAAGCAAGGCGATCAAATCTATCTTGATTTAGGCAGTGTAGATCTCGTGGATGGGACACCGATTGTGGATATTAAGCCTTATATTCCCTATTCGGATTCTATTTCGGAAGCACAAGGCGGATACGCAGACCAAGAACCAGAAAAGTCACAAGTCACCTTTTCTGCTCAAGCATTAGCAACGATAGAAAATCGATCCGATACTGACTATGTAAGATCAGTCATTGAACAAGTTCTGGCACAAGATCCTCGCCCTGCATATAAGAAAAACAAGCCGGACGACAAAGAATATGCGGTAAATTTGTTCGACTTGAACGTAAAGTTCACAGCAACAAGCAACTTAATAACGGTTACCGCTATTGAAAGCTTTTGACAAACGCAATTGGCTGATATTATAGACGGCTAACAAATTTCCCTTTAGGGAACTCCCATACTCCTGCTTATTCAAGCTTGAGTATCTAACTTAAATAAACGGATAAATTTAATGCGTACCAGTAATTATCTTCTTTCTACTCTGAAGGAGACTCCAAACGACGCAGAAGTAGTGAGCCACCAGCTCATGCTACGTGCAGGTATGATCCGTAAGCTGGCTTCAGGTTTATACACCTGGCTACCTACTGGTCTACGTGTACTGCGTAAAGTCGAAAACATCGTTCGTCAAGAAATCGACAATGCAGGCGCAGTCGAAACTTTGATGCCCGTTGTTCAGCCGTTTGAACTATGGGAAGAGACAGGCCGCAGCGAAAAGATGGGTCCTGAGCTACTTCGCTTTACTGACCGTCATGTTCGTCCGTTTGTACTTAGCCCAACCGCTGAAGAAGTGATCACTAGCCTTGTTCGCAATGAAGTGAGCTCTTACAAACAGCTTCCGCTAAACCTGTACCAAATCCAAACTAAATTCCGTGACGAACGACGCCCACGTTTTGGCGTAATGCGTTCACGTGAATTCTCAATGATGGATGCGTACAGCTTTGACATTGATAAAGACGGACTACAAAAGTCATACGACGCAATGCATGATGCTTACTGTAAAGCATTCGATCGCATGGGTCTGGATTACCGTCCTGTACTTGCAGATAGCGGTGCTATCGGTGGTAGCGGCTCTCAAGAGTTCCACGTACTGGCTGAAAGCGGCGAAGATATCATCGCATTTTCTAGCGAGTCAGATTACGCGGCAAACATTGAAAAAGCAGAAGCACTAGCTCCAGCCTCTGAGGCTGCGGCACCAACACAAGAAATGACGTTGGTTGATACGCCAAACGCGAAAACAATCGCTGAATTGGTTGAGCAGTTCGAACTACCAATTGAAAAAACAGTGAAAACACTGTTTGTGAAAGCATCTGACGAAGTTGATGCGCCAATCATCGCGCTTATTATTCGTGGTGATCATGAACTGAACGAAGTGAAAGCAGAAAACCTTCCTCAGGTTGCAGCTCCGCTGGAAATGGCATCTGAAGAAGAAATTCGTGCGCTTATCGGTGCAGGCCCTGGTTCACTAGGCCCTGTTGGCCTTAAACTGCCGTTCATTGTTGACCGCAGCGTTGCGGTAATGAGCGACTTCGGTGCGGGCGCGAACATCGATGGCAAACACTACTTCGGTATTAACTGGGGTCGTGATGTAGAGCTTGGTCAAGTTGAAGACCTACGTAACGTTGTGGAAGGTGACCCAAGCCCATGTGGCAAGGGCATTATCCAGCTTAAGCGTGGTATCGAAGTTGGCCATATCTTCCAACTAGGTAGCGCTTACTCCGCAGCGATGAACTGTGGTGTACTGGGTCCTGATGGTAAGAACGTCATCCTAGAAATGGGTTGTTACGGTATCGGTATCACTCGCGTAGTAGCGGCTGCTATTGAACAAAACCACGACAAATACGGCATCATCTGGCCAGATGCAATCGCACCATTCCAGGTAGCGATCGTTCCAATGAACATGCACAAGTCAGAAGAAGTGAAAGAAGCCGCTGAGAAATTGTACGCTGAGCTAACAGCAATGGGCATCGAAGTGCTATTTGACGACCGTAAAGAACGCCCAGGCGTAATGTTCTCTGACATGGAGCTTATTGGTGTACCGCATACCATTATTATCGGTGACCGCTCAATGAAAGAAGGCAACTTCGAATACAAGAACCGTGCTACTGGTGAGAAAACAGCAGTCGCAATGACTGACATTGTTGAGCACGTAAAAGCTCAACTAAAGTAAGCACTAGACGAGTTCGCATTTGAAGTAGTTTCAAATAGTTAAAAAGGGTTGGCTTCGGTCAGCCCTTTTTATTACAGTTCAACATCCTCCCTCCACCTTTTTCGAACTATTCACTTTGTTAATCTTTGGTTCAGCTTCTTGCTATTAAACTGATTTCATCATCTAAAGGAGGTCAGTTATGGATTTAAAAAGTCTTCTAAACCAAGCACTCAAATCAGACTTACTTAAGCAAGGTGCAGATGCATTGGGCAAACAAACCAACAACATCAAATCCTCATCAAATTCAAGTAGCCTAAAAACGCTAGGAGCAGGTGCTGTAGGCGGAGGCCTCATCGGTATGCTGATGGGCTCAAAGAAAAGTAAAAAAATGACTAAAAAAATAGGGTCAAGCGCATTAAAAGTCGGTGGCGCAGCTGCGCTTGGAGCCTTGGCCTACAAAGTGTATAACGACTGGCAAGCCAAGCAATCCGGTCAAGGTGTTCAAGAAACCTTTGACCCCGATGACAGTAAACACAGTGTCTTAATTTTAAAAGCAATGATTGGAGCTGCAAAAGCTGATGGTCACGTTGATGAAGAGGAAATGGCTCGCATTGAACAAGCTCTCGCGGATATGGGCGCAGATGAGCACGTTCGTCACCTCGTTCAGCAAGAGTTAAACAAACCGCTTGATCCTGCTGAAATTGCTAATCAGGCGACCTCTCCTCAACAAGCGTCAGAAATTTACCTGGCGTCTTTGATCGTCGCTGATGAACAAAACTTTATGGAAAAAGCGTATCTGCAAGAACTAGCAAAACAACTTCAACTTTCACCAGAAGTCACTCAGCAGTTAGAAGCACAAATGCAGTGATTAAATCTCGCTCAAGCAAACCTTCAACTTGAGCCAAAACAACTCTGTACTTTGAGTTTCAAATCCGCTGTGTGTATATTGAGATAAGTTATCATTTAGTGGAAAGAAAACATGCAAGTATACGGCTGTTGTGAACTGGTTCGTGAGCTTTATGCTCAGATTGGTAGTGGCGATCAAGCTTATATTCCCCAAGCAATTTCATGTGCAGTTAAAGCACTGAACGATGTTGCAGCGGATGAGTCCCTGCCTAAAGAAGTGCGTGAAAAAGCGGCATTTGCTGCGGCAAACCTACTGATTTCAGATTTTGAGGATAAGTAATGAATCTAGCGAACTTTGAATCCATGGACCCTGTCATGCTGATGAGCATTGTGAATATGAAGCTACGCGATGACTTCGGAGGTGATCTGGACAAACTGGTGGCTTTCTTCGATATCGAGCGCACAGCACTGGAGACAAAACTGGCTTCTGCTGGTTTTGACTTTCTTCCAGAAGCAGGACAATTCCGTTAATCCACACCATGCTTGGCGGATAACCGAAACGAGAATAACCAATATGAAAAAGGGCTTGATGAGTTACCATCAAGCCCTTTTCTTTTATTCGATAGACGTCTCGGTTAGCCAAATGAAGCCCAGATGACTGTCGCCACAAGAATTGGACATACAAACTTCACATACGCAGGCCATAACTTACCAAACCAACCTTGCGTAAACTCCGGGCAACCTTGCTCAAGCTCTTTGATTTTTGAGTTGCGATTCCATACCCAACCACCAAATAAGCAGAATAAGAGCGCAGCGGTTGGTTGTAGATACTGAGTAGCAACCGTCGCGACCATACCAAATAGAGCACCAAAATTATAAACAATCACCACACTGAACAAAGCAATGAGACCACCTAAAACCCAGCTCGTTGCGCTGCGCTTAGTATTGAAGCGCTCACTCACTAAAGCCACTGGACACTCTAACATTGAAATGGAAGACGTTAGCGCCGCAATCGTCAACAATAAGAAGAACACAATAGAGAATAATTGACCAAGCAAACCTAAACTATCAAACATTAGTGGCAATACCGTAAACACTAACGTATCTGAGCTTAAGAGAGAGCCATCTTCTGCATAGATTTGAACGCCCTTTTGCATTGCTACAAACATCGCTGGCATCACCACTAACCCTGCAATGAAAGCAACGGCAGTATCTACCATGGTCACGTTCATCGCCATCTTTGGTAGGTTTTCTTTCTTACTCAAGTAAGATCCGTAAATCAGCATTGAACAGCCACCGATCGTAAGCGAGAAGAAGCCCTGTCCCATTGCAGCAAGAATCAACTTGCGGTCCCATACCTTTTCAAAATCCGGCACTAGGTAATGTTTCAGACCTTCCATCGCACCGTTTTGCGTCATGATGTAAGCAAATAGCAGAGCAAACAGAACAAACAATGCTGGCATCAAACGTGTGGACCACTTCTCAATACCTTGTTTTACGCCACCTTGTACGATGAGAATCGTCAGTACATAAAAAGTAATGGTTCCGAACAAGTTACGTTCAACACTAAAGCCCTTTAGCCAATGAGTTGCAGCTTCTAACCCCATTAGATCTGTGATTGCACCCAGTAAAAAGCAGATCAACCAACCACCAACAATTGAATAAAACGCTAAGACAGCGCTTGGTACGCTTAAACCAATCCAACCCACAATGCCGCCGAGCTTTTTACTGGTAGGGTTATCTGTGATTGCACGCATACTGTCTACAGGGTTGGCTTGACCATGGCGACCAATCGCCATTTCAACCACCAGCATCGGAAATGCGACGATAAGAATCATCACCAAATAAACTAATAGGAAAGCACCGCCACCATTACTGGCTGCTTGAGTTGGGAAGCCCCAAATATTGCCAAGGCCAACTGCGGCACCTGCGGCAGCTAAGATGAACCCGAGACGAGAGCCAAAATGCTCGCGAGGCTGAGAAGAGGTTTGCTGTGTCATACTACTCACACAAAAATATCATTGAACTAGCTAACTAGTACACTATAGCAATATTCACTATTCAACAAGAGCACCTCGGTTAAATCCTCGACAGTTGAAACAATTTGTAGTCATTCAGCTTGTAAATTTTAACGTACATCTCATATTCATCGCTCAAAAGCCTCGCGACTGTTGTTCGTTTTACGTGGCTGAATTTTACCAATCCTTCTGCCGTGAAGTGAGCCGAAAAATAATGAGCTCTGGTGTAAGGGACGAACTGTTCCTCGTGATACTGTGTCGAAAAGCAGAATATTGTGCTTCGCTTTTTCCCCCTAATGTCTATTTATCAGCTAGTTATTACTCTGTTCTCATTTATACCCATGATTCAAGGAGAGGAAAATGAAGGTCACCCTACTTCACGGAGCGATGGTTGTAGCACTCAGCGCCAGCTACCAAGCTCAAGCCTATAACTGTCAAAGTCTACCCGACTGGGACAGCACTGCGACTTATACATCGGGCGCTTTAGTAAAAACGCAAGGAGCCGCTTATGAGGCTGCATATTGGACGCAAGGCAATGATCCCGTGACCAACTCAGGATCTTGGGAAGCATGGAAAGCGTTAGGGCAATGTGATGGTGGAAGCAACAATTTATCACCAACGGTGTCGTTCTCCTCTCCAATAAACAACGCACAAATTCCCGAAGGCAGTGCGATCACTTTGTTAGCCAACGCAGCTGACGAAGATGGCCAAATCACACAAATTGAGTTTGTTGCAGGCAACCAAACCGTTGCTGTGGTAACTCAAGCACCATTCGAAGCTTCTTGGACAGCTATTGAAGGGATCTCGCAATTGACCGCAATTGCGACAGATAATGAGGGAGCTGTTAGCACCACGACGATTTCTATCCAAGTTCAACCACAAGTCGAATTACCGCCACCAAGCATTTCATTGACAAGCCCAGTAGGCACAGAAGTGCTTAATGTAGGCGATAACCTAACCGTAGCCGCTCAAGCTGACGATATTGATGGTGTGGTCACACAAGTTGAGTTCTTCGTAAACAATCAATCTGTCGCCATTGATACTAGCGCACCTTACGAATATCAATGGACCGCTAGTCCAGGTACATACTCGTTCAAAGCACAAGCGACTGATGATACAAACCTCGCAACGATGAGCCAAGAAGTAGCGCTGGTTATTAGTAATTCAGAAACCGGAACGGGCGGATGTCCAGATGCAGTACCTTATGTGGCAGGCACAAGTTATCAAGCTGGCGACCTGGTTTCTCACTTCAACCAAAAATATCGTTGTGATGTTGCTGGTTGGTGCTCCTCGGATGCGACATGGGCTTACGAGCCTGGTGAAGGGCTATACTGGCAAGATGCTTGGAGTGGCCTAGGTGCTTGTTCGACACCACCGCAAGTTACCATTGCGGCACCAACGGATGGACAAGTCGTGCTCGCTGGCAGCAATAACGAAATCACGGCAAACGCAAGCGATGCTGATGGCACAGTCACGCAAGTTGAGTTTTTTGCGAACAACACCAGCTTAGGGGTCACCACTCAAGCGCCATATTCCGTTACTTGGAACGCCACACTTATTGGCGCTAACCAGCTTAAAGCCGTCGCAACCGATAATGATAACAACACGTCAGAGTCCCTGGTTGGTGTGGAAGTCAGCGATAAAGATTTGGTCGTCTCTCTGACTTCACCAAGCAGCGGTCAGACCACCGGATTAGGCAAAAGCCTCGCATTAAGCGCCGATGCAACGTCTTTAACTTCAGGCATTAAACACGTTGATTTCATGATCAACGGCTCTATTGTTGCAACCGATACCACGGCACCTTACACAGCCAACTGGACACCAACTGCACTTGGTAACTTTACAGTTAGCGCCCAAGCTGTGGATTTGTCAGGAAGCAATGCATTGTCTGACGCCGCAGCAATAACGGTGGTTGAGCAAGTAGAGAAACGCCATAAACTCATCGGTTACTGGCACAATTTTGTAAATGGTGCGGGCTGTCCAATTCGTCTAGCAGATATGGCAGATGCTTGGGATGTGATTGATATTGCCTTTGCTGAAAATGATCGCAACAGTGATGGCACTGTGCACTTTAATCTATATTCAGGCGATATTTACAGCGATTGTCCAGCACTCGATCCAACACAATTCAAGCAGGACATGGCAGCGCTTCAAGCTAAAGGTAAGAAGTTTGTTCTCTCTCTTGGCGGCGCAGAAGGCACGATTACGCTGAATACCGACCAAGATGAAGCAAACTTTGTCTCTAGCCTAACAGGTCTTATCGCTGATTGGGGCTTTGATGGTCTAGATGTGGATTTAGAGAGTGGTTCTAACTTAGTTCATGGCTCGCAAATTCAAGCTCGCCTTGGTCGTGCTTTGCTTCAAATAGAGCAAAACATGGGTGGCGATATGTACCTAACCATGGCGCCTGAGCACCCTTATGTTCAAGGCGGCTATGTAGCTTACAGCGGTATTTGGGGAGCTTACATTCCTGTGATAAACGAGACACGCAGCACGCTCGACTTGCTTCACGTCCAGTTATATAACAACGGCGGTTTGCCAAACCCATACCTGCCAGGCAGTGCACCAGAAGGCTCTGTGGATATGATGGTAGCGCAATCTAAAATGCTTATCGAAGGTTTTGAGTTGGCCGACGGCACTCAATTTGCACCATTGCGCGATGATCAAGTCGCAATCGGTTTACCTTCAGGTCCTAGCTCGGCAAATTCAGGGCAGGCTCCAACACAGAATATTATCAACGCACTAGATTGTTTAACCAAAGGCACTTCATGTGGCACCGTTAAACCAGCGTACCATTACCCGAATTATGCAGGAGTAATGACATGGTCTATCAACTGGGATCAGCATGATGGCTTTAACTTCTCAAAACCTGTCGGCGATAAACTCACCGAGATGAATGCGCAATAAGCTATCAAAGAATAAGCGAGTAAAACGCAAAGAGAGCACAATAGTGCTCTCTTTCTTTATCTCATCGAGTTTTTGCTTTTTAATGAGTAATTAAATCGTAAATACTCGGTAATCTTTTAGCTCAGGGATTTTCTTCAACAGATCGTTTTCTTGCCCTGCCATGTCATCCAGCGAATCGCACAAGTCTTCTGCTTGTTGTTCTACCTCTTTCGAATGCTCGGCTAAACGCTCTTCTACTTTCGCGCTGAGTTCAGCCATACTCTCTGATAATGCAGTGAGGTTTATCCCTCCCTCTTCCTTCATTTTTTTCGATAAAGCATCCAACGAACTGGCTAAAAACTCTTTATTGAAGATCTCTTGTGCTTTTGCAAAGTCTTCAGTCCACCCTTGTGTCATAGACTCAAAACTCTCCGCAGGCAGGATGAAATCACCATCTTTGTAGTAACGTGATTCAACATCAGCGAAAAAGTCCTTTACTGCGACTTTTACATTATCAAACGCACCAGGTGCATCGAGGCTTTCCGCAACATCATCAATAATATCATTCGCAAGCGCTAAACCATCACTCGCCAATTGCTTTGCTTGTGGAATATACGCGTTCATTTTTTCGCGATAGTCTTCAATTGCCGCTTTTTGGTCGGCATTGAGTTCAATTAGCTCACCTTTGATGAAGAGGTTGTTATCCTCATCCACGACAGCTTTATCACCTGTCGTTTGGCGAATTTCCAAGCTTTGCCCATCCATACGGACTTCATTATTGATGTCCACACGACACTGCGCTGCATAACCAGTAGCACTGACCATCAGCAATGAGAGTGTAAAAAGCTTTTTCATGTCATTCTCTTTTATTTAACATTACTCGTGTTAAACATAACACTGAGTGATACATGAGATGTCAGCAAATCGTCACGACTTCGTAACAAGTTGTTTTATCTCCTATTTTCACGTCAACCTCATCACCCTCTTCTTTCCCGAACAACGCTCGACCCAGAGGAGATTTGGCTGTTAAGACAAAGACTTCCAGAGTCTGATATTGAACAGTCAAACCACCAGAGCAAGGGCCTACAAAGAAGTGCTTTTCGATCAAATTCTCATCTGCGAGAACAACGTAAGCACCAACACCAACAGGCGCATTCTTAAAGTTACGAGTCACTAAAGAACGATATTGACGCAACTCCTCTTCACTATCTTGAATTCGCATGGCTTGTCCATGAGCAAGATACGCGGCTTCAAGTGCCAATGTATCGTACTTGTGCTCGGGAACAGTTTCTTCATCTGTGGCGGCATCGATAGCTCGCTGAGCCGATGAATGGGCAACTTGAAGTTTTTCTTCCAGATGTTGGATGATAATTTGGACTAAGTCAGCTTTGTTCATACTTTTAGGACGCGCGTTTAGTATTCGGGGTGTGTTAATGTAGCCAAGTTTACCATCAAAGAAAGGTTTCCCTATTATGCAAAGTGACTCGCTGCATCAAACACTTCAATCTGTATTTGGTTTTGACTCATTACGCCAAGGTCAGCAACCCGTTATTGAAGCCGTTATGAATGGTTACTCTGCTGCGGCAATCTTTCCTACAGGCTCGGGGAAGTCACTCTGTTATCAACTACCTGCAACCATATTACCCAACCTTACGTTGGTGATCTCTCCGTTGTTGGCGTTAATGAAGGATCAACTGAGCTTTTTACAAAGTAAAGGAATCGCGGCCGCTTCTATCGATAGCAGTCAAAGTAGAGAAGAAGCACAACAGGTCATGGCTGGCGTGAAGAATGGACAAATCAAAATCTTGATGATTTCTGTTGAGCGACTAAAAAATGAGCGTTTTCGTGAATTCATTCGCCAAGTACCGATTTCTTTGATGGTCATTGATGAAGCGCACTGTATTTCCGAATGGGGGCATAACTTTCGTCCAGATTATCTCAAACTACCGCAATATCAACGTGAACTGAACATCCCACAGTCTTTACTTCTCACCGCAACGGCAACGCCTGCAGTTATTGAAGACATGCAAAAAAAGTTCGATATTGCCAGTGAACATATTACCGTTACAGGCTTCTACCGCTCTAATCTGGATATCTCGGTGATCCCGTGTGAGGAAACAAAGAAACAAGAACAGCTCAGTGAGATCATCGCCTCTTCACCTAAGCTTCCGACCATCGTATACGTGACGCAGCAGCAAACAGCAGAACGAGTAGCAAAGTCATTAATCCATATTGGCATTAACGCTCACGCATACCACGCTGGCATGAAAAGCGACGTTCGTGAACAAATCCAACAGCAGTTCATGGATGGCCAAATTGACTGTATTGTTGCAACGATTGCATTTGGTATGGGGGTCGATAAATCTGATATTCGACGCGTCATTCACTTCGACTTACCCAAATCAATCGAGAACTACGCACAAGAGATTGGACGTGCAGGCAGGGACGGGCAACGCTCTGAGTGCATTCTGCTAGGCAATACGTCCGGCTTAACGGTGTTGGAGAATTTTGTCTATGGTGACACACCAGAATTTACGTCAATTAACTATGTGGTCGAGCAAGCGAAAGAACATGCTCCACAATGGGAGGTAGTGCCACTGCGTTTGTCGCGTGAAAGTAATATCCGCCAATTGCCACTCAAAACCTTGTTGGTTTATTTGGAGCTACATAACGTCATTGAAGCAAAGTACAGTTACTTTGCGGAATATCGGTTTAAGTTTTTGCACGATCAGCAATTTATTGTGAATCAATTTCAAGGCGAGCGACGTCAATTTGTGGAGGCTATTTTTTCCTGCTCACAAAAAGCCAAAGTGTGGTGCCAAGTTGATCTAGAAGCGCTATGGATGAACTATCAATCGGAACGCAGCCGAGTTGTCGCAGCGCTCGACTATTTTCACCAGAACGGCTGGATAGAACTAGAGAGCAAACAACTGACGGACGTGTACTCAGTTATGCCAACCAAACAGAGCTCGGATGTTTTAATCCAACAACTGTCTGAACTGTTCCAATCCAAAGAAAGCAAAGATATCGAAAGAATCCACACCATGCTGCACTTGTTCCAGTCCGAGCACTGTTTGAGCTCACAATTGGCGAACTACTTTGCGGATCACGATGCACCAAAGCAATGTGGTCACTGCTCCGTGTGTCGTGGTCACGTCGCCACATTCACAGCACCAGAACCTGAAGATATTGAACAATCTCAAGTATCGATATGGGCGCAGGAGTTTATTCAGCTTTCCCCATCGGCCATCAGTAATGATGCCGTTGCTCGCTTCTTGTGCGGAATCAGCACTCCTTTGATTAGCCAGCTAAAAGCCTCAAAGCTAGCAGGTTATGGTGCAATGGCAAACGTAAGTTTTGAGCAGGTATTAACGCAGGTAGAAACGGTAAGGGCCTAAAAAAAGCTCAATTGACGCGCTTGGTCTTCGGGCTTGAGCATCACGTTCAAGCCTAAAAGGCGAATTTCCCGTCCATTTTGGCGTTTAAGAATATCTCTTAGCAAGATCTTGAAGTCCTCAAGCTCTAATTGCGGATGGATGTGCTCAATTGTTGTCAGTTGAAAATCGGCAAATTTGACTTTAATACCTTGTTTAATAATCGACTTATCTGGGCTTGCACGCTCTAAACGTTTCTCGAGTTCAGGATAAAGTTTCTCCTCAATCACTTGCCAACATTCACCATAGGTTGCGATGTTCTGGCTGAATGTCCTTTCCACACCGACGGACTTTCTCTCGCGCTCAACAACGACTTCTCGATTATCAATTCCATGGCTTCGCTGCCATAAGGAGGCACCCTGACGACCAAACTGCCTCAACAACTCTCGATAGTCACTGTTTTTAATGTCCTCACATCGATAAAAACCGGCTTGGTGGAGCTTCTCAAGACTCACTTTTCCCACGCCAGGAATATTCTCTAACGGAAGACTATCGATAACCTCTTGGACTTTCTCTGGCGGAATCACAAACTGACCGTTGGGCTTGTTCATGTCTGACGCGACCTTAGCAAGAAACTTAATCGGAGCAATGCCCGCCGATGCCGTCAACCCAAGTTCACTCCAGATATCACGGCGAATTGACTCTGCGATCAACGTTGCGGAGCCACGGCAAGCTGTCGAGTCAGTTACATCGAGGTATGCTTCATCCAATGAGAGAGGTTCAATGATAGGCGTATAACGCTCAAAAATAGCACGAATTTGCTGAGAGACTTGCTTGTATACATGCATTCTACCGGGCACAACCAACAAATGAGGGCAGAGTTGCAGCGCGCGCGCCGTTGACATTGCACTGCGAACACCATATTTACGCGCATCATAATTACAGGTGCTAATCACTCCACGCTGCTTTTCATGTCCGCCAACAGCGAGTGCAATGCCACGGTAACTGGGGTTATCTCTCATCTCTACGGCAGCATAAAAACAATCCATATCGACATGAATAATTTTTCTAATTCGATCTGACATAGCCATCAAAGTACTGTTCAAAAAAACAGTATAAATCAAATCTACCTGAAGAGGAATGGGCGTGTTTAAGCGAACGTCAATCTCGAAGCATTACGTCCAGTTGATCGACCAATTCGGCCCAATCTGCATCTTCTTCGATGGCTTGTTTTAGAAAGTTCGCCTGTGACATCGTCCAAAAGCTAGCTTCATGTAAAGGCGCAGAATCTCTTTTGTGTCGATGTTGATTAATAAAATCTTTCATTTCTTGAGGAGAGCTACCGAGGCCCAGTTGTTGAAATAGCTCAGCCATACCATGTTGATGCATTTCCATACTACTTTCTCCCTACGTTAGCTAAAGATAATTATATAACTAAGACAGGAATAATGATGTGATGTTAACGGATGCGTGTCAAACATTTGAGTAGTTGTTCTACTTTTGGTTGACATGTGTTTTTTTATGGCGATAAGTTTAATTTTAGTTATCATTGATTTTAAACAATTAATTTTGGGGACTGCGCTTGAGTAATAAGATTCTGGTTGTTGAAGATAGTCGTGCGTTTAAAAACTTTCTTTGCCAAACAATAAGCCAAGCTGGTTATGAGGTCATCGCAGCAGAAAGCTACGCGGAGGCAAAGAACTTGTTATCTTCAGCACAGGACCTCTTCTGTGCGGTTTTAGACTATTGTTTACCGGATGCTCAAGATGGCGAGATTATTGACCTCGTTTTGGAACATGGTCATCGTGTCATTGTTTTAACGGCTCGATTTCAAGAAGACACTCGCGAAAAGATGCTCGCAAAAGGTGTCCTCGACTATATTTTGAAAGACAGCATGGCGTCCGTTTCCTATCTATTACCACTCCTCAAGCGACTAACCAACAATCAACAACACAAATGTTTAGTCGTTGATGATTCACACACCGTAAGAAGACACATTGCCCAACTTTTGGAGCATCAATATATTCAGACGTTGGAAGCTGACAATGGGCAAAAAGCCCTAGAGCTTGTCGAGCAAAATCCAGATATCACTCTCGTTTTAACCGACCATGATATGCCCGTTAAAGATGGCATTACTATGGTGCGTGAATTACGTCGGAAGTGGGATAAAAATCAATTAGCCATTCTCGGCTTGTCGGGTAGTAACTCTAAGACCATGACGGCTAGGTTTCTAAAAGCAGGGGCCAATGACTTTTTATACAAGCCATTTAATCAAGAAGAATTTTTTTGCCGTATTCACCAACTGTTAGATATCAAAGACGCAACATCTGAACTGTTTAAAATGGCAAATCAAGATGCGCTAACGGGCTTATGGAACCGCCGCTTTCTGTTTGAGCAACCCCATGTAGAAAACGCTCAAAGAAACATCGCGATGCTTGATATCGATTTCTTTAAGCAAGTAAATGATACACACGGACATGAGGGCGGCGATGCAGTGTTAGTCATGATAGCGAATATTCTAAAAATCTATTTTCCAAATGATATTGTCGCTAGGCTTGGTGGCGAGGAGTTTTGTATTCAAGCCAGTGGCGACTATGACGGCTTTCTAACACGCTTAGAACAAATGAGACAGCGCATAGAAAAAACGCCAATAACTTATTTGGACAAAAACATTCTTGTGACCGCGAGTATTGGTGTAAGCAACATCGAGGGGGAGCTGGAACAACAAATAAAAGTGGCGGATGAGCGACTTTACATGGCCAAAGAGAACGGACGTAACCAAATCATTTCTTCGTCCTAATGACTATCAGTGTGGTCTTGCTCTGTAACATGAGAGAAAGAAACAACAAAACACGGTATTGGGCTCTTTCTCGGACATCTGAGCTTTGGTTAGCTGCCTAAAAATAAAGCTCAGCAGAACGCTGAGCTTTATCACTTTCTTAGTACGATTAACCAATACTAAGCAATTCTATTTTTTTCCCACGCCGCCAATTTCTCAGCACGCGCAGCCTCGCGCGCTTCACGTTTTTTACGCGCATCGCAGGGTTCTGGACAATTACACACTTTTTCGATGCCAACTGCCCCTAAGCCACCACAGCTACCTTTCACGACTTTCTTTTGGAAAATGTATCCGACAGCCATTGCAGTGATTACCACGACAAACACAGCAAAGGTAATTAGAAATGTATTCATAAAAACATGCTCACTTCTGTTGTTATTTCTTCATGAATGGCTTGTATGCTTCCGAAGCCAACTCTTTAAAACCATCTTCCGTTTTCACAATCATGAAAACAGGAATATTATTTTCGTTCGCAATTGCCATGCCTTTGTCTTCACCTAGCACCATAAGACCAGTTGCAAGACCATCAGCAGTCATCGACGATTTATCTAATACCGTTACAGACACCACTTTATGATGAATTGGTTTGCCTGTTCGTGGATTAATAATATGAGAGTATCTCACACCATTACTCTCAAAGTAATTACGATAGTCACCACTTGTTGCAATTGCCATGTCGCCTGGTTCAATAATTTCTTGAATTGAACGTTCATCAACGGTCGGTTTTTCAATTGCGATACGCCAAGGCACACCTTCACGATTGACACCTTTGAGACGCATTTCACCGCCAACTTCGACCATAAAGTTCTGTACCCCTTCAGATTGAAGGTAGTCAGCAACCACGTCAACCCCCCAACCTTTCGCAATCGTCGATAGGTCGACGTACAAGTTAGGAAGGTCTTTGGACAGTGTATTACCATCAACAGATAGGTGGTGAATACCGGTATTTGCTTTGCGAGCAGCGAGTTCTTCATCGGTTGGAACTACATCTGGACGAGCTTCTGGACCAAACCCCCACAGGTTAACTAGAGGGCCGACCGTCACATCCAATGCACCTAAAGTAAGACCGTTAAGGCGAATTGCTTCTTTCACTACCGTTGCAGTTTGTGTCGAAACTGTAAATGGCTCGCTCGTTTGATGCTGATTAAAACGACTTAACTCTGAGTCGTCACGATAGGTCGACATTTGGTCATTAACCTCTTCCAATAAGCGATCAATTTCTGTCTGCATCGCTTTTGGCGTTGGAATACCATCTTGCTCGATATACTTGATGTTGTAAGAAGTCCCCATGGTAGGGCCACTTAAATGAATTTGATCGGCAGGCTGCTCACAGCCAGCCAAAATCAATAGAGAAGCAAATGCAACAAGCCACTTTTTCACTTGTTAACTCCCAATGTTGTTGAATTGATATGGGAAATAGGATCAATCCTTTCAATCCGATTACCTATATCAACTGTTGAGTATCAGTTTTATGTCTATAAAAAATAATGGCTAGCTCTCTTGGAGAGCTAGCCATAGATTCAATCACTTGGAGGAATTAACCACCGAAGTCATCTAGTAGGATGTTTTCATCCTCTACACCTAGATCTTTTAGCATGCCGATTACAGCAGCGTTCATCATAGGTGGACCACACATGTAGTATTCACAGTCTTCTGGCGCTTCGTGATCACGTAGGTAGTTCTCGTAAAGAACGTTGTGAATAAAGCCAGTGTAACCATCCCAGTTATCTTCTGGAAGTGGATCAGACAGTGCACAGTGCCATACGAAGTTGTCATTCTCAGCTTGTAGCATATCGAAGTCTTCTACGTAGAACATTTCACGCTTAGAACGTGCGCCGTACCAGAAAGACATCTTACGCTTAGAGTGCAGACGCTTAAGTTGGTCGAAGATGTGTGAGCGCATTGGAGCCATACCAGCACCACCACCAACGAATACCATTTCTGCATCTGTATCTTTCGCAAAGAACTCACCAAATGGACCAGAAATAGTACACTTGTCGCCTTCTTTTAGAGACCAGATGTACGAAGACATGATGCCTGGTGGTACGTCTGGGTTGTTCGGCGGCGGAGTTGCGATACGAACGTTAAGCATGATGATACCGTGCTCTTCTGGGTAGTTAGCCATAGAGTATGCACGAATGGTCTCTTCATTAACTTTAGACTCGTAACGGAAAAGGTTGAACTTCTCCCAGTCTTCACGGTATTCCTCAGGAATATCGTAGTCTGCGTATTTCACGTGGTGAGCAGGAGCTTCAATCTGGATGTAACCACCAGCACGGAAAGGTACTGATTCGCCATCTGGAATTTGTAGCTTAAGCTCTTTGATGAATGTCGCTTTGTTATCGTTAGAGATAACAGTACATTCCCACTTCTTAACGCCGAAGATTTCTTCAGGAAGCTCGATATCCATGTCAGTTTTCATTGCAACCTGACACGCTAGACGCTCACCTTCACGCGCTTCACCTTTAGTAATATGGTCAAGCTCGGTTGGTAGGATGTCGCCACCACCTGATTTAACTTTTACGCGACACTGACCACATGAGCCACCGCCACCACAAGCAGAAGATACGAATACGCCAGCACCTGCTAGAGCACTCAGTAGCTTACCACCTGGTTGTGTAACGATCGCCAGAGAAGGGTCATCGTTCACAGAAATTGTAATGTCACCTGTTGGTACAAGCTTAGACTTAGCGAAAAGAATCACTAGTACTAGTGCTAGTACGATCAGAGTAAACATCACTACACCAAGAATAATGTCCATTGACTATTCCTTAATTGTTGCGGTTTACCCGACTTACAGTTGAACACCAGAGAAAGACATAAAGCCTAACGCCATAAGACCTACAGTGATAAATGTGATACCAAGACCACGTAGACCTGGAGGTACGTCAGAGTACTTCATCTTCTCACGGATACCTGCAAGAGCAACGATTGCTAGCATCCAGCCCACACCAGAGCCGAAACCGTAAACGATCGATTCAGCAAAGTTGTAGTCACGTTGTACCATGAAAGATACACCACCGAAGATTGCACAGTTTACTGTGATCAGCGGTAGGAAGATGCCTAGCGCGTTGTACAAAGGTGGGAAGAAACGGTCTAGGACCATCTCTAGAATCTGTACAAGTGCTGCAATTACACCGATAAAGGTGATGAAGTTTAGGAAGCTAAGGTCCACGCCCTCAACTAACGCGTTCTCTCTCAGAACTAGGTTGTATACCAGGTTGTTCACAGGAACAGCGATAGTCAGAACTACCACAACTGCAACACCTAGGCCGAAAGAGGTCTTAACCTTCTTAGATACGGCAAGGAAAGTACACATACCTAGGAAGAAAGACAGAGCCATGTTTTCGATGAAAATCGATTTAACTAACAGACTAATGTAATGTTCCATGACGTCCTTACTCCTTCGCTTCTACTTGTTCTGGTTTCAGAATACGGATTACCCAGATAAGGAAGCCGATTAGGAAGAATGCTGATGGTGCTAGTAGCATTAGGCCGTTAGGCTGGTACCAACCACCGTTGCTCACTAGAGGTAGAACTTCTAGACCAAATAGTTTGCCTGAGCCAAATAGCTCACGGAAGAAACCTACAGTGATAAGAACGAAGCCGTAACCTAGACCGTTACCAATACCGTCAATAAGAGATGGTACTGGCGCAGACTTCATTGCGAATGCTTCAGCACGACCCATTACGATACAGTTAGTGATAATCAGACCAACGAATACAGATAGCTGTTTAGAGATATCGTATAGGTAAGCTTTTAGCACTTGGTCTACCACGATTACTAACGATGCGATGATTGCCATCTGAACGATGATACGCACACTGTTAGGAATGTGGTTACGGATCAATGAAACAGAGAAGTTAGACAACGCAGTTACAAATGTTACCGCTAGTGTCATTACAAAAGCTGTTTCTAGTTTAGTTGTTACTGCAAGAGCAGAACATACACCAAGAACTTGTAGCGCGATTGGGTTGTTATCCAACACTGGCGCTAGGATGCTCTTTTTAACGTTTTGTGCACTAGACATTAGTTAAGTTCTCCGTCACGAACTTTTGCTAGGAAAGGACCAAAGCCCATATCACCTAACCAGAAGTCAAATGTGTGTTGAACACCATTACTAGTGAGCGTCGCTCCTGATAGGCCATCAACACCGTGCTCAGAACCTTGCGGTGCGCCGCCTTTCACGACCTTAATCGCTGGCTGGTGATCTTCATTGTACAATTTCTTGCCAATGAATTGATCGCGCCATGAAGGGTTCTCTACTTCACCACCAAGTCCAGGAGTTTCACCTTGCTCGTAGTAAGTAATAGCAGACACAGTGTTACCATCAGTTTCAACGGCTACAAAGGCATACATCATCGACCATAGTCCTTTACCGTGCATAGGCAGGATAACTTTTTGGACTTCATCTTGATCTTTTACAAGGTACACCACTGCTGTATTCGCGCGACGACGGATATCAGCTACGTCTTCTTCTGGTGTCAATGCGATTGAACGTTCTGCATCTTTTGATGCTTCACGTTGATCGTACGTAGATGCATTACCCTCAGTAAAGTTACCTGTTTCAAGGTCTACTAGACGAGGTTCGATGTACTCAGCAAATAGCTCTGGTACTTTCTTACCGTTTGCGTCAATGCCTGCAACTTCAACGATCTTTGATTGCTTATCTAGGACAGCGTTAGCTTTTTGCTTATCACGCAGACCTACTGCTGCTGTTGATACGATGATTGAACAAACAAGGCTCAACCCGATAACAACACCCAGCGTCTTTTTAATGCTGTCGTTATTACTTGCCATAGCGTGCTAGTCTCCGCTTGATGTTCTTCTCAATCACTACATGGTCGAACAGAGGTGCGAATAGGTTCGCGAATAGAATCGCCAGCATCATACCTTCTGGGTACGCTGGGTTAACTACACGGATCATCACACACATTGCACCAATCAGGATGCCGTACCACCATTTACCTTTGCTAGTAAATGACGCTGATACTGGGTCCGTTGCCATGAAGAACATACCGAATGCAAAACCACCTAGAACTAGGTGCCAGTGCCATGGCATATTAAACATTGGATTAGTGTCAGAACCGATCACGTTAAACAGAGTCGATACTGCGATCATACCGATCATCACACCCGCAATGATGCGCCATGAAGCGATTCGCATGTAAACGATCATCGCTGCACCGATCATTAGAGCTAGAGTCGATACTTCACCAATAGAGCCAGGGATGTTACCGATGAACGCGTCCATCCAAGTGATAGGAGCGCCAGTTACTGTGTTAACTAGAGCACCGTTACCACCTTGAGCCCATTGGCTAAGAGCAGTTGCACCAGAGAAGCCGTCAGCTGCAGTCCATACTACGTCACCCGAAATTTGTGCTGGGTAAGCGAAGAATAGAAATGCACGACCTGCAAGTGCAGGGTTAAGGAAGTTACGACCTGTACCACCGAAGATCTCTTTTGCTACAACAACACCAAATGTGATACCTAGTGCCGCTTGCCATAGAGGTAGCGTTGGTGGAACGATAAGTGCGAATAAGATAGAAGTTACAAAGAAACCTTCGTTAACTTCGTGTTTACGCACCATACAGAACAACACTTCCCAGAAGCCACCAACAATAAATACTGTTGCGTAGATTGGCAGGAAGTAAGTCGCACCTAGTAGCATCTTACTGCCAACACCCGCTTCCGCACCGATAGTGCCGCCAAGCATTTCTGTTAGCCAGTAGTGCCAGTTACCTGCGATAACTGTCGCTAGTTGGTCACCAGCGTACATGTGGTTAAGTGCTGCAATAGCTTGGCCACCTGCGTTGTACATACCCCAGAACATTGCTGGGAATACCGCAAACCAAACCATGATCATGATACGTTTTAGGTCAACGCTATCACGAACGTGCGAGCTTTTATTTGTTACGATACCTGGGGTGTAAAAAACTGTTGCTACAGCTTCGTACAGGGCAAACCATTTTTCGTGTTTGCCACCAGGCTCAAAATGATGCTCGATGTCTTCAAGAAACTTTTTAAGAGCCATGAAAATTACCCTTCCTTCTCGATAGTATCTAGGCATTCACGAAGTAACGTACCGTACTCGTACTTACCTGGACATACAAAGGTACACAATGCTAGATCTTCTTCATCCAGTTCAAGCGCACCCAGTGCTTGAGCACTGTCTGTGTCGCCGGCACATAGATCACGAAGCAGCAAAGTAGGCTCCATATCTAGAGGCATTACGCGTTCGTAGTTGCCAATTGGAACCATTGAACGATCACTACCATTGGTCGTCGTTGTCATATTGAACAACTGACCTTTGAATACGTGACCAAGGAAAGAGCGAGTTACCGAGAACTTATTCTTACCAGGCATTGCCCAGCCAAATAGTTCTTTTTCACGGCCTTCACGTAATACAGAAACCTGTTGATGGTAACGGCCAAGGTATGCGTGTGGACCAGTTGCATGTGTACCTGTTAGTACTGAACCAGAGATCACACGAACTTCGCCAGGCATCAGCTCGTTATCTGTTAGGTCATCTAAGCTTGCACCCATTACGGTACGAACTAGACGAGGGTTATTCACAACTGGGCCAGCTAGAGACACAACACGATCTGTGCATAGCTCACCAGTTAGGAACAGCTTACCGAACGCGATAACGTCTTGGTAGTTGATGCTCCATGCCACATTCTCTGCATTTACTGGGTATAGGAAATGCATGTGGGTGCCAGCAAGACCTGCTGGGTGAGGGCCATCGAAGACGTGTTCTTCTACGTTAGACTGTGAAGAGCGTGGCAAGCTAGTGCCAGATTTACATACGTAAACCTTGCCTTCTGTCAGGGCTGAAAGAATGTCTAGACCAGCAATGAATGCTTCTTGTTGCTCATTAATGATCAACTCAGGCTTAGCTGCTAGTGGATTAGTATCCATTGCAGTTACGAAAATAGCCTTAGTAGAAGACTCGATTGCAGGAACCTTGCTAAACGGACGAGTACGTAAAGCGGTCCATAAGCCAGAGTCAACCAACTGAGTCTTGATCACTTCACGATCTAGACCTGAAAGTTGAGCGGCTTCGAACTTATCAAATGTCACCTGCTCTTCACCTGCCACTTCAATCACTACAGATTGAAGGACACGTTTAGCGCCACGGTTAACTTCGATCACTTTACCGGCTGCTGGTGCAGTAAATTTCACGCCTGGGTTCTTTTTATCTTCAAAAAGAACTTGCGCTTTTTTCACTTCATCACCAACGCGGACATGCATGGTAGGTCGCATGCCAACGTACTCTTCGCCAAGCAAGGCGACTTTTTTGATGGTCTTACCATCATTAATCACCTGGGATGGAGTTCCTGCGATAGGAAGATCCAAGCCCTTCTTTATTGTAATCATACGCACTTGCACTACTTTTATCGGGAAAAAGATTCTTTTGATTGCGTAACTTTTAGACACGACATCAGTGTCCGGTTTTGATGTTGTTTTAAACATCAAAATCGCAACATCCTATTAAAAATCTCGTCACAAGGAATACGCGAGATTTATCAGGTGCCGTAGTCTAGCATTTTTTAGGAACTTGATGCCATGATCAATCATTAGAATAGAGGGGTTATTTCGGTAGAATCAGGTCTAAAAGGTCAAAGAATAGTCATAACTTTGACCCATCGCACAAATGCCATATTCCATACATATCTTATGGAAAAGTGATATTCATCGCCTGAAATATTCTGCAATTTCCATTCATTTGTTGAAACACTGTTAACACATTTTTTAACCAGAATTTGTGCCACGTTAACGTCCCTAAAGAATGTAAAACGAAAAAAGATGGCCTTAAGCCACCTTTCTCTGCACCTTTATATCTTGCGTTTTTAGTGACCGCCACCCATACACATCGGGCTATCAGGGGCGCCATCTTGTTCACGCTTCCACTCTTCATCAGTGTATGTATGAATAGCTAATGCATGAATGTGGTTATCCAGTTCATCTGCCAAAATTTGATGAACTTGACGATGGCGCCCAATCAAACGCTGTCCCGCGAACGAATCACTCACAACAATCACTTTGAAATGACTCTCTGAGCCTGGTGGCACATTATGCATGTAGCTCTCATTAATGACTTTGAGATAGCTGGGTTGCAGCTCACTGTGTAGTTTCTTCTCTATGATTTCTTGGATCATATTCGTTCCTCATTGATGCGAATTCCATAAGTATATACCTAAGTAAAGCAGACATGCATCACTCAAACGTCACTCTCATTATTGACGCACTTTGTAGACATATTGTCTCAAGGCGCTCGACTCCATGAACATGCCTAGAGAGCAGCCATCACTGAACTCGTAAAATTTGACAGCTTTTTGTATCTCGACACGTCATCATTTGCGACAATAACACTTAATTTCTAAATCAACTTACATTTAGCTATGAAAACCGAACTGAACCTTCACGAGCGAAGCTTAACACTTCATCGTTTCCCAAAACGTAGTAACGAAACGCTACAAGCGTGGGATGCCGGTGATGAGTATCTTATTAATCATGTTGAAGAGCTTGCTTTGCCAGACAATCAAAACATCCTCGTGATTAATGACAGCTTTGGTGCCCTCTCCTGCTGGTTTTCGGAAAAGCACCATGTAACGCTAATGAGTGATTCATTCATCTCACATAAAGGTGCACAGCAAAATCTCGAGCAAAACCAGTGCAATAAAGTAGCGTTTGCCACCACGATGGACCTCGTTCCTGCCAATATTGATCTCGTCTTGCTGCAACTGCCCAAAAGTAACCGCCATCTAGTGTGGATACTAAGCCAATTAAGAAAGGCGCTACCGGCTTCCTGCCCCGTCATTGCAGTCAATAAAGCGAAAGACATTCATACTTCGACGCTAAAACTGTTTGAAAAATACTTAGGCGAAACAAAAACATCTTTGGCCTGGAAAAAGCACAGATTGGTGTTTTCTCAAGCAACAGTTGAGCCTCCGATTGAAGTAATGCCTTTCACGACTTGGCGCGTTGATGGCGAAGATATCGAACTCAAGAACATGCCAAATGTCTATTCAGGAGAAAGTTTAGATTTAGGTGCACGCTTTATGCTGCAGCACCTGCCTCAAGACCCTTCGATAGACAATGTCATCGATCTTGGCTGCGGCAATGGTGTTCTGTCTGTTAAATTTGGTCAGTTGAATCCAAATGCTCGGCTAACATGTGTTGATGAAAGTTTTATGGCGCTTGAATCAGCAAAACAGAACCTACGCGACAACCTTGGTGAAAATAGAGACATACAGTGCATAGCGAACAATTGCTTGGACGGTTTTAAACACAGCAGCAGCTCTATGGTTATGTGTAATCCACCGTTTCATCAACAACAGGCAATCACCGATCATATTGCTTGGCAAATGTTCTGCGATGCTAAACAAGTATTAAGTGAAAATGGCCGTTTACTGGTTATCGGAAATCGTCACCTCGGGTACGACGCAAAACTCAAACGTCTGTTTGGCGATAAAAATGTGAAACTTATCGCTTCCAACAATAAGTTTGTGATTTTACAGGCTACAAAAAATCCTGCTAAATTAAGCGCAAAATAAGCTTTAGCAAAATAGTTAAAAGGAATAATAAAATGAGAAAATTGGTACTTGCGGCTTCGGTTGCGTTGCTTGCTGCGTGTTCAGCCCCTCAACAACCTCAGCTGAACCTGATGCCAGAAAGCACATTGAGCACCAATCCAATTGTTCAAGGCAAGACTTACAGTTTGACCAGCAAAGATGTACGTGCAGCGCAGTACGTGGCGTTGGTGGATAACGGCCGTTCGAACATTCTTCCTCTTCATGCTAAACAGAATTTACGTATTGCGTTAGAAGAAGCATTAGAGAAGCAATTCTCATCTCAAGGTTTCCATGCGGATCTAAACAGCAACAACGCGATTGAATTGAGCGTTCAAGAAGCGTTGGTCAACGTGAAGCATTCGGTGATGGAAAATGAGATGGATGCTAAAGTTGTGCTGGAAATCACAGCAGAGACACCTGAGGGCAAGCTAGTCAAAACTTATACAGGTACAGCAAAGCGATCTGGCACATTGAGTGCTTCTGATGCCGATATTGAAGAGACATTGAATGATGTGGTGACATTGACGCTTAAAGAGATTGCCAATGACCCTGAGCTTCGTCAATACATGCAGGAGCGTTTCTAATGTTACGCAAAGCGATTCTGTCTTTAGCATTACTCAGCTGCAGCGTTTGGGCTGGACCAAAAGTAGCGTTTGAAACGACACTTGGCTCATTTACGGTTGAGTTAAACGAAGAGAAAGCACCTATCACTGTCGCTAATTTTCTGAAATATGTAGAAGATGGGAGCTACGAAGGTACTATTTTTCATCGTATTATCCCAGGCTTCATGGCACAAGGTGGCGGCTTTAACCAAGATATGCAGATGGTGAAAACATACGCGCCAATCAAAAACGAAGGAAATAATGGTCTAAACAATAACCGTGCTACCATCGCCATGGCACGAACCAATGCACCAAACTCTGCAACTCGTCAGTTTTTCGTCAACTTAGTCGACAATGACTTTCTCAACTATGGCGCTCGACCACCAGGTTATGCTGTATTTGGTGAGGTTACTGAGGGGTTCGACGTTATCCAGAAAATGGCTCAGCAGCCGACCACGACAGTAGGCCGAATGCGTGATGTACCAGAGACGCAAATCGTCATCACCAAAGCTACACTACTTAAATAGCCAAAACGATAAGCCCTTTGAATAATCGAAGGGCTTTCTCTTTCAACGGCTTCATTTTATTGGATTGATTTATGTCTTCATTACCTTCCATCACTTGGTTGGAAACGGTAAAAAGTTACCTCGATAAACGACTCATGTGGGTTTTCATGCTGGGCTGCTCTAGCGGCTTTCCGTGGGTTCTTATCGGTTCAAACATGTCAGGTTGGCTAAAAGATGCCGGCTTGACCCTCTCCGCAATTGGCTATTTTGGTAGCGTTTTTGCGGTCTATGCGATCAACTTTCTGTGGGCACCTCTGGTTGACCGCGTGAAGCTGCCAGTCCTCTTTAGACTGCTGGGGCAAAGACGTAGCTGGATTTTCTTTTGCCAAAGTATCGTACTCGTCGCTACCCTATTTATTGCCGGCGTTAATCCAGCGGAAAACTTGGTGTTTGCGTCACTACTCGCCTTGTGCATTGCAACGGCTTCAGCGACACAAGACATCGCAATTGATGCTTTTCGTATTGATACTTTCCCAAAGTCAGAAGAGTCTAAACTGCCTCAAGCTTCTGCAATGGCGGTCATTGGCTGGTGGACAGGTTATTCACTACCGGGTTATTTAGCGTTTGTTAATGCTGACAGTGTCGGTTGGAATGGTGTGTACTACGGGATGGCGGTGATAGTCGGCATTCTAATGGTCTTTACGATTTTAGTCGGTGAACCGAAGACTCAACGCGAACAACTTCAGTCTGCCGCAGAACAACGCCACAAAGAAGTGGTTGGTTCAAAAGTCGTAGCTTGGTTTACCGTGACTGTTGTAGAACCTTTCCTTGATTTCTTTAATCGCAATGGCGTCCGTGTCGCGATTACTCTGTTGCTGTTCGTTTTCCTATTTAAAATTGGCGAAGCGTTTTTGGGCAGGATGTCGATCGCGTTCTATAAAGATATTGGTTTTAGCAATGAACAAATTGGCTATTACTCCAAACTGATCGGTTGGGGAGCCACCATCTTCTTTACTTTTGTCGGAAGCATGTTCAACGTTAGGTTTGGTATTGTACGTGGATTAATGATCGGCGGTATTGCGATGTCTGCCAGTAACTTGATGTTTGCTTGGATTGCTTCGGTAGGCCCAAACGAGCACTTGTACTTAGCCACGATTATTGTCGATAACTTTACGACTGCTTTCTCAACTGTCGCTTTTGTTTCATTTTTGACGATTCTAACCGGGCAAGCATTTTCGGCAACTCAGTATGCGTTACTTGCCTCTCTAGGAAACTTCGGACGGACGACTCTTGCTTCTTTCAGTGGCGAGCTAGTGGATTATCTCAATGATTGGAGCACATTCTTCGTGCTTACCGCTGTCATGGTCGTGCCAAGCTTGATTATGTTGTACTCGCTACGACATTACTTTGATGCTCTATTGGAAAAAGCACGTCACAAGCATTAACGAAACATATAAAAAACCACCGAATTCGGTGGTTTTTGTTTTGCGAGATATAAGATAAGAGGTCTATGGGTATAACCCTTTACCAAACATATTAAATATACGTGCCACGCCTTGAGTAAAGATCATCGGCTCAGTCAATACGGTTAAACACAAGCAGTCTTCTCCGGCCTTAGTGTAAGGGCTGTGCTTCACTGATGCGTCTCTAATCATCAAATCGCCCTCTTCATATTGGCCATCCTCGTCACTAAATCCACCATGTAGGATCAATGTAGACTCCAGGCCTTTGTGCGTATGTTGAGGGATTTGCACATCTTCCCCGATGTACATTAAGCTGACACGAGCGTCTTCCCCTAGATCAATCTGAGCACTGAAAACCTTGCCTCCGTAACTTCTCCATGACCCTACGAGGTCAGAGAAACGCGCTAAGGTTTTAGGAAGAGCGAAGCTTTTTCCTGCCACATTAACAGCAGCAGAGTCGCGGATCACGATGTTATCAGTCGCTGGCTCCGCGTTGATGATGTCATTGAACATGTCGTCAAATTCAGAAACATACTCAGAAGGTATGTCACTTACGATGTTCGCTTGACTTGCTTCGACTTGGTTCACATAAGCTCGGCACTTGGTGCATGTTTCTAAATGGGTTGCGACCACAAGACCAGAAACTGCATCAATGCTTCCCGAAGCGTATGCTTCTAACAAGCTGTTATCTGGGTGTTTGTTCATAGTTGCTCCGTATGCATTGAATGCCTTAGCTTTTCTACTGCAAGCCTCAGCCTGGATTTTACGGTACCGAGGGGTATATCAAATAATTCCGCGACCTGTTGATGAGGTAACTCTTCAAGATATACCGCTTGTAAAACATCTCTCTGGTTTTTCGGTAATATATCTAAAAACTTAACCACCTGTTCTTTCAACATATCTTGTTCTGGTGAATAGTGATCAACAAGATCAGGTGGATAATACTCTGACGGCCAAATGTCATCAGAATGAATGTGTAATTCCTTACCTTTCTGTTTTCTCAGCAGATCAAAACAAAGGTTTCGGATTATGGTATATATCCAAGTCGATAACGCGCTCTTTTCACCATCATAGAGGTGCGCTTTCTGCCAAACTGTCGCCATGGTCTCTTGCACCATCTCCATAGCAACTTGCTCATTACCAACATGTTTGTAAGCGAATTGCTTCAGCTTGGGTGCGTAAAAACGGAATACAAAAGCGAACGCATCTTTGTCTCGATCCTTCACTTTATCCATGTAATCGTTCCAATCACTGCGCCCCAGTTTTTTCGGGCTATCACTCATCATAATCGGCCTTAATTTGTGGGAGGAGTCTCCTCCTCCCATTCGTCCTAATCGGTCACGTCATCGACCAACAAGTTGAAACCACCGTTGTTCCCATCATCAATGGCAACGACTTGGTACACAACACCGTTCATTACATTGACTGGTGCTGAGTCAACCGCAACAATACTTGGGTTACCAGCCACTGTTACCGTTACATAATATGTACCTTCAGCGACATATAATCCTTGTACGCTATTTTTATACGCAAAATTAGCAATAGTTGGATCACTTCCATCTATTCCTGCACTCGTAGTGAGGTAAATATCCACCATTTCCGCTATAGGATTAGCCGCCGCGTGTGTCACATTCAATGTCGCGCTAGTCGCCACAGCGCGTCTCATATCTTCAACAACCAGAGCTTCGATATCAATCGCTGGGCTAACAACACCGACTGCATAAACACTGTAATCCATTCCACCTGCAACCATTAACCCGTCAACATCTATGATCGGATTGGTTGTTGTGCCATCCACGTAAACGTCAATATCGTAAGCGCCAGCAGCAAGATCCAAATAACCACGAATCTCTTTGAACGCTAAGTCGGCAAGAGGAGCGAAGGCCGCCCCGTTAACGTTAACATCGACGACTGGCGCTCCATCGACAAGGTGTCCGACTCTTACTTCAGCTTGGCTGCCCATATCTTCAATTATAGAAGAGCCCGAACCGTCCAACACCAAGAGTTTGACAGGTGACGTGCTATTCGAATCTCCTGTGCCGATAGCGGCAATCGTCAAGTTGGAGTTAGCCGCAAGAGATACTTTGCCCGAGTCAAAAGCAACGCTGTCTCCTACGGCAAGTCGAACTTGATACTCACCAGCTGGGATGTTCAATACGTCGGTAGAAGCTTTGTAAGCAAGGTTAGTTATTGGAGTCGCGCTAGCAAGAGCAACACCTGGCTCAGTGACATAAAGATCAACAGCAGGAACGCCTGAAGCTGCATGAACAACTTGAACATCTAGACTATTGGCATCAGCCATTGAATCGGCGCTGCGAGTCACAACTAAAGGCTCAACTGGGTTTGGCGAACCATCGGCATCGCCAACAACGAACACGTTATAATTGAGGTCGGAATCAAGATCTAGTTCTGTTTTAGGTACTACGGTCGCGGTTTCATTACTTGGGAGCTGTACATCGACCTGAATCGAATTCATCCCCTCTCGCAATTTAACGTAGCCAGATCCCACACCATAATCAACATTCGTTAAAGATGGTTTATCGTTGATCCACACATTTGCAAGCGGCGCATCAGAAGAAGCGTGCACTGCTTGTAAATTGGAATACTCGATAGTGTCACTGTCGGAGCCACACGCCGCCAGTCCTAATGTCGCAACAATAGTTAGCGCAGCTTTATTAAATCCTTTCATATCCTTGCCTCTTTGTTAGTCGGGGCTTCTATGGCTTCTGTCAGAAATTGCAACGCAGGAATACAGTCCTCTGCGCCGACTAGCTGTTCGAACAGATTGCAGTCTAGGGGTAGTAACTCAAGCCAACGCTGAGTAACCCAAGCAGAGTCATCGTAAAAACGATGCTGGTAGAGGCTTCCAAGTTGAGGAAACTCTTCATAAACATGGGATAACTGCTGGCTTAAAAAGAAGAAATCTGGTGAGTTGTCTAGATGTTGCCAATTGTCTAACCATTCAACCTCTGCATGACGTAAGCCATCCGCATCTGCACGGACGCGTTTGACAACAAAGCGTTGCTCACCAGCAACTGTAATACCAAGAAGGCCATCACTGAGTGTTTCAAAATCAACGATCCTGACCAAAGTTCCGATAGATGAAACGTTACCCACGTCTTTAGGGTCACCTTCACTTCCTACCAGGCAAACTCCAAAGCCCACATTTTGTAGGCTGCATTCCTTTACCATTCGCTTATATCGTGGCTCAAAAATGCGCAGATTCATTTTACCCTCAGGGAGTACAACTGAAGTGAGTGGGAATAACATGACTTCTTTCATTCAAACGTCCTCTTTGATTCACGGATACATACGAATCCCTTATCACTCCGATCACTAACGATTTATGTTGGTTAATCGACTGGCTTAAAAAGTCATAAAATCGCTTACGCAAACGATCCAAATCACACATTTATTGCAATCAAATGCAACAAACAAAAAGTTCCGTAAATAAAGATAATTTCGTGACACAACTCACCAAAAACGTTCAGTTTTGCACCCTTTATCACTTTCATTTGGGATTTTTATCGCTATTATTCCCGCCAATTGGAAAGCGCAGCATAGATTGCGTGTTCTGAATCATTACAAACATAGAGAGTCCCCTTATGCGTAAATCACTTTTAGCTCTTAGCCTTCTAGCGGCTACTTCAGCTCCAGTTATGGCGGCAGATTACTCTGACGGCGATATCCACAAAAACGATTACAAGTGGATGCAGTTCAACTACATGTACTCAATTGATGAAATGCCACGAGTTAAAGGCGCTGACGACAACGCTCACGATTACCTAGAAATGGAATTTGGCGGTCGCTCTGGTATTTTCGACCTATACGGTTACGTAGACGTATTTAACCTAGCGACTAAAGATAACCAAGATAAGTCAATTGAGAACGGCGCTCCTGACAAGATGTTCATGAAATTTGCACCACGTATGTCTCTAGATGCCGTAACTGGTAAAGACCTATCTTTCGGTCCAGTTCAAGAGCTATACATTGCATCTCTAATGGAATGGGGCGGTAACAACGGTGGTGTAAACAACCAGAAAATCGGTTTAGGTTCTGATGTAATGGTTCCTTGGTTAGGTAAAATCGGCCTAAACCTGTACAGCACTTACGATGGCAACAACAAAGGTTGGAACGGTTTCCAAATCTCGACTAACTGGTTCAAACCATTCTACTTCTTCGACAATGGTTCATTCATTTCTTACCAAGGTTACATTGATTACCAATTCGGTATGGATGATGATGCTGGTAACAAATTTGGTACTACCGCGTCAAACGGTGGTGCAATGTTCAACGGCATTTACTGGCACTCAGATCGCTTCGCGGTTGGTTACGGCCTGAAAGCATACAAAGAAGTATATGGCGTAAAAGACGGTCTACAAGTTGCTCCAGGTGTTGAGCTAGAATCGACTGGTGTAAGCCACTACCTAGCTGTAACTTACAAGTTCTAATTGAACCACTAAGTTTGCTCAAAAATGGCGCCTTTCGGCGCCATTTTTATTTGCTTTCCTTTTTTCCCTCATTATCCTTGCAGCAAACCTTTTTAATGAGAGCGTTTGGTGAATATCCTTATCCTCGGTCCAGGTGCGGTGGGCTCACTCTGGGCAACAAAATTTAAGCTTGCCGGGCACAATGTTTCATTGTGGGGAAGAAGTTCAGAGAGACAACAATCACTTCAGTTGGATGACACACCCGCAATCGTATTCAGTAATCAAGATATTTCCTCCGTAAATCAAGCGGACCTCATTTTGATCACGGTAAAAGCTTGGCAAGTGGAAGACGCCATTCAGCCTTTGCTCCCTCATATCAATACAGACACGATTATCATGCTGATGCACAATGGTATGGGTACTGCCTCTGCCTTGGAGAAGGTTGTGCCAAACAATCCGATAGTGCTCGCAACAACGACGCACGGCGCATACAAACCAGATAACCAACACGTATTGCATACCGGTCACGGAACAACGCAAGCGGGTGGTTATAATGACAAAGGAATGCAGTGCACTTTTCTGAAAGATGTTATGCATAATGCCCTTCCAGAGGCCATTTGGAATCCACACATCCAATCTGCGTTATGGACTAAGTTAGCGATCAACTGCGCGATTAACCCACTGACTGCGATTCTCCAGTGTAAGAATGGTGAACTTGCGAAGCCCGAGTTTAAGATACAACTCGAAAGCATCACTCAAGAACTGGTTGAAGTAATGAGTAAAGAAGGTATTGCTATCGAGTCTCGCTCTCTTTTCGATACGGTAATGCAAGTGGTGAACGCCACAGCTGAGAACTATTCTTCAATGAGACAAGACGTATTCCATCAGCGTCGAACGGAAATTGATTTTATAACCGGATACTTGTTAAAGGCTGCCAAGAAACATCGCATCAATACGCCTGAGAATTTAAAACTTTACCAACGCATCAAACAAATAGAACAAAGCTGGACAGAACAATGAGTAAGAAAATCTTAGTACCAATCGCTCCAGGCACCGAAGAAATGGAAGCCGTCACCGTCATCGACATGATGGTTCGCGCGGGTTATGACGTTACAGTAGCGAGTGCTGCTTTTGATGGCTCATTGACGATGAAAGCTTCTCGCGGAGTCACATTAACGGCAGATTGTAAGCTGGTCGATATCGCTGATGATGAGTTTGATGCCATAGCGCTTTCTGGTGGTGTTGGTGGTGCAGAAATTTTCCGTGATAGTACGGTGATGATAGAAATCCTTAAGCAGCACATCTACGAGGGAAAATTGGTTGCTGCTATCTGCGCATCACCGGCGTTGGTATTGCAACACCATAATCTTTTCCCACAATCACTGATGACCTGTCACCCGAGCTTTCAGTCACATATCCCGGAAGAGAAGTGGCGCAGCAAACGCGTGACCTTTGATATCAACCACAACCTGATCACTAGTCAAGGTCCGGGTACAGCTTTAGAGTTCGCGATGGAAGTAATCATTCAACTCTCAGGTAAAAAACACGCATGGTCAGTTGCTGAACCAATGATCCCTCTGCCTACTCTGCACTACCACAAGCTTGGTGAAGAATAATGTTTGACGTAAATGCTGTACGTGAGCAATTTCCCGCTCTAAATCAATCCGTCAACGATACGCCCTTAGTGTATCTAGATAGCGCAGCGACAACGCAAAAACCGCAATGTGTGATTGATGTCATCAGTCATTACTACAGTGCGCAAAATGCCAATGTTCACCGTGGCAGCCACAGTTTAACGGCTAATGCCACCAGCCAATTTGAAGCGGCACGAGAACGAGTGGCAAGCTTTATTGGTGCAAACAGCTCTAAAGAGATCATTTGGACACGGGGCGCAACCGAAGCACTGAACTTAATTGCTCAAACCTACGCCCGTAGCACGTTACAACCAGGTGATGAGATCTTGATTAGCGAGATGGAGCACCACGCCAACATCGTGCCCTGGCAAATCGTGGCAGAGCAAACGGGGGCTAAAGTCATTAAAGTTCCGATGACATCAGATTGTCAGTTCGACATCAGTGCATTTGAGGCGCTTCTGTCTGACCGCTGTAAAATTGTTACTTGCGCACAAATAACCAACGTAACAGGCACACGCCAACCTATCGAAAAAATCACTGAACTGGCGCACAACGTTGGCGCAGTTGTTGTAGTTGATGGCGCGCAAGGCATCGTACATGAGCAACTTGATTTATCGACATCAGATATCGATTTCTACGTTTTCTCAGGTCACAAACTTTATGCACCAGCAGGCATTGGGGTTTTATACGGCAAGCTTGAACTTTTGGAAGCCATGCCACCATGGCACGGCGGCGGTAAAATGGTTGAACGTGTTTCTTTCGAAAAAACGACGTTTTCTGCACTTCCTGGTAAATTTGAAGCGGGCACACCAAACGTTGCGGGCGCGATTGCTCTAGCGAAAGCCATTGAGTGGTACCAAGGTTTTGACCATCACGAAGTAGAGACTCATCTCCATGTGCTTCAGGATAAGGCCTACCAAGCACTAAGCGCTTTGGATGACATCCATATTCTAGGCTATCAACCGAATGCCTCTGTACTGACGTTCGTCATGGACGGCGTTCATCACCAAGACATGGCGACGCTGCTCGATCAACAAGGCATTGCGGTACGAGCAGGACACCACTGCGCTCACCCATTGATGGATGCACTAAATGTGAAAGGCACGGTACGCGTTTCTTTTGGTATTTATAACACGGCTGAAGATGTGGATAAACTCATCGCCGCCGTAGAGAAAGCCGTCGACATGCTATAACGCCAACGGTTTGATTTGGAGTAACCAACAAGGTTACTCCATCTGCCTATCCAGAGTCGCCACGCAATTTCTGCCATTTCTTTTCGCAGCATAAAGCGCTTTATCTGCATGCGCATACAAACGTTTGGTGGTTTCATTTCTGCCTATTTCCACCACGCCTACACTCACCGTGACCGGAATTTCAATCTTTTCAAATTCGAACTGACAATTTTGAATGTGGGAACGTACTTCCTCTCCTACCTCTTTCGCCGCCGACAGAGAAGTTTCTGGCAAAATAATCGCAAACTCCTCCCCTCCGACTCTTGCAAAAATTTCGTCTTTGACGAGTAAGTGAGAAACCAAATCAGCTAAGCTCTCTAAGACATAATCCCCCGCATCATGACCACGTTTATCATTAATGACTTTAAAAAAGTCCAAATCAAACAATAACAACGCGGAGTGATAATCTGGAGCTTGGGATTTAATAACTTCTTCTGTGAGCTTTTCGAAAAAAACACGTCGGTTGTAGATATTGGTGAGAGCATCTATTTGGCTTTGATGGCGAAGAAGGGTTTCAACTCGGTGGCGATTGGAGATGTTGCGTGTAAGAATAAGGACAACGCGACGACCCCGGTATTTTATAGCGAGTGGGCAGATCTTGCCTTCGTAGTATAGGTCGCCTCTTGGTCCACTGTTGGCATCTATTCCCTGAATGCTGTCGGCGCACATCTTGTACTCGATCGTCACAATACTGTCTTGTTTCAGTGATCGACTGATCTGCTCGATAAACCAGTCGGCTTTATCTTTTTCAAGTACGCTGTGAAGTGTCTTACCTATCAAATTGCTTCCATCGTGATAGGCTTTTTTATCTGTTCCTCCAAAAACATCAATATAGATACCATCTTCACTCAGAATAAAAGTGGGGTCTGGCATTCCGGATAATACGTCTTGCGCATGTTCCAAGGTGAATTGCATATAGGGAGGTTCCTAGCGTTTGTACCTAAATATCCCAATCGCCTCCAAATGCGTGTCAGCATTGGGGAACAGGAGCGAATGAGGCATATGTCTACTATCTAATATAGACAAATTTTAAATACAATTGAGTTTATAAAAACCAAGTGGGCAATATAATGAACCAGGATCAATAGAAAGGTTAATTAACACTAAAATAGTCGACTATTTGCATACTTTTTATCCATATGCAAAAAATGTCTCAACTCAGATACAAAAAAGCGCCAAACAGCTAGGTTATTCGGCGTTTTTAAGAATTGGGAAAATGACTCGTTACACGGCGGTTTGCTTAATCTGCTCTACAATAGCTTTCAAGCCATTACCACGTGACGGGCTTAAATGGGAGACAAGCCCCAGTTGACCAAAATAAGCATCAATATCAAATGCTTGAATTTGATCGGCCGTTTTTCCGTCATAAGCCGCCATCACCAAGGCAATCAATCCACGGACGATACGCGCATCGGAGTCCGCACAAAAATGCCAAACGCCATCTTGCTCTTGGCTCACTAACCACACCAAGCTTTCACAACCCGAAACGGTAACTTGTTCTGATTTCAGCTCTTCTGGCATTTGTGGCAGCTTTTTACCCCACTGAATAACCTGACGGTAACGATCTTCCCAGCCTTTAAATTGCTGCATAGTCGCTACAATGTCTTCGCTGGTGATATCTGTACCAAATGGAGAAACGGGAAAATCTGTCATGATGCGCTCTTCTTCTAGTTTACTTCTTATATTTTGAAATCAACTTCTCAACGATTCGCGATACCGCGACAAAGCCAAACGTTGCAGTTACAACAGTCGCCGCACCAAAACCGCTAGCACAATCCATACGTTTTGGGCCTTCCGCTGTCGACTTCACACCACACACTGAACCGTCTGCTTGAGGGTACTTCAGCTGCTCGGTTGAAAACACGCAATCAATACCAAACTTACGAGCCGGATTCTTAGGGAAGTTATGATGACGACGCAAGGTGTCTTTGATTTTCTTCGCTAGAGGATCTTGGATCGTTTTCGTTAAATCAGCGACCATGATCTGCGTTGGGTCAACCTGACCACCAGCGCCCCCCGTAGTGATCACTTTGATCTTATTGCTGCGGCAATACGCCAACAAAGACGCCTTCGCTTTTACGCTGTCAATCGCATCTAGCACGTAATCAAACTCTTTGCTTAAGTACTCATGTTGATTGTCTGGCGTGATGAAATCATCAATCAGATTGACTTTACACTCTGGGTTGATCAATTTGACACGCTCGGCCATCACTTCAATTTTGCTTTGGCCAACGGTGCCCGTCATCGCATGAATTTGGCGATTAATATTCGTGACACAAACATCGTCCATATCAATCAGAGTCAACTCACCGATCCCAGTACGGGCCAGCGCTTCGACCGCCCATGAACCCACGCCACCAATACCAATAACACAAACGTGTGCAGCGCGAAGAATGTCCACTTCACTGTTGCCATAAAGACGACGAGTGCCGCCAAAGCGTTGATTGTAGCTGTCAGATGCTGGGGTATCGAGTTCACGCATATTGAAGTCCAGATGATCGATAGAAAAACAAAGAGTGCGATTTATACGCACTCTTTGATGAAATGTCTAGATAAGAGGCGGTTCCTCTTTCTTGGGTCGCTATTGTAGCTTTTCTGGCGGCAAAGCCCAAGGCGCTTGAGTTGGTGAGTTTTCCAGCCCAAGTTTCCACACTCGACCAAAATGCTTGTAGTGACCTGCTTCCGTTCCTGCTCTCGCACCAATGCCATGATACAGATCCAAATGGTTCTGTTTTACCGCACCACCAGTGTCTAAAACGATCAGCATTCGCAGTTGATGCGCACCACTCCACGTACCATCAGCATTCAACAGTGGCACTTCCGCCAAGATTGGCGTACCCATTGGTAAGATAGAACGGTCACCCGCGACCGCCGCCATTGGCAACAAAGGAATACCAGCCGACCCCGTTACTGGCGCTTCCGCTTTTGGCGCAAAGAAGACGTAAGAAGGGTTTTGCTCCAACAACTCGCGCACTGTCGCATCGTCGTTGTCCATCACCCACTCTTTGATTGCTTTGAGGGACATTTTTTCACGCGGCACTTCACCACGTTCAATCAAAATGCGGCCAATACTAACGTAAGCTTTATTATTTTTCCCTGCGTACGCGAAGTACTCCAACGTATCATCATCTTCAAAATGCACATAGCCACTGCCCTGCACTTCCATCATAAACGGGTCGATACGATTAGGCGCGTAACCTAGCACCAAACCTTGTCCATCTAGTGCTCCATTGTAGATCTCCGCGCGAGTCGGACAATCTGATGAGCAGTTTGGCTTGCCATAAACTGGGTACTTAAAAATGTCGTTTGGTGTATGACGCAGTTCCATCACGGGAGAAAAGTATCCGGTAAACAGCACATTACCTTTTTGATCACCACCACCCAATTGCGCGGCTTGAATGCCAAACGCACTCAACGCACTGGTATCTCCGCTCTGTTGCGCCCACTCACTTAATCGTTGATATAGCGGTTGGTACATCTTCGCCATGGATGGTGACTTTATCACCACTTGCTCAGCTTGCTTGTTAAATTCAGTAAAATCGCGTGGTTTGTTAGACTCAACCACATCCACTTGATTGAGGATCTGAGGAAACTCACCATCAAGATATTGCTGAGCACGATCATTTTGTTGAGCACAGCCAAAGAGTAGGCTCAAAGAGATAATAGGAAGGAGTTTTTTTAACACGTGTCTTTTCCGTAAAAGAGAATAGCAAAAGGATGGCAAACAAATGCTTACGGTGCAATTGAAAAGCAACGACAAAATGTTTCAACGCTAAGCCAATCCGTTTACTCGTTGTAAATTCATTCAGTTAATGCAACATGATAACAGCGGAAGAATTACGGAATTGTCCGGATTATGTTTGGAAGTAAAATTTACTGATTGAGAGATGAAATTGTGATCATCCATATGGCTCACAGACGCAAGAGAGCTCTGCTTAAAAGACAATAATAAAAACGACTATCTTACCGCTATCCTTGCACGTCCCTCTAAACGGAATACAGGTAGATAATGTGCATTAGCATCCAGCTTCATTTCTGCATGCTGCTTACCCACAAAATTGAAGTGCCGCTCATTTGAACCTACTCGATACGAAAACGAATCCCCATCGAATTCAAAACTGGTCGCCACTGTAGAACCATTTACGGTAACACCGCGCTCACTCAACACAAATTCTTCACGAGCATAAGGCGCAACATCTTGCTCAACCCAGCGACCATAAATTGTCGATTTGGGAATGGGCGGATTAATGGTTCGAGTAATCAAATCACTATACAGCATGCACACGACAACGGTTCCAACTATCGCTATAAGCATGAGAGAACGCTCTAGCCACTTACGAAGCATTGATTTAGATGACGTTTTTGACAGATTTGAAGCAGTGATCGCAGCATTCTTATTAACAGCAGAAGACATGAGGTTCACGTATTGAGGAAAGACGCCACCATTGTAACCTTCCCTTTTAACGGGACCAAGAACCTACCTCAATATGTTTGTGCTTTATTCCAAAATTTCACCTTGCCACTCAATGAATAAAAAGGCATAATTTTAGCATAATTAAACAAAGGAATGGCTGTAGTGAAAATTCGTAGTACTGCTCTCGTAAAAGGATTCCGTCAATCAACACCTTATGTCAATGCTCACCGCGGAAAAACCATGGTGATCATGCTGGGCGGAGAAGCCGTCGCACACAAAAATTTTGGCAACATTATTAATGATATCGCCCTCATGCACAGCCTCGGAATCAAAGTCGTGGTGGTGTATGGTGCACGTCCTCAAATTAATCAGCTGCTAGAAAAACAAGACCTCACTACGCCTTACCACAAAAATATCCGCATTACGGATGAATCGGCTTTATCTGTTGTTATGCAAGCTGCCGGACAACTTCAGCTTGCGATTACTGCGCGCCTATCAATGAGCCTCAACAATACTCCGATGGCAGGTACCCAGCTCAATGTCGTTAGCGGAAACTACATCATTGCCCAACCACTCGGCGTTGATGATGGTGTGGACTATTGCCATAGTGGACGTATTCGCCGCATTGACACCGACGCGATTAATCGCACGCTCGACCAAGGCTCTATTGTGCTACTTGGCCCCATTGCGAGCTCTGTGACTGGCGAGTGCTTCAATTTATTATCGGAAGAAGTCGCCACCCAACTAGCGATAAAGCTGGGTGCGGATAAGCTGATTGGTTTTTGCTCCGAACAAGGTGTCATTGATGACAACGGCAATGCTGTCGCCGAGTTACTGCCAATTGAAGCGGAGCATGTCATCAAAACGCTCTCTGAAAATACGTCTCCTGACCTAGATTACAACACTGGAACACTGCGCTTTCTTAAAGGATCTATTGCCGCTTGTCGTGCCGGAGTGCCTCGTAGCCACTTGATCAGCTATAAAGTGGATGGAGCCCTAATTCAGGAGTTGTTCTCTTTCGACGGTATCGGAACCCAAGTCGTTATGGCGAGCGCTGAACAAGTGAGGCAAGCTAATATTGACGATATTGGCGGTATCTTAGACCTCATTCGCCCGTTAGAAGAACAAGGTGTACTGGTTAGGCGCTCTCGAGAACAGCTAGAGCAAGAGATTGGAAAATTTACCATCATCGAAAAAGACGGCTTGATTATTGGCTGTGCTGCCCTTTATCCATACCCAGAAGAGCGCAAAGCTGAGATGGCTTGCGTAGCGATTCACCCTGACTATCGTGATGGGAACCGAGGTTTGTTACTGCTCAACTACATGAAACATCGTTCTAAATCCGAAACCATTGATCAGATTTTTGTCCTCACGACACACAGTCTGCATTGGTTCAGAGAGCAAGGTTTTTACGAAGTCAGTGTCGACTATTTGCCCGGAGCCAAACAAGGGCTATATAACTTCCAGCGTAAGTCAAAAATCTTAGCGCTAGATTTGTAGCTTAACCTTAAATCACGAAGCAAAATTTAACGCTCCGCTATACCAAAACCTCAAGGTGCGGGATTCAGCTCATTAACGCTCAATCCTGCACATCGAGCTTGTTTAGGAACGAGTTTGTTTAGGAGTAAGGCCACACATAAACCCTACTCCGGACTAGCGAGTCATCATATAAACACCAACTTAGAAATACGCAAACCATTGCTTGATTTTCGTTCCAATTTTATCTTTTAAATATACATTTGGTTGGCTATACTCTGCTCGCTAGTGATTGGTTTTTAACCAATACGAATGGATCTAGGTGATGTAATGTAGCCTTCACCCTAAAATACTGGGCAATTGAAAAACTAGTTAGCTCCGTATTGCACACCAAGGACAGTTGTTAATCTGACTTTAAATAAGCCGAGACGAGCACTGTTATGAGAACAATCATTTGTAATTCGCTTCAAAGCTTCTGGGATATGGCTGACAATCAGTTTTTAGAAGGCCTAGACGTCCACTGTGTTTTCCCCGTAAATGACGCTATCCGAGATTTTATTCTTGCTTATCAACAGCAATACAAAATACGCAGCGTGTCTTTTACCAATGCGTTTGCAAAACATGCATAAAAGAAGACCGAGCCATAAGCTCGGTCTTCTTGTTTTAGTTGGTAAGCCGCTTTACTAACCCACTCGCGCGAGTGGTTTTCACCTTAATGCCTCGCTTCAGAACATTGAGTTCGGCGTAAAGAGCTAAACGCTTTTTCGCGCGGGTAATGCCTGTGTAAATCAACTCACGGGTTAATATCGGGCTAAAGTCTGGTGGCAAAATCATCAGGGTGTAATCAAATTCACTGCCTTGCGATTTATGGATGGTCATGGCGTAAGCCGTTTCATGTTCAGGTACTCGGCTCGGTAAGACCGATTTCACACTGCCGTCAGGTAACTCAAAAAAGACTTTCAAACGCGGTTCTTCTTCAGTGTCATCTCGCATGCAAATACCAATATCACCGTTATACAAACCTAAACCGTGATCATTACGCGTAACCATGACGGGTCTGCCGTGATACCAAATTTCATCCTGAACTTGAATGAACTTGCGCGCCGCGAGCGATTTCTCGATGCGTTGGTTTAGCCCAGCCACACCAAAATCACCTTCACGGATCGCGCACAGCAGTCGGCATTGGTTGAAGGTATCTAACACCGCTTTGGCTTTGTGCGTTAGCGACTCTAGCTCTCCGGTTTTAGGATCTGTTTCCTGTTGTCCAATGCGTTTGAGGTAACGACCGTATTCCTGCACCAACGTCTGCATCATTTGGTTGTAATGTTGACTACTTAGCGCGAAATGTTCGATGTCAGAAAAGTCACGCGCCCAGACGTTATCTACGCTCGCAGCAGAACCGGAGTTAACCGCTTTTGCCAACTGACCAATGCCTGAGCGAGCATCAAATCGGTAGCTCTTTTGCAGCATACATAAACTATCAGCAATGCTAGATGCACTGTTACCCGTATGGGCTAAAGTATCGAAGCCCGTCAGTTTTGCGATGGCTGACGCCTGCTCTTTGCCATAACCCAACGCATGGAACGAACAGATATCACCCAACA
Organism: Vibrio sp. 1078-1; assembly: GCF_033340475.1. Classification (NCBI taxonomy): domain Bacteria; kingdom Pseudomonadati; phylum Pseudomonadota; class Gammaproteobacteria; order Vibrionales; family Vibrionaceae; genus Vibrio; species Vibrio sp. 1078-1. Next base: position 64,971 of record NZ_JAWOWM010000008.1, read on the forward strand.
CTGCCCCTGCTTCAACTGAGGCAAGTTGATCTTTATCACCTAGCAAAATCAGCCGCGCATGTTTCGGTAAGGCATCGACCACTTTGTACATCATTGGTAAATCGACCATCGACGCTTCGTCGATAACTAAAATATCCAAATGCAGTGGATTTTGCTTGTTGTGACGAAATTCTGCACTATTAGGAATCGCACCCAGCAACCGATGTAAGGTGCTTGATTCAGTCGGAATTTTGGCTTTTAGCTCCGGAGAAACTGGCAGCTCTTGTACCGCTTTACCAATGGACTCGGTTAATCGCGCCGCCGCTTTCCCCGTCGGGGCCACCAGCTTGATGGTTAGATTTTTCTCGTGCGTCGCCTGTTCAATCAAAGCGGCAAGCAATTTGGTTACTGTCGTCGATTTACCAGTGCCTGGACCACCAGAAATCACAGCAAATCGACGGGTTAACGCAACTGCCGCCGCGACTTTTTGCCAGTTCACGCAAGCCGAGAGTGGTACGAGTTCATCCAGTATTTGCAAATCTTGAACCTTGCGCGCATTGCTAAGCACGGAATCAATGGCGTGCCAATCCAACGATTCGCTTGCGACCACATCAAGGTGGTCACACACCAATTGTTGACGCAACACTTGGTTGCTGCTTCCCGCTTCTACTGCTTTGCCTAACGCGTTAAACAGAAAATGGTATTGGCGTGCAAATAAATGGTTGAGCAACTCGGATAATCGCGCAAACTCTTGTGGTTGCAAGTTAACTGCGGCGCCCAGCTGATTGAGCTTTTCCGCCAGTGTCACTTCATAATGCCAATAGCGATGCAGATACAGACGCTCACCATCGAACATCAAAGGCAAGGCTTCTCCTTGCGCGCCGACCACGCTGGAATTTTGTAATACTTGAATCCAGTCTATGCCTTGCAACTGTGTGTTGAGCGCCAATGCTGACTCACCAAACAGCCCTAACTTACTGGCTAAATCCGTAGATTGCCCTTGTGCATCGAACAGAGACAGACAGATATGTCCTTTACCAAGCTCACTACTGACAACACCCGCGATAAACGCCAATGCTTGACTGTCCGACTGTTCATCATGCGTTTGAGAATCAATAAAGCAGGCGAATTGGTAGTCGAGCTGACGAATAGCACCTTTGTGCGCCAAGCGTTCCAGCACTACCAAAAGACTATCTTGGTCAGAATGAAGATTGTAATTTGTCGTCATTAAAGTAGCTCCATCTGCCCGGCTTGAGTTGAGCGCGTTTCAAGTGCTTGACCATCAATCAAACGATCCATCTCTTGTAAGAAGTCTAAGGTTGGTTTCGCGGCAAAAATGCCGTGGTCACTCTGCCCGTCCATGCCGCGCAAGAACAAGTAATACACGCCACCGAAGTGCTGTTCATAATCATAATTGGCCAATCGGCTACGTAGGAAACGATGCAGTGCTAACGCATAAATCTGATACTGCAAATCGTAGCGGTGATCTGCCATCGCCGATTTCAGAGCCTCACCATGGTAGTGCGTCACATCGTCGCCAAGATGATTCGATTTCCAGTCAAGCACGTAGTATTTACCTTGATGTTCAAACACCAAGTCGATAAAACCTTTGAGCATGCCTTGCACGGTTTGGAAACCTAAATCCCCCGCTTTCGCCGACAACGGATCGTGACGTTGAATGACTCGATTTAACGCCGGCGCAGACAAAACTTCAATCGGCAGCAAAAATTCCATCTCCACCAAACGTTGCGACGGTGCTTTTTGATTCAGCAGCAAAGACTTACCATCCAACGGCGTTGCGAGTACGGTAGCAATCAATTGCTGTAAAATGGGCAACCACTCTTCATCGAGCTGTTCGCTTTCCATCAAACCAAGGATGATTTGTGTATTCTCTTCCGTCGTGGCTGGCTGAGTAAATTCAATTTCCTCAAACAGGCTATGCAGGAACGTACCCGGACGCGCACCACGAGGGAAGGTAAAAATAGAACGCTCTGGCTCCACCAAATCCGTTTCGTCTTGTTCTTCAGATGAGTCGATATCAAAACCCGTAATCTCAATCGTGGCATCATGCTCGGCGTGATGAGAGCCTTGCTTGACCAAGCCAGAATAACTGGTGATGCGCCAGTTTCTGTCGATAGGGTTTTGCAGCTCTTTCGCGCTAAGATCGTATATTTCTTCTTGTGGCGCTACGTACTTGTCTTCGAGTTGCTGCGGCAGATCGGCCACAACGACACAATCAAGCTCGTTTTGTTGCTTTGTTAAACCTTGGTACAAATCGTTAATGCCACCTTCTTGACCATTTTGAATCAAATAGCCAATCGCACTGCGGTGTACGCCAGTTGGCTCTTTGGTCGAACGACCATTGCGCAAAGGCGAGGCTCCAATAAAACACGCATAAACAGCACGCGTTAGTGCCACGTATATCAAGCGTAAGTCTTCCGCCAAACGCTCTTTGTCCGCTTGCTTCATGGACGCATCGTTGCCAGTGATATCCAGTACCGTGCGGTCATTAGCTGCATCGTAATATTTGGCTTCACTGGCTTCTCGATAGCTGAACACAAACGGCAGAAATACGAGGTCATACTCCAAGCCTTTTGATTTGTGAATAGTTACGATCTGCACTAAGTTACGTTCCGATTCTAAACGTTGGATTTGGTCATCACTGCCACCCAAACCGTTTTCCGCATCACTGATAGACTGAGCGAGCCAACGCAGCAGACCGTGATCGCTATCCAGTTCATTACTGGCGTGTTGAAGCAGTTCACCAATGTGCATTAAATCGGTAAGTACTCGCTCACCATTTTCACCCTGTGAACTCGCACCTTCTTCTAGTAATCGCTCGGCAATATGGCGTTTGCTGATCACCGCGCGCAACATCGGCAGCACACCACGCTGAACCCAAAGTTTGCGATATTCTTTGAATTCGTTTACGGCGTTTTCCCACACCACTTCATCGTTATTAAGTGCATCCAAACTTGCTGCGTCGAGGGCAAACAGCTCAGAGGCAAGACTTGCACGCAGCGCACGGTCATTTTCTGGAGTCAGCACCGCTTGCAGCAAACGCTGTAAATCCTGCGCCACTGAACTGGTAAACACACTGTCTCGGTTAGACAGGTACACGCTGGCAATACCTTGGTCTGCTAGCGCTTGTTTGATCATCCGACCTTCGCTACCTGTTCGAACCAACACTGCGATATCGCCCGCTTGAACCGCTTTCTGTTTTTCGCCATTCACCAGACACGCTTGCCCCTGTTGAGCCTGCGTCAAAATAGTTTGGATTTGGCTTGCAGTCGCCTCTGCCATTCGAGTCAAATACTCGCCTTTTGGTAGCGGTTTATCGTCCGCTTCTTGCAACCAATAGGTCAGCGCGGGTTGCTTTTGGCCACCCATAGTCCAAATGCGTTTTTCGGCATTGGGACTGTACTTAACGGGTAAGAACGGAATATCCGAATCATAGATAAATGGACTGTCTGGTAAAGCAAATACTTGGTTTACCGCCTGCACCATATCTGCGCTAGAACGCCAGTTGGTTCCTAACGTGTAGTGGGCACTTACTTGGTTACGCGCTTTGATATAAGTGAAAATGTCTGCGCCACGAAAGCCATAAATCGCCTGCTTGGGGTCCCCGATCATAAACAAACCACATTCCGGGTTGTTCAGATAAATACGGCTGAAAATACTGTATTGAAGCGGGTCGGTATCTTGGAACTCGTCAATCATTGCGACAGGATACAAAGTACGAATACGCGCCGCTAAAAGCTCGCTTTCGTCCGTATCGATAGAAGCAGAAAGTTGCGTTAGCAAATCATCGAAAGAGAGCCACTGTTTTTGATTTTTCGCGTTAGCCAGCATCACTCGACAATGTTCAATTGCATGAGCAAGCAGTGGCGCTTTTAAGCTGATTGGGTTGGCAAGAAATGTTTCAATGACTTCAAATACTGCATGCTGCGGCGCACTGCCTTTCGGTGTTTTTTCCAACAAGACGTTTTGCGCGAATTTCTCCAGCTTGTCTGGATAATCGTAACCTGTAGTTTCCGTTGCCGCCCAAGCGTTTACCGCCTCCAACCACGTCGGCAGAGACTTTTTGGTATAGCTACGTTTGTTAATATCTGAATCTGAAATTAGCGTTAAGAAGTCATCTTGGCTTTCTCGCCACTGTGCTTTTAATCCATCAATTTTTTTCAGATTTTCAGTATGAAGATCAGCCAAACTGCCTTTCATTGCTGGAACAGAAAGGCTTAACGGCGCACCGGTTAAGTAATTGCTGATGTCAGACAACAACGCAGATGGAGAGCCCCATAGCTGGCGGATTTCTCCCGCCAAAGTAAATGGCAATGGGTAGAAATTGCGGCGCCAGTAATCGGCTACAACTTGCGCTTTTAGGTGACTTTCATCGGTCACAAACTCGTTATTAAATCGGCTGCCAGATTCAAACGCATTTTGCGTTAGCATACGTTGGCAAAAACCGTGAATGGTGTAGACCGCCGCCTCGTCCATCTGACGCTCTGCCTGCAATAAAATTTCTGCGGCTTGCTTGTGATCGTCAAACTCATTAAGCAAAGGTTGGATCACCGGATCGGAACTCTGTCCACGCGCAAACGCGATTCGCGCATCATGGATTCTTGCCCTGATACGATCGCGTAATTCCGCAGTTGCCGCTTCGGTAAAGGTTACGACCAGAATTTGGTCGACCGTAAGCGGTACGCGATGCCGAGTTTCCGCGCTGCCGTGACCAAGCAAAAGGCGCAGATATAAACCTGCAATAGTGAAGGTTTTACCTGTACCTGCTGATGCCTCGATTAACCTCGCACCATGCAGAGGAAACGTCATCGGTTCTAGTGGCGTTGGTTGAGGTTGCTCTGTGCGGTCTAACGTATGTAGAGGACACTCTGCACCTGACATTTGATCCATAACGCTGAATCTCTCCGGATTATTTACTAGGACGTATCACCTAATAAATGTGATCTATAGTTAAAAATTCTATTAATATGTTTAACAAGTTGGATAATTTAGAGCTTTGTGAGATCTTTCTCACGGTTATCCATAAGACGTACCGTTAGTATGCGCCCCACGAGATAAGCCAAACCTTTTGGCGGCACAACTCAAATGAATTAAACAAAAGTATCATGGTCCCTCTGACCTTGTGGCCGTACAGCGAACGCCCTACAAAAAATAATGATTTTCTGGCGGCCACCCTACTCTTCCTTCTCTTTATCCAACTGTCTTTTTTACGCTTTTACGTCATCAGTGTCTTGAACCGCTAAGCGCGCACCTTGCAAAACTAATGCTGTCAGCAAACGAACTTCTGAGGCCAACTCATCATTCCAAGCAGGCCAAATTCGAGAGATGTACGCATTACTGCCTTCGCCCGGGCTCATGAAGCCATCATTGAATGCGTCAGCCATTTTCTTCAAAGATTTCTCTTCGTCATCTACCCACTGACCGCGGCTAAAGCCCGCTTCAACACAAGCCAACGCCGTTTTCGGGAAATAAGGCAAAGGCTTAGTCATGCCTTCGAAGAACAAGCGAACCAATTCAGTCAGTAGCTGTTTGGCATACTGCACATCGGCAATTTCTGGGTAGATCAAATGCAGCGCGCCTTCTTTACGATCGTAGCCAATCAGATGAGTTTTCTTGGCATAACCCGACGCCGACATGGCAAGGTGATCGATCCACGCTGCAAGGTAATCCTGCGAGCGAATCTTACCGCTTCGGTAACGAATCAACCCAGATTGGTAACACTGGGTTAGCCAACCTGTTAGGCGAACGTTTTTCTCTTCGCCTTCATTTCGCTCAAACAAAGAGTCAAACGTCAGGTCGATTTCCAAATCGTCTTGAGGCGCACCAGATAAAAACGCCAGTTTATCCACCAGCTCTTCCGCCTGAACTCGGTTGGTTTCAAACTCGATATCACCAAACGCCCCCACCGGCAGTTTGCCTTGCGCGCGCTGTTGACTCATAAAGTGTTTAAGCACCTCTGTTTTTTTCTCTGGCTGCATCAATGTCGCTTCAAGCAAGGTTTCTAACAGCTCATCACGCATTTGATAGCTTTCCAAACCACCTAAAACAAAGGGTTCGTCGTCTTCCATCACCGGTAGTGGCGGTTCAAAGGTTACTTTTAAACGACGATTGAAAAAATACTGCACAGGTAAGCGCCAGAAACGTTGCAACTCGACTAAGTCGAGCTCAAGTGGGAACGTCGCTCCTAACAGATAGTCGTCTAATGCCCGATTAAAATCACGACGAACATAGCCTTGCGATTGACTAGTTTGAGTCAATGCCGCTGGAATCCACTCTTTCGCGTAGCTGGCGTGCATGCCTTGGAACGCACTTGGGCTAAACGGCACCATGGCGTGGGTATTCACCAACGCATTTAATAAGTTGTCGCCAGACTCATCAACGGGCAACGCTTCATCACCACTTAAACAATAGTTTTGGTGGCAGTATTCCATCAGCTCAGAAACCAGAACCGAAGGCACTCGCTCGGTATTGTCTTGGATTGAACGGCCAACATAACTGATGTAGAGCGTTTGTTGTGCAGACAACATCGCTTCGAGGAATAGGTAACGGTCATCATCTCGGCGCGAACGGTCGCCCGGTTTGGTTCTTCCTGTCATCAAGTCAAAGCCTTCTGGCGGCATGGAGCGTGGGTACACGCCGTCATTCATCCCCAGTAGACAAACGGTTCTAAACGGAATAGAGCGCATCGGCATCAGGGTACAAAAGTTCACTTGACCAGCAAGGAAGCGCTGGCTGACTCGTGTGCCAGATAATTTGTTTTGAAGGTATTGGCTGATGATCGACGGCGATAACGCATCATCAAATGCGGCATCAGCTAATTGCTCTTTGAGTTGGCTGAGCGTATCGCGAATGGACTTGAGCGCCATTTCGCCTTCTAACTCAACTGAGAAGAAGTCATCCAGCAGTGAAACCAAAGTCTCTCGCCAACCATCGATAGTTTGAACATGAGAAAGTTTGCTTCGATAAGTGCTAATTTGTTGGATAAAGTGTGCCAACTTGCCCGCCAGCTCTGCGCCCATGCCTTGCACTTCGTTGTACGGAGACAAACTGCCTTGCTCGGTTTCAAACAAACCTGCGGATTCTGGCATCGCGTAGCCAAGCAACATGCGTTGAATACCAAATTGCCATGTGTTTTGACGGGTTTCCGGCAGTTCAAATTCGCGTCCGGTATTGGCATCCAATCCCCAGCGAATCCCCGATTCCTCAACCCATTGTTTGGCTTGTAAAAAATCATCTTCGCTGAGTTCAAAACGCTTTAATATCGCCGGAGTTTCCAGAAGTTCGAGTAGTTCTGATGCCAAACAGCGCGTATTGGGTAAGTTCACCAACTGCATAAATGCGGCCAGAATTGGACTCTCTTGATCGGCGGTTCGGTCAGAAATCGAATATGGAATAAAACGCTCACCCGGCGCGTTACCAAAGACCGCCTGAATCGCAGGGCTGTAAGCGTTGATGTCCGCGACCATCACGATAATATCGCGCGGTTTTAACGTTGGGTCAGCATCGAACATCGCCAATAGTTGATCATGCAGCACTTCCACTTCGCGCATCGGGCTGTGACAAGCGTGTAGGCTCAGTGATTTATCACCCAAGCTAACCACTTGTTTGTGATGACTGTTTTCAATCTGTTGGTCATCTTGATGTTCTTCAAGATTGAGAATATCCGCTTGCAATTGATGGAGCAGACTGTCGCGCTCAACATCAACAAAGGCTTCGATTTCATGAGATTCCAGCTGAGACAACAGATACATATTGTCGCGCCCGAGTTTACCCATGGACGCCAACAGACTGTTTCCGACCACATCGGTGTGCAGCTCATCGATCACATTATCTTCCAATGAACCTTTCAGTTGCTCAGTTTCACCTTGCACTTCCGAGTGATCGTCCTGCCACACAACGTGCTGACGATGTTTCGCCGCCAAACGAGCCAGATATTTGCGATCTCGAACTTCACCCCAATAATAACGACAAGGGTTAGTGAACATCAGATGCACGTCGATGTGTTCACCAATTGCTTTTAGCGCATCCATATAGCGAGGCGGCAACGAAGAAATGCCAAAAACAAACAAACGCTTGGGTAAATGGTCAAAATTGCAGTTAAAACTCTCTAACGTGTCGATAAAGTGCTCATAAAGGTTGGCACGGTGATAAGGAGACTGCCCTAATGACACAGTGTGATCATACAACGCTTGCCATAAGATCGGCTGCCACGGATGCTCATCTTCCAGCTCTGGCACACTCTGCCCAGCTTCCCAACTTGCGATCCATTCCGGACGATACACCAAGTAACCATCGAAAATATCGGCAATTTTCTCAGCCAGCTGATACAGCTTAGAGTGGTCAATGTCATCTTTGAGGTACTGCGCTAACGGCGAAAACACCTCTTGGTTGAGAAGCCCCGGCAGCAGATGCATCAACTTCCACGTCATCGCTTCTTTGTTAAACGCACTGCGTTTTGGCACGTCTGGCAACACCTGCGTAAACATTTCCCAAATGAAAGTAGCAGGGAGCGGAAAATCAATGTTCGCGGCAACACCAAACTCTTTGGCCAATTCCATTTTTAGCCACTGGGACATGCCCGGACTTTGAACCAGAATTTGTTCTTTTTCGAACGGGTTTTCCAGCGGACTGATTCGAATCAGTTCGACAAGGAGTGATTTAAGAACGTCAACTTGGTTGGAGTGATAAACAGTAAACAAATTGGGAATACCGAGCGCCGATTGAAACTGTTAGCTAGCTTAGCACAGCCCCATTTAAACCCGCAGTGATCTCGCGTTCGGAAAAAACAAAAGGTTATATATCACTCAAATAGAGTATGAATCTTCTGAATTTTCACATGTCAATCAAGTCTGACACTTCCATACAAAATGTGACATTCGTCGCAACTATTCCATAATAAAAAACACTGTTTTATACTCCCTCTACCCATAATTTATAAACAAACAAAAAGTATGTTTCGCAAACTGTCTTCCAACAGCGCTTGGCTGATTGCTTTTTTTGCTTGCTTTGCAGTGTACCTGTCGATCGCTTGTTATCCTTTTGTGTTGTCTAACAATCAGAATGAACCGCTAACCTTGTTGCAAGGTTACTATTTGGTTTCGACTCAATATGGCTGGCTGGGCTTGATCGCTCTTCCATTTATGTTGTTGAGTTTATTGCTCTCTTTTCTACCGACTCGAGCATTCAAAGGTATCGTGATCGCTATCGCGATCTGTCTATTGATCATGTTTAAAGTCGATATCCTCGTTTTTCAGCAATACAAACTTCACATCAACGCCCTATTAATCCGTATGTTTTTCGAAGGTGGCGGTGATGTCTTCGATATTTCGTGGATGAGTTGGCTAATCTTCATCAGTGAAATTTCCGTTCTGGTGATCGGGCTCGCTTGTACCGTTTGGGTAAGTAATCAACTGGCACAAAGCCGAGCTAAGTTCGTTTTGATCAGCGTCTGGTTTGCTGTATTGCTTAGCACGCAGATGATTCATGCGTACAAAAACGCACTTTACGACGATGAAGTCAGTCAGTTTTCGAATAACTGGCCACTTTACTACCCGCTGACGGCTCGTAAATTTATTTACAAACACGACCTAGTGGATGAGAACATTGCATCGAAGAACCGCGTAGAGTTAACCAACATTGAACGTAGCTCACTCAACTATCCGCTTGCGCCGATTCAAGTGCAAAGCAAAGAGAAACAGCCCAATGTCTTGTTTATCTTGGTTGATGCGTGGCGCTACAGTGATGCGACGCCGGAAGTCATGCCAAATGTCAGCAAGTTCGCCGAAAAAACAGTGAATTTCACACAACATATGAGCGGCGGCAACTCAACTCAAGCGGGTATTTTCAGCCTGTTTTACAGCTTGCCAGCGACCTACTGGGAAAGCTTTTACGCAAGTCAACGCTCTCCTGTTTTTATGGATACGCTGCAAGCAGAAGGCTACCGCATGGGCATTTTTGGCTCGGCACCGCTCACCAGCCCGCCACTTTCTCGCACGGTATTCAAAAAAGTGTCGGACTTGACCCTGAAACAAACTGGGGAAACAGCTGTCGAGCGCGATCAGCAGATAACAGACAAGTTCATCGAGTTCCAAAAGCAGGATAGCGACAAGCCGTACTTTGGTTTTCTGTTCTACGATGCCGCCCATGGCACAGTATTTCCCGAACCTGAATTTGCGAAATTCAAACCATACTGGGAACGCGTTGACCACATTTTGCTCAACAACGATTTTGACGCTTCGCTTTACCATAATCGATACAAGAACTCGTTGTACTACATCGATAGCTTGATTGGTGATGTGCTGAAAAACGTCGACTTAGACAATACCATTGTGGTGATTTCATCAGATCATGGTGAAGAGTTTAATGACCATAAGATGAACTATTGGGGCCACACGGGTAACTACAGTGACGTTCAAGTACATGTGCCTCTTTACGTGTACATGCCAAATCGTCAGCCAGAGCAAGTTGATTACCGCACGACCCATTTTGACGTCGTGCCAACCATGATGAATACGCTGTTTGACGTTCAAGGCACAACGAGTTCATACAGCGTTGGTCATAACTTGTTTGATAGCTCAGCCTCTCGCGATTGGTATATTGCAGGCAGCTACTACAACTATGCATTGGTCGGCAAAGAGCTGATGCTTGTGGTCAACCCTGGCGGGCACTCTCAGCAACTGAATCGCCAGTTAAAAGTCGAGAAAGAACAGAAAGTTCCTGTCGATATCATTCGTCATTCTCTGGATGAGATGTCGCGATTTTACAAAAAAGGCTAGCGTCCAACATCGACGCCGATTGAAATAAAAAAGCCTCTTGGTTGTAAGACCAAGAGGCTTTTTCCTATCTGCTATTTAAGCGTGATGAGCGTGCATCAAGCGTGGCTGAATCAACAAGTTGTTGATGTATTGTAAGGCCACATAAGAGACAACAAATGTTGCCACAATCAACTCAAGACTAGCTAAGCCTCGCACTTGTTGAACATAGTGCGCAGCCAATCCTTGCAACTCCATCCAATTCGCCATTTTAAACAGCGCCGTCGCACCGATCACCATCGGGAAAGTGAACGCCGCATAGCCTGGGCTAAATGGCAGTCTAAGCAATTTAAAGAATGCGAGGTAAATGATGGCTGTCATCAATACCGCGATACCAAATAGCATAGCGATGATCACTGGTGATGGTGTCGCAGTGACCGTTAAGTACCCTGCCAATGATAGACTTGCTGGCGCCGCCATAATTGCCATGGTTGGTTTTGCTGCATCCGGAATTTCATGGGTAAACATGAAACGGTAAATCATCATCGGCAACATGATCGCGTACGCCACCATACCAAACATCAATGCACCTTGTGCCACTGGTGCTAACATAGGGTTGCCAGAGAAAGACACATCCGCAACGATGATACCCACTGGCGGTACAAACCAACTAGGAACCATGTGGTGCAATTCAAAATCTTTGGCGCGATGGTAAACAAAGCTCACCAAGAACACGATGTGCAAAACCACCGCAATCAGCCAAAGCGCATCGCCAGCTAATGGGTAAAAATGGCCGAGAGAGTTCGATACCACCATAGTGCCCATCGCAAATGTCGGAACCACGCTGCCCACAACCGGATGAGCAAGATCTTGTCTCAACAGATGATTATGTAGCAAAAACTTGGTTGCCAATATAGCCAACAATATGCTTGCGATACCCGCACTAATCCACTGTCCGTAGCCATGTAATTCGGCGAAGTTTTCCCAACTCCAGCCCAAGCTTGCAATACCAAGAGCCAAACCCGCCATTGGAGTTGGCGCTCCCATTACTTTTGCTTTTGTTCTTTGAATCATGATGACCTCAACCAGACTCACTCTTGATGGGACGTATAATACGCTTGCACTTCGTTCCGATATATCTAATTATTTAAAACAAACGTTCAGAATTACTTAACGGTGGGGTATGGCAAGTCACATTTCTCTTAAACAACTGAAAGTGTTTACGACGATCACGCAGCACAAAACGCTCACAGCGGCTTCTGATAGTCTCTTTTTATCGAAAGCCGCTGTGAGCATGGCACTCTCAGAATTAGAAAAGCAGATCGGCCATCACTTGTTTGATCGTGTTAATAACCGACTAATTTTGAACCAAGAAGGTCAAAAACTGCTGCCACTGGCGGACGAATTACTCAACCGAGCCAAGGACATCGAGAGCATTTTCGATGGTGACCAAGCGCTATCGGGCCAACTTCGCATTGGTGCCAGCGACACCATTGGCAACCAAGTCGCGCCCTATTTGCTTAGCGAATTTCGTCAGCAAACGAACCATCGTTCTCAAAGCCTGTTCATTTCTAACTCCGCACAAATCTGCGACATGCTGACCGATTACGAGTTAGACATAGCCCTCATTGAGGGCAAAACACTTCACCCTGAATTGCAGTCTACCCAGTTTAGCGAAGATGAAATGTGCGTGATTTGCGCGCCCGATTACCCAGCCGCGCACGAAGGGCCAGTAAACTTAACCGAGCTAGAAAACAGTGAATGGATATTGCGAGAGGCAGGATCTGGTTCACGCGAATTTTTTATGCGCGTTGTCGCACCGCGCTTGGAACATTGGCATGAAGCTTTTCAGCTCAATACCACCGAAGCGTTGATCAACTCAGTATCGGCAGGGTTAGGCTTAGGTTGCTTGTCACGTTTGTCTGCAGAACCTGCTATTCGTGACGGCCGCGTAAAACTGCTCGACATGCCTTTAGATATGAAACGTCGCTTCTGGTTACTGGTTCATAAAGAGAAATATCAAAGCCCATTGCTCAGAACGTTTATCGAATTTTGCCAAGATTGGGAGCGACCAACAAACCTTCCTTTGGCGGACAAATCCGCAAAGTGAAACCAAGATAGTTTAAATGCTAGTCAGTTAGTTGTACGTGTCTCTCATTCTGAGGCTTGTCGCTAGACTTGATTGGTCAAAAACTGTATAAAAAGCCAGTATCAATACACCAAATTAGGGGACCAACCATGGCTGTAATCGTCAAGTACGTGGTAGAACGCAATGGAGAAGAGAAAATGACTTTTACCTCTAAAGCGGAAGCTGACGCATACGACAAAATGCTGGATATGGCAGACGAGTTATTCTCACTGCTGGGTAAAAGTGAACTTCTAGAAGACGAAGGTAAGCAAGAAGATCTTGCAATGTTCCTTGCGCAAAACAAAGAAGAAGTGCTTTACGCTCTTGGTGCAAAACGTAAACCTGCACCAAAAAAAGCAAAGAAGCTTGAAGCTGTTGAAGAAGATAGCGAGCAAGAAGACGCTGCATAAGCCTCTCATTTGTTTAGAAAAAACGTCGCATTATGCGGCGTTTTTTTATTCCTTCCGTTTATCTCCATATATCTCTGAGAATATAAAGAACCGATTTAATATCCCAAATTGCTCTAAATTTCATGTTGCAGATTAGTGTGACTTAGATCTAGTCTAAATGGGTTCGGTGATGGGGTACCACCGGAATCGAAAGATTCGAACCGCTGTTAAAGCTAATGACTCCTACAGAAACGAAAACAGGTCAGCCCTGTTGGAAGTGCTTTCGCTTATGTTGTGAAAGCGAGAGTTCTGTAGTGAGCAATTCAACTCTTCTCCAACCCCGCTCCTGTTTTCTCAAAAATTAAAAAGATATCCAAAATAGTTGTTAACTCAACAAGGCAACAAACGCATGAACCTCCTGAACATAGTTTTCTATTTGATGGAGCGAATAAGAGCAGTCAACGCCGTTGAGTCTGACAAATAGGCTGGATATCGTACACTGGGAAAACACTATGCAATACTCACACGAAATCCAATCAATGTGCCCGATTCAACGCGGCGATCTTCATGCATCTGCACCGATCCCTGTCGAAGGCGCAATGATCAATCCAAAAGACGTTATCGCGATTTCTGGTCTTAGCCACGGCGTTGGTGCTTGTGCTCCTCAACAAGGTGCAGCAAAACTGACTCTTAACGTCAAAAACGGCATCATCGAAGAAGCTTTGATCGAAACGATCGGCTGTTCAGGCATGACTCAATCAGCCGCGATGGCCGCAGAAATCCTAACTGGCAAAACCATTCTTGAAGCACTGAATACCGACTTGGTATGTGATGCTATTAACGTCGCGATGCGCGAAATCTTCCTTCAATTTGTTTACGGTCGTACTCAATCTGCTTTCTCTGAAGGCGGCTTGGAAATTGGTGCGGCACTGGAAGACCTTGGTCAAACTCAACGTAGCCAAGTGGGTACTAGTTACTCAACTAAAGCAAAAGGCGTGCGTTACATGGAGTTGGCTGAAGGCTACGTAACAAAACTCGCGCTAGACGAAAACAAAGAAGTGATTGGTTACCAATATCTCAACCTCGGCAAGATGATGAAAGCCATCAACGAAGGCGTATCTGCTGCAGAAGCCGCAGACAAAGCAACGGGGACTTACGGTCGTTTTGACGAAGCCGTAACTACCATCAACCCACGCCAACAATAATTGCCACCAAGAGGAAAGAGATTATGAACACTCCAATTACTGAATCTGTACGTCGCACATTAGACGAAATGCAACTTTCTTCTCTGGAAGAGGCTTACCAATACTGTATGGATCGTGGTATCGACCCTAAAGCACTAGTGATGGACACTCAACCTATCGCGTTTGAAAGCGCTGCCGATGCCTACACGCTAGGCACTGCTTTGGCGATTTTCCGCGGAGCAAAAACAGCAGAAGAAGCTGCAAACATCATCGGTGAAGGCCTTCAAGCCTGCACAAAACCAGGCAGCGTAGCAGAACAACGCCGAGTGGGTATCGGTCACGGTGCATTGGCGGCTCGTCTATTGAATGAAGAAAGTGGCTGTTTCGCTTTCCTTGCGGGCCATGAGTCATTCGCAGCGGCAGAAGGCGCAATCAAAATCGCATTGAACGTCAACAAATCACGCAAAAATCCGTTGAAAGTGATCCTGAACGGTTTGGGTAAAGACGCCGCTTACCTCATCTCACGCATCAATGGTTTCACTTACGTACGCACTCAGTACAACTACCAAACTGGTGAGTTAGTGGAAGTAGAACGTCGCCGTTTCTCCCAAGGTCCACGTGGTGAGATCCTTTGCTACGGTGCAGACGATGTGCGTGAAGGCGTGGCTATCATGCATAAAGAACAAGTGGATGTGAGCATCACTGGTAACTCAACTAACCCGACTCGCTTCCAACACCCAGTAGCAGGTATCTACAAAGCAGAGCGTAACCGTGAAGGCATGCCTTACTTCTCTGTGGCATCAGGTGGTGGTACTGGTCGTACTCTACACCCAGATAACGTGGCGGCTGGTCCTGCATCTTACGGCATGACAGACACTATGGGTCGCATGCACGCCGATGCGCAATTCGCGGGTAGCTCTTCAGTACCAGCACACGTAGCAATGATGGGCTTCATCGGTATGGGCAATAATCCAATGGTAGGTGCAACGGTTGCACTTGCGGTAGAGGTCGGTGAGCTAAGCCTCTAAGTCGATTTATCGCTTTACTATTCAAAGCCAGTAAATCCAACAAACCCAGTGTAGGGGGAGTGACTTCGGCCCTCCCCTTATTTTTTGCTAAGCCCCCTTCTTCAACTTCACTTTGTCTTTACCCCAAATCGGTCTGATAAGGCTTTTGCGACACATTTCTCATCAGACAAACATATCTCTAAAAAGACAAAAGGTATCCATCTACAGACTTTCTCCATTTCCCCTCTTTAAACTCCCCAATACTCTCTTTATGATGACTGACAACTTAATTATTTCTTGTCAGTGAACAGACGAGACACAAGACTCAACACATGGAGATCAACTATGGCTTTCTTCTCTCTAGCCTTTGGTACGGCAACTAAAAACCGCGACGGCAAAATCATCGAAGCGTTTTTCCCAAACCCGGTTCTTAACCCAAGCGAAGCGCTTGTTAACGCACTAGCAGCAGTAGCAGGTTATGAGCAAGGCAACCAAGCTATCGAGATCTCTGCAGCACAAAGCGCAGAACTAGCAGCAGCATTTGAAGCAAACGGCGATGCAGCAAACGCATCTTTCGCAGCAAAAGCAGCAGAATCAGCACAACCACTTGTACTGGTTATCCTTGCCACTGACGAGCAGCCACAAAGTGTTGCTGAAGGCTTCCTAAAACTTCAACTTATCTCTAACCGTCTAGTTAAGCCACACGGCACAGTACTAGACGGTATCTTCGGTCTACTGCACAACATCGCATGGACTAACGAAGGTCCAATCGATCTACCTGAACTAGCAGAGCGTCAAATTGAAGCTCGCCTAGCGGGTCGTGCACTAAGCGTAGATTGCGTAGACAAGTTCCCTAAAATGGTGGACTACGTAGTACCAACTGGCGTTCGTATCGCTGATACTTCTCGCGTACGTCTTGGCGCACACGTTGGCGAAGGCACAACAGTAATGCACGAAGGCTTCATCAACTTCAACGCGGGTACAACAGGCGTGAGCATGGTTGAAGGTCGTATCTCTGCTGGCGTAGTGGTTGGTAACGGCTCTGACATCGGCGGCGGCGCATCTATCATGGGCACACTATCTGGCGGCGGTAAAGTTGTAGTTTCTATCGGTGAAAACTCTCTACTAGGCGCGAACGCAGGTCTTGGCTTCCCAATGGGTGACCGTTGTACTATCGAATCAGGTCTGTACGTAACTGCTGGTTCTAAAGTACGCATGCTAGATTCTGCTGGCCAAGAAGTAGAAGTAGTGAAAGCACGCGATCTTGCAGGTGTTTCTGACCTACTGTTCCGTCGTAACTCTGTAACAGGTCAAATCGAGTGTCTTGCTAACAAGAGCGCGGTTGAACTGAACAGCGAACTGCATAAAAACAACTAATTCATTCGTGAATTAACCCTACGAAAAATCCCCCAGCAGGAAACTGTTGGGGGATTTTTTAGCTTACAGCAAAATGCGTGATTACTGATTTAAAAAGCTGACCGCTTTATCTGGGAAATCAGTAAACAAACCATCCACTTTTACTTGGTTGTAGTACACATCCATCATGCCTTCAAAGCTGTCAGTGTACGCTGGAATGCGTCCTGGATCGGCGCGGAACGTGTATGGATGCACTTGCAAGCCAGCGTCTTTTGCAGCCTTCATCAACGGCTTGATGATGATATTGTCTTTGGTTGACTTATCATCCACCAGCATCGGCTTCCAAGGTCCAATTCCTTCCGCGTAACTCGCTACTTTCTTCATTCCGTCGGCTTCGAACATCCAGTCATAACTGTATGGTGTTGCCTTGTCGCCTTTGTACACCATAGTTTCGTTCCAGTCCGTGTAAGCCATAAGCTGAACGAGCTTTAAGTCCATGTCCATTGCAGGCATGAGTTCACTGTTGATGCGTTGAAGTTCATTCGCATCAAAACACTGAAGGTAGACTTTGTCGTCTTGAGAGCCGTAACCGTACTGCTTCAAGACTTTAAGTACTGCTTTAGAAATGTCCTTACCTTCATGACGATGGAACCAAGGCGCTTTAATTTCTGGGTAAATACCGATGTCATAACCCAGCGTTTTGTTTAAGCCTTGGATCAGCTCAATCTCTTCAGCAAACGTCGGCACGGTGAAATCAGATTTCCACATAGGGAATCGGGTTGGATAGCCCGCTACTTTGTTGCCTTTGTCATCGATATTAAAGCCTTCAGTTACTCGCAAGGATTTGATTTCCGCCAGAGTGAAATCAATCGCATAATAACGACCATCTTTACGTGCACGATCAGGAAAACGCTCCGCAACATCCGTTACGCGATCGAGATAATGGTCATGCAACACGACCAACTGGTCATCTTTCGTCATTACCACATCTTGCTCTATGTAGTCAGGTTTCATTGCGTAAGCAAGTGCTTTGGCTTCTAGCGTGTGCTCAGGCAAGTAGCCCGATGCACCACGATGCGCAATGACAAGCGGCTTCGCAATCGCACCAGCAGAGAGGCTAAGTGCTAAAAAAGTAAGACATACTGACTTTGTTTTCATTGTTATTTCCTTGATAAAGCGAAGAGGCAGTATTCCACTGCCTCTTTAAATAAATATTACGCTAGCGCTTCCTTCTCGCGCTCTTTTTGCTCGTGGTGCGCACGTTCACCTAAGAAGGCGTACATCAAACACACGATAGAAGTAATACAAGAACCCACTAAGATGATAAAGCCACCATCCCAGCCAAAGTGGTCTACGGTGTAGCCCAAAATCGCGTTTGCGGCAACTGCCCCACCCAGGTATCCAAACAAACCAGTAAGACCAGCGGCAGTACCTGCGGCTTTCTTCGGAGCGAGTTCAAGTGCGTACAAACCGATCAGCATAACCGGACCATAGATTAGGAAGCCAATTGCAATAAGCGCCATCATATCTACTGTTGGGTTGCCTGCAGGGTTAAACCAATAAACCATCACTGCAACTGTCACTAACACCATAAATAAGATACCAGCAGGTGCACGACGACCTTTGAACAATTTGTCAGAGATCCAACCACACAATAGTGTTCCTGGAATGCCAGCCCATTCGTATAAGAAATAAGCCCATGACGATTTATCTACCGAGAAATCCTTCGCTTCTTTTAGGTAAACAGGTGCCCAGTCCAGTACGCCGTAACGAATTAGGTAAACAAATGCGTTTGCAATTGCAATCGACCAAAGAAGTTTGTTGTTGAAGACGTATTTGAAGAAGATTTCCTTCGCTGTCATTTCTTGTTCATGGGACTTGTCATAGTCATCTGGGTAATCGTCTTTGTATTCTTCAATAGGAGGCAGACCACAAGACTGAGGGGTATCGCGAACCGTCATCCAAACAAACACAGCAACCAACGTGGCGAAAAATGCAGGAACATAAAATGCAGTGCGCCAATCATCATTAAATGCCCACAGGCCAAGAATAAATAGTGGACCAATCAAACCGCCACCCACGTTGTGCGCCACGTTCCAAACCGAAACGATCTCACCACGCTCTTTACGTGACCACCAGTGCACCATGGTTCGGCCACAAGCAGGCCACCCCATCCCTTGGAACCAACCGTTTAAGAAAAGCAAAATGAACATCGCAGTGACGCTACCAGTCGCCCATGGCATAAAGCCAAAGCAAAACATCACTAATGCAGACATCAATAGGCCGCCACTAAGGAAATAGCGAGGGTTGGAGCGGTCTGAAACGCTGCCCATTAGAAACTTAGAGAGACCATATGCAATGGAAACAGCTGCCAGGGCGACACCTAAGTCTCCGCGGCTAAAGCCTTGCTCGATAAGATAAGGCATCGCCAAACTGAAGTTTTTACGAACTAGATAGTAACCGGCGTAGCCAACAAAGATACCGATAAAGAGTTGCCAACGGAGGCGAGAGTAGGTGCTATCGATGCTGCCAGGGGACAGACGATCAATGTGCGCCTTAGGTTTGAATATTCCAAACATAGGAACCTCATTATTTTGTATGCGATGGTAAAAACACAAAAGGAGCGAACGAAACAAAATAAATCTTCGTTCGAAAGTTCATGAATTGTATGGAGTTAGGATTTTATTTCTGTGACAAATGTTGCACATGGATTAAATATAAGTAAATACAGTAAATTATATGAGCATTAATTAGATCATCGTTCAACTTTACTCAAGATTCGTTAATATTAAACTGATGTTCAAACCTCTCACTTGAGCATTCCAATTCGAAACCTTTGAAACAAAGGCTCGAATTAGAACATAAACTAACCGTAAAAAGGGCGATTTACGCCTGCCCTACTCGCTCCGAACCAACTAATAACTAAAAAGCTGAAAAACGATCACGTTTAGCATCAAACGAAATAAAAAAAACAATTTTTTATTTGAATACAAGCCGAAGCAATGATTCACAAACACAAGACATTAACAGCGTTTATTCTCTTCTCAACTCATCCTATTGGTATCAATGGGATGACGATTTTTTCTAAAAGTCCAAACATGACTGCGTATTTTTATATCACTGCTAGCCCTTGATACATTTGACATCCTCCTACTCCTTTAGGGTTAACTGCTACACAAGTTCTGTGTAATAAATCTCCAAGCACGTAGCAGCTTCACAAAACTCCTCTTACCAGTTGTGCATTCTTTTTCACATCGGTAATTTGAGCGCTCTCAACACTGGCCTCGTGACAAATAAATTATTTTCGTTGTGTTCTTTTCCGGTTAAAAGATGCGCCATTTAACAAAAACGAAGACTTTGATTAACAAATTTATGCTCAAACGCTCATTTTTAACGCTCGTTTGTTTTCGCAAACGTTTATATATGCACAATAGTATCGTGCTAGACAGGCAAAAATGATCAAAGGACTTTTAACATGACAACGAACAAACACCCCTCTCTGCTCGGAGAATGTTTGGCCGAGTTTATCGGTACAGGACTACTTATTTTCTTCGGCGTAGGCTGTGTTGCAGCCTTAGTTCTAACAGGCGCATCATTTGGACAATGGGAAATCAGTATTGTATGGGGCTTCGGTGTCGCCATCGCTATTTACTGTACGGCTGGCGTCTCTGGTGCACACATCAACCCTGCCGTTACCATCGCACTTGCTATGTTCCATGGTTTTGATAAGGCGAAAGTGGTGCCATACATTATCGCTCAAATGCTTGGGGCATTCTGTTCTGCTGCATTGGTATACAGCTTATACAGCAACCTTTTCACCGACTACGAAATCGCTCATAACTTCGTTCGCAGCAGCCAAGATGCACTAGCAACTGCTGGTATCTTCTCAACCTATCCGCATGCCTCCCTCTCTTTCTTTGGTGCTTTTGCTGTGGAATTCGTTATCACTGCTGTGCTGATGTTTGCGATTCTGGCTCTGGGCGATGAAAATAACGGCGCAGCACGTGGCGCAATGAACCCTCTATTGATCGGTATTTTGATTGCCGTCATCGGTGGTTCACTTGGCCCACTAACAGGCTTTGCGATGAACCCTGCTCGTGACTTTGGACCGAAGCTGTTCGCTTACTTCGCAGGTTGGGATTACGCTCTGACAGGTGCTAAAGACATTCCTTACTTTATCGTGCCTTTACTTGCTCCGATTGCAGGTGCGTGTTTTGGTGGTTGGTTGTATCCAAAAGCGATTGCCGCTTACCTTCCACAACAAGGCCACGGTTGTACGATTCCAAACCAATGTGAGACGGAAGAAGAAACAGAAGAAGCTAGAGCTTAAAACTGACGTAACTCGAACATTTACTAAAATATAAATAACGAAACAAAAGGATTCTTACCATGACTGAGCAAAAATACATTGTTGCCCTGGACCAAGGTACAACAAGCTCTCGCGCAGTGATTCTTGATCACGATGCGAACATCGTAAGCGTCGCGCAACGCGAATTTACTCAGATTTATCCAGAAGCTGGTTGGGTTGAACATGATCCAATGGAGATCTGGGCAACACAAAGCTCTACTTTAGTAGAAGCTCTAGCTAAGTCTGGCATCCGTAGCGACCAATTAGCGGCTATCGGTATTACTAACCAGCGTGAAACGACCATCGTCTGGAACAAAGAAACAGGTAAACCCGTTTACAATGCGATCGTATGGCAATGTCGCCGTACTGCTGATATCTGTGAAGATTTAAAAGCACGCGGTCTCGAAAACTATGTACGTGACAACACTGGTTTGGTGCTTGACCCTTACTTCTCAGGTACCAAAGTTAAATGGATTCTGGACAATGTTGAAGGCGCACGAGAAGACGCAGAAGCAGGCAAGCTGTTGTTTGGTACTGTCGATACTTGGTTAGTTTGGAAGATGACTCAAGGTCGCGTTCACGTAACCGACTACACTAATGCATCGCGTACCATGCTGTTTAACATCAACGATCTATGTTGGGATCAAAAAATGTTAGATGAGCTTGGCATTCCAGCATCTATGATGCCAGAAGTGAAGCGCTCATCGGAAATTTACGGTAAAACCAACATCGGTGGTAAAGGCGGTACTCGTATTCCTATTTCTGGAATCGCAGGTGACCAACAAGCGGCGCTTTACGGCCAAATGTGTGTTGAAGCGGGTCAAGCGAAAAACACTTACGGTACGGGTTGTTTCTTGCTAATGAATACGGGCCAAGAAAAAGTCACTTCGACACATGGCCTTCTAACTACTTTGGCTTGTGGTCCTGCAGGCGAACCAGCTTATGCACTTGAAGGCGCCGTATTCATGGGTGGAGCTTCTATCCAATGGCTACGCGATGAATTGAAAATCCTAAACGGTGCAGAAGACTCTGAATACTTCGCGACAAAAGTGGATACATCAAACGGCGTTTATGTCGTGCCTGCATTTACTGGTTTAGGCGCTCCATACTGGGATGCCTACGCACGTGGCACGATTGTCGGCCTTACTCGCGGTGTGAATTCAAACCATATCATCCGTGCAACATTGGAAGGCATCGCTTATCAAACTCGTGACGTACTGGATGCGATGCAAGCTGACTCAGGCATTAAGCTTGCGAACCTTCGCGTCGATGGTGGTGCAGTAGCGAACAACTTCCTAATGCAATTCCAATCCGATGTATTGAACACAGAAGTACACCGCCCTCAAGTAACTGAGGTTACCGCTCTTGGTGCAGCCTACCTTGCCGGCCTTGCAGTTGGTTACTGGGATAGCATTGATGAGTTGCAGAATAAAGCGGTACTTGATCGCACCTTTGAGCCACACGATGATGAAGAAAAACGCAATCGTCGTTACAAGGGCTGGAAACGTGCAGTGAAATGTGCACAAACCTGGTCTGAACTTCACGACGAAGAAGATTAATCTCATCTCCATAAGAAAAAAAGAGCGCCATTTGTGCGCTCTTTTTGCGCTTTATCCCCGATTCCTGAACTCGCTTACTTCTCACAACGAGCAAATTCGAGCACAATAGAGCTTCGAATTTGAAGCATTGGCCGTTACCAATGCACAAGGGAGTGGTAAGTGAAGCAAATACCTCGACACCAGCAGATTGTTGAGCTGGTGAAAAAACAAGGCTATGTCAGCACGGATGAGTTAGTAGAAAGATTCAATGTCAGCCCACAAACCATCCGACGCGATCTCAATGAACTCGCCGATGACAACAAAATTCGTCGTTATCACGGTGGAGCCACTATTCCTCTCAGTTCTGAAAACACATCTTACAACACGCGTAAAGCGCTCAACTTCAATGAAAAAGATGTCATTGCAGACGTGGTAGTCAAACACATTCCAGATGGTGCCACACTATTCATCGATATCGGCACCACACCAGAAGCAGTTGCGCGAGCGCTCAATAAAAACCATAAACAGTTGCGTGTTGTCACCAACAACATCAATGTTGCGACCATTCTTTTCCCTAACCCTGAAATCAAAGTCATCTTAGCGGGTGGAGAAGTCCGCAGCAGAGACGGCGGTATTGTTGGCGAGGCTACCCTCGATTTCGTTAAACAGTTCCGTCTCGACTTTGGTATTCTCGGCATTAGCGGTATCGACTTCGATGGCTCGCTATTAGACTTTGATTACCACGAAGTCCGGGTCAAACAAGCGATCATTGACAATAGCCGTAGTGTATTTCTTGCCGTAGACCACACCAAGTTCGGGCGCAATGCTATGGTGAAACTAGGCAATATTGCACAGCTCAACATGATCTTTACCAATAAGCAGCCACCAGAAGAAATCTTGTCAATTTTGAAGGAAGCTTCTATCCCACTTGAAGTGGTTGAAGCTAACGAATCAAACTCCGAAAACGAGTAACGTCAATCGTATAACTCCCCCTCAAATGACCTCTGTCTTAATTAGACAGAGGTTTTTTTTGTGTCTAAATCACACAAAACGCTCACAAACGAAAATAATAGATGATCACAAACGAAACCTGAGCTAGGATTACATTATGTTCTAAAATGCTCGTTCGCTCACCAAGAGGTCAAATTTATGAGTATACAAAATAATGCTTCCACTACTAGCTCATCCACTACCTTAGACTTGATCGTAATCGGTGGCGGCATTAACGGAGCTGGTATTGCGGCAGACGCAGCTGGCCGAGGTTTGAGTGTTGGCTTATATGAAGCAAATGACTTCGCATCTGCGACTTCTTCAGCAAGTTCTAAACTGATACACGGCGGTTTACGCTACCTTGAACACTACGAGTTTCGTTTAGTTTCGGAAGCGCTCGCAGAGCGTGAGGTTATTCTTCGTAAAGCACCACACGTCGCACTACCAATGCGTTTCCGTTTACCGCATCGCCCATTCCTACGCCCAGCTTGGATGATTCGTTGTGGCCTTTTCCTTTACGATAACTTGGGTAAACGTACGACGCTGCAAGGCAGTAAAACCGTCAACCTTGCGAAATCTGGCTTGCTAAAACCAGAAATGAAAACGGGTTTCGAATACTCTGACTGTTGGGTTGATGATGCACGTTTAGTATTACTGAACGTTCTTGCGGCTCGCGAAAACCATGCTGAAGTGCGTAACTACTGCCGCGTGGAAAAAGCACACCGTGAAGGTGGTATCTGGCACGTTACTATTCACGATGTGATGACAAACCAACGTTTCGAACGTAAAGCGAAAGCGTTAGTCAATGCTGCGGGGCCTTGGGTAAAACAGTTCTTTGATGATGGATTAGAGCAAGCCTCTCCTCGTAACATTCGCTTAATCAAAGGCTCGCACATCGTTGTTCCTCGTATCCACAACGAACCACAAGCCTACATCCTTCAAAACAAAGACAATCGCATCGTATTTATGATTCCTTACTTAGATAAGTTCTCAATCATTGGTACAACAGATGTGGAATACAAAGGTGACCCACGTGAAGTGTCGATCTCAGATGACGAAGTCGATTACCTCATTGATATCGTAAACCAACACTTTGTCCACCAGTTGACTCGCGAAGATGTAGTTTGGACATACAGCGGTGTTCGTCCTTTATGTGACGATGAATCTGACTCTCCGCAAGCAATCACACGAGACTACACGCTAGAGCTCGATGCGGAATACGACCATGCACCTCTGCTTTCTGTTTTTGGTGGTAAGTTAACGACCTACCGTAAGTTAGGTGAAGCAGCAATGAAGAAACTTGCTCCGTTCCTACCTGAAATGGGTAAAGACTGGACGGCCAACCAAACCCTTCCTGGTGGTAACTTCAGCTGTAGTCGTGAACAATTAGCTAAACAAATTCACGCTAAATACACTTGGGCGCCAGAAGCATTGATTCTTCGTTATGTCACACAGTTTGGTACCCAAACCTGGAACTTAATGGAAGGCACAACAAGTGAAGCTGACTTAGGACAAACGTTCTCGGCACAAGCAGGTGGTGTTTACCAACGTGAGATCGATTACTTAATGAACCATGAAATGGCAATGACCGATGAAGACATTTTATGGCGCCGTACTAAGCTTGGTCTTTACATGAACGAGGAAGAAAAACAGGCCTTAACGGACTATTTAAAGAAAAAGCTACAACAGAAAGTGGTTAATCTTTCTCAAGTTGGCTAACAGCTCCCCTCCCTCCCCCACAATAAAGCCTGCTTAGTTGCAGGCTTTTTGTTTTGTTGTTTAAGCACAACACCTTGGTGCGCTCCACTCGATTGCAAATAAGAACAACTATTCATAGACATTTGGCGTTAAATACAATCATACTCATTTGAAAAATAATGCATCAATGACTTCAGAGTACCGTACTCAGAGAATTGCCTCTGTATGGCAATGCAATTCTCGCGAAAGAAGTATCTTGAGGTTATTTTGGTATCGGCTCAAACAAGGAAAAGAAAATGGGTTTTATGATTGAACATTGGGACTTCTCAACCCCAGAAGCAACTCAACAATCCACCACGGCAGAGCAAATTCAAGCTAAGCATTGGTACCATTGCGAACGGCTGCATCCTGATATTCGTGGTTGGCTGGAGCAGAACCAAGTACCTCGAGCTACGGTTGATCATCTATTAGCCGACGAAAGCCGACCATCTTTCCATCCTTTGGATGACGAGAACTTCATGTTGATTTTACGAGGCGTCAATATGAACGGCAATGCATCACCAGAAGATATGCTTAGTATTCGAATTCTCTACTTTCAAGGCGCACTCATTTCAACTCGTAAAATTCCATCACGCGCGATCATGGAGATTCGCCAAGCATTAGCGGAACACAAAGGCCCAAAAAGTCTTGCCAGTTTACTTCATCAGATCATTGAAGGATTAAACAGTAAAATAGACATTTACCTTGATACGATTGAAGAAACACTAAACCAGTTCGACGTGAATGATGAGTCGACGTACAAACATATGGCGACTCAAAAAGCACTGATTTCTATCAAGCGTTTTATTCGCCCTCAGCAGTACGCTATCCGTGATCTTGTGGAGTCAGAATCAGAATTGATTGCTTTGAGACCTCATCAATATCGCTTCGCACACAATAATATTACGCGCATAAATGAAACACTTGAGTTTTATCTTGGAGAAGTGGCGCTTTTCCAAGAAGAGATCAAACATCATCGTGATGAGAAAACCAATAAAAACAGTTACCTGTTTACTTTGGTAGCAACGATTTTTCTACCAACCAGCTTCTTAACAGGTTTACTCGGTATCAATGTTGGTGGAATGCCAGGCGTGGATTCCACCATGGCATTCACCTGGTTCTGCATCGCCTTAATTGTCATTTTTGGTCTAGAGTGGTGGCTATTTAAACGCTTGGGGCTCACAAATAAAGCGGACGACGAAGACGAGTAAACACTAAACCTATAAAGAACAAAAACCAAAAGAGGAGCACGCGGCTCCTCTTTTCTCTACTCACATTAGAATCTTATCCGGGGTGACCATCCACACGAGGGGTCACAAGCATCACACCAAAGCGCCACACAAATAGCCCAAACGCAACAATCCATAATCCGCCGCTGATATCAATCCACAGCATCATGTTCGCTGGGTCAAAGATCACGGCGAAACTGCGAACCAAAGCTGCCGCGGTAATTGCTGCAAACGCAAGGCTCATGTTTGGTCCTTTGTAGATCATGCGACCAGTATGTCCCATCGTCACCCGTGCAATCATCGCTAAAATCAAACCGCCTAACGCACCTATCGCAAACAGGTGAATGAGGTTATGGCTGGCAAATGCATCTCCCCAGACGCCTCGCAAAATGAAGCTTAGTGGTAAACACAAATACGCAGCATGCAGCGACCACACTAAAGGCTCGCTCAGGGTTAACCAAGGTTTCCAGCGAACAAAACGCACCAACTGAGCAACACCTGCAAATAGCATCAAAGGACTACCTAGTTCTGCAAACGTCACAGGGAAAAAGCTCAGCACAAATAGCATTACCAATGGCAAGTTCGCGAACCACTCTAACCAAGCCAATGGTTGCGCTTTTTCGAAATTAAATCGACGCGCAGTAAAAAATGGAATCACACGTCCGCCCATCACTGACAACAGCAAGGTAAACCACCACAGCATTGCTTGCCACACCGCTGAAGAGCTAAAGGGCGGCATACCTTTTATCGTTGCGTAGCTTGCAAAGTTCGCAAAGATGGCTAAAAGAAACAGTGGAACGAAAAACAAATTACGCCAACCTTTGGCTCGATACACACGAATGCCCACCTCATAGGCGACAAACAGTAAAAATACCGCTTCGATACTGCTGGTTAACCATAACGGTGCTGGTGTCCAAAGCAATATGCGGGGCACTAACCACAAGCCAAATAAAGCCAGAAGCATGTAATGCTTGGTACCATTAATGCCAGTCCAGTTTTGTACCGCGGTCAGTACAAAGCCAACTACAATGGCCATCGAAAAACCGAACAACATTTCATGTACGTGCCACCACAATGCAGGCACGGCTAATGCGTTTGGCTGTCCGCCTTGGAACATCCACACCCACAACGCAATCGCAACAATGGCGTAAATCGACCCAAACAGAAAAAACGGCCGAAAGCCTAATCGCAGCCATGCGGGGATTTTTTCTTCTACTTTTTTATCGGTGATATTCAGCATTATCTTGCCCTCAAGCGTCTCTCGATGCTGGTTAACTCAACTACATATTGATGCTACCATAAACATGTATAAAAAATACATGTTTATAATTAAGATTATACTTAAGAGGTAAAGTTGTGCTTCAGATGCGGGTTAGGTATAAACATGAGAGGCACAACTATCAGTTAAGGGATGCAACGACAATGTACATATTTGGCTATGGCAGTTTGATTAATTCTGCGTCGCGTAAGTTAACCGGACAAACGGGAGAAGCCATTCCCGTCATAGCACATGGGTTGGTTCGCTACTGGGGGAAGATTGACGACAGCTACAGCCTCTCTCCATTAGTGGTGAACCAAGGCGATGGACAGGTTAATGGCGTTTTACTCGAAGTAAATGAAGAAGCGCTCGCAGAATTCGACCGCCGTGAGCGAGGTTATCATCGTATTCAACTTCAGCCAGATCAAATCGAAACAGATGCGAGTTTTAACCAAGAACATGACATTTGGGTTTACGT
Organism: Vibrio sp. 1078-1; assembly: GCF_033340475.1. Taxonomy (NCBI): domain Bacteria; kingdom Pseudomonadati; phylum Pseudomonadota; class Gammaproteobacteria; order Vibrionales; family Vibrionaceae; genus Vibrio; species Vibrio sp. 1078-1. The sequence goes on from NZ_JAWOWM010000008.1 coordinate 93,364, forward strand.
AAAAGACGAGCCACTACCACCATGCGAAAAGAGCCCAATCATGCAAAGTTATGTTGATACCGTACTGGCAGGTTGCTTGGAAGTTTCCCACGCGTTTGCAGAGCATTTTGTGCGTCACACCATTGGCTGGCAACACGCGAAAGAAAATGACCGCCACCAACCCAAATATGGCAACCTTGCAGGCGTACAAGATCACCATTATGAGTTGATTGATAATCTAATAAAAAAAGGAGCCTAACGGCTCCTTTTTAGTATCTATGTTTGCTTACGCGAGCTTAAAACTTGTAATCAACACCAACGTACAGGCTGTCAAAATCAAAATCTTCGCTGCCACCGTTTTCGGCATCAATACTTACCGAAGAAGCACGGTAGCCACCAGATACAACCAAACCTGAAGCGAACTCATAACCAGCCTCAACACCGTAGTTAAAGCCTACATCACGACCATCATCGGTAACAGTGCTAGATGATTTCACTTCATAAGAAACACTCATTACACCAAGGCCAGCTATCGCACCAACATAGAAGCCTGTACCTGCAAATTGGTATTTAGGCTTCGCATTGAAATTGAACGCAGAAGCATCAACACTAAATTTAACCGGCCACCCCATGTAAGAAAATGTTTCTTCAAAGTCGCCAAAGTATATGTACTCACCTTCAAAAGCTAGTTTGAAGTTTTCTGAATATTGAAGCTCTTTACCTACAGCAAGGCTAAGACCTGTCGCAGAAAGATCTTTTGACAAGCTTTTAACTTTAAGATCTGAATTTACCAAATCAGCACCAACATACCAGTTACCTTTTGCTTGAACTGATGCTGAAGCAACCACTGCACCTAAAGCCAATAATGGCAATACTTTTTTCATTATAATTTCCTAATTTTTCATACTGTTAGACAGCTTTTAAAAGCGCGGAGATTATAAATAGAGTTGAATACTTTCCTATTGATTTGTTTATAAAATGAGACACAAAACATAAACATGAACAATAAAACGTTTGCTTGATTAAACTCTAAACAGCTCGAGTCCTATTAAGTACTAGAGTTACCACAAGTAGCAAGTTTCCAAACCAGTCGCGTTTTTCAGTATTTTTACAGCAATATAATCCTTACGTTTACGGCTTTATTTATTACTCAATAGAGTCTATTTCATGAAAACAATTTGGCTTGATATGATGATTTAAAGTGTTTAGGACTGTCTTACTAAAGGTTTGTGCATATCTAAGTAGCTGTTTAAAATAGTCAGATTATTGAGCTCACACTTGGGCAGTGCCAACGGGAAATTTACATGGCAAAGCTAAAAGATATCGCCATTGAAGCAGGCGTCTCACTTGCAACAGTATCGCGGGTTTTGAACAACGACCCAACGTTGAGCGTTAAAGAAGAAACCAAATACCGCATTTTGGAAATTGCAGAAAAACTGGAGTACCGCACCAGTAGCTCGAAGAAAGGCATCAAAGAAGCTAAGCAAAAACATCACTTTTTAGCCTTATATAACTACAAACAAGAAACAGAGGTGAATGACCCTTACTACTTATCAATTCATCATGGGATTGAAACGCAATGCGACAAATTAGGTATTACGCTAACCAATTGCTATAACAGTGAAATTGATGTTGAAACGAAAAAGATAACAGGTGTCCTTTTAGTCGGAAATGTCGACCAAAAGGTAGTAGATAAATTACCTAAACGTCTAGCCGATAGCATCTGCTACATAAACTTTTCAGATCCAACCTGCCCTTATGATTGCGTTGATGTCGACCTTATTCGAATCAGTAGGCAAGTGGTTGATTTCTTTGTACAACGAGGCCACCGCCGCATCGGTTATATTAGCGGTCAAGACAAGCACGACGCAGCTGACACTCGTAAAAATGTGTTTTTGGACTATGGCTATCTAAAAGGCGTGGTCGCAGAACAAGATATACACTATTGTGCCTGCTCTAGTTTGTCCGGTTATAACTTAGCGAAAGAGATGCTAGCCAAAGGTGACTTCCCGAAAGCAGTATTCATTGATTCAGACTCCATCGCGATTGGCATAGTACGTGCAATCCATGAATTTGGCTTAAAGATACCAGAGGATATTACGTTGATTAGTATGAATGATATTCCTACTGCTCGCTTTACCTTTCCGCCGTTGTCTACAATTCGTATTCACTCTGAGTTGATGGGAACTCAGGGAGTGAACTTACTGGTGGAAAAATACCGAGATGGACGCTTACTCCCTCTTCATGTATACGTTCAAACAGAGCTTAAACTACGTGGTACAACTCAATGATACCTTTTCCATTAATCTCTTTTATGAATTAAATCTGGAACATCCCCCCCCTAACCCAAGACATTCATTTTGCACAATCAGTACTGTTTCGGTGTAACGCCGATAACTCAGCGGGTAGTAAGAAGTCCAACAACAAATAACTCTAAGCACCATGAGTGCCCCAAATGTTTATCATTTAGAGGTGATGGTCGAAGAAACCAACTCGCGTAGCCAAATGCCTTTGTCTTCATTGTTTCGGCTGGAATGCCACAGCATGGCAATGTCAAAATCCGCAACGGCGATCGGCGGCTTAACAGTAATGAGATCGTCCGAAAAGCCCTCCGCCAACGCCATTTTTTCTGGCACGATGGCAATGAGATCGCGCTTTTTCAATAGATGCCGAATAGTGAGAAAGTTGCGCGACGCCACGGTGACTTTGCGGCTCAAGCCATGTTCTGCGAGCTTTTGGTCTACTTGTGTCTTTAAGCTCCCATCGGGACTTACCAGAGCTTGCTCGATGTTCGCGAACGCTTCCAGAGACAGCTGTGTTTCCCCTTGCAATACCTGTTTATCACACATGCACACGTGTTTTTCGGTGTACAAGTACAAGCTCTCAAAGTTGTCATCCAACACCGGCATGCTGCCAATAATGACATCGAGCTTTTCATGCTCAGTTAGTGCCACGTAGTTGCTACGATTGACGTTAATAAAACTGATCTGCGCCTCTGGGGCGCGCTGGCGTATTTCGTCATAAAGCCGAGGAGCAAAAATAAACTCGGCATAATCCGTTAACCCGATGCGACATACACCCGCGTAATTTTCAGGTTGGAAGGCAGACTTAGTGAGCAAGTCTTTGGCGATAGAATCCAACAAGTGATGCACAGTTGGCGCGATGTGGTGAGCGTGCTCGGTGGGCTCCATCTTGTGCCCTTTTCGCTCAAAAAGCGGGTCGTCAAACAACAACCTTAAACGAGACAAACTATGACTCATCGCCGACTGGCTAACGTAACTTTTCTCTGCCGCGACGCTAACGCTTCGATAGCGATACAAGTAGGAAAACGTCACCAATAAGTTCAAGTCAATGTTGCGCCACTGAATGTCCTCTTTCACTCCAATATCCTTATCCCATTTCATTCATAGATGAAATTAAAATTATCAATTTGAGTCATTTTATAGCATTCGATAAATTAGCAACAATGCTTTTTAGATAAACAGGCTCGACATGTTCACCATCTTCAAAACTTTTTTCTGGCTGGGTTGGTTCAGCTTCGGCGGCCCTGCGGCTCATATTGGTTATTTTCGCCAAACCTTTGTTGAGAAACTGAAATGGCTTGATGACAGCGAGTACGCGCAAATCGTCGCACTCAGTCAGTTTTTGCCGGGACCGGGCTCAAGCCAAGTCGGCTTTGCTTTAGGCTATAAACGCGGCGGTTTAGGTGGCGCATGCGCAGCATTTGTCGGATTCACTCTTCCTTCAGTGATCATCATGTTGGCGCTAGCGATGGTGAGCAGCCAAATCACCGACACCGCAGTGTTCCAAAACATCGTTCACGGCCTAAAACTGCTCGCAGTCGTCGTCGTGGCGGATGCAACCTGGGGCATGTACAAAAATTTCTGCCAAAGTAAACTGACCGCGGGTTTGTGCGTCGCGACTGCGATTGCGTTGCTGGTAGCACCAAGCATCATGACGCAAATGTTCGTGTTGATAGCAGCAAGTTTTGTCGGAATGCGATATCTGAAGAAAGACTCCGCGCCATCAGCCGAGCCGTTTAAACCGTCTATCGCGCCATTGGCTCTATTTGCGGTGCTTTTACTCGGCTTACCGTTAGTGGCTCATACTTTACCTTTGCTTGGGCTGTTTAGTGATTTTTTCCAAGCTGGTAGCTTAGTGTTTGGTGGCGGTCATGTGGTTCTGCCGCTTCTGCAAAACATTGTTGGCGACCAGCTCAGCCAAGATGCATTTTTAACAGGCTACGCCGCTGCACAAGCTGTACCGGGGCCAATGTTCACCTTTGCGACTTTTATCGGTTATGAGCTTTCGGATACGCCAATTTTAGGCGCGCTGATCGCAACGCTTGGCGTATTCCTCCCAGGGTTTCTTCTACTGCTTGGCGTTCTTAAAAACTGGCAAGCACTGGCAGGCAAACCGCTGGTCTCCGGCGCCATCAACGGTGTAAATGCCTCGGTAGTAGGGTTACTACTCGCGGCACTTTACCAGCCAGTATTTAGCAGCGCAGTTGTTGCTCCCATCGACATGGCGTTAGTGATTGCGGGTTTCTATCTACACAAAAAGCTCAACCTTTCGGTACTATGGATGATCGTGTTTTTTGTGGCAGCAGGCCTTGTCACGGGCATGATGTAGCCTGCTGATACGCCAACTATTGAATCTAGATAAACCACGGGCACTCAAATACGAGTGCCCTTGCTTAGATTAGATAGTGAAAACGGAACAGACCCCGATAAAAAGAGCATCACAAATTATGACTTAACTTCTCTCGGTTAAGCCATTGTTCATTCTTACCAACTTAACTGCATCATGACGAGAATGGACATCGAGTTTTTTGTACAACTTGTATATATGGCTTTTCACTGTACTTTCAGATAAAAAAAGTCTTGAAGCAATTTGTTGATTTGAAATGCCGTACACAAGTAGCTCTAGAATCTGTTTTTCTCTGCATGTTAACTCATCATGCTGCTGTTCTTCGGACAAATTTGCATGCCGATAATTGAGGACTAACTTCTCTAGGTACATTCTTGGTAGCCACAACCCACCTTTCAGTACGTATTCCGCGCCATCACATATATGTGTCACTGATGCACTTCGGAGCAAAATTCCTTTCAACAACTTCCAATGCAGTAAGTCCGTTTGTACTTTTTCACAAGGGACGTTGTGAAGCATAAAGGACCACCCAAATAGATCAAAATCTGGTAACTTTCCTTGTACTTCAAGCTGACGCATAAAATCGTAATCAATAAACATCAAATCGATACTGAGTGAGTGACTTCTGAACACCACTTCATCTGGTTGCATTATCTTTACATCGACATCATGAATGGAAGACAGCTGTTTTTTTATTAAGTTACTTTGTAAATTACTCTCAGCTAGCAGTATCAAGTGCTTCTTTTCCATAGTCCCACCACATTAACTTACCTGTTTCACCAACCCCCGTTAGAAAATTAATTGGGGATAGCAAAGAGAATTTATCTTCATTTTAAGTAGAAAATATAGCACTTCAGAATGATATCGCATTGCTTTTCAGCACCGAAAAAGACTTAAAAAGTATGAACCTGTTATATTTTTATCCATACTTTTCAACCTGTGTTAGCATAAGGATATGATTTATAATATTAAATAATAAAGATAATAATTGGATAAAATACCATTTATAAAAAATGGATGACTGCTCCGCTCAGTGCAATAGAACGAATTACTTCTTTATATTGGCTTCATTTCATACTTGATGAGTACTTAAAGTAAATACAAAAAATAACATTATGATTATGTTATTTTTTTCTTTAACACCTTAAAGAGACGCACCTAAATACTCCCTTCCAGCCTGAATTATTCTCAATAATGAGAACAGCTTTCACTGATCCTTTCTTATAATTTCATCGCTTCCCACAACATTTGAAGGAAGCAGCAAGAAGTTAAGTGCAGTCATTTTTAATCAGGAATAACAGGAAATGGAGTAATCGTTATGACTCTAAACAAAACAGGGCTTGCTTTAGCAATGTCAGCAATTTTATTTAGTGGCTCTCTAATCGCGAATGAGATCGATGATGGAGACGACAACATGCAATGGACTGACAGCGCTAATACCGATATCGGTTTATCTGGCAGCTTCAATGATAACAGTGACAATAGCGCATCTCTCGGTGTTGGTGATAGCTTCAACGACAACAGCGATAATAGTGCGTCACTAGGTATTGGTCATAGCTTCAACGACAACAGCGACACTGACAACAGTGCAACTCTTGGTGTTGATGACAGCTTTAATAACAACAGCGACAACTCAAACTCGAGCACTAACACAGCTCAAAGCCACAACGACAATAGTACGTCTAACGCTAACGACAACAGTACCAGTGCTGATCTTGATGTGAGCCTAAATAGTGATAGTAGTGATTCAAGTACTAACACAAATAGAAGCCACAACGACAACAGTGACTCTAGTTCTACTGTAAGACGTAGCAACAACGACAACAGTGACTCTAGTATCAACAGTAGCTTTAACGATAACAGCGATAATCGTAATCAAAGCGACAACCGTAACCAGAGTGATAACCGTAGCTACGCTGATTCAAGCACAACAAACTCGAACAGCTTTAACGACAATAGTAACTATCAAAGTGACTCGAGCTCAACAAATGTTGATAGCTTCAATCAAGTCCATATGGATACAGATATGGTTGTTGCGAGCTCAAGCCTAATGGGTGGTGTTACAGGTGCATCAGTTATTTATGCAACTAACGCGGATGATACTCGAGTTCGAGTTGAAAACATGAACACCCTTGGTGGTCTTGGTGGTGCAGCTGGTATTACTACCGTTGGTCAGAATGCTGGTTCAAATTCACTTGTACAACAATCTGTTACAACTAATGCAAGTGTGTTTACTGGGGGTGAGTAACCGACTAGTAGGAGAAAGCGATGCGTTTGGCAATCTGTACTTTGAGTATGATAGTTGCCTGCACTGCACTCGCTGATGACATTGCATTATCTGGCGGAGAAGTTAGCTTGGATATCATGAATGAATCAAGAGGTGGACAAAATGTTGAACTCGACTTGGTTTATGCAGAATCAGATATCAATGGTATTTCGTCAGATAATGTCGCGTCAAACACCGTGAGTGGTAACAATATACTATCAAGTGGAGCGTTCGCAGACAGTTCGGGTATATCCAACGTAATTCAGAACAGCGGAAACAACGTTTTAATCCAGAACTCTACCGTCGTTAACCTGACACTCAAGTAAACAATATGAAAGTATTAAATAACTTAATTTGGCTGATGCTCGTTTATTCAGCATCAGCCATTTCATTAGAACTGCTACCTTACCGAGCACATTACTCTGTTCCTGTTAAAAGCTACAAAGAAATAGTGTTCGGTGATGTTTTTCGCCAACAGTATGACTTCAGCTGTGGCTCTGCCGCCCTGGCTTCTCTTCTCACTTTTCATTATGCAACAGAGTCATCTGAACAAGATATCTTCAAAAGCATGTTTGAAAAAGGTGATAAAGAAAAAATCAAAGAGAAAGGTTTTTCTTTGTTGGATATGAAGTTTTACTTGGATTCCATAGGGTTACGTTCTGACGGCTTTCAAGTAGGACTGGAGAAAATTAAAGAAGTCGGCGTCCCTGGGATTACTCTCGTTAATTTCGACGGGTATATGCATTTTGTTGTCATCAGAGGTATAAACAATCACTCAGTTATTCTAGGAGACCCTTCTAGAGGAACCATGATAATGAAACTGGATGAGTTTGAAAAATATTACCAAGGAATTGTGTTACTGGTCCGTAACGAAGCGGAAATGGGACGGTCTAGCTTTATAACCAATGATAATTTCACCGTATATCAAAGATCACCATTAAAAACAGGAGTGTCTAGAGATTCCTTAGGGGTATTTAGCATTACTCTCCCAGTTTCCGGTGAAAATTAATATAACATTGTTTTAAATAACTTTAAGAACTTAACAACCTGAAAGGCCTACATTATGAACTACAATAAATTTTTGTTAGTGCTTTGTATGCTAATACCTCATTTTAATGTGAATGCTAAAGATGTTGGCCTGCAAGAACTTACTCCTCTTTCAAATTTATCTTTAGAAGAATATCGAGGTGGCTTCCAAATTACGGACGAGTATATTATTAATATTGGATTAAGCATTACTACGACTATAAATGGCGATGATATTTTGAACACAAACATTGCCAACTTAGTAATTGAAAATGGTAATTTAAAAAACATTAGCGCAAATAGTGAAAATCAAAGTGGAGATATTTTCAACCAGGGTATTGTTAACATCATACAATTTGGTGAAGGAAATATTATTGGAGATGATTCTATAGATTCACCCAAAATTCCTTCGTCTCAAAATCCTAATATAATAAGTTCAGACTTTATAAATTCAAGTATTATCAATATTATTCAAAACACGAAAGATAACAGTATTATTGGACTTAGCACGCTCGTAGACATTGATGCTCAAGTAAATGGGGTAATACGGGAAATCAAAGCAAACCAACAATTAGAAGACGCCTTATTGAACCACCTTCAATGAGCATTTCCATTTTTATCTGAAAAATTGTCACGTTAAGCTTCTTTGATATTAGAAACGACTGATATCTATGATTACATACCAAAAGAAAGGTAGATATATCAATAGGCCACCATCATTTTAAGAATATATACCTACTTTATCCAATATAATCCAATCAATTTATAATGCGAACACTAGGCGCTAACGATAAATTAGGCCCAAGACTCAAGGGCCTAATATCCATTTTACAAATTAAAAGGTACTCGTACTGTTAATTGAAAGTCGGGAGTATCTTCTGTAAGACCAGCTTGAGCACTAACATTGATAGATGAGCGTTCACTAAAGGCATAGTTTATACCAAAAGTTAATGCATCTAATTGAAGCAACTTAGCATCATCTGCCGATCTGCCATTTACTTTGCTTTTTAAAATAGTTTTATGGCTAAGTCCTAAAGAGAATGAAAGATCAGGATTCACCGCAAACCCCATTCCTCCTGAAAGAGAAATAGTGTCTCCAAGTTCAACATCAGCTTTTGTGTCGCCAACTGTAACAGTATCCTCTAAGTTATAAATATAACTTAGACTAGCGAACAAGACCGCAGGATCAACAGGGTGAATAAGAGATAAATTAGGCTCAAAACTCCAAAAACCCGAACCTGTAGGGACATCACTAAATGAGTTGCTTCCATCTTCAATAGAAACATCATAAGGCGATCGTCCTGTATCCGACTTTACTCTAAGGCCACCTACCCAGTATGGCGCAGACTCAAAGTTAAACTGGTGCCTCAATGCGAACTCTACATCACCAAGCCCTCCGCCATCCACCGTTGTGTTTACTACTTCACTGTTTGAACCATCTTGAATGGGGCGCGTAGAAACTTGGTCATTACGATACACATACGGCACTCTAACTTCTAACTCTGTGGCGTTTGTTAAACCGTACCGAGCAGTTAATCCAACGGTTACTGTAGTCCTATCCGAATCACTCACTTCAATTCGCCCAACAATCAGAGTTGGTAAGACTGTATACCCAACAACAGATACTTTGTTTGAAGAGTTTTGTGTATAGCTTAAAGACGAATCAAATGACCATTTACCTTTAGGTGTGAGAACGCCTGGGCGCTCAATAACATCACCAACCGTTTGGGCACGCTGAGGAATATCATCTCCTTCAGCACCATATGCATTCCCCGCAATGAATAAACTACAAAGATAGGTACCCAGTAAAGTCTTCCGTAACATCACATCTTTCCTTTTGCTGATGATCGTACCCAAGTAATCTCAGGCAATAGCTTGAGGTGAAGCTCCTAACTTTCCAAAGTAAGATTAGTATAGCTACTTCAAAACCACGACATACCTTTAAGTTTGGCGCTTTGAAGAAATTAGGAGACATTTATACTTATCTTCAACACTAAGCCACTAGTTAATAAATAATTAGGATAGATTCTATGTTTTCGCAATATTATTAATAAAATAAATTGCTTACCTGTGCTCTTAGTATGAAGTCGGTATGACATAACAGCTGAAAAGCCTGTTCTCTTTTGCGTAGCATCAATCACATTGCTTTTTAGATCGAGTCGCTCCGACTTCAACCATAACTAACGCTATCTTCCCCACATATTTCATCAAAATGCATTCCCGTGTCGCGATTTAACATGCTAAAGTTAACAATGCGTTAACAATTATAAATACAATGAGAAGACATGGAGTCACTTAAAATGAATCAGCCGAATCTAAATAGCGCTGCTGGTTGCGCTCTCCCACCACCAAATGAAATGATCCTCAAATGGGCTCAAGAGCGTCCAAATGAGGTCTACCTAAAACAAATTATTAACCGACAGTTTGTTGAGTACACATTCTCTGATGTTGCAGATCAAGCCTTAAAACTTGTCAGCGCACTACGCTCGCTTGGTGTAAAGCCTGGCGACAAAGTTGCGTTAGTATCTAAAAACTGTGCAGAATGGTTTATTTGCGATCTTGCTATGATGCTTGGTGACTATGTCAGTGTGCCAATCTTTCCTACCGCCGGTGCAGACACCATCGAATACTGTGTGACTCATAGTGAAAGTAAAGCGATCATTGGCGGAAAACTCGATGATCCCAAAGCAACTCAGCAGGTCATTGATGCTATGCCTGAACTCATTAGCATCGCTCTACCTTATGACACGGCACCAAAGTGTAAGCACGAATACCAAGCGCTCATTGCAGATGCAATGCCAAGTGAAGAGCGTCCGCGGCATTACGATGACAAGCTAATGTCGTTGGTGTATACCTCAGGCACATCAGGGTTACCGAAAGGCGCGATGCTAACTTACGGCGCATTCAGTTGGTCTGTTCAGCAACTGATCAATCATATTGGTATCCAAGAAAACGACCGATTGTTCTCTTATTTACCGCTCGCTCATATTACAGAGCGTGTTTATATCTTCGGTTCATCGATTATGGGTGGCGTGCCAACAGCATTTCCAGAGTCACTGGACACTTTTATCGAAGATGTGAAGATGCACCGACCAACTCTGTTTATCTCCGTCCCACGATTATGGACGCTATTCCAGCAACGTATTCAAGACAAACTTCCACAGAAGAAGCTCAATATTCTGTTGAAAATCCCATTCGTCAATTCTTTGATCAAGAAAAAGCTAGCAGATGGTCTAGGTTTAGATCAGGCTCGAGTATTAGGCTGTGGCTCTGCACCTGTCTCGCCAGCGCTGTTGGAATGGTACCACTCAGTGGGCCTTGATATCACAGAGGCTTGGGGGATGACGGAATCATTTGCCTACAGCACGCTCAACTACCCATTTAGAGCTGACAAAATTGGTAGTGTCGGTAATGCAGGGCCAGGCATTGAGTTAAAAATCGCAGCCGATGATGAAATCATGGTGCGTGGCAAAGGGCTATTTTCTGGCTACTACAAAAATGATATTGCCACCCAAGAGTCTTTTGATTCAGAGGGCTGGCTACACACAGGCGATATCGGCGCTATCGACTCAGATGGTTATCTAACGATTCAAGGCCGTAAAAAAGATAACTTCAAAACCGCCAAAGGTAAATTTGTCTCTCCGGTTCCTATCGAGAAAAAGCTTTTCGAGTACAGTCGCGTAGAGATGATGTGTCTCATCGGTTTAGGGCTACCCGCTCCGATTCTTTTGGTTGTGCCACATGACTTCCCTAACTTTGATCGAGAGCGATACGCACGTACCACACGTAAAGTTATTGCCAGGATGAATCAAGAACTCGCCTCTCATGAGCAAATCAAAGGTGTGTTAATGATTAAAGAACCTTGGAGTATAGAAAATGGCGTACTGACGCCAACGCTTAAAATTAAACGTCATGTGCTCGAACAAAAGTATCATGAGATAGGCCACAATTGGCCAAAAGATGAATTGGTCGTGTGGGAAGAAGACTTGTAATTTTGCTTGCACTCCTCAACACCATTGGGGAGTGCAACTTAACTTTGAGCTTGAATCAAACTCATAGACTACTCTCTCCAGAATGGCTTACTCACTTCACAACTAATCTCCCTTTCACCTAATCCAATATCGTCCCAAAGGTGCTTTGGTAACTCTCTCAAGTGACGACGTGTCTTATAGTTCCTTCTCCAAGCCGCCAGTTTAGAATAAATTAACTGTAACCCGCTCTGATGGGCAGTAGGTATAGTACGCTCACAAGTGTGTGTCATGTTTTCCATTTCAAAGATCCCTATACAATGTTGACCACTTAATAATCAGCGACTACGCTGATAACCTCAAACGATAGAATCTGCCATAGAGTTAAGGAAAACTAATGTGAAAGATCGAATGCCTCCCTTACAAAGCTTGTATTACTTTTTCGTTGCAGCAAAGGAAGGAAGCTTTAAAACGGCAGCAAAAGAACTGTTTGTTACGCCAGCGGCCATTAGTCAGCAAATTCGTCATTTAGAAGAGTTCTTAGGCACGGACCTATTTGTTCGTCAGCACAGAAAAATCGTGCTCACACCAGAGGGAGAGCTACTGTTTAGTCAGGCAGAAAGAGGGTTTGCTCATTTGCAGCAAGGGGTAAGATTAGTCAATCAAGATCCAAACCCGAACCACCTTTCGATATCAACACTCCCCTCTTTCGCTCATCATTGGTTAGTCCCGAAAATTACGGCTTTTCGTCAGCGTCACCCTGATATCGCCTTGCTATTAGAACCAACCAATGATTTGGTGTCTTTTCAAGATAGCCAGATAGATTTATGTGTTCGTTACGGTTTAGGAAAGTACCCCAATTTAGAATCACAATGGCTAATGGACGAAGCTTTTTATCCAGCTTGTCATCCGGTGTACCAGAAAGAGCACGGGATCTATAACATCGAGGATTTAAGCAAAGCTGAGCTGATTGAAGATGTTTGGCCTGATCTTGATTGGAATATGTGGTTAGCAACCTTGGGTCACTGCGCAGCAAAGCCTACCTTAAAATACAGTGGATCACATCTCGTGCTTGAGGCTGCACTATCACTTCAAGGCGTGGCATTAGTAAAACACAGTTTAGCTCATCAATATTTTCGTTCTGGCAAATTGGTCCGAATTGGAGATATCGCTATCAAGCCCAACTTTGCGTATTACTTGTGTGCGCCAAAAGGCTACTTAAAAAGACCTAAAGCTCAATTGTTTGCGCAATGGTTGAAGGAAGAAATAGAAATATTTGAAAAGTCAGTGGTACCAGACTTTAAGACCATTGACCTAAAAGGCAACAGTACTAGAACGGCATCATAACAAACGCTAAATAGGAATAAAACAAACACGCTCTGCGTATAAGACTGCTAAATACAAAAAGCCCCGCACTAAGCGGGGCTTTCAAGTTATAGAGTTAACTTAAGAATTACTTCTTAGCGTTACGCTCTTTAACGTCAGCAATTACTTGCTCTGCAACGTTTGTTGGACATGGTGCGTAGTGTGAGAACTCCATAGAGAACTGACCACGACCAGAAGTCATAGTACGTAGAGTACCGATGTAACCAAACATTTCTGATAGAGGTACATCACCCTTGATACGTACGCCAGTAGACGCTGCTTGTTGGTCTTTGATCATACCACGACGACGGTTAAGGTCACCGATTACGTCACCAACGTGATCTTCTGGAGTGAACACGTCAACTTTCATGATTGGCTCAAGAAGTTGCGCGCCAGCTTTAGGCATAGACTGACGGAATGCACCTTTCGCTGCGATTTCGTAAGCGATAGCTGAAGAGTCAACTGCGTGGAAACCACCGTCGAATAGTTCAACTTCAACGTCTAGAGTAGGGAAGCCAGCTAGAACACCGTGCTCCATCATTGACGCAAAGCCTTTCTCAACTGCAGGCCAGAATTCTTTAGGTACGTTACCACCAACAACTGTTGATTTGAACGTGAAGCCAGAGTTTGGCTCACCTGGTTTGATGCGGTAATCGATCTTACCGAACTGACCAGAACCACCAGACTGTTTCTTGTGCGTGTAGCTATCTTCGATTGCTTGAGTGATAGTTTCACGGTAAGCAACCTGTGGAGCACCAACTTCTAGCTCAACGCCGTAAGTACGCTTAAGGATATCTACCTTGATGTCTAGGTGAAGTTCACCCATACCTTTCAGGATAGTTTCGCCTGAATCTTCATCAGTCTCAACTTGGAATGATGGATCTTCTGCAACCATTTTACCGATCGCGATACCCATCTTCTCAGAACCGCCTTTATCTTTAGGCTTAACTGCGATAGAGATTACTGGATCTGGGAAGATCATTGGCTCAAGAGTACATTCGTGCTTAGGATCACATAGAGTGTGACCAGTTTGAACGTTCTTCATACCAACTACAGCGATGATGTCACCAGCTTGTGCTGAATCGATTTCGTTACGCTCGTCCGCGTGCATCTCAACCATACGGCCGATACGCTCTGTTTTACCAGTTGCAGAGTTAAGGATTGTGTCACCTTTCTTCATCTTACCAGAGTAGATGCGGATAAAGGTTAGAGCACCGAAGCGGTCATCCATAATCTTAAATGCAAGAGCACGTAGTGGCTCGTCTGCAGATACAGTCGCAACTTCACCAGTTGGCTCACCAGTCTCTGAATCAGTTAGAGGCTGTGGATCAACTTCTGTTGGAGATGGTAGGTAATCAATTACCGCGTCAAGAATAAGTTGGATACCTTTGTTCTTGTACGCTGAACCACAGTAAGTTGGGAAGAATGCTAGATCACGAGTACCTTTACGGATACAACGTTTGATGTCTTCTAGAGATGGCTCTTCGCCTTCTTCTAGGTAAGCCATCATTAGATCTTCGTCTTGCTCTAGAGCAGTTTCGATTAGCATTTCACGGTATTCAGCAGCTTTCTCTACCATGTCTGCTGGAATATCTTGAACTTCGTAGTTCTCTGGTTGGCCAGACTCATCCCATACGTAAGCTTGTTGGCTTAGTACGTCTACAACACCTACGAAATCTTCTTCGATACCGATAGGTAGAGTCATAACTAGAGGTGTAGCACCTAGTACGTTCTGTACTTGATCTACAACTTTGTAGAAATCTGCGCCCATACGGTCTAGTTTGTTAACGAAGATCAGACGTGATACGTGTGATTCGTCAGCGTAACGCCAGTTAGTTTCTGACTGAGGCTCAACACCACCAGAACCACAGAATACACCGATACCACCGTCAAGTACTTTTAGAGAACGGTAAACTTCGATAGTGAAGTCAACGTGTCCAGGAGTATCGATGATGTTTAGACGGTGATCGTTCCAGAAACAAGTTGTTGCTGCAGACTGGATTGTGATACCACGCTCAGCTTCCTGCTCCATGAAGTCAGTAGTAGTTGAACCGTCGTGAGTGTCACCGATCTTATGGATCTTACCAGTTAGCTTTAGGATACGCTCTGTAGAGGTAGTTTTACCCGCGTCTACGTGAGCAAAAATACCAATGTTTCTGTATTTTGATAAATCAGTCATTGTCTTACTCTGTTAATAAGGTATAAAGTGCGCGCAGAGTATATCACATTCTGTCAATACTGATACCCTTGCGTGCGGATGGAAGAAAAAAAATTTTAACGTGAAATTTCCGTCCCCAAAGCATAGTCAAACACAGCAATTTATGTACTTTATTCGCATTTTATTGAGGACGGATAGAACAGTTTGTGATTGCACAAATACCATTCTTATGAGCATTACAGCTCGTCAAAAGCCTCTATCGCTTCCGACAATTTCTTAACGCCGTGAATTTGCATGCCAGGGATGCCACCTTTCGGCATGTTGGCTGCTGGCACGATGGCTTTCTTGAAACCATGTTTGAACGCTTCATTCAAACGCTCTTGCCCACTTGGCACTGGACGGATTTCGCCCGCAAGCCCTACCTCACCAAAAATCACCACATCTTTAGGGAGTGGACGGTCACGAAAACTCGATAAAAGCGCCATAACTAAAGCAAGATCAGCGCTTGTCTCCGTCACCTTAACACCGCCAACCACATTAACAAAGACATCTTGGTCTGCCATTTGTAAGCCACCATGCTTATGCAACACAGCGAGCAAAAGTGATAGGCGGTTCTGCTCCAAGCCGACCGCAACACGACGAGGGTTGGCTAACTGCGAGTAATCCACCAGCGCTTGAATCTCTACTAGTAGAGGGCGCGTGCCTTCCCAAACCACCATGACGGAAGAGCCTGATGTTTCTTCTTCACCACGAGAAAGGAAGATCGCTGATGGGTTACTCACTTCTTTCAATCCTTGGCCTGTCATTGCAAAGACACCAAGCTCATTCACAGCGCCAAAACGGTTTTTATGACTACGCAAAGTGCGGAATCGGCTATCCGTTCCACCATCGAGTAGTACCGAACAGTCGATAATGTGTTCAAGAACTTTGGGGCCCGCAAGGGTACCATCTTTTGTTACGTGACCAACAATAAATACCGCAACATTATTCTGTTTTGCGTATCGTGTCAGAGCCGTCGCAGATTCACGTACCTGAGCAACACTGCCAGGCGACGATTGAACATCAGAAACGTGCATCACCTGAATCGAGTCTATTACCATTATACGAGGCTGCTCTTTTTCGGCGATTTGGCAAATTTTGTCGACGTTCGTTTCCGATAGCATTTTTAAATGATCTTTCGGCAAGCCCAATCGGGAAGCACGCATTGCCACCTGCTGTAATGACTCTTCACCGGTTACGTAAAGCGTTGGCATTTGCGCAGATAAACTACACATGGTTTGCAACAGAAGGGTTGATTTACCTGCACCAGGGTTACCACCAATCAAAATTGCGGCACCTGGCACAACACCACCACCCAACACGCGGTCAAGCTCTTTAAACCCACTGGTGAAGCGAGGTACTTCTTGCAGATCAATTTCGGATAGCGTTTGAACCGTAGCTTCTGTTGCGGAACCAGCGTAGCCGCTTAAGCGTTCATTGCGAGCAACGGTTGGCGATGCTGCGATACGTACTTCTGTTATCGTATTCCATGCACCACATGCGTTACACTGCCCCTGCCAACGGGGAAAGTCCGCGCCACAATCATTACAAACATACGCTCGTTTTGCTTTCGCCATGATGCCTCAATTTTTTCTACAAATGTGACTAAGCACAGCCAAGTCAGACCTGAACTGAAATGAACTATTGATATACTTAAGTATTACTTCGCTTAGCCGATACAATTTAAAGTAACTACATACTCTAACAGAAATAATGCAGCAATCTGAAATTCTCTCGCTCGCAGAACGACTCATTCCCGTTTACGGTACGAATGACTTTGACTTTGTCCTTGGCCAACTGACCGAGGAAGAGCCGCCTTCGGCCAAAATTTTGGTTAAAATGGAACTTAACCGCTTAATGGCTCCATGCAAAAAAAGCATTGATTTGCGAGGTCGCGTTCAAGGCGAATGTCGCGAGTATATTTTGGATGGTATTCCACATTGGTTGGATGATGTTGCTTTCAACGCTTACCATAAAAACATCAAAAAGTTTGGCTGCTACACGGAAGGAATGTGGGAAGCATTGGTCAACACGCGAAATAACTTTCGCGTAATGAGCAAGCGCCTTACTCAGCAAAAAACGCAATCGTTAACGGATCCTAAAAGCCCGTTCTTAGCAGAACCCGTTCACCTAGGCTACGATTTAAAGCGCCAAGAAAAACGCTTGAAAGTCCAATCTCAAGTTGAAATTTGCCGTTCTAAAGGACAGCTTCTTCATGGATTAAGCATTGATTTATCTAGCTCTGGCGCAAAGTTCAAAGTCCCGAGCGCATTTAAATATAACCTTGGGGAAATTATTCAGGTCACGTTTACTGAATTTGCCAGCAAATCTAACGTTGCAGGTATAGAGAAACCGCTTGCATACCGCATACTCGCGGTTGATGACTGTTACGAAAATGACTCAGTTCGATACCTCAGAACCATACGCTTAACTGACACCAATGTCGTCACCAGAGTGATAGATGAAGCGCTCAACAGTGCTGCTAAAAGGGCTCGTCACGACAATCAAGACAAGATTATTCGAGCTCGAACTCGCGGTTATGAGCACATCGCACTAAAGCACACTAGCAGCTTGCCTCTATTCTTTGATGGTAGTGACCTAAAATTAGCAATGTTAACGCCAAACAATCAAAAGCTTTGGCAATACTGGCACGATGAGAGAAACCAGCAAATGTTTGGTTCCTTATTCAACGAGCAACGCATCGCGTCACTCATTAAGCCTGGTGTTAAAGGAACAACCAATGTCCTTTATTCATTTACTCACGAGCACGAGAATCGAACCTATTTCTATTCGATGTTTCGCCCAGAAGCAACTCGCGAACAGCGCCAGCTATTTTGGCATTTAGGTGGCAAACGAGAGAGTTGGCGCGCCTTTAGAATTTCAATCTTTGAACTATCAGAGCAAGAACAGGAAGACCTAGCAGCATTCTCTCCAGAGTTGGCAGAAACGTCTCAATCACTGACTCATATTGGTATTTTGCAAGAAATTGCTGACGAAAAGTCAGGGCAGGATTACCTGCTAACTGAAAAGCCGCGCTTACCCGCTAATACATTAAACGCGTTTCGCCATCCGAGAAGAGTTATCGGCAATCCAAAGGGCATTTATTTTGATGCAAAGTCTCGTCGAAAAGAGCCTCGTTATCGTTTTAAAACACCTTTAGAGTTGTACTCAGGACAAACTAAAACAGGCGGCAGTACTGTTGACCTTTCCAAACGAGGACTCGGAATTAGGCTAAGTGAGCCCACGATGTTACGTTCTGGGCAAGAGGTAAGAATCAACTTTCGAGAATTACAACTCTACGATAAAAAATTGCCGTTAATGTCGGTGCCATACCGAGTAATTCGTGTAAGCCCAGACGGTTGTAGCGTGCAGCTAGTTATTGATGAAAGCAGCCAAACCATGAAGGTAATCGCTTTTTTCAACAGCATTATCGAGCACAATCAAGACAAGCTAATCCCGCAAAAAGAGACGCTACCAAGTAATGCTCTACTTGAAAGGCTACACTGCATGTTGCTCTCGCGTACGCTGAGCACGCCCATTTTTATCAGTAAGAGTACGTCATCTTCAATCAAAACCCCCGTTATCGGGGTGAACTTGCCGCTACCTAAACACATTGAGCTTTTTGCCCGTCTTGGGCATGACCAACTGTTGTCACTTGAACCTATCTTTAAAGGCCGGACAAGCACATTAATCGCAGAGCCAATAAAACGTGTAGAAGGTGCTCAAGCCAGACATCAGGATATCTACATAAGCGCCGCAAAAGTAGGCAATAAAATTACAGGCATTGAGTCAAAGCTTCATCAAGAGTTCAACAGCGTAAAAGAGCGGATTCAATTTATAAAGAAAGCGCGAATGATGGGTGACTTTTACGTGCTTCGCCTTTCTACTGCACCAATTTTCGATCCGATGACATCATTACTGCAACAAGATTTAAGTGACTTAACCCAATTTGGTGTACATCAAGCGAGCAAGTTAGAAAAAGAGTTGACGGCGCTCGTTGGTTACAGTGAATTTGAAGACATTACTGAAGAGGTTGTAATTAGATTGGAGTTAACCGAGTAAATTCAAAGTCATACCAAATTGAAAAAAAACACCGCCTTTCTGGCGGTGTTTTTGAATGGATGGTTAAGGTTTAGCTTTCCAGCTAACCTTTTGCTGCTTCACCAATGCGCCAGATAAAATACAGAGCACACCGCCCAACCCAGCAAAGCGAATCGCAGATTGCGCTTGAGCTTCCACTTTTGGTTTTGCGTGATACGCAATCCCTAATCCTGCCACCGACATCATCACAAGATCATTAGCGCCATCACCGACAGCAACCGTGTTGTGCTGCTCAATTTCATATTCATCCGCCAGTTCCACTAGAATGTCAGACTTCATCTGCGCCGTTACCACATCACCAAGTACGTTACCCGTGAGTTTGCCGTCAATAATTTCTAATTGATTGGAGCGAGCAAAATCTAAGTCGACTTTATCTTTGATGTAATCAGAGAAGTAAGTAAAACCACCGGAAGCAATCGCTGTTTTCCAGCCCAAGGCTTTCAACGTCGCAATTAGCGCTTCAAAGTCCGGCATGAATGGTAACTGGGAACGAACTTGTTCAAGAATTGATTCATCGGCACCTTTGAGCTTACCAACTCGCTGACGTAAACTTTGCTCAAAATCCAGCTCACCTTGCATGGCACGTTCAGTGACTTCAGCGACCTCATCCCCTACTCCTGCCAGTTTCGCGATTTCATCAATACACTCTATCTGGATCGCCGTTGAATCCATATCAAATACAATCAACCCTTGGGTTGATAGATCGGGCACTTCATTAAGCGAGGCGTAATCTAGGTTGAGACTTTGTAAGATCGTTTCATGTTGAGGAGTCAACTCTCCGGCCATCAGGGCTACTTCATATTGGCCAACTTTCCACGTTTCTAGTATCGGGTTGTAAAAGCCGGTGAAGAAATCAATGTCTTCGAAGTGACTTGGCGAAAGGTACTCAGCAAATACGATCCAGTTTGCTTTTGCTTTATCTAATTGGGAGGCAAATCGAGTCTCGGGTAATCGTTTTAAAAGTGTCGTATGTTTTCTGATAGGCAAGCTTTTTGACGCGTCCATGTATATAATCCCTTATGACTTTGCTAAAACGTTACCTCAACAAACTAAAAAGGCAAGTCTTTGTTTTATTTTAAATGGATGAGTAAAGAGCATGAGTGAATCTTTGTTCTCAGTAAGGAATGCCCTAAGAATTCTGGCACTAATCCTACTGTGTGTGATGTTGTTTATCACAATAAAAAACAGTGTTGTGATCAGTAAGGGTAATGAGAAAATTCAAGCACAACAGCTTGAAACACTCACCAAAGTTTTGATTTCACAGGCGTCTCTTTCTGCCAGTGAGATGATTTTAACTAAAGATCAAGAACGATTACTTCAGCTAACAAACCAGCTAGCACAAGACCGTTTAGTGTTTGATGCAACAATCTACGATGCACAGGGTGTACGTTTAGCGTCTAGTGAAGAGGCATTATCGGTACGCGAAGTTCTTGGCCTGGATACGCCTTTGGCAACAGCTTCCATTGGTCGCCAGCAGTTGGTTGAACCAGTTTTTGCAGATGGTGCGCTTATCGGTTTTGTTCGCGTGACCTTTGAGACGGGCCGGGTGACGGCTATTTCTGACCACCACTATCGCAAGAGCGATCGTTATATGTACATGATGGTCTTAATGAGCTTTGTCTGTGGTATGTTGTTCATCTTGATTTTACGTCGACAACCGATACGTCGTAAAAAAGCGCCAAACCTGCTGCTAACCAAGTAACTAGGTAGCGCTAACAACTCATATAAAAACAGCCCGTAATGTGCGGGCTGTTTTTTTAGCTCTTGAGAGCGAAAAATAGAATGACTCTTCGTCGCTTACTCTTCGTCACCAAGCAATACTGAATCTAGTGCGATTAGCATCATGTCGTTGAATGTCGTTTGACGCTCGTCAGATGTAGTCTGTTCGCCAGTCTTGATATGATCAGAAACCGTACAGATTGTCAGAGCTTTTGCACCGTATTCTGCCGCAACACCGTAAATACCAGCCGCTTCCATTTCAACACCAACAATGCCGTACTTGTCCATTACATCGAACATTTCTGGATCTGGCGTGTAGAAAAGCTCTGCTGAGAATAGGTTACCAACTTTAACGTCAATACCGCGAGCTTTTGCAGCGTCTTCTGCCGCACGAACCATGTTGTAGTCTGCGATTGCCGCGAAGTCATGACCTTTAAAGCGGATACGGTTCACTTTAGAGTCAGTACATGCACCCATGCCGATCACAACATCACGCACTTTGATGTCTTCATTCACTGCGCCACAGCTGCCAACACGGATGATTTTCTTCACGCCGAAGTCTTTGATTAGTTCAGTCGCGTAAATCGAGCATGATGGGATACCCATACCGTGGCCCATTACCGAGATCTTACGGCCTTTGTATGTACCTGTGTAACCAAACATATTACGAACGTCACACACTTGAACGACATCTTCAAGGAAAGTCTCTGCGATGTATTTTGCACGTAGTGGATCACCAGGCATCAGTACGACGTCTGCAAATGCACCCATTTCAGCATTGATATGTGGAGTTGCCATTTTCTTTTCCTTAACCTTTCTCTAGCGCTCCGCGCTTAAGGCGATATAAGCCAGAGTATTCTCATTTCCGACAAGCAGCATTTACATACTGCAAACATAAAACTAGGAGCAATCAAGCTCCTAGTTTTCAAAAACCTAACTAATTATAGGAAGTTCTTACCGTAATCCATTGGAGAAGTACCGAAGTAACTTGCCAATGTTTGACCGATATCTGCGAATGTTTCGCGGCGGCCAAGAGAACCAGCTGGTACTTTTTGACCATAAACCAATACTGGGATGTGCTCACGAGTATGGTCAGTGCCTGGCCATGTTGGGTCACAGCCGTGGTCTGCCGTTAGGATAAGCACATCGTCTTCTTCCATAATCTCTAGCACTTCGTTGATACGACCATCGAAGTACTCAAGTGCCGCTGCGTAACCCGCTACGTCACGACGGTGACCGTAAGCTGAGTCGAAGTCTACAAAGTTAGTGAATACGATCGTGTTGTCGCCCGCTTCTTTGATTTGCTCTAGCGTTGCTTCGAACAATGCAGGGATACCTGTCGCTTTCACTTTCTTAGTGATGCCGCAGTTTGCGTAGATATCAGCAATCTTACCAATAGAAACCACGTTGCCTTGCTTCTCATCAACGAGCTTCTGAAGAACCGTTGCTGATGGTGGCTCTACAGAAAGATCACGACGATTACCTGTACGCTCAAATTGACCTTTACCAGCACCAACGAATGGGCGCGCGATAACACGACCAATGTTGTAATCTTCTAGCTCTTCACGTGCGATTTGGCAAAGCTCTAGTAGACGGTCTAGACCGAAAGTCTCTTCGTGACATGCGATTTGGAATACAGAGTCAGCAGACGTGTAGAAGATTGGTTTGCCAGTCTTCATGTGCTCTTCACCAAGATCGTCAAGAACTTGAGTACCAGATGCGTGGCAGTTACCTAGGAAACCGTCAAGACCTGCACGCTCAAGAATGCGGTCAGTCAATTCTTTCGGGAAGCTGTTTGCTTTGTCAGTGAAGTAACCCCAGTCAAACAGAACAGGAACACCTGCGATTTCCCAGTGACCAGACGGCGTGTCTTTACCTGAAGAAAGCTCTGCTGCATGACCGTATGCACCAATGATTTCAGCGTCTGCGTCTAGTCCAGGTGCGAAGCGACCTGTCGATTCTTTATGCGCCATTGCCAAACCAAGTTTCGATAGATTTGGAAGGCGAAGTGCACCTTGACGATTGTCGTTATCTGCTAAGCCTTTTTCACATTGGTCAGCGATGTGACCTAGTGTGTCTGAACCTACATCACCAAATTCTTTAGCATCGGCAGTTGCACCGATACCGAATGAGTCTAGTACTAAAATAAATGCTCTTTTCATTGCTCGTTCCTTAGGCCCACTCGGCTTTTTATTATGGTTGAGTAGGCCTTGTGTAATTACTTGTTCTATTAGATATCTTCTGCACGAATTTGGCGGTAAACCTCTGGAGTTGGTGTGTATTCACCACCTACTTTGATTGCACTGCGCAGTGCTTTTGCCGCTTCTTCCCATTGCTCTTCAGTGCGAGCGTGGATGACCGCAAGAGGTTTATCACTGTCTGCGACCTCACCTAGGCGGATGAACTCGTCGAAACCAACTGCGTAGTCGATTTCATCAGTAGCAACACGACGACCACCACCCATAGCAACCACAGCCATGCCGATAGCACGTGTATCCATTGCAGAGACAATGCCCGTTTCTGTTGCGTAAACTGGCTTGATGATTTCTGCTTTTTCTAAGTAGTTGTCGTAGTTTTCTACGAAGTCAGCAGGGCCGCCTAAGCCAGCAACCATCTTGCCGAAGCACTCAGCCGCTTTGCCGTTATCCAGCACTTCCATCAGTTTTGCGCGTGCGTCTTCTGTGTTCTCAGCAAGCTTGCCAAGTACTAACATTTCAGCACATGAAGCCATGGTCACTTCAAGTAGACGAGGGTTACGGTATTCACCTGTTAAGAAACGAACCGCTTCACGAACTTCTACTGCGTTACCCGCTGAAGACGCCAATACTTGGTTCATGTCCGTAAGAATTGCCGTAGTCTTAGTGCCAGCACCGTTTGCTACCGCAACGATTGATTTTGCTAGCTCTTCAGACGCTTCGTAAGTTGGCATAAATGCACCTGAACCCACTTTTACGTCCATCACTAGCGATTCCAGACCCGCCGCCAGTTTCTTAGAAAGGATCGACGCCGTAATCAGGGAGATATTGTCTACCGTTGCGGTAATATCACGAGTAGCGTAAACACGCTTATCCGCAGGAGCAAGGTCACCAGTTTGACCGATGATCGCCACACCAGCGTCTTTGGTTACTTGACCAAAAACATCGTTGCTCGGCGTAATGTTGTAACCAGGGATAGATTCAAGTTTATCCAGCGTACCGCCTGTATGACCAAGACCGCGGCCAGAGATCATAGGTACGAAACCGCCACACGCTGCCACCATTGGGCCAAGCATTAAAGAAGTTACGTCACCCACACCACCGGTTGAGTGTTTGTCGACAATTGGACCACCGAAATTCATGTGGCTCCAGTCGATAACCATGCCCGAATCACGCATTGCACACGTTAAGGCGATGCGCTCATCCATGGTCATTTCATTAAAGAAAATCGTCATAGCAAACGCCGCAATCTGACCTTCAGATACCGTGTTGTTCGCTACGCCTTGAATAAAGAAGTTGATTTCGTCTGCGGTAAGTACTTCACCGTCACGTTTTTTACGAATGATTTCTTGTGGTAAATACATTAGTGCCTCCCAAGCTCTTTTGAGCCATGGTTGTAGTAGGATAGAAGAGGTTTGGTAGCACCCGTTTAGGTGCTACCGTTCAGACGTATTATTGGAATTAGTACGCTGTTGGATCAGCGACGTCGTCCGATACTTCTAATGTATTTAGTAGGTTGGTTAGCAGGCTAGACGCACCAAAACGGTAGTGACGAGCATCAACCCAGTTGTCACCTAGGATTTCGTCAGCCATTGCTAGGTATGCTGCTGCGTCTTCAGCAGTGCGCACACCACCTGCTGGTTTGAAACCAACAGTTTCTGCAACACCCATGTCGCGAATAACTTCAAGCATCATGCGAGCGTATTCTGGTGTTGCGTTTACTGGCACTTTACCAGTTGAAGTTTTAATGAAGTCAGCACCTGCTTCAATACAGATTTGAGATGCTTTCTTGATTAGTGCTTCTTCTTTTAGTTCACCTGTTTCGATGATCACTTTAAGAAGAATGTCACCACAAGCTTCTTTACATTGCTTAACTAGTTCGAAGCCTACTTTCTCATCACCCGCCATTAGCGCGCGGTAAGGAAAAACTACGTCAACTTCGTCTGCACCGTAAGCAACCGCCGCTTTTGTTTCAGCAACTGCGATTTCAATGTCGTCGTTACCATGTGGGAAGTTCGTTACTGTTGCAATACGAACCTCTGGCGTACCTTGCTCACGAAGTGTCTTCTTAGCAATAGGAATAAAGCGAGGGTAAATACAAATTGCAGCTGTGTTGCCTACTGCTGTTTTCGCGTCATGACATAGTGAGATCACTTTTGCATCAGTGTCATCGTCATTCAACGTAGTTAGGTCCATAAGTTTAAGTGCACGTAGCGCTGCTGCTTTTAAATCGCTCATTTCTATCTCCGATCAATATTCAAAAAATTCACTACTCAGCCTTACATCACGTCTTTAACTATAATCAACAAGTCGAGACAATGTGAGTAAATGGCTAAACAGTCTATTAATGAACGGACTTGGTTCCCTGAAGACTCGGCATATACAGCGAAAATTTATCATATGCCAATTGCTATCCTTGTCACCGCACAGTACCAGTTTGGCCTATGGCACAACAATCTATGATTGCGGTGTCTTTAATATCACATCACAAAGCAAAACGCCTATTAGATCTAATATTGCAGGGCAATTCATTTGCCCATCGATTATGTAATATTCATTACGTGATTAAGAATCAAGCTTAACCACTATCCTGTGATTAATACATTATAGAGTTTCACCGCAAAACTGTAGCACCAAATAGAGCGCAAACGGTTTGTATCTCAAAATTTCCTAGCCCCTATTCCATTGACTGCGTAATACCTCGACTAAGGCAAACACCCGATGAAATTTTGGAGCCCGAAAAACGAAAAATGCCCCGCAGCAATCTCTTGCTACAGGGCATGATGTAAAACGGCGTCTATATATTAAGAACCGATTCTAATTATAGTGCTGCAAGGCTTAAGCAGAAGCCTGCAATTGTCGCTGCCATAAGGTTAGACAACGTACCTGCTAGAACTGCTTTAACACCCATGCGAGCGATGTCACTACGACGGTTTGGTGCAAGGCTACCTAAACCACCAAGTAGAATCGCGATAGAAGAAAGGTTCGCGAAACCACATAGTGCGAATGAGATGATAGCTGTTGTCTTCTCAGACATTACTTCACCAGTTGCCGCGATTACTTGAGCGTTTTCACCTAGGTATGGTGTGAAGTTCAAGTAAGCAACGAATTCGTTCACTACGATTTTCTGACCGATGAATGAACCAGCTGTTACAGCTTCTGCCCATGGAACACCGATTAGGAATGCTAGTGGAGAGAACGCGTAACCTAGGATTAGCTCTAGTGTTAGTTCTGGCATGCCGAACCAACCACCGATGCCACCTAGCATACCGTTGATTAGCGCGATTAGACCAACGAATGCGATTAGCATTGCACCTACGTTAAGCGCAAGTTGTAGACCAGAAGCCGCACCGCCCGCAGCTGCGTCGATTACGTTAACTGGTTTGTCGTCACCGCCGTCCATCGCTTCTTCGATACTTTCGTGAGGCTGGTCAGTCTCAGGGTGAAGGATTTTAGCGAACAGTAGACCACCTGGTGCTGCCATGAATGATGCCGCAACTAGGTACTCTAGTGGAACACCCATAGATGCGTAACCAGCTAGTACACCACCAGCAACAGAAGCTAGACCACCACACATTACCGCGAATAGCTCTGATTGAGTCATTTTTGGAACGAATGGGCGAACAACTAGAGGTGCCTCAGTTTGACCTACGAAAATGTTAGCTGCCGCTGACATTGATTCCGCACGAGAAGTGCCTAGCGCTTTTTGTAGTGCGCCACCAAGAATCTTGATAACCCATTGCATAACGCCAATGTAGTAAAGAACTGAAATCAGTGCAGAGAAGAAGATCAGTGTAGGAAGAACACGGAATGCGAAGATGAAACCGCCGCCGCCGAATACTTCGAACATCTTGTCAGAAACAAGACCACCGAACAGGAATGATGAACCATCGTTACCGTAGTTGATAACGTTAGAAACACCTGAAGAGAAACCGTTTAGTAGATCACGGCCCCAAGGTACATACAGAACAAATGCACCTAATGCGAATTGGATAGCGAATGCGCCACCCACAGTTCTAAAGTTGATAGCTTTTCGGTTGTTAGAAAATGCCACTGCAATCGCAAGAAGCACTACCATACCGATTAGGCTCATAAACAGGCTCATAGTTTATGACTTCCTTATAAGTTATTTATTGGCGTGTTACAAAATGGAGCTATAAAGCGGGGGCAATTATACTCATGCAGAATCAATTAAAGTAATGCCAGCCTCACACTTTCCTATAAGATTCATGATTGATTCAACCAGCTTTGTGAGTTAATTCACAATAAGCAGGAAAACGTTTTCGATTTCAAACCACATCTTTAGATTTTATTCACATATCGAGAAAGCAAAATTGCTATTTTTCCACAGTTGAGAGGCAATCGATTGCTTTCGGCCGTTATGCAACTCTACGAGCTCATTAAAGACGTGAATGAGTTTGGCTGGGTGATTTGACTCCCCTTGATATCCAAGTATAGGCATATCTGGTGCGTCTGTTTCGATTACTAGGTTTTCGAGTGGTAATTTTTGAATTGCGTCGCGTGTTTTCTTAGCTCTTGGGTAGGTAATCGTTCCTCCTACACCGATAAAAAAACCTAATTTGACCCACTCCATGGCTTGCTGATAACTCCCAGAAAAAGCGTGTAGCACACCTCCTCTAGGGAGATTCGCCGCTTTCACCATTTGAATGAGGCGATTGTGCGCTTTTCGGCTATGTAAAATAACTGGGAGCTCGAAGCGTCTAGCCAGCTCAAATTGAACTTCAAGTGTCTTTTCTTGCAACTGTGGGTCAACATCAATGGCAAAATCTAAACCACACTCTCCTATTGCCACGCACTGTGGCCCTTTTTGATTTAGATAGCCTTCTAGTTCTGTAAGGTGCTGCTCAAAGTTATCTTCAAGAAAATACGGATGAAAGCCGAGCGCATAATACAAATTGGCATGTTGCTCTGCCAAAGTTTGAATACGAGCCCAGTTTTGCGGACCGACGGAAGGAATCAAAATTCTTGCGACGCCTTGCGTTTGAGCAAGCTCAAGTTGATGCGCAAAGTCATCTTGAAACACATCAAAATCAAAGTGGCAGTGCGTATCAAAGAGCTTCATCTTGACGCTTTTTATCTGTATCTGCGGGCAGAAAATCAGGAGATCGTTGGGCTTCACTCTTCTCTTCAGTTTGATGGGCAGGGTCTTTTCGATATGGGACACAACTGCGTTTCTGATCGGGAGTTAGCCCCATCTCTTTACACCAGTTGTCGTAACGCTTTAGCCCACGTTTAAACCAATTCATATCTTATCCTTATATAAAAACGCCCTTGGCTAAGTTTATAGCCAAGGGCGTTTTAAAATCTAGTTTGCGTTACGGCTTACCCTAACCGCGCCAAATTAGTGCTCACGCGTCGCACGGAAATCAACGTCAGGGAAACGCTCTTTCGCTAAGTTTAAGTTAACCATTGTTGGAGCGATATACGTTAGGTTATCACCACCATCCAATGCTAAGTTCGCTTGATTCTTGCGTTGGAACTCATCCAGTTTCTTCGCATCACCACACTCAACCCAACGCGCAGTTGCAACGTTAATGCCTTCATAAATCGCTTCAACGTTATACTCAGACTTCAAACGAGCCACAACAACATCAAACTGAAGTACACCAACGGCACCAACGATCAGATCGTTGTTCTGTAGAGGACGGAATACCTGTACCGCACCTTCTTCTGATAGCTGAACCAAACCTTTGAGAAGCTGCTTCTGCTTTAGTGGATCTTTCAGGCGAATACGACGGAATAATTCCGGAGCGAAGTTCGGAATACCAGAGAACTTCAGTGATTCACCTTGAGTAAAGGTATCACCAATCTGAATAGTGCCGTGGTTATGTAGACCAATGATGTCACCGGCGTAAGCGTGTTCTGCACGTGCACGGTCACCAGCCATAAAGGTTACTGCATCAGAGATACTCACTTGCTTGCCAAGACGAACGTGGTTCATCTTCATACCTTGCGTGTAAGTGCCCGATACAATACGCATGAATGCGATACGGTCGCGGTGTTTTGGGTCCATATTCGCTTGGATCTTAAATACGAAACCAGAGAACTTCTCTTCAGTCGCTTCAACTTCACGTTCAACCGCTTGACGAGTTTTCGGCGCTGGAGCCCATTCAGTTAGACCGTCTAGCATATGATCCACACCAAAGTTACCTAATGCAGTACCGAAGTAAACTGGCGTAAGATCACCGGTTAGGAACATTTCCAAATCAAACTCAGGGCAAGCACCCATGACAAGCTCAAGCTCTTCTCGAACACTTTCCGCAAGGCCTGCACCAACTTTTTCATCAAGCTCTGGGTTATCGAGACCTTTGATGATTCGAACTTCTTGAATCTCATGACCGTGACCTGATTCGTATAAAATCGTTTCATCACGGTGAATGTGGTACACACCTTTAAATTCTTTACCACAGCCGATTGGCCATGTAATTGGTGCACACATCATGCCCAACTCGTTTTCTACCTCGTCCAATACTTCCATTGGATCACGAACGTCACGGTCAAGTTTGTTCATGAAGGTTACGATTGGCGTGTCACGCAGACGCGTTACTTCCATCAGCTTACGTGTACGATCCTCGACACCTTTCGCCGCATCGATAACCATCAAACACGAGTCTACTGCCGTTAACGTACGGTATGTATCTTCCGAGAAGTCTTCGTGTCCAGGCGTATCAAGTAGGTTTACCAGACAGTCATTGTAAGGGAACTGCATTACAGAAGTGGTTACCGAGATACCACGTTCTTTTTCCATTTCCATCCAGTCTGATTTTGCGTGCTGTGCGTTACCACGACCTTTAACCGTACCTGCTTTTTGGATCGCGTTTCCGAATAAAAGGACTTTTTCAGTAATGGTGGTTTTACCCGCATCCGGGTGAGAAATAATAGCGAACGTTCTGC
Organism: Vibrio sp. 1078-1; assembly: GCF_033340475.1. Taxonomy (NCBI): domain Bacteria; kingdom Pseudomonadati; phylum Pseudomonadota; class Gammaproteobacteria; order Vibrionales; family Vibrionaceae; genus Vibrio; species Vibrio sp. 1078-1. The sequence continues at coordinate 123,745 of NZ_JAWOWM010000008.1, forward strand.
GCTTAGACACTTCGCCTAAAAAAAGGGGATTTGACATTAGTTAATCTTCTAAATTACTTTCATGCTCACAAAATAGGCAAGCATATCTACTATTCGATATTGTGCGGTATTCTCGCTTATTATCGCTGTGCTAGCAAACTGGAAAGACATGAACTGAATTTACTCGGCTCACCAGCCTTTACCTGCAACTAACGAGGGAAAGCCAGCTCCACACAAAGAGATGTAAAAATTCAAAAAATTATTATTACATATTCAAAAGCCTCGAATCCGGATACGCATTTAAAGCATAAGTGTTGATGAGGTAATTAGTAACGGCCTAAAACTAACTCAAAAATAAGTAACTCATGATAATGGCGTCTTCCTTACCATTTCCCGATTTAGCTGGGTAATAGTTGTAACGACGGTCCACTTCATTAAAACCTGCTTGCTCATAAATATGGATAGCTGGGTGATTACTTTCACGCACTTCTAACCAAGCACTCTCTGCTTTGGCTTGTTCACAGTGTTCAATAAACGCGTCCAGCAATTTTTGCCCTAGCCCTCTGCCCTGTTGAGAAGGCGCTACTGCAATATTTAATAGTGTCACTTCTCCAACAATATTCTGTCCATAGAAGTAACCAACCACTTGAGAGCCTTCCAGCATCACATGGTGGCAAGCACCGCGACTGGATAAGTCACGAACCAAAGATTCGGCCCAAGGGTGAGAATGTGCTTGCTGCTCGATTTGCCAAACTTGGTCGAGGTGCTCTGCACGCATCGGCGTAATTTCAATTGTCACGCATTAGCTCCGTTAAGAGTACGAACAGATTTGTTGCCACAATGCGCGGCGCTGTTCGTTATTACCATCAATATCTTGTAATAGTGGCGAGGTCAGGTGCTTTGCCTTGATGCTTTTATCAGCCTCACAGCCTGCAAACCACACCCACTCTAGCTGATGTTCACCCAGCATGGATAAGCGCTCAGGCTCTAGGTGTAGCGCATCATCAAGCGTGAGCTTAATGCTTTTTAATACGCGCTCAAACATCAATGCCGTCTCGTTTTCTGGACATATTGGCGATACCAATAGGAGTTTACATGAACTTTGCAAATCCAATAATGGCGATTGATAGCCTTCCAGTCTTTCAGGGTGTACCAGCTCCCATGTGCTGATCTCCATTTCACGTAAATACTGTTTCTCGTTAATTGACATTTTCCGTCACCTATTTGAACGAGGGCAATCCTATCAAATTATCGCGATTATACCTAAAGGACTTCAAGGAACACCTGAACACAATGAGATGATTTGGATATTCCTTAACATAGCGTTTTGCCAACGGCCACACATTGGGTATGACATATAAGGTACATTATGAAATTCTTAAATACGCTACTACTTTGCACACTGGTAGCCGCCACCAGCATGAGTGTTTTTGCTAATAACAGCGATGAGTGGGAGCTGATTGCAACGAAAACCGTTAACTTTCACACAGAAACAGATACCGTGACACCAAATAGCCTATTCCGAAACCGAAGCTTCAGTAAAATAAAACTAAAATGTGTGCAAGGAACGGTAGACATGAATGGTTTAAAAGTCGTCATGACAGATGGTAGTGAGAAAAAGCTTTCCTCTATGGGCGTACTAACAAGCGGATTGTCGACTCGTGCCTGGAGCCTTCCAGGTACAAAAGAAGCCAAGCTAAAACGGATTGAAATGACTTACAGTAGCTGGGGAAGCACAAAACTTAGCCTGCTAGGGGTAAGTAAAAAAGCGAAAATAGAGGTCTGGGGCAAAAAGAAAAGTAACCAGTCATCCTAACCTCCCTATCTCAGTTTTCAGTGAATAAGAAAGAAGCCCACTTAGTCGTGGGCTTCTTTCATTTACAGTTCAGAGAACTCTGGCGCATAGTCTATGCGTCCGGAGCGTCCAGCACATTGACCTTCGACCAACTCTGCGACTCGAAATGCACCTTTAGGGACATCCCAAGCACATTCAAAGCCCATCTCGTCGCATGATTGAAAACCCTGGCGCGCGTAATAATCAGGATCGCCCAACACCACACACACTGGGTAACCAAAATCACGCAGTGAATCAAAACCTTCTTTGATCAACTCTGCAGCGATGCCTTGGCGACGGTAATCTTCATGAACAGCTAATGGCGCTAGCCCTTGCCATGACAAATCTTCACCATTTAAGGTCACAGGGCTAAATAAAGCATGGCCTATCACCTCTCCCTCATCTGTACACGCGACTAAGGAAAGCGTGAATTTGCTGTTTTCGCGCAAACGCATCACAAGCTCAGCTTCAGCTTCCGTCGGGAAGGCGTGTTTCAATAAGCGGTCAATGGTAAGAATGTCCGCTGGGGCTTCAGTTCGAATAAGCATTCGCTACTCCGGTTGGTTGTGCAGGCGCTTGAACTCCTTTCTGAACAAAATCAGCCAATTGATTCAAAGCGACTTGCATTGCTTTCGGTAACTGCTCTAAGTCGACACTGTCCATTAAGTTTTTCACTTCTAAGCCAAGCTCAGTATCACCTTCAATTGAAAGGCGACGTTGGAAGAACAGTGTGTCAGGGTCTTCTTTACGACCAGCAATCAGTACTAGGTCGTTTAGATTACCACTAAAACTCACATCTTCCTGAACTGGTTTTTCAGCTACCACCAATTTTTCGTCTTGATAGCTGATGTACCATGCTAAGTTCAAGTCTTTAATCGCAACTTTTAACCACTTGTCTTCAAGGAACTCAAAGTCACCATCTTCCAAGGCTTCTTTAAACACCATTTTTAGCCCTTCTAGCAACGCTTTTTGCTGAATTGGCTGTGGTAATAACTGGACTGGAGAACGCAAAATATTAGCTGCGTTCTTTACTAGTTGACTGCGAATCTTGTTTAACACGTTCATTATCCGTTACTTTGTCATTAGGTTGCTTATATTAAGCAATCGTGGCGATGAGATTACTGTTATGTATCAATAAAGTGCTTATTTTAGATTGGTGGTTTATTGCTCACTAACGCTTCTTTTTTTGAACTTACGTGTATTATTGATGCGAACAGGTGGATAAACACTTTTACAACCGTATTTTCAAAGTTATAGTTATCTGAGCGTATCCATGTGATTGTCGACTGCACAGCTAAAACCGCGAGCCCTTTAATGGCAAGTAACACTTTGGCTTGGTGGTAGATCGCCGCAGGCTTATCAGGGTGTCGCTTTTTATACACGGACGAATAATCTGGCTCATTGGAGATCGGTAATACCCTAATGCCTTCCCAGCAATTAAAACATTGGTTTGCCACGCTAACCTCAAATAGCCCTTTCTTCTTTGCCATTCTTGATAAAAAACACAATTATCGAATGGTAAGTGACCGTTACTGCGATATCGCAGGTTTAAGTCATGAGGAAATCGTCGGCTTAAACGATTGCCAAGTGCTGGGTGAACAGTTTTATAAGAAGCTTGCACCATACTATCAGCGCGCGTTCAAAGGGGCACATGTCGAAGCCGAAATCACGCTCGATGAAACCGACCTTGAAACCAGTCTTCACTTTAGTCTTTCGCCAGTTTTTGAAGGTAACGACATTCGCTTTGTTGTTTTTCACGCTGTCGATACTTCAGAAAAGCAGATACTCGTTCGCTCCTTAGAAGAGTCCGAAAGTAAGTTTGCGAAGTTAACACAACTGCTACCAGACGGCTTACTGCTTATCGAAGATGATATTGTCATCTCTGCGAACCCCGCATCAGCGCGCCTTCTCGGACTTAACTCTCCTCATGAATTGTTGGGCGAAGAGCTAAGTCGTTTATTCATCGATGAAAACAGTAAAAAGGTATTTAGTCATCGATTGAGTACATTAATTTCTGACAAACCTTTTGTCTGCTTAACCAGTGCAAGATGCGGCTTTGAACGGAAAGTTCAGCTACACGCGGATTCCACGGCGATATTAGGTAGCGAATCTCAAATTATCCTAATCCAAGATGCTGATGATGCGCCCAAAAACCTGTCTTCTGCATCGAATGAAGACATACACATTGACTCGCTCACCAAACTCTACAACCGCTTTGGCTTCACCAAACGTTTGGAACAGCTGATCAAAAAGCAAACACCGCTTCTGGTGTTCTATTTGGATATCGATAACTTCAAAAACATTAATGACTCACTTGGTCATCATATTGGCGATAAAGTGATTCAAGAGGTATCGGCCCGTCTTAAACGGTTACTGCCAAACCAAGCGATTATTGGTCATTTGGGTGGCGATGAGTTTGGCGTCATTCTGCCGGAGCCAGAAAACACCCGCATGGCTGAAATTTTGTCCGATCGCATTATCTCGTTGATCAACCAACCTTTCGACTTGCACCACTTCAGTAAACGCCTTGCGTGTTCAATTGGTAGCGTTCGATACCCTGAAGACGGACAAGATGCGCGAATCCTACTACAAAATGCCGATACTGCGATGTATGAAGCCAAAGATCGTGGTAGAAATCGTCTGATCAAATTTAACGATCAAATGAACAAAGAAGCGCGTATGCGTTTGTGGCTTGAAATTGAACTGCAAAAAGCATTGCAGCAGAACGGTTTGGAAGTGTGGTATCAACCTAAGGTTAACGCGCGAGACTTCAGTATCAACGGCGCAGAAGCGCTCGTTCGTTGGAAGCATCCAGTCGAAGGGTACATTAGTCCTGGCTCATTCATTCCTGTCGCCGAGCGCGCTGGGTTAATAGAACACCTTGGACGTGTCGTGATGCGTGATGTTTTCAATACGGTAAAACGTTGGAAGCAACAAGGCATACTGCCAGGCCGTGTCGCCATCAACCTCTCTCCCGAGCAATTTGGCAACCCACAGCTGATCGACTTTATGGAAAAGCTGCTTCGCACTACCGAGCTTGATCCAAGCTGCATTACCTTCGAGCTAACCGAAAGTGCCGTGATGAGTGATAGCGAACATACACTGCAAATGTTGAATGCGATTAAAAAGCTTGGCTTCGCTCTCTCTATCGATGACTTTGGTACCGGCTACTCTTCTCTTTCCTACTTAGCGCGTTTTCCTATTGACGAGCTAAAAATCGACCGCGCTTTTATTAATGATATCGACACACTACCGAAACAAGTCACTGTGATTGAAAACATCATTAATCTGGGTAAGTCGCTCGACTTAACTGTCGTTGCCGAGGGGGTGGAAACCCACCAGCAAGCGACCCTGCTCTCTAACCTTCAATGTAATGCGATTCAAGGATTCCATTTTTATCGCCCGCAGCCAAAACATGAAATTGAAGAGCTGTTTGTACAGAATCGTCGTCACAAGAACTAACCCCGACCCGATACCCTTACTCGCAAGGGGTAAATATCGACTTTATTGAGCTAAACCTAACTTAGGTCAATTTCGCTATTCATAATTCTTCATAAAATGCGGACACCTTTTTATTCTCAATGATTGTGAGCATATGGAACTCTTGTGTCCCGCGGGTAACCTGCCTGCGTTAAAAACTGCGATTGATTGCGGTGCCGATGCCGTCTACATTGGTTTCAAAGATGATACCAACGCCCGTCACTTTGCTGGCCTCAACTTTAACGGCAAAAAGTTAGAAAAAGCGGTGCAATACGTTCATGACCGCAATAAAAAAATTCATGTCGCGTTGAATACCTTCGCTCATCCCAATGGCTTCGAGCGCTGGACGAACGCAGTAGACAATGCAGCGGCACTGGGTGTAGACGCGCTGATTGTTGCAGACATTGCAGTGCTGGAGTACGCGGCTCGCAAATATCCCGATCTAGAACTACACCTTTCAGTGCAAGCATCAGCGACCAACGTCGCAGCCATTGATTTTTACAAACAAAACTTCAACGTAAAACGGGTAGTATTACCTCGCGTTTTATCGATTCATCAGGTCAAACAGCTTTCACGCAACATCACTAGCGATGTCGAGTTAGAAGTCTTTGCTTTTGGTAGCCTTTGCATCATGTCTGAAGGTCGCTGCTACCTATCGTCATATATGACAGGCGAGTCTCCAAACACTGTGGGAGCATGCTCTCCAGCTAAGTACGTTCGCTGGCAAGAAACAGAAAATGGTCTGGAATCCCGCCTTAACGACATTTTGATCGATCGCTACAGCGCCGGTGAAAATGCGGGCTACCCTACCTTGTGTAAAGGTCGTTTCGAAGCAGAAATCGAAGGCGAGAAAAAACGCTACCACGCACTGGAAGAACCAACCAGTTTGAACACCCTCTCTATGCTGCCAGAACTATTTGCTGCAAATGTGGCGTCTGTAAAAATTGAAGGTCGCCAACGTAGCCCAGCTTACGTAGAACAAGTCACTCGAACATGGCGAGCCGCGATTGACCGTTACCAAGCAAACCCAGAAGCTTATCAAGTCGAAGCGGCTTGGGATGCCGCATTGGCAAACGTGTCTGAAGGTACGCAGACCACACTTGGTGCTTATCACCGCAAATGGCAGTAGAGGTTAAGATGGATAATTCAATGAAATACGCGCTTGGTACGCTGTTGTACTTCTGGCCAAAACAAGATATCGAAGCGTTTTATGAACAAGCGAAATCAAGCTCCGCGGACATCATCTATCTTGGGGAAACCGTATGTTCAAAACGTCGAGAAATGAAGCCTTCGCATTGGCTTGAAATCGCAAAAGAGCTGTCTGCATCTGGCAAGCAAGTGGTGCTATCAACGATGGCACTACTAGAAGCTCCGAGTGAAGTAAACATAATGAAGAAGTACATCGACAACGGTGACTTCGCGATTGAAGCAAATGACGTATCTGCTGTTCAATTGGCATCAGAGCATAAAGTGCCTTTCGTCGTTGGCCCTGCAATCAATACTTATAACGCACACACGCTCAACTTATTTTTGAAGCAAGGTATGATGCGTTGGTGCATGCCTGTCGAACTCTCTCGCGAATGGTTAAACGATACTTTAGTTCAGTGTGACGAGCTTGGTATTCGTAAAAAGTTTGAAGTTGAGGTATTTAGCCACGGTTATTTGCCTTTAGCGTATTCCGCTCGCTGTTTCACAGCCCGAGCTGAAAACCGAGCGAAAGACGATTGCGAAACCTGCTGTATCAAATACCCTACGGGTATCCAGGTCAGCAGCCAAGAAGGGCAAGAAGTCTTTAACCTTAACGGCATTCAAACACAGTCAGGGTATTGCTACAACCTCATCAATGACTTACCAAGTATGAAAGGGCTGGTTGATGTGGTCCGGTTAAGCCCTCTTGGTATGGACATTTTTTCAGAGTTAGAGCGTTTTCGCTCAAACGAATACGGCGATAATCCTGAAAAGCTCGAAAGCCGCCAATGCAATGGCTATTGGCATCAACTAGCGGGCTTAGAAGTAAAAACCATTTAATCCTTAAAGATAAAAGCGAGGCCTAGCCTCGCTTTTATCTGTTAGCTTTTGTTAGCAGGCTTGCACCCTTGGTTCGACAGAACTCTCATTAAGCAGCTTTTTCACATCTCGCCACAACATACTGATCACGACCAAACTCAATGCAATGTTAGACAATGGGAAAGCTAACCAAATACCTGTCACGCCGAAAAGTTTCGGCATAATGAACAAGAATGGCAACTGGACCAGCATGTTGCCTAGTGTTACAAACATAGCTTTGCTGCCTTTGTTTACTGATTGATAGTACGCGGCCGCCACAACTAAAAAACCATCTAAGAACAACGCAAACATGTGTAAACGAATCCCGATCACGGTGCTATCAATCAACTGTTGGTCAGCATTATTAAACACCGCAACCAGTTCGTACGGGAAAAGGTTCATCAAAACAACGAACGCCACCCCACCAAGCACAGATGTCCCCATCGCGACCTTTAATAACTTTCTGATGTTCTCCTGATTACGTGCACCGTGGTTGAAGCTCACTAAAGGCTGCATACCATTCGCAATTCCTTCGGCTATCAGATAGTAAACCGTCACGATGTACCCCAAAATGGCGTACGCTCCGATCAACATTGCACTTCCGTATTGAGCAAATAACGCGTTGTGCAGTGCCACCATCACAGAGCCGTAGGCGTACATAAAGAAACTTGATGTACCTATCATGATAATCTTTGGTGCAGCATCAACCTGAACTTTGAAGTCGCGGATACGAAGGCGTAATGTTGCTTTTGAAGTAAAGAAGTAACCAATACCGAGCACAGTGACCACTAATTGTGCAAGTGCAGTGGCAATAGCGGCTCCGGTTAACTCCCACTCCAACCAAGCAATAAATACGTAGTCTAATACGATGTTAATAACGGCACCGATGACCATCAAAATCGTTGCTAAGTTCGGGCTGTCGTCATTGCGTAACAGAAACGGAACTGCGATAGAACCCAACGTGAATACGCACGCGACAATCAGAATATGCAAATATTGCAGCGCAAGTTCAAACACTCGCCCTTCCGCACCTTGCCAGCGAATAAATTCATCCGAAAACAAGAACAATATTGTAGCAACGACCGGCATCAATGCCGCTAACAACGTCAATCCGGTCGTTAGGATTCGCTTAGCGCCTTCATGATCGTTCTCTCCTTGCTTGATCGAAGTCAGCGCGCCAGTCCCCACCCCAATCATCATTCCTATACCGAGGATCGAACCGATAATAGGCCACGCAACATTGATCCCAGCTAATCCGTCAGCGCCAACATAACGGCCAATAAAAATGCCATCAACTATTTGATACAAACCGTTTACGAGCATTGCTACGACGGTTGGAATCGTATATTTCCAAAACTGTCTATAAATTGAGTTTTGCATGACTGTCACCAGTAGTTAGCAAAGCTAACCATTTAATTAGCAAGACTAACTAAATGGTTAATTTAAATAAAAGAAAGATGAAACAACAAAAACTAAACCATACAGCTGAGGCCTTTGCTTTAGTTTAAAATGACTTATTACTCAATGCTTTATTCAATAAAGCTTGTAACTGTTCAGCTTCTTGCTGATTTAATTGTTGCATCATTTGGTCAGAGATATCTTTGTACACTACCTGCTCCAAAGACATTTTTTCTGCGACTTCTTCCGTAAGCAACACACGCTTAGCACGAGCATCCTCATTACATGCGATGCGTTTCACCAAACCCTTTTTTTCCAAACGCACAACCATTGTCGATGCGGAAGGCTTAGTCACTTGCAGCTCTTCTGCAAGATCGGTTATTCGCACACCCTCAGGGTAAACCTGAATCACACGTAAATAATCGAACTCATTAAAGCTTAGATGTGATAATGGATCTTCTTTGGCATAGACACGCCAAGCTTTGGCGCAAAAACGCTCTAAATCAATCAAGCTTTCTTCTAATGCCATAAAAGCCACCACCACTTAGTTAGCAAGGCTAACTATTTTAAATGAGTCACTCATCAAGTTCAATCATAAAAAAAGCCGCTCTCATCGAGCGGCTCTAAATCATTCAATTTCCAGCTTCTTGGCAGCCTTTAACTTGGCCAATCTATCTTGCTGTAATTGATCGTAAATTTGCGCCAACTCCAAGAAAGAATAGCGATGCTCAACATAATCGTAAACGTTGAACGAAATCGCGAGCTTATAAAGTGAGATGGCACTTGCGATATCACCTTCAAGCTGATTACGCTTTCCAAGGTAGAAATACGTTTCCGTCAATCGTTCAGCTAGGCGATAGTTCTCTCTCGTTCCATCCATAATTGCTTTAAGCGCGTCTTCGTCCGAGACGTCTCGTAGCATGATGGCAACAAGAACCCATCCCCACTCTTCACTACGATCTCGTAAATAACGCTGTTGAAGATTGGCTTTTGCTTGCTCTGGATTTTGCTCAGCTTCGATGATGTACAGCCATAATGAACGAAAAGGATCCGTTGGCATTTCTTGATAATGCTTGGTCATATCTTCTAAAGCGAGATCGATTCTGCCACCATAATACAGTGCAATCGCACGGTTGCGCTCAGCATAGGTATTATCAGGAGCCAACTCTATGGTCGAGTCAAACGCTTCATATGCCGCATCAAACTCTCCTACTTGGGTAAAGTATACTCCCAAAAGATTGAAGATGTCCGGCTGAGCAGGATTCAACTGCAAAGACTGGTTAAAGTCCAAACGGGCAAGATCACGTAAACCAACGCTGTCGTAGTAGCTACCACGCTCATAATGCATTTTAGCGCGCACTTCATCACTAAGGTCGGGACGTTGTAGCAACTGCGAGAGACGCGCGATTTGTACTTCTTGTTGAACACTAGGCTGAAGTGGCACCGCCATCGGTGGATATAACCACTTTTGTGCTGATTGTTGAGAAGTATTTGCACAACCGGTCAGCGCGATAGCAACACATAAAATTGCGGTTTGAAACCATTTCACTAATTGATACTCCTGTTTGGACCGCTCAAGATTTATTTCTCTTAATGCAATATAGGCGATAACCTCGTTTGAGGTTAATACATCGAAACAAACCAAAAAAGGGGAGCGAAAATGCTCCCCTTTTATAACATGCTTTCAGGCCCTTAATCTAATAAAAGGCTGAAAGTCTCATTTTGTCTTACTCGTCTTTAGCAGCCGGTGCTTCAGCAGCAGCTTCTTCAGCTGGCTTTTCTACCGCTTCTTTCATGCTTAGACGTACACGGCCTTGGCGGTCGATTTCAAGAACTTTAACTTGAACTTCTTGACCTTCAGCTAGGTAGTCAGACACTTTCTCTACGCGTTTTTCTGCGATTTGAGAAATGTGTACAAGACCATCTTTGCCTGGAAGAACCGTTACGAATGCACCGAAGTCTGCTAGACGTGCAACTTTACCTGTGTAGATACGGCCCACTTCAACTTCAGCAGTGATCTCTTCGATACGGCGGATAGCTTCTTTCGCAGCAGTGCCTTCAGTTGCCGCAATCTTGATAGTACCGTCGTCTTCGATTTCGATAGTTGTACCAGTCTCTTCAGTTAGAGCACGGATAACTGCACCACCTTTACCGATAACGTCTTTGATCTTCTCAGCGCTGATCTTCATCGTGTGAATACGCGGAGCAAATTCAGAGATGTCTTCACGAGCACCAGAGATTGCTTCATCCATTACAGATAGGATGTGCTTACGTGCGCCTTGAGCTTGGTTAAGCGCAATTTGCATGATTTCTTTAGTGATGCCTTCGATCTTGATGTCCATTTGAAGTGCAGTGATACCAGTGTTAGTACCTGCTACTTTAAAGTCCATGTCACCTAGGTGGTCTTCATCGCCAAGGATGTCAGAAAGTACAACGAAATCGTCACCTTCTTTAACAAGACCCATTGCGATACCAGCAACAGATGCTTTGATTGGCACACCTGCGTCCATAAGTGCAAGAGAAGTACCACATACTGAAGCCATTGAAGATGAACCGTTAGATTCAGTGATTTCCGATACAACACGTACTGTGTATGGGAACTCATCAACAGAAGGCATTACTGCAGCAATACCACGCTTCGCCAGTTTACCGTGGCCGATTTCACGACGCTTAGGAGAACCTACAAAACCAGTTTCACCTACACAGTATGGAGGGAAGTTGTAGTGCAGTAGGAAGTGATCTTTACGCTCACCAGTTAGCTCATCGATGATTTGAGCATCACGCTGAGTACCTAGCGTTGCCGTAACGATCGCCTGAGTTTCACCACGAGTGAATAGCGCGCTACCGTGAGTACGAGGAAGAACACCAGTACGTACATCTAGTGCACGAACCATGTCTTTTTCACGGCCATCGATACGAGGGTTACCTGCAATAATACGGCTACGTACTACTGTCTTCTCTAGATCATGGAAGATAGTGTGGATTTCTTTTGTGTCTGCTTCAGGATCTTCAGCAAGAAGAACTTCATTTACTTCCGCAGCGATCTCATGGATGCGGTCGTAACGAGCCATTTTCTCAGTAATTTGGTAAGCTTCAACAAGTTTAGCTTCTGCTAGATCAGCAATCTTATTTTTAAGCGCTGTGTTCTCTTCAGGAGCAACCCAATCCCAAGCAGGAGTTGCAACTTCTGCTTTGAATTCGTTGATAGCTTGAATAGCAACTTGTTGTTGGTCATGACCATAAACAACCGCCGCTAGCATTTCTTCTTCAGTTAGGTTGTCCGCTTCTGACTCAACCATCAGTACTGCTGACTCTGTACCTGCAACAACAAGGTCAAGCTTAGAAGTTTCTAGTTCAGTTTGGCTAGGGTTAAGTACAAGCTGACCATCGATATGACCAACACGCGCCGCACCGATAGGGCCGTTGAATGGAATGCCAGAGATAGCAAGAGCAGCAGAAGTACCGATCATTGTAACGATATCTGGCTGAACATCTGGGTTTACAGACATTACTGTCGCGATAACCTGAACTTCGTTTTTAAACGCGTCTGGGAATAGCGGACGGATTGGACGGTCGATTAGACGAGCTGTTAGCGTTTCGCCTTCAGAAGGACGACCTTCACGTTTGAAGAAGCCGCCTGGGATTTTACCCGCAGCGTAAGTACGCTCTTGGTAGTTAACCGTTAGTGGGAAGAAGTCTTGACCTGCAACGGCTTCTTTTTTACCTACAACAGATACGAATACAGACGTATCATCCATTGTGACCATAACTGCTGCTGTAGCTTGACGTGCAATAACGCCAGTTTCTAAAGTAACTGTGTGGTTACCGTACTGGAACGTTTTAACAACTGGTTTTTCGAACATTGTTATTCCTTGTTTCTAATCTTCCTTTAGTGCTTAAAGAAATCTTAGATGTGTTAATTGACACTCAAGGCATTACGAATCGCGACTAGTAAAAAGAAACTCGGAAATTCCTTTTGAATAGTCGCGACCTTTTGGTCGACGTGGTTGACTGTAATGCTATGAGCTTTTGAGAAAACCTCTTACAAGGTTTAGCCGCCAGTATTATAACGGCATAAGTCTAATTTGGCTAAATTTAGGCAACAAAAAAGGGGCATAAAGCCCCTTTTTAGACAAACTGCTATGCAGTCGCTGATTAGCGACGTAGGCCTAGACGTTTGATTAGGTCTTGGTAGCGAGCTAGGTTTTTACCTTTTAGGTAATCTAGAAGCTTACGACGACGAGAAACCATGCGTAGAAGACCACGACGGCTGTGGTGATCGCCTTTGTGCGCTTTGAAGTGACCTTGTAGGTGGTTGATAGAAGCTGTAAGTAGAGCTACTTGAACTTCTGGTGAACCAGTGTCGCCTTCGCCTTGTGCGTATTCTGCAACGATTGCTGCTTTAGTTTCTGCATTCAGAGACATAATTCTCTCCTAATAAGAGTAGGTTTAAAGTTGTAGCAGCCAATCTCTGATTCAGCCGCTACGCGAAGCGCGGATTATAGGGAAATTTCCTATCTCGTGCAATATAAAAATACCGACACTCAGGTCGGTATTTTCAATCATTTACTTGGATGCAACGTCATCTCGGAACACGACCAATCGCTTAGGAGCGATTTTGCCATCTTCGTTCATTTCGCCAACGCCAATAAACAAGCGTTCTTCACCCATAGTAAGGCGAAGTGAGCCCTCAGTCGGAGCACCAAATACTTGAACGGGCTGCCCATGTTGGACCATATTCGCCAGTTCAGGCACCAAGTTGACTTCTGGTAAGTCTTCTACCGCTGTATCCATTGGCAAAAGCAGTGGGTCCAGTAGTTCTCGAGGCGCTCGTTCCTCGCGGTGAGCTTGCTCTAGCAACTCATTTAGTTGCTCAAGTGTTACCATATTCTCGTAAGGGTATTTAGCAACACCAGTACGACGAAGCATAGTTACGTGCGCACCACAACCTAACATTTCGCCCAGATCATCAACGATAGTACGAATATAGGTACCTTTAGAGCAGTGCACTTCCATCTCTACTTCATCGCCTTCAAAACGGTGAAGAACAATCTCATATACCGTGATCTTACGAGATTCACGCGGAACTTCGATGCCTTTACGAGCGTATTCATACAAGGGTTTACCTTGATACTTCAACGCAGAGAACATGGAAGGCACTTGATCAGATTCACCACGGAACTGATCGATGCACGCTTCTAGCTTGTCTAACGTAACATCGACTGGACGCGTCTCTACAACTTCACCATCCGAGTCAGACGTATTGGTACGTTCACCCAGCTTTGCGATCACGCGGTAGCGTTTATCAGAATCAAGAAGAAACTGAGAAAATTTTGTCGCTTCACCCAAGCAAATTGGCAGCATGCCTGTCGCTAATGGGTCCAAGGCTCCAGTGTGGCCTGCTTTCTCGGCAAAGTAGATTCGCTTTACTTTTTGCAGTGCATCATTGGAAGAGATACCTGTTGGTTTGTCCAACAGTATAACGCCATTAATTGGACGACCTTTACGACGACGAGCCATTATTCTTCGTCCTCACGACCAGAATCTTTTTGCTTTTGTTTGTCTGAACTAACGACTTCAGACACTAGGTTAGACATACGCATACCTTCAACAAGCGTATTGTCATAGTGGAAGCGGATTTCTGGCGTTAAACGTAGACGAATACGCTTACCTAACATCATGCGAATGTGCACTTCGTGCTCACGTAGCGCTGCTAGACATGATTCTGGTGTTTGCTCACCCACACACAGGAAGGTCACAAATACTTTTGCGTAAGCTAGGTCACGAGAGACTTCTACGTCTGAGATCGTCACCATGCCAAGGCGAGAGTCACGAACTTCACGTTGAAGGATCATCGCTAGTTCTTTTTGCAGCTGCTGTGCAACGCGCTGCGTGCGGCTAAATTCTTTTGACATATCTTTACTCTTATATAGAAAGAATGGGGGGTTGGTCAAAGCCAGCCCCCCATGGTGTATTCAACAACCAATTACTACTTATCTTTCAAAGACAATATTAGTAATTTTAGTCAATTAGTCTAGAGTACGTTTAATTTCAACGATTTCGAAGACTTCGATTTGGTCACCAACGCGAACATCATTGTAGTTCTTAACGCCGATACCACATTCGTAGCCATTCTTAACTTCTTGAACGTCATCTTTGAAACGACGTAGTGACTCTAGTTCACCTTCGTAAATAACAACGTTATCACGTAGTACACGGATTGGGTTGTTACGCTTGATCACACCTTCTGTAACCATACAACCAGCGATAGCGCCCAGTTTCGGTGACTTAAACACGTCACGAACTTCAGCAAGACCAATGATCTCTTGCTTGAATTCTGGAGCAAGCATACCGCCCATTGCTTGTTTCACTTCATCAATCAATTGGTAAATGATTGAGTAGTAACGTAAGTCAACAGCTGCGGCTTCAACAGCACGGCGAGCAGAAGCATCTGCACGAACGTTAAAGCCAAGGATGATTGCGTTTGAAGCTTCCGCTAGTACTACGTCAGTTTCCGTAATACCACCTACACCAGAACCAACGATGTTCACTTTAACTTCGTCAGTAGATAGCTTAACTAGTGAGTCTGCGATTGCTTCTACAGAACCTTGAACGTCTGCTTTAAGTACAACGTTAAGTTCAGCAACTTCACCAGCAGTCATGTTAGAGAACATGTTCTCTAGTTTAGATTTCTGCTGACGAGCAAGTTTCACTTCACGGAACTTACCAGCACGGTAGTTAGCTACTTCACGCGCTTTACGCTCGTCACGAACTACTGTTGCTTCATCACCTGAAGATGGTACACCTGAAAGACCTAGGATCTCTACAGGGATAGATGGGCCAGCCGAAGTAATTTCTTTACCTAGCTCATCACGCATTGCACGAACACGGCCGTATTCTTGACCACAAAGAACGATGTCGCCTTTGTTTAGTGTACCTGATTGAACAAGTACTGTTGCAACTGGACCACGACCTTTATCTAGGCGAGATTCAACAACAACACCAGATGCCATGCCTTCAGCTACAGCTGTAAGTTCAAGAACTTCAGACTGAAGAAGGATAGCTTCTAGAAGACCATCGATGTTTGTACCCTGTTTAGCAGAGATGTGAACGAACATGTTCTCACCGCCCCACTCTTCAGGAATAACGTCGTATTGAGCAAGCTCGTTCTTAACGTTATCTGGGTTCGCGTCTTCTTTATCGATCTTGTTCACAGCAACAATTAGAGGAACGCCTGCCGCTTTCGCGTGCTGAATCGCTTCTACTGTTTGTGGCATTACACCATCGTCTGCTGCAACTACAAGAACAACGATATCTGTCGCTTGAGCACCACGAGCACGCATTGCAGTAAACGCTGCGTGTCCAGGAGTATCAAGGAACGTGATCATGCCGTTGTCTGTTTCAACGTGGTACGCACCAATGTGCTGAGTAATACCACCCGCTTCGCCAGAAGCAACGTGTGTGCGACGGATGTAGTCAAGTGTTGACGTTTTACCGTGGTCAACGTGACCCATGATAGTAACAACTGGAGCACGTGGAACTGCTTCCGCGTTAGTGTCACGGTCAGATAGTACCGCTTCTTCCAGTTCGTTCTCTTTACGAAGAACTACTTTATGGCCCATTTCTTCAGCAACAAGTTGTGCTGTTTCTTGGTCGATCACTTGGTTGATAGTCGCCATAGCGCCCATCTTCATCATTACTTTGATAACTTCTGTCGCTTTAACCGACATCTTGTTAGCAAGTTCTGATAGAACGATCGTTTCGCCAATTACAACGTCTTGCTTAGCAACCGTTGCTGACTTATCAAACCCGTGCTGCATTGAAGTCGGCTTAGCAAGTTTGCCCTTACGACCTCTACCGCCACGTTGGTTGTTACGGCCACCGCGAGCTTGGTCGTCTTTACCCGAAGCTGCTTTTTTCTTCTTACGACGACCGCCTTCTACTTTGCGATCTGCTTCATCTTCGGCTTCACGTGCGTATTGTGAAGTCGTTACATGGTAATCTGTATCTTCCATATCACCCTTTTTCTCTTCTGCAGCAGACCAACGCTCTTTATTCTTTTCAGCCAATTCGCGAGCTTCTTCAAGCTTGCGCTGACTTTCCTCTTCAGCCTTACGCTTAGCTTCTTCTTCCTGACGACGTTTAAGCTCGTCGGCCTCTTTTCGCGCTGCTTCTTGCTTAATTTTCTCTTCAGCATCACGCTTTGCTTTTTCTTCAGCATTACGTTGTGCATTCGTATCTACGTCTCGCTTCGCTTTTTCTTCAGCTTCACGTTTCGCTTTTTCTTCCGCTTCACGTTTTGCAGCTTCTTCAGCTTCACGTTTCGCAGCTTCTTCAGCTTCACGTTTTGCAGCTTCTTCTGCTGCACGTTTTGCTGCTTCTTCTGCTTCACGTTGTGCTGCTTCTTCAGCTTCACGTTTCGCTTCATCTTCAATTGTGCTGCGCTTCACGTATGTACGTTTTTTGCGCACCTCAACCTGAACATTCTTACTCTTACCACCACCCGCGTTCACACTAAGTGTACTACGAGTTTTACGCTGAAGCGTAAGGCGAGTCGGCTCTGAATCACCTGATTTATCACCGTGTTCTTTCTTTAAATGAGAGAGAAGCTTCTGCTTCTCTTCATCAGTAACATTGTCAGAGCTCGCCTTTTTAATGCCAGCGTCAGCAAGTTGTTCAATCAAGCGGTCGACTGGCGTACCAATCTCATCACTCAGTGCTTTAACTGTTAATTGTGTCATGCCGCTTCCTCCTTGCCGAAAATTATGCTTCTTCGCCGAACCAACAGATGTTACGTGCGGCCATAATTAGCTCACCTGCACGTTCTTCGGTCAGGCCTTCGATACCTTCTAAATCGTCAATACCTTGGTCAGCAAGATCTTCCAGTGTCGCTACACCTTTCGCTGCCAATTTAAATGCCATCTCACGCTCAAGACCTTCAAGTGCAAGTAGGTCCTCAGCTGGTTCTAGACCTTCAAAAGACTCTTCTTGTGCTAGTGCGATCGTCGTTAGTGCATCTTTTGCACGTCCACGAAGCTCTTCGATTAGTTCTTCATTCAAACCATCGATTTCTAGTAGCTCGTTAACTGGCACGTATGCGATTTCTTCTAGCGTTGAGAAACCTTCTTCAACAAGAAGTTGAGCGAAGTCTTCTTCAATATCTAGGTACTTCATGAAGTTTTCAATAGATGCTTGTGATTCTTCAGCGTGTTTCTTCTGAAGATCAGCAACTGTCATAACATTCAGTTCCCAACCTGTTAGTTGAGATGCTAGACGCACGTTTTGACCGTTACGACCGATAGCTTGCGCTAGGTTGTCAGCTTCAACTGCGATGTCCATTGAGTGTGCATCCTCATCAACGATGATAGAAGCAACATCAGCTGGCGCCATTGCGTTGATAACGAATTGAGCTGGGTTATCATCCCAAAGAACGATATCGATACGCTCACCACCAAGTTCGCCAGAAACAGCTTGTACACGTGCACCACGCATACCAACACACGCACCTACAGGGTCGATACGTTTGTCATTTGTTTTGACAGCGATCTTAGCGCGAGAACCAGGATCACGTGCTGCGCCTTTAAGCTCGATAATATCTTCTGCGATTTCAGGCACTTCAACACGGAACAGTTCTGCCAACATTTCTGGCTTAGAACGAGTGATGAACAATTGGAAACCACGTGCTTCAGGCGCGACTTTGTAAAGAAGGCCACGTACGCGGTCGCCTGGACGGAAGTTTTCACGAGGAAGTTGGTCATCACGCAGGATTACCGCTTCAGCGTTATTACCAAGATCAAGCACGATTGTGTCACGGTTTACTTTTTTCACGACACCAGTGATTAGATCACCTTCATTGTCGATGAACTGTTCAACGATTTGTGCGCGCTCAGCTTCACGAACTTTTTGAACGATAACTTGCTTAGCAGTTTGAGTCGTAATACGGTCAAACGTTACTGATTCGATTTCGTCTTCTACGTAGTCGCCAAGCTCGATTGAGTCATCTTCGTATTGCGCTGCTTCTAGTGAGATCTCTTTTGTAGGGTTCTCAACGTCATCAACAACTAACCAACGGCGGTAAGTGACAAACTCACCGGTTTTACGGTCAATGGCAACACGTACGTCGATTTCGATTTCGTATTTTTTCTTTGTAGAAGTTGCTAGAGCAATCTCAAGAGCCTCAAAGATACGCTCACGAGGTACCGCTTTTTCGTTCGATACCGCTTCTGCTACCGCTAAAATTTCTTTACTCATTATATTTAGCCTCTAAGCTTAAACTTTTTTAGGGAACTAAAATTTAGGGATCAGGTTAGCTTTGGAAATGTTACTTAGAGCAAACTCTTCTTGCTGACCGTCTACAGTAATTGTCACTGTTTCGCCATCAACACCGTGGATAATACCTTTCCACTTACGACGGTTTGCTACAGCCATTTTCAATACGATGCTGACCTCGTGACCAATAAATTGCTCGTAATGTGCTGCTTTAAAAAGTGGTCTTTCTAAACCTGGAGAAGACACTTCTAGGCTGTAAGCAACAGAAATTGGATCTTCAACGTCTAAAACTGCACTAACTTGGTGGCTAACTTCTGCACAGTCGTCTACGTTAATACCATTTTCATGG
Source organism: Vibrio sp. 1078-1 (assembly GCF_033340475.1). NCBI lineage: Bacteria > Pseudomonadati > Pseudomonadota > Gammaproteobacteria > Vibrionales > Vibrionaceae > Vibrio > Vibrio sp. 1078-1. Next base: position 143,100 of record NZ_JAWOWM010000008.1, read on the forward strand.
TCAATGTAGATACGTAACGTTGAGTGCGCGCCTGCACGAATGAATTCTAATCCAACTAACTCATAACCTGATGCCGCTACTGGCGCGTCAAGCATTTCAGTAAGTTGTCTTTCTAAACCAGTCATTTAACCACTCCAGAAACAAAAAAAGGGCTCAGAGCCCAATCAAAAAACCAAGCAGTATCTGAGCTATTTCAAAAAGCTCAGATAACAAAAAACCCCGATAGTCGGGGTTTTATGCTGCTGGACCCTGATACGTTAAGAATAGCCAACAATTGCTTTTCTTAACTCGTAGTGTGGTTAGCACTACGCAAACTTGCCAATCTACGATTTCCTTTTAAAGAAAGAGATTGGTTGCGGGGGCCGGATTTGAACCGACGACCTTCGGGTTATGAGCCCGACGAGCTACCAAGCTGCTCCACCCCGCGTCCGACTTGCTGAGCATTATACTCGCAAACAAGTGATTTACAAGTTTGTAAATACATGGTGCCGAGAGAGGGACTCGAACCCTCACACCTAAGGCACTAGCACCTCATGCTAGCGTGTCTACCAATTTCACCATCTCGGCATCAAAACCTTACAGCTTATTGAGGAATTTCATCACCCGCAGGGGCAGGAACTTCACTCGCTGCATCCTTAACTTGTTCAACAACTGGTTGACCTAACGTTGGGTCTACCCATTGTGATTCAGTCTGGTGCGTAGACATACGACCAAGTAACAAGCTAACGATAAAGAATACGGTTGCTAAAATAGCAGTTGTTCGGGTTAAGAAATTACCTGAGCCGCCAGCACCAAACACTGTGTTTGAAGCACCAGCACCGAACGAGGCTCCCATATCTGCGCCTTTACCTTGTTGAATCAACACAAGGCCAATCACACCAAGCGCTGCCAACAGGTAAATCACAAGTAGAACTGAAAACATTTTTTCCACCTATGTTCCAAATTGTTGAGCCAGCGCCGTTCAAAAGAATAAATCATTATGAACAAGGCTAGCGACCTCCTAACGGGAGGCGGAGCAATACTAGCGAAAGCCAGTAACGCTGACAAGGGAAAATTAGTAAAAAATCAATGCCAATGCGTTAAGCGCTCAAAAAAAGGGCAAAAGATGCCCTTTTCATTCAAGACATGCTTTAACGCAATGATTAACAACTTGCTTTAACAGCCTCAGCGATTTTCAATGCTGAGTGTTGAACTAGTTCACCATCTTCGCCTTCCACCATAACGCGGATCAAAGGCTCAGTGCCAGACTTACGCAGCAGTACACGCCCTTTATCACCAAGTGTCGCCTCTACTTCAGCGACAGCGTTTAATACAGCTGTAGCTTCAAGAGGGTTACTTTCTCCTGAGAAACGGACATTTTCTAAAACCTGAGGATATAATGTCATTCCTTGCGATAGTTCATATAAAGACATATCGCTGCCAATTACAGAAGCAAGTACTTGAAGTGCAGCAACAATCGCATCGCCGGTTGTGACTTTATCTAATAAGATCACATGGCCTGAGTTTTCAGCACCAATTTTCCAACCTTTTTCTAGCAGTTGCTCCATGACATAACGGTCACCAACAGCAGCACGTACAAACGGAATGCCTAGCTGCTTTAAACCATTTTCCATACCCAAGTTAGTCATTAGTGTACCAACAACACCACCCTTTAGCTCACCACGACGAAGTGCATCACGAGCGATGATATAAGCAATTTGGTCACCATCAACTTTGTTACCTAGGTGGTCGACCATAATGATGCGGTCACCATCACCATCAAATGCGAGACCAAGATGCGCTTGCTCTTCAACAACACGCTGTTGAAGAGCTCGTACGTCTGTTGCGCCCACTTTTTCATTAATGTTGATGCCGTTAGGCTCTACGCCCATAGCGATAACTTCTGCCCCAAGTTCTTTGAAAACATTTGGAGCGATGTGGTACGTTGCACCGTGCGCACAGTCTACTACGATCTTAAAGTTCGCAAGGCTCAACTCAGATGGGAAAGTACTCTTACAGAATTCGATGTAACGACCAGCTGCATCATTTAGGCGGGTTGCTTTACCAAGCTCAGCAGACTCCACACATTCAATTTCTTTATCTAACTCAGCTTCGATCGCCAATTCGATATCGTCAGGTAGCTTAGTACCCTCAGAAGAAAAGAATTTAATGCCGTTGTCGTAATATGGGTTATGTGATGCAGAAATCACAATACCAGCCTCGGCACGGAAAGTCTGAGTTAAATATGCCACAGCTGGAGTTGGCATGGGACCAGTAAATGTTGCTTTAAGTCCCGCAGCTGCAAGGCCAGCCTCTAGTGCAGATTCAAGCATATAACCTGAAATACGTGTATCTTTACCTATGATAACTTTCTTTGTGCCTTGTTTCGCTAGTACACGACCAGCAGCCCAGCCAAGCTTAAGTACGAAGTCTGGAGTGATTGGGTATTGTCCTACTTTACCGCGCACACCGTCAGTACCAAAGTAACGTCTTTCATTCGACATAAACTTTCCTTTATTATTTTTAAATATTGTTTTTCGTCATCTCAACAACTTTCATCGCTTCGATTGTCTCTTCAAAGTCATGCACGCGAATGATCTGCGCGCCTTTCATCGCGGCAATCGTAGCACAAACGACACTTGCGTTCGTACACTCTGCCGCTGGCTTGTCTAACAGTTTGAAGATCATGGATTTACGAGACATGCCAGCCAAAATAGGCAGGCCGAATTCATGAAACTTTTCAAGATGAGCAAGCATATGATAATTGTGTTCGATTGTTTTGCCAAAGCCAAACCCAGGATCGAGAATCAGTTGAGATTTATCAATCCCTGCTGCTTCACACGCCGCGATACGTTCTTCTAGAAAAGCCGACACGTCCCCCATTAAATCATCATAATGAGGGTCAACTTGCATGGTCCTAGGCTGACCTTTCATATGCATCAGACAAATTGGAAGGTTTGCTTCTGCTGCGACTTCCAGAGCACCTGGCTCTTGCAGCGAGCGGATGTCATTGATCAAATCAGCCCCAGCATCAATTGCTTGACGCATCACTTCTGCTTTACTGGTGTCAACGGAAATCCATACATCATATTTTTCACGAATGGCTTTGATTACTGGGACAACACGCCTAAGCTCTTCTTCCAAAGACACATCCGGTGCACCAGGTCTTGTTGATTCACCACCAACATCAACAATACTTACACCAGCCTTTATCATTTTATCAACTTGAGCAAGAGCAAGTTCAATTGAGTTGTATTTACCGCCATCCGAAAAAGAATCCGGTGTCACATTTAGAATGGCCATGACATGTGGACGCGAAAGGTCCAAAGATTTGTTATTTGCTGTAATCATCATCATAAACACAAAAACCCCGAGATAACTCGGGGTTTAATATTATCGATACTCTTTATTCAGAGTCTTTCTTTTCAGGCGCTTCGTTAGAAGTTGTTTCAGAAGAGCTAGGCTGTTCTGCATCTTTCGCAGTCTCCGTTGCTTCTTCTTTAACTTCTTGCTTTGCTTGAGGCTTGTCGCTGTCTTCTGGTTTGCTTGCTGAGTTATCACTCCAGCCCGCAGGCTCACGAATTTCAGCTTTGCGCTCCATTAAGTCATCAATCTGGCGAGCATCAATGGTTTCATACTTCATCAGCGCATCTTTCATCGCATGCATGATATCCATGTTCTCTTGAAGAATCTTCTTCGCACGATCGTAGTTGCGGTCAATGATCTGACGAACTTCGTCATCAATCAACTTCGCTGTATCGTCAGACACATGTTTAGTCTGAGTTACACTACGCCCTAAGAACACTTCGCCTTCATCTTCTGCATACAGCAGAGGGCCAAGCTTTTCAGAGAAACCCCATTGAGTAACCATCTTACGAGCAATATCTGTTGCGCGCTCGATATCATTAGAAGCACCGGTTGATACTTTGTCAGCACCGTAGATAAGTTCTTCTGCTAAACGACCACCGTACAAGCTAGAAATCATTGATTCTAGGTGTTGGCGAGACATACTCACGCGGTCCTGCTCTGGAAGGTACATTGTTACACCCAACGCACGACCACGTGGAATGATAGACACTTTGTACACTGGATCGTGTTCAGGAACCAAGCGACCAACAATCGCGTGACCCGCTTCGTGGTATGCGGTTGACTCTTTCACTTCCTCAGACATCACCATTGAACGGCGCTCAGCACCCATCATGATTTTGTCTTTCGCCAGTTCAAACTCAACCATAGAAACGTTGCGCTTGTTACCTCGCGCAGCAAACAAGGCTGCTTCGTTAACTAAGTTTGCTAGGTCAGCACCAGAGAAGCCTGGTGTACCACGTGCGATGAGAGAAGGCTCTACATCACCCGCTAGAGGGACCTTACGCATGTGAACTTTTAGGATCTGTTCACGGCCACGTACATCTGGAAGACCAACTACTACTTGGCGGTCAAAACGACCAGGACGCAGTAACGCAGGGTCCAGCACATCCGGACGGTTAGTCGCAGCTATAACGATAATACCTTCGTTACCTTCGAAACCATCCATCTCAACGAGCATTTGGTTTAGTGTTTGTTCACGTTCATCATGACCACCACCAACACCTGCGCCACGTTGACGACCTACCGCATCGATCTCATCGATAAAGATGATACAAGGTGCGGCTTTCTTTGCTTGTTCAAACATGTCACGCACACGAGATGCACCAACACCAACGAACATTTCTACGAAATCAGAACCAGAGATAGTAAAGAATGGTACTTTCGCCTCACCGGCAATGGCTTTCGCTAGAAGCGTTTTACCCGTACCAGGAGGACCAACCATTAGAACACCCGTTGGAATCTTACCGCCCAGCTTTTGGAAGCGGCTTGGATCGCGTAGGTAGTCCACCAGCTCTTTCACGTCTTCTTTTGCTTCGTCACAACCTGCAACGTCAGCAAAAGTTGTCTTGATTTGTTCTTCGCTCATCATTCGAGCTTTGCTCTTACCAAAAGACATGGCGCCTTTACCACCGCCGCCTTGCATTTGACGCATGAAGAAAATCCATACACCAATTAGTAAGATCATTGGGAACCAAGAGATGAAGATAGTACCCAGCAAGCTTTGCTCTTCTGGAGGCGTGCCTTGTACTTTCACGTTTTGGTTAATTAGGTCATCTAGAAGCTTTTGGTCATACACTGGCATGTAAGTGACCATTTTGGCACCGCCGCCACGACGAACAAAGCTAATTTCACCGTCTTTAAAAGTTGCTTCTTGAATCTGGCCTTGGCCAACTTCCTGTACAAACGTGGTGTAATCCACGGTTCTGCCATTGCTTTCTCCAGGGCCAAAGCTCTGGAATACCGACATCAATACGACGGCGATAACAAGCCACAGAATTAAATTTTTTGCCATGTCACTCAAGGTGTAAGCCTCTCGATAACTAATTGTAATTAAAGGTAGGGTACTACAGTTCATTAACTGTAGCTATAGTGTTAACACGCTCTCAAGAGAGCAAAATGGTTAACCTTTGTAACCAGTGGCTACGACGAAGACCTCTCGAGAGCGAGCTCGCGATGAGTCTGGTTTTCTAATTTTTACGGCTTTAAACATGTCTCGGACTTCTTTCACATACTGATCGAAGCCTTCCCCTTGGAAAACCTTTACGACAAAGCTACCATTAGGCGCTAGAACTTGTCGACACATATCTAAAGCTAATTCAACTAAATACATAGCGCGAGGTTGATCAACAGAATTGTTTCCCGCGATGTTAGGCGCCATATCAGACATTACTACGTCTACCATGGAAGGTTGGATCCTTTCTAGCAAAGCTTCCAATACTGCATCATCACGAAAGTCGCCTTGTAAAAAGCTAACGCCAGCAATCGGGTCCATAGGAAGCAAGTCACACGCGATGATCTGACCACTGTCCCCTACTATCTTAGCAGCATATTGAGACCATCCGCCCGGCGCAGCCCCCAAGTCGACGACTGTCATTCCAGGCTTTAACAATTTATCTTTCGTTTGAATCTCATCGATCTTGAAATAAGCACGTGAGCGGTAGCCTTTTTTTCGGGCTTCATTCGCGTATTTATCATCAAAGTGTTCTTTCAACCAACGACCAGAACTAGCCGAATGTTTTTGTTTACTCATTTTAATCCCAACAAGGCACAAATTGGAGCTATTGTTTTAATAGGCGCTACCTATTACTCAATAAATTATAGTCTTCAGCAATAGATGGCGTTAAAATAGCTTTTTTCAACCCTTATTTTAAAGAAAATTGGCCGCGTAATGAACCTAAGCACCAAACAAAAGCAGCACCTTAAAGGCCTAGCTCACAGTTTAAAACCTGTTGTGCTAATGGGCGCAAATGGACTTACAGAAGCCGTGCTAGCAGAAATTGAAATCGCTCTTAACCATCACGAACTTATCAAAGTAAAAGTTGCTTCGGAAGATCGTGAAACAAAACAGCTAATCATCGACGCTATCGTACGTGAGACGGGCGCTGAAAAAGTTCAGACTATTGGTAAAGTGCTAGTGCTATACCGCCAGTCTGAAGAGCGTAAAATCGAAATCCCTCGTAAGTAACTCTACTTACGTTGCTGAAGAAAAAAGGTCGCCTGAGGCGACCTTTTTGCGTTTTATCAGGGCAGTAATGCTACTCCAAACGACCTAGATATATTCTACTCGGTCAATTTCGAAGTCTTTCGCGCCACCCGGAGTTTGAATAGCAACTTCATCGCCTTCCATCTTGCCAATCAGGCCACGAGCAATAGGTGAGCTCACTGAAATGCGACCTGCTTTGATATCGGCTTCGTCATCACCAACGATTTGGTACGTTTTTTCTTCTTCGGTGTCGATATCAATCAAGGTTACGGTTGAACCAAAAATAACTTTACCCGTGTTCTCCATCTTCGTTACATCAATAACTTGAGCAACTGACAGTTTGTATTCAATGTCACGGATTTGTGCTTCACAAATGCCCTGCTCTTCACGAGCGGCGTGATATTCAGCATTCTCTTTTAAATCACCTAGCTCACGAGCTTCAGCAATTGCCTCTGAGATCTGAGGACGTAGTTTAAGTAGACGATCGAGTTCTGCACGTAGCTTTTGCTCGCCACGTAGTGTCATTGGAACTTTTTCCATTTTATAACCTCAAGCCCAAATGGGTCTTTGGACAAAAAAAGCCCACCCTGTCATAGGACTGGGTAGTGCGCTTAAAGATGTATTTCGTTTAGTGTAAACAAACTCCCGGACGAAATCATCTTAATTCGAAAGACAGCAAGACTATGCCTTTTCGGCATAATGATATAACTCACTTTTAGAGCGGTTCTAGGGCGAATCACCTTCTCAATTTATTGAAAAACAACACTGTTCATTACACCAAAAACCTCAAAAAAGATAAAAACTAATCAATGTCAGGCCAATGTCATTGCCAATAATTTCAATCAAAAACAGTAACTTAAATAAAAACAACGCACAATTGAACAGTGTTCATCAGTGGGATTTATATCATTTTACTAACTCATACGGAAACTTTAGCAGTAAAACATGTCCAGCGAGTTGTTAGATCAATGGCTTACAAGTGCGAACTATATCGCTCAATTAGCCAATTTTGGACCAACAACTTGTGAGAGATCACCTCTCCCCCATACAACAATGATTATGGACAGCTAACTAGGACAAATAAGATGAAAAAGACTCTAATTGCTCTTTCTGTATCTGCAGCAGCTATGGCAACTGGCGTAAACGCAGCTGAACTTTACAACCAAGACGGTACTTCTCTAGAAATGGGCGGCCGTGCTGAAGCACGTCTATCTATGAAAGATGGCGACGCTCAAGACAAATCTCGCATCCGTCTAAACTTCCTTGGTAAACAAGAAATCAATGACAACCTATACGGTGTTGGTTTCTGGGAAGGTGAATTTGAGACTGCTCAAAACGGTACTGTAGACGGCGACGACAAGAGCGATCTAGAAACTCGTCTTGCTTACGCTGGTCTTGGCGGTGCTTACGGTGAGTTCGCATACGGTAAAACTGAAGGTGCACTAGGCGTTATCACTGACTTCACAGATATCATGGCTTACCACGGTAACTCTGCAGCAGACAAACTAGCTGTATCAGACCGTACAGACAACATGATGGCTTACAAAGGCCAGTTTGAAAACCTAAGCGTAAAAGCAAGCTACCGCTTCGCTGATCGTATGGAAAACAAAAACACTGGTGAGTACTACGACAACAAACAAGACGGTTACTCTCTATCTGCAATCTACGCTCTAGCTGACACTGGTCTTGAGCTAGGTGCTGGTTACGCAGATCAAGACAAAGCTAACGAGTACATGCTAGCTGCATCTTACACAATGTCTGATCTTTACTTCGCTGGTGTATTCACTGACGGCGAGAAAATGGAAGATTCAAACAACAGTAACACAGTTGATTACACTGGTTACGAGCTAGCGGGTGCTTACACTCTAGGCCAAACAGTATTTACAACATCATACAACAATGCAGAAACTAACAACGAAACTTCTGCAAACAACTTCGCTGTTGATGCTTCTTACTACTTCAAGCCTAACTTCCGTGGTTACATTTCTTACAACTTCAACCTGATTGATGCAGGTGACAAGTTTGGTTCAACTGACACTAGCAAAACAGTTGCAACTAAGATCGATGCTGAAGACGAGCTAGCTCTAGGTCTACGTTACGACTTCTAATTCCGGTCTTTGACTAGAATATCGAATGCCCGCTTTAAGCGGGCATTTTTTATACTTCATTTTAAGCAGCGCGCCTTTCTCTCGTGTCTCATTCATGAAGACATTTGAAGCATTTATTTAGTTACCTAGCATATTGAAAGGACTTGCGTATACTCAATCACATAACTCACCTTAGAAAGTATCATTATGCGTTTACGTTGGCCCTTACTCATATTCTCTTCATTACTTTCTGCTTTTTCACAAGCGTACCCTCATCAAGAGGTGTTGCCTGAAGGCGCCCGCATCAGTTTAGTTGCGGAAAAACTCAGTGAAAATGCTGAGCTTGACGGTGTTCATCCTACCGAACAACTGTTCCCACCAGCGAGTACATTAAAAATCGTCACCGCATTAGCCGCAAAGCTAGAACTGGGTGATAATTTCCGGTTTCGAACCAAGCTGGAAACGTCGAACTCAGATGCAGTGATTTACTTTGTCGGCGACCCAACACTCCAAACCAACGACTTAAAATCACTTCTCACTCTAGCTAAGAAAAATGGCTTAAAACGGATTAACGGTGACCTATGGCTCGATAACAGCGCATTCACTGGTTATAACCGTGCGGTGGGCTGGCCGTGGGATATCTTGGGAGTTTGCTACAGCGCTCCGGCATCGACCATCACACTCAATAACAACTGTGTACAAGCCTCTATCTATACACAAAAAGATGGTGGAACGCGGGTCTACGTACCAGAGCATCAACCTATTCGTGTCACAAGTACCGTAGAAACAGTTTCTAAAACCATTAAGAAAAGTCGTCATTGTGACTTAGGTTTAGTTGCAAATCCCGATAACAACTACAAGCTAACAGGGTGCTTGGTTGAAAGAGACAAACCATTGCCACTGAAATTTGCGGTTCAAGACCCTGAGCGTTACACCAGTCAAAGGTTGGCGACTTTGCTCAAGGAGCTCAACATTGGGGTATCAGGAAAGATTAGGGTCGGTACGGCGCCAGAAAAGCAGCGAAAGCTCATCGCAATGCATCAATCAAAGGCCTTACCAGACATTCTTGAAGATATGCTCAAAAACTCTGACAACTTGATTGCCGACACATTAACCAAAACACTTGGTGCTAAATTTTTCGTTCAGCCAGGCAGTTTTACTAACGGTACAGAAGCGATCAAGCAGATCATTTTCGCCAACACTGGTATTGATATTCGTAATGCGCGCCTAGAAGACGGCTCAGGACTTTCGCGAAATAACCGGATCTCCGCGACCAAGATGGCTGAAATGCTGCGCTATATTTGGAAGCATGAAAACGAACTCAAATTGATTGCCATCATGCCGAAATCAGGTGAATCCGGCACATTAAAGTACCGACAAAGTATGCGAAAACTTCCAATTAAAGGACAGCTGATCGCGAAAAGTGGCTCTATCTACGGGACTTACAATATGGCTGGATATGGCTTGGATAAAAATGGTCAACCTAACACCATTTTTGTTCAGTTTGTTTCAGACTACTTCCCAGAAAAACGGGACGACAACACACCTGTCATCGCCCCGATTACACATTTTGAGCAGCTTTTTTACAATGACATTGTGAACTTTAGTCAGGCAATACCTAAGAAATAGTTCACCACGTTAAAGTAAATCCACATTCCTGAAATATCGACGATAGACGCAAGAACTGGACTCACCAATACGGCTGGGTCCAACTTGCAAGCTCGTGCAATAATTGGCAACAGCCCGCCCAATGTTGTAGAAATGGTGACTTGAATGAACAGCGCAACTGCTATTGCCAGTGCGATATCGGTTAGTTCAAAGCCTCCTGTTGATTGTCCTGCACTAAATAACATAATGCGTCCAATCATCACGATAGCGATCGCTAGCGCAATAAATAGAGCGACTCGGCTCTCTTTCCACAAAACTTCTAACCATTGGCGTTTTTTTAACTCTCCAGTAGCAAGAGCACGAATCACCAAAGTTGCTGCTTGTGTTCCTGTGTTACCACCAGCAGCTGCAATCACTGGCATGTACACTGCAAGTAAAACAAGCTGACTAAGGGTGTCCTCATACTGAGCGATGATCAAGCCTGACACTATCCCTAAAAGAGCCAGCGCAATGATCCATCCAATACGCTGTTTTACATGCCCTAAAACACTAGTTGATAAATAACCATCGGGTGTATCAACTTCAGACATATGCAGACCCAGTTGGTGAGCATAATGACGTGCGCGTTTGTCATGACCTGCTTGCTCAAGTTGAGCAATAAGACTATTCACATAGCCGACAGAGCAATGCTGTAAAATACCTACAGCCTCATCAATCGGCATAACCGTAAGCAAATGGACTTGTTGCTCTTGCTCGTACTGCAAGAATGCATTGCGAGCAGCACCAATTTCTACTTCAGAAAAGTTTGGTGTTGTTTCAATAAAAGTGTTGTTCATTACCGTCATGGCGAATCTCCCGATTGGCATTGGTAACGACCATCGACAAAGCATGAAAAGCCACTCTTGCACGCTAAAAGTCAGACAACAAATAAGATGCACAGAGAAAACCAATGCGAATGCACTGTCTATTCAGAATGTATGAAGGAAATAACGAGAAGAAAATTAGAAAAGATGCCTCACCACTTAGGTAAGGCGGAGATCGCCAATACCGAAGCGGGCTATTTCGCTCCCTTAATCTTACTCACCCAACGACTGGGAGGATGGTCGGTATTGTTCATGTAAATCTCCAATAGCGCTGCCATTATTGGCAGCGCTAGTATAGTAGCAAAGTTCATCAGGTATGGAAGTTTTACTTTGCCGTTTTTGCTAAATTTTCATACAAAAAAAGCGCCCTTCGGACGCTTTCATTTGCAGTCATTATGAATTACTGAATAGTAATACGAGCAAATTTACGTTTGCCTACTTGGAACACGTAAGTACCCGCTTCTGGAGCAAATTTGCTGTCCGCAATTTTTTCACCATCAATCTTCACAGCGCCCTGCTTAACCATGCGCATCGCATCTGACGATGATGGACATAAGCCTGCTTCTTTCAACAGATTACTCACTGGGCGACCTGCGTCAAAGTCAAACTCTGGCATTTCATCAGGAATTTGGTTCTTCGCAAAACGGTTTACGAATTCTTGCTCTGCTGCATCGGCATCGGCTTCACTGTGGAAACGAGCAATAATTTCTTTTGCTAGCAATACTTTGATGTCACGAGGGTTTTTGCCCGCTTCTACATCAGCTTTGAATTGAGCAATCTCTTCCAGAGGACGGAAAGAGAGCAGCTCGTAGTAGCTCCACATTAGGTCATCAGAAATAGACATGATTTTACCAAACATTTCGCTTGGCGCTTCGCTGATACCGATGTAGTTGTTTGCTGACTTAGACATCTTCTTCTCGCCATCAAGGCCCACTAGAAGCGGCATCATCAGTACAACCTGAGGTTTTTGACCGTGAGACTTTTGCAGTTCACGACCCATTAGAAGGTTGAACTTCTGGTCTGTACCACCTAATTCAACATCCGTTTCCATTGCTACTGAGTCCCAGCCTTGTAGAAGTGGGTACATGAACTCATGAATAGCAATTGGCTGACCACCCGCGTAACGCTTTTTAAAGTCGTCACGCTCTAGCATACGAGCAACGGTTTGGTTTGCCGCAAGGCGAATCATACCTTCTGCGCCCAGTTCAGACAGCCACTCAGAGTTAAACTGAATTTTAGTCTTTGCAGGATCGAGAATTTTGAACACTTGCTCTTTGTACGTTTCAGCGTTACGCAATACGTCTTCGCGACTTAGCGGTGGACGAGTTGTGTTTTTACCTGTTGGGTCACCAACCATTGCAGTGAAGTCACCGATTAGGAACGTCACTTCATGACCTAGTTCTTGGAACAAGCGAAGCTTATTGAAAATAACCGTATGGCCTAGGTGAATGTCAGGTGCTGTTGGATCAGCGCCCAATTTAATACGTAGAGGACGGTCTTCTTTTAGTTTTGCGATTAGCTCTTCTTCTGGAATCAGCTCTTCAACACCGCGCTTAATCTCGGCTAGTGCAGCTTCAATGCTCGCCATTCTTGTTCACTCCCACAGATTTGGCAAAAATATAATAGCTGAACATATTACTTGAATAGCGATGCATTTTGAAACACGTTAGACTAGGTAGTTGTCACTTTTTCCGTTTAATTTAGCAATCAAGTACCTCATGCATTCGATTTTTGTCCGACTTCCACTCTTGCACAAAGTATTGATCGGTTTTTTTAGTGCGCTGATTATCTTCGCGCTCTTCTTTTTACCTGATCCGCAAGACCTAGACCCGCAGCAGAGCCGATTAAAAGTTGGTCAACATTATCCTGTGCCAGTTTCCCTCGAACTCAGTGCACTAAATAGTTCATCGCCTGCGGTTCCCGCCGTGCTGCGCTGGGAGACATACAAGGTAAAAAATGGCGAGAGTGCTGCCATCTTATTTAGTCGCGTAGGGCTTTCTGCTCGTCTATTACATGAACTGGTGTCATCAGACAAAGAAGTGGAAAAACAGTTAACTCGGCTTCGACCTGGTGACCGATTGCAATTTGGTTTTGACGAAAATAACAACTTGGTGCAGCTAAGAAGAACACTAAGCGCGTTCGAGACTTTTCGTATCACATTAAAAGACGGCAAGTACGTTTCTGAAGTTGATAAAAAAGAAGTCGACTTCCAGTACAACTACGCTGAAGCCACCATCAAATCAAACTTTTGGAATGCAGGAATATCTTCTGGATTAAATGGTAACCAAATCATGGAACTGGCTGGCATATTTGGTTGGGACATCGACTTTGCTTTAGATATTCGTAAAAACGACAGCTTCCGAGTACTTTACCAAGAGGAAGTGGTAGAAGGTGAAGTAATCGGCCGTGGAAAAATCATTGCTGCGATCTTTAAAAACCAAGGCGATACCTTTACCGCAATATTGGATCAGAAAAGTGGCAAGTATTACGACGAAAATGGGCGTGCAATGAAAAAAGCATTCTTACGCGCGCCGTTGGACTTCCGTCGAGTTTCGTCTAATTTCAACCCACGCCGCTTACATCCAGTGACGGGACGCGTTCGTCCTCATAGAGGCACGGACTATGCGGCACCAGTGGGCACCCCGATTTGGGCGGCTGGTGATGGCGTTGTTCAAAAATCGTCTTACAACAAATTTAATGGTAACTACGTTTTCATTAAACATAGCAATACTTACATTACCAAGTACCTGCACTTAACCAAACGTACTGTACGAGCTGGTCAACGCGTTAAGCAAGGCCAAACCATTGGTACGCTTGGCGGAACTGGCCGTGTAACTGGCCCTCACCTGCACTATGAGTTCCTTGTGAATGGTGTCCATAAAAACCCGCGCACGGTGAATTTGCCACAATCTAAATCCCTGACAGGCAAAGCGAGACAAACTTTCATGGCAAACGCGAAAATTAGCATGGACAAGCTTGAACGCTACAGCAAACTGTTAGCAATGAAGTAAGCCAGGTATTGAAAAGGGCAGCGAAGCTGCCCTTTTTGTTTTGTCGATATCATCACGATAAAGCTTACTGTTCGGAGTGATGCTCTCTCCCGAGCATAAGCAAACACGGTGTCAGAACTAACGTTAGCAAAGTCGCAAACGCCAAACCACCCGCGACAGCGGTCGCAAGCTGAGACCACCATTGAGTGCTTGGTGCGCCAAACTCCACTTTCTGATTAACTAAGTCGATGTTCATTTCTAACACCATTGGCAATAAGCCTAATATGGTGGTCACCGTCGTAAGTAAAACGGGTCTTAAACGCTGCACACCGGTACGCAAAATAGCCTCAGATTTTTCTAAGCCACGTTTACGCATCTGATTATAAGTATCGATTAAAACAATATTATTGTTTACCACGATACCAGCCAACGCAATCACTCCAATTCCCGACATAATGATGCCAAATGGCTTTTGGAAAATAAGTAACCCAGCGAAGACACCAACGGTAGAAAACAGCACTGCACTAAGGATTAAGAAAGCTTGATAAAAGCTATTAAACTGCGTAATTAAAATCAAAGCCATGACACCAAGCGCGACAATAAAAGCATTTTGCAAGAATGCTGATGAGTTTTCCTGCTCTTCATTTTGACCCCGAATCTTATATTCAATGCCTTCCGGTAAGTCGAGCTGTTCCATTCCAGCGGCAATCTTAGGTAACTCAAGCGCCAAATTGTAACCTTCCACCATATCCGCTTTAATATTGATAACTCGATGACCGTCGACCCGACGAATAGTGTCTTGCTTATGATCTGGTTTGATTTGAGCAAAATTCGTAATCGGTACCAGACCAGCTGCCGTTTTCACTCTCAGTTGATCAAATCGACCTATGTCGCGCTTATCTTGCGGATAGCGCACCAAAATATCGACTTCTTCATCCGCATCATCGGGCAAATAATCGCCTATTTTCAAGCCGTTCGTAACAAACTGGACGGTATTCCCGACTAAAGTAGCATCCGCTGCAAAGCGAGAGGCGTCATCTCGCTGGATATCAATTTGCCAATCAATCCCTTCCTTATTAGTGGTATCACTCAAGTTGGTCAGTGCAGGATTACCATCAGCCCAATGTCGTACTTTTTTGGCTGCTTCATCTAACGCACTAACACTCAAATTTCGTGATGACACTTCAATCACGAGATCATGCTCGACAGGCGGTCCTGCGTCCGGGAATTTATACTCAAGTTCAACACCATAAAAGCGGTCTGTCGTCTCTTTTAGTTCCTCAATAATGGTTTTCACTTTGCGTCGATACTGCCAATCCACAGGCGTTATTTGAATCTGGCCAATCTCGTCCCCATTATCGCTCGATCCTGTGCGCGTGTAGACACTTTCAAACTCGTCATGACCGAGCATCACCTTCTCGATTTCGCGCATAACAACATCTTTTTCGTGAATAGACAGGTCACCATAAGAACGAACTTTAACGGTAAAAAAGGCAGGGTCCACCTCAGGGAAAAACTCTGCACCCAAGCCAGCTTTGTTGTAAGTGAAGCCGACACCTGCCGCTAGCAGTATCGCGCTGAGTAAGACTTTCCATGGATGACGAATCGCTACCGACAGAGTCTGGTAATAAAGCTTGGTAATGCCAGTCGCTTTTTCAAAGTTGCCGTTATGCAGCTCCACCATTTCTCGCTGAGCTTTCTGATTGACTACTTGAGGCTTGCCAATGATCCCACCGATGACAGGAACGAACAATAAAGCCATCATCAGCGAAGCGGCCAAGGTAGCAATTAAAGTAAGTGGTAAGTACTTCATGAACTCACCAGTTATGTCTGGCCAGAAAAGTAACGGAGCAAACGCAGCCAATGTGGTTGCTGTGGATGCGGTAATAGGCCAGGCCATTCGCTTTGCTGCATCTCGATAGGCTTCTTTACGTGGCGTTCCTTCTTGCATGCGCCGATCTGCAAACTCTGTCACCACAATGGCACCATCCACCAACATGCCTACCGCCATAATTAAAGCAAACAGTACGACGATATTGACCGTCAGCCCAAATACCGATAACACCAACAACCCAGTCAAGAACGATCCTGGAATAGAAATCCCCACGAGAAGCGCGGTCCTAACCCCCAATATGGCAATAATGACGATAACTACGAGGATAATTGCGGATAAGATATTGTTTTGTAGATCACTGAGCATCAATTTGACATCGTCGGATTGATCCCAAGTATATTTAACTTGCAAATTGTCGGGCCACTCGGCGCGCTTCTGTCCCAGAGCCAGTACTTCTTTTACCAGCTCAACCGTTTCAATGATGTTTTCCCCTGCCCGTTTTTTTACGTCCAAAACGATGGCAGATTCGCCATCTAAACGAGCAAAACTTTCAGGATCGCGAAATGCACGTCGTACTGTCGCCACATCGCCAAAAGTGATCACCTCTTTGCCATTCACCTTGATCGGTAGTTCAAGCACATCTTTCAGTGAATCAAAAACCGATGGGACTTTTACCGAAAAGCGTCCATACCCAGTATCGACAAACCCCGCAGCCACAACTCGGTTATTCAAGGCAATTAAATTATAGATGTCCGCTTGATCGAGACCGTAGCTTTCCATCAATAGCGGATCGACAACTATCTCCACGATGTCTTCGCGATCTCCTGCGATTTCAACCTCAAGAACCTGACGGAAACTTTCCAAACGATCACGTAACGTTCTGGCAATCTGAACAATGGTTCGCTCTGGTACGGTGCCATAGAGCACAACGGTCAAAACAGGCTCTTCAGATGCAAACGTGACTTCGTTTACCGTCGGCTCATCACTGTCCTCTGGTAACTTTGGCTTCGCAAGATCAACCGCATCACGCACATCTGCCATCGCTTTATCAAGATCCACTCCGACACTAAATTCCAGCGTCACCGAAGCATGACCTTCTGATGCCACAGAGGTCATCTCTTTTACGCCTTCAATAGAGCGCAACTCTTGCTCTATTGGGCGAACCAATAAACGCTCGGCATCGACAGGAGAAATGCCTTGATGTCCAACAGAAACATAAATAATCGGAATGGTAATATCAGGGCTCGATTCCTTGGGGATTGTGACGTAAGTAATGACACCAGCAATTAATATCATCACCAACAATGTCAGCATAGTGCGAGCGCGAGATAACGCAGCATCAATCAGAGTGTACATAAGTGCTCCTTACTGCTCACTAGCCGCTTCAACAACTACGTCATCAACTTTATTGGCCAGTACTTGATCACCATCTCGCACAAAACCTTGTCCCAGCACGATAATGTCTGCACGCTCTCCTAACCCAGAGAGCCACACACCATCATCCTCGGCCTTAACGAGTTGAATTGGAACAAACTCAACATACTCATTACGCAGTGTCTTGACACCTAAGTTACCTTCTTCATCTAGTGCTAACATGGCAGCCGTAATCTTTACTGCCAACACTTCACTCAACGGCAGCTGTACTTCTGCGCTCATACCGGCAGGAATTCTTGCGTCTTGATTATCAATTTCGATTTCAATTGGAAATGTATTAGTAGAAGCAGAAGAAACACGTCCAATGTAGCGCACACGACCTTGATGATGCTGTTGGTTAATGGTTCTTACGTCGGCTTCTAGGCCTTCCTTAAGGTATTGTATATGCCGTTCACTGACATCGGCTTCAATCACTAAAGTATCCAAATCAATGACCGTCGCAATAGGATCGCCAATCCCGACAAAATCACCTAACTCAACAAAGTGGTGATCTACGATGCCATCAAATGGCGCTTTAACCTCAGTATTTCTTAAAGCCGTTTGCACGTTACTCAAATTCGCACGTGCATCTACCAACGCTGCTTGCGCTGTCGCAAATGCAACCTCACCTTGCAGTCCACGACTTTTTAGCGATTTAGCTGCATTAAACTCTTTCTCTTTAACCAACAGCATCGCCTGGGCCCGTTTAAGTTGAATGCCAAGGTCGCGCTTATCGATGTTTGCGATCACTTGTCCCTGTTTGACCGCTTGGCCTTTCTTTATGTTAAGACTGACTATTTTACCGGCAACTTCGGCGCCAAGACGCGCTTGACGATTGGGCGCTGTTCGTCCATACAATTCAATGGTTTTACTGGTAGGTTCGGCAAGAAAAGTATCAAACATCACCTTTGCAAGTGGTGTCGTGTTCGTGGATGTTGAAGAGTTAGGATGATCATCTTGTGCTTTGAGTTGGCCGATGGTTAGCCATGCAACAAGAAGTAAGACGAGGATAAGAGATACTAGCCAAGGGCGCTCGACAATTCGGCGTCCAAAAGAAAGTCCAGACATATAAAGTCCTTTTTATTATTTCTCTGCATATCTGCGAGCGTGTGCTTTACGTGACATCCTTCTACATAAAGCACAGGCAGCCATTAGCTGCCTGTTAGGTGTTAATTACACACTGAACGATGCACCACAACCACATGTTGTCGTTGCATTGGGGTTATTTACGAAGAAGCGCGCTCCTTCCAACCCTTCTGTGTAGTCAACAATACCGCCAACGAGATATTGCAGACTCATAGGGTCTACAACCAGTGTTACACCACTGTTTACGATTGTTGTATCGCCTTCGTTTACATTTTCATCAAAAGTAAAGCCGTATTGGAAGCCGCTGCAGCCGCCGCCAGTAATGTATACGCGCAGTTTCAATGCTGGGTTTTCTTCTTCAGCAATCAATGCTTTAACGCGAGATGCTGCTGCGTCAGAAAAAGATAATGGTACGTTTACTTCGCTCACGAAGACCTCTCTCACTCGTGTAATGCGTCAAGCCTGAAGCAAGACGTCAAATTTGTGCTAATTGAGACGATTATCCAATACCTGACAAACTCGTTCAAGTATTCGCCGCCGATTCTTTATAACAGATGCGGATATATAAGATTACACTGCGAAACAACACATAAATTAAGCAAAACGTTTCTAACTTGATTATAGCTAGGTACAATGCGCTCCACTTGGTCCGAGCAATCAAAAGAGGATAACCCCATGACCAAATCATCAGATCTGTATCAAAAAGCTCAGCAAACCATCCCTGGCGGTGTCAATTCACCAGTTCGTGCATTCAACGGCGTTGGCGGCTCTCCGCTATTTATCGAACGAGCAGACGGTCCACTGATTTTTGATGCCGATGGTAAAGCGTATATTGATTACGTTGGCTCTTGGGGTCCAATGATTCTTGGCCACAACCACGCGGTTATCCGCGAAGCAGTAATTGATGCAGCGCAACGCGGTCTTAGCTTCGGTGCGCCAACAGAACTTGAAATCGCGATGGCAGAATTAGTTTCTGAGCTTGTTCCATCAATGGAGCAAGTCCGCATGGTAAGTTCTGGTACTGAAGCTACTATGAGCGCGATTCGCCTTGCACGTGGCTTCACCGGTCGCGATAAGATCATGAAATTTGAAGGTTGTTACCACGGCCACGCTGATAGCTTGCTAGTAAAAGCAGGTTCTGGTGCACTAACTCTAGGCCAACCAAGCTCTCCTGGCGTTCCTGCAGATTTTGCTAAACACACGCTAACAGCAACATTCAACGACCTAGATTCTGTACGCGAGCTATTTGCTGCTAACAAAGGCGAAATTGCTTGTATCATCGTTGAGCCAGTAGCAGGCAACATGAACTGTATTCCACCAGTGGAAGGCTTCCACGAAGGGCTACGTGAAATCTGTGATCAAGAAGGCGCGCTACTAATTTTTGATGAAGTAATGACAGGCTTCCGTGTTGCTCTAGGCGGCGCGCAAGCACACTACAACATCAAACCCGACCTAACGACACTGGGTAAAGTGATTGGTGGCGGTATGCCAGTAGGTGCTTTCGGTGGCCGTAAAGAAGTGATGCAATACGTTGCACCTACAGGCCCAGTTTACCAAGCTGGTACCCTTTCCGGTAACCCTGTCGCAATGGCAGCAGGCTACGCATGTTTGAACCTTCTAAAAGAAGAAGGCAACGAAAAGCGCCTAGCTTCTAAAACGAAACAACTTGCTGAAGGTTTTAAGTCTCTAGCAGAAAAACACGGTATTCCGCTAGTTGTTAACCAAGTGGGCGGTATGTTCGGCTTCTTCTTCACTGACCAAGAAAAAGTAACTTGCTACGAAGACGTAACGAAGTGCGATGTAGAACGCTTCAAGCGTTTCTTCCACTTAATGCTAAAACACGGTGTCTACCTTGCGCCATCTGCGTTTGAAGCGAGCTTTACTTCACTCGCTCATGGTTCAAAAGAGATTGATGCCACACTAGAAGCTGCTGACCGCTGTTTTGCTGTTCTTGCAGAAGAAGCGAAGTAATCGCTAAAAACGGCGATAACGCATTTAGAAAAGGACCGTAACGGTCCTTTTTTATTGCCAATTCAAAATAACCAATATCGCTAATACCCCAACGACAATGCCAAACCACGGTATTCGCTTAGCTTTTTTCTCGGTTTGACACTTTTTATCACCGTTGCAACAACCCATAGCTCATCTCTTGATTGATAACCGACTGATTTGTAGTCATTATAGCAAGGTACATCGCCCTGCTCTAATTCGGCATTGTCATAAGCTTGAAAGAGTTAAGAGTGCAAAGTAATAAAGGTTACACGCCATCATTGAAGGCATAAACCGTAAACGTCACCTGTAAGTTGGACTAATACCATGCCAAATAATGTAAAAATAACGTCGAGTCACCGAGTACTAATGGTTGCTTTACTCGCCGCTGCTTTTGCTTGCTACTTATTGGTTGAGCCATATATCAATTCAATTGTGATGGCTTTTATCATTTCTTTGCTCATGTTTCCGATACACGAATGGTTTGAGCAGAAAATTCCCAAGCACCCCAATATGGCGGCACTGCTGTCATGTGTCGTCTTGACGTTTATTATTGTTATCCCGCTTTTATTTGTGTTTGCCGCCATTGTTCAGCAAGGCTCTGTTTTCTCACAAAATACATATAATTGGGTTACCAATGGTGGCATCCAAGATATATTCCAACATCCTTTCGTTATCAAAGGCTTATCGATTGTTAATGAGTACTTACCTTTTGATAAAATCGAGCCCAAAGCCATTGCTGAGAAAATTGGTCAATTTGCCACATCGTTTGGCTCTAACTTAGTCGCTATCAGCGCAAAGATTTTAGGAGACGCAACCAACTTCCTAATGAACTTCTTCCTAATGCTGTTTGTGCTGTTTTTTCTGCTTCGTGACCACGACAAAATTATCTCTGCGATTCGTCATATCCTGCCACTCTCACGTAGCCAAGAAGACCGCATATTGACAGAGATAGAGCAAGTTTCTAAATCAGCCGTAATGGGCTCATTCATGACAGCGATTGCTCAAGGTCTGGCTGGCGGTATCGGTATGTGGCTCGCCGGCTTCCCTGGGTTATTTTGGGGAACAATGATGGGCTTTGCATCATTCATTCCAGTGGTAGGAACCGCACTAATCTGGATTCCTGCAGCAGCGTACTTGTTCTTAACAGGCGATATGACTTGGGCTATCTTCTTGACGGTGTGGAGTGTAGTTGTCGTTGGCTCTATAGATAACCTATTGCGTCCGTTGCTAATGCAAGGCAGCGCCGGCATGAATACCCTTATGATTTTCTTCTCATTACTGGGTGGTCTGCATCTGTTTGGTTTGATTGGTCTTATCTACGGCCCACTTATTTTTGCCGTGACCATGGTACTGTTTAATATCTACGAGGAAGAATTCAAAGACTTCCTTAACCAACAAGACAACAGCTAGTCACCGCTTAATCACTTCAAGCTTGGGGCAGATTGTGCGAAAATCTGCCCCAAATTATTTCTGATGAACCAAATTTATGTCTGCTTATATCGCTCCTAGCCAAATAGCTCAGCGCCAACTTGAATACTTCAACGGAAAACACGTTTTAGTCGCTGGTGAAGTTGAAGACCTATTTCCTCTTGAGTTAGTGGCTCATTGTGAGTCTGTTGAAGTGTTTACTTCCAACTATAGCTACTACCGCCAAATTCAAACCTCTGACAAAGTGAAAAGTCATTTTGGCTCTGTGTTTGATGTTGAAACAAAAGCAGACATGGTCCTTTTATACTGGCCAAAGGCAAAAGCTGAAGCAGAATACTTGCTGGCGATGTTGATGGCGAAACTGGGCATTAACACCGAAATCGTCATCGTTGGTGAAAACCGCTCCGGCATCAAGAGCATCGAGAAGATGTTCCAAGAATACGGCCCTGTGAACAAGTACGACTCTGCTCGTCGCTGCTCATTTTACTGGGGTAATTGCCTCAATGAACCAAAACCTTTCAACCAAGC
Organism: Vibrio sp. 1078-1; assembly: GCF_033340475.1. NCBI lineage: Bacteria > Pseudomonadati > Pseudomonadota > Gammaproteobacteria > Vibrionales > Vibrionaceae > Vibrio > Vibrio sp. 1078-1. The sequence goes on from NZ_JAWOWM010000008.1 coordinate 165,479, forward strand.
AGATTGGTTTAAGTCTTACACTGTTACACTCGGTGAGCAGTCGCTAGCGGTTAAGAGCCTACCTGGCGTATTCAGCCATGGCGAGTTCGACTTAGGTAGCCGATTGCTGCTTGAAACCTTACCTAAGCTGTCGGGCAAAGTGCTCGACTTTGGTTGTGGTGCAGGTGTGCTCGGTGCGTTTATGGCGAAAGCGAATCCAGAGATCGCGATTGAGATGTGTGACATTAATGCTTATGCGATCACTTCTAGCCAAGCCACATTAGAAGCGAATGGTTTATCCGGACGCGTATTTGCATCAGATATATACTCGGATACCGCAAAAGACTACCGCTTTATTATCAGCAACCCGCCATTCCACAGTGGTTTAGACACAAATTACAACGCAGCGGAAACCTTGTTGGGCCAGGCACCACAATATCTAACCAAAGACGGTGAAATGGTGATTGTCGCGAATAGCTTCTTAAAATACCCACCAATTATCGAGCGGGCGTTTAATAATTGCGAGACGCTAAATAAGACCAATAAATTTTCTATCTACTACGCGAAAAAATCATAACTTCCCCCCGCGCAGGCACAAACCTGCGCGATTTTTTCTCATAAATTCAACACTCATAAGAAAAACTGCGTCACCCTGCACGCTTTACAACTAACTTTCTTGTCAAAGAAAAAAAACTCGTTAATTTTGTTAATTCTATCTAGTTGAACATCTTATCCGTTTTTAACGAGAACCTCGGCAGCGAAGTATGTTTTAGAACTGCCCATTATGAGTTGTAATCTTATCCATGTTTAAATTCTACAAAAAACAGAAATTTAAGCGCCTTCAGAGTACACTGATGACCGCATTTCTGGTGCTCAGTATCACACCTCTTACCATTACTGCGATCTTTTTCTTGCAGTCCCACAGTAAAGATCTGCAAGAACAAAGCACCTCGCACTTACTGTCTGTTCGAGATACAAAACAGCAGCAAATCATCGACTACTTTGAGGCACGAGAAACCGAAGTCATGGGCTTTGTGCGCTCAGAGTTGGCTTACGCCAGTGGTGGCCGATTCTACGGTCTCGTCAATGCTTTTAGTCGTTTAGGCAATGATATTGAAGAGTCTCGTAAAAACGCCCAACAGCGCTACATCGAGGGCAGCGGAGACCAAATCAAAACCTCAACGTTACCCGAGTCATCCAACTATGTAGGAAGTGAACGTTACCGACTTTTGCATAAACGCTATCATTGGGCCTACTTGGAGCTCCTCAAGCGCTCTGATTTTAATGACATTTTGCTGGTCGACATCAATGGTAACGTCACCTACTCGATCAACAAAGACGATAACTACGGAACGAACTTGTTATCAGGCCCCTACAAAGACTCGGCACTTGGCAAAACTTTCAAGCGTCTCGCCGATGATGTGACTGAACGTCGAAAAGTAAACGAAGACTACACTCCTGTGATTGTGTCTGACTTCGAGCTGGAAGGGGGTAAATCAGTCGCTTGGCTAGGTGCACCAATTGTTCAGCAAGGTTATCTACACAGCTATGCCATGTTCCGCTTGCCAAATAATGGCATCACTAAGTTAGCCGCAGACGCTAATCGAGAGTCATCCATTAACACCTTGCTGGTTGGAAATGATCACCAACCTCGCACAATCAACACGAAACAAGACGACATTAAGAACAGTTTAGAAGTGATCGATAAAGCACTCTCTGGTGCGTTTGGTGTCGGCACTTACACGAACGGCTTAGGTGAAGAAATAATCGCGGCTTATGCACCGATTGAAACTCGTGGTGTGATTTGGGCGCTCGTCGTACAGTTACCAGAAAACGAAGCTTTCGCTCGTATCCATCAACTCGAAAAACTATTCGTTATCGCTATGTTGATCGCCATTATCCTTGTGGTGATAGCTTCTCACTATTTATCAAACTTTATCACTTCTCCGTTGCTGAAATTGACTTGGGTTGCCGAAAAGGTCTCTGCAGGGGATCTTGATGACACGTCTTTTAATACGGTTCGTAAAGATGAAATTGGTCGGCTTGCGTTAAGCTTTGAACGAATGCAACGCTCTATTCGAGATAAGATTCAAACCATTAAGAAGCAAAATGAAGAACTAGAAAGCAACATACAGATCATTCAAAAACAGAATGAAGAACTGCAATTGGCCGATAAATTAAAAGATGAATTCTTAGCCACGACTTCTCATGAACTTCGTACACCGTTACACGGCATGGTCGGGATTGCTGAAACCTTAGCGTCCGGCGCCAATGGTGCGATCCCCGCTAGCCAGAAATATCAGCTTGATATCATCATTAAAAGTGGTCAGCGTCTCGCTAATCTAGTCGATGACTTGTTGGATTATCATAAAATGCGTTATGGAAGCATGGATATCCAGAAATCAGCAGTGAGTTTGGGCAGTGCAACACGATTGGTTTTAGAGCTTTCTAGCCATTTACTCGGAAGTAAAACCATCCGCATCATCAACCAAGTCCCAGCGGATTTAAAAGCAGTGTCAGCTGACCCGCAACGCCTTGAACAAGTGCTATATAACCTGATTGGCAATGCGATTAAATACACCTCAGAAGGTAAAATTGTTATCTCCGCTAATGTGGTAGATGATCATGTACGCGTACAAGTTGTGGATACTGGACAAGGAATTCCCGCAGAACAACTTGAACATATTTTTGAACCACTCATCCAAGCAGGGCAAGACGCGAGCCGTTATCGTCAAGGTGCAGGACTTGGGCTCTCCATTAGCCGTCAATTGATCGAATTAATGGGAGGCTCGTTATACGTCAGTAGCCAACCAATGGTCGGAACTACCTTCAGTTTCACTTTACCGCTCGCCAGTGAAGAAGAAATCCAAGCAACCCAGACTCTAGCTGCGCACGGACACTTCCAAATCCCTGAAGTTAATGTAGAGAACCGCGAAGACTTATCACTTCCAGAGAACCCAGACGGCCCGTTACTGTATGTTGCTGACGATGAACCAGTAAACTTACGCGTGCTTGAAAGCTTTTTACGTTTAGAGGGCTATCGTGTGCGTACCGTCTCCGATGGGCCAGAAACGTTAGCGCTCGTCGAGCAAGAGAAGCCGGAACTTCTGTTATTGGATATCATGATGCCAGGCATGAGCGGCTACCAAGTTTGTAGTGAACTACGTGAAACCTATGATCATGCCGAGTTGCCAATCATTATGCTCACCGCACTCAGTCAAACAGAAGATCGTGTAAGAGGTTTTGAAGCAGGAGCCAACGACTATTTATCGAAACCATTTAATAAACAAGAGTTGGCGGCACGTATCCAAGCGCATTTAACGGCAAGTAAAGCAGAAATGCGCCATATGGAAAACAAAGTGCTAGAGTCTGAACTTAGACAGCGAGCAGTCGTTGAAGCAAGCTTACTTGAGACTCAAGGTCGTTTGTTGGAACAGCTAGAATCGGCTCCTGAAGCTATCATCTGTCTACGTGAAGACAAGCGTATTCGCTTTGCTAACGAAGCTGCTTGTAAGCTATTCAAGCGCAGCTTAGAACAGCTAAAGCGCTCATCTGCTGATGAGCTGATTGCCCCTAAATATCTAACCGTCAAACAACCTCATTACTGTGGCAAGATTGATATCTATATTGAAGATATTCGTCAGAACATCGAAGCAGACATTCTTAAGCTCCCTGAAGGTTCAGGGTTAGATATCATGTACATCTTTAATGTCGGCGGTGGAGCCAGTGCCGCTCGCATACATAATCTAGAAACCGCCGTAGAAGTGCTTTCAAGTTATGCATTTGATGGTGACAAAGACCAATTGCAAAAGCTAAAAGAGCTTGGCGGAGAATTTACGCGCCTTGCAGACAAAGCACTCGGTAATAAAAAGGACAAGCAAGAACTTATGCGGGAAGTTCTAGTCGACGCAATGACACATGCTTTAGAGTATTGGGAATCTGTAACGGGTGAAAGTAAATTCGCATTTGCAGAGCAAAGTGGCTTGTGGCGCGTTTATCTAGACCGAAGTACTTTACAAACACGCACCTTAGATAAATACATGCGTATAGAAACATTACCCAAAACACCACGTTGGAGAACGGTGCTAAGCTCGATAGAGTTCATTCTCGAACACTGCAAAGAACAGAGCCCCGAGAGAGCATACATAGAAGCACAACGAGATAAACTACAGCGACTATTGACCAGCTAATATTTATCAAAAAAACTAGCCCAGCGTGCATGCTGGGCTTTTTTGTTATTCGAGTATTCCCTTCCTAGAGATAAAAGAGACCGCCTCTTCCTACCCCATTACCATATTTCCAATAACGAACATTCGGTTAGACAACGCTATCTATTGTTGGTCTTCAAAACGTACGACCTTATCCATTTAACTTGTCTTAACTAGGTAAGTTCGAGCAACCGAAAAAACTTCATTCATATAATAAAAAAAGGACAACAAACGGAAGAAAACTGTCGATAAAAAAGGCCATTTTTCAGATAACAAGCGGATTTTGACGAACTATTGATAGAGATTGCGAACTTAATCACAACAGAACGGCAGATTAATTTTTAGCTGATTAATTAACACCATTTCTGCATGTGAGCGAGATCTCCGAACCTAGAAAACAAGCAGGAAACGTATATTTAAAAAGGACCAGCAGGTTAGTAATCACCAACACTTATTATTAACAAGGATATAAACTGCGACGCATATCAACGTTTATTTTTTGGCCCAATGCTGGTTAAAATTAGCCAAAATAACGTTTATAACGGAGAGCTCAGAGATTTTAACGTTTTTAACGGGAATCAAGTTTGATTATTTTATGGATAAGGTGTTTTCTTACTCCTACCTAAGGCCTACAGGCCACTCTTGGCGAAACTCAATGTTGTAATGAGTAAGGCATGTACAAGAGGTAGGTCTTAGAGAGTGTTTATCAATTGATGACATTCAATTCCATTTAGTGAAATGAAAGCAAATAGTAAGGAACAGCTATGCTTGCCAATATTAAAAAAACAGCACTAGCAACAGCAATTATTGCAACGGCTACTACAGGTTTTGCATCGGTAGCTACTGCGGCTGAACGCAGTGAACTGACTATCCACCCTAAAGAGTTTACAACTTTCGTTCGTAACTTTAACCCTTTCTTGGGTGCAACTAACCTGCACACAACAACCGACTTTATTTACGAGCCGCTCGTTGTTTTTAACGAAATGCACGGTAACACGCCTGTATTTCGTCTAGCAGAAAACTTTACCATGGCTGATGACCTGATGAGCGTAACCTTCGATATCCGTAAGGGCGTAAAATGGTCTGATGGCAAAGCGTTTACCGCTGATGATGTTGTTTATTCTTTCAACCTAGTTAAAGAGAAGCCAGAGCTAGACCAATCTGGTATCAACTCTTGGGTGACTGGCGTAGAAAAAGTTAACGACTACCAAGTTAAATTCCGTCTAAGCGAAGCAAACTCAAACGTTCCTTACGAAATTGCGAAAGTACCAGTCGTACCTAAGCACGTATGGAGCAAAGTAAAAGATCCAGCAACATTCACAAACGAAAATCCAGTAGGCAGTGGTCCATTTACTGAAATCGACACTTTCACACCGCAGCTATATATCCAGTGTGAGAACCCGAATTATTGGGATGCTGACAACCTAGATGTAGATTGTCTGCGTGTGCCACAAATCGCGAACAACGACCAATTCTTGGGCAAAATCGTTAACGGCGAAATGGACTGGACGTCTTCATTCGTACCAGACATCGACCGTACGTACGCTGCAGCAAGTCCGAATCACCACTACTGGTACCCACCAGCGGGTACTCAAGCATTTGTAGTGAACTTCAAAAACCCAGACGCTGCGAAAAACGAAGCACTAACTAACGTTGACTTCCGTCGTGCGTTCTCTATGGCGCTAGACCGTCAAACTATCATTGATATCGCTTTCTACGGCGGCGGTACAGTGAACGACTTCGCATCTGGCCTTGGCTACGCATTCGAAGCTTGGTCTGATGAAGAGACGCACAACAAGTACAAAGGCTACAACACATACAACGCGGAAGGTGCGAAAAAGCTTCTAGCTAAAGCTGGCTTCAAAGATGTAAACAAAGATGGCTTTGTGGATACACCATCTGGCAAGTCTTTCGAGCTTCTAATTCAATCACCAAACGGTTGGACTGACTTCAACAACACGGTACAACTAGCCGTTGAGCAACTAGCAGAAGTGGGCATTAAAGCTCGTGCTCGTACACCGGACTTCTCGGTATACAACCAAGCTATGCTAGAAGGTACTTACGACGTTGCTTACACCAACTACTTCCACGGTGCAGATCCACACTTGTACTGGGATAGTGGCTACAACTCGAAGCTACAAGCTGGTGACGGCATGCCTCGCTTTGCAATGCACTTCTACAAGAACGATAAGCTAGACGGTCTTCTTAACAGCTTCTACAAGACAGCAGATAAACAAGAACAACTAGAGATCGCTCATGGCATTCAGAAGATCATTGCTCAGGACCAAGTAACTATTCCTGTGCTATCTGGCGCGTACATGTACCAATACAACACAACTCGCTTCACTGGTTGGTGGAACGAAGAAAACCCTAAGGGCCGTCCAAACATTTGGGCAGGTATCCCAGAGCGTCTACTTCACGTACTGGACCTAAAACCAGTTAAATAAGTAGAAGTTCATTTCAAGCGGCATACATCCCGTGTGCCGCCTATAAAAATCCCTTGTTAACGAAACCAATATGTGGCGCTCGTCGTCAGGGGATTTTTCGCTCTAAATTTCGCTAGGAGCGACCTGAAACCAGAAACAGGGAAAAAATCTGGGTGAGTAAGGTGTGAGTTATGGGTTATTTTTTAAGACGTTTGTCGTTCTATCTTGTCGCGCTCTTAGTTGCAGCGACGTTAAACTTTATTATTCCGCGAGCAATGCCTGGTGACCCAGTTACCATGATGTTTGCTAATGCTTCAGTACAGGTGACTCCAGAACGAATCGCAGCAATGAAAGAACTGCTCGGTTTCGTTGATGGGCCAATTTACATTCAGTACTTCTCGTACATTAAAAACATTCTAAGTTGGGAATTGGGCACCTCAATCCAGTTCTACCCACTTTCAGTTAATTCTTTACTAGGTAGTGCATTTGGCTGGTCACTATTTCTAGCTGGTACTGCGGTTGTACTTTCTTTCTCCATCGCTTCTGTCCTTGGTATTTTTGCCGCCTGGAAGCGCGGTAGTAAGTACGATGCATTCGTAACGCCTGGCACATTGATCATTCAAGCTATTCCACAAATGGTTATCGCAATGTTAGCGCTGTTTACCTTTGCGATTGGCCTGAAATGGTTCCCATCTGGCTATGCTTACACGCCAGGTACTATTCCTGATTGGACAAGCTGGGAGTTCATCAAGAACGTGGGTTACCACGCTGTACTACCTCTATTCTGTGCAACCATCGTTCAAATTGGTGGCTTCCTAGTTAACATGCGTAACAACATGATCAACCTTCTCGCCGAAGACTATATCACGATGGCTAAAGGTAAAGGGCTGAGTGAAAACCGCGTCGTCTTTAATTACGCCGCACGTAACGCACTACTTCCAAGTGTTACCGCACTGTCTATGTCTTTAGGTATGGCCATTGGAGGTCAATTAATCATCGAGATGATTTTCAACTACCCAGGCCTAGGTACTGTTCTATTGAACGCAATTCACGCTCGTGACTACCAAGTACTTCAAGGTCAGTTAATTATCATGACGATGTTCATGCTGTGCTTCAACTTAATGGCTGACATGCTGTACATGATTCTAGACCCTCGCCTACGTACGGGAGGCAAATAACCATGAAAGAACTATTCAAACTTATTTTAGGTAACGCATTTGCTCGCATTGGTCTTGGCATTGTTACGCTGTTCGTGTTCGTTGCGATTGCCGCTCCTTTACTTACAAAGCATGCGCCAGACAAGCGAACCGGTAACCCACACGAATACCCAAGCTTTGTTGTAAAACAGGCACAAAACAACCCTGATGGTTGGGTCGCTAAAAACCTAGCAGACGATCGTCGTACACTGCTTATGTCTAAAAAGGCCGACCACGTATTAGGTACTAGCCGAATGGGTCGCGATATCTGGTCGCAGGTGGCTTACGGTGCACGAGTATCACTGGGTGTAGGCTTTGGTGCTGGCATCATCGTGTGTTTCTTAGCAACAGTCATTGGTATATCGGCAGGTTACTTCGGCGGTAAAGTGGATGACGTATTGAGTGCCGCGATGAACATCATGTTAGTAATTCCGCAGTATCCATTGCTATTCGTGTTGGCGGCCTTTATCGGTGAAGCAGGCCCACTCACCATTGCCTTGATTATCGCTGGTACTTCTTGGGCATGGGGTGCACGTGTTGTCCGCTCTCAAACTATGGCACTACGCGAGAAAGAGTTCGTTAAAGCTGCCGAAGTATTGGGAGAGTCTTCATTCCGCATCATCTTTGTTGAGATTTTACCAAACCTTATCCCAATTGTCGGTGCGAGCTTCATTGGCTCAGTAATGCTGGCGATCAACACTGAAGCGGTCATTTCGTTCCTAGGTTTGGGTGATGCCAACACGATCAGTTGGGGCATCATGCTTTACAACGTGCAAACCTCATCAGCCATGCTGATTGGCGCATGGTGGGAAGTACTAGCACCTTGTATTGCCCTAACACTACTGGTTACTGGTCTTGCTCTGTTGAACTTTGCCGTTGACGAAATTGCGAACCCTCAACTTCGTTCTCACAAAGGCATGAAACGCTGGAAAAAACTAGCAGCAAAAGACAAGAAAGAGCGTGAGCCTGAACTGGCACCACAAAATGCACTATGGAGCGGAGATAAATAATCATGACTGCACCACTAATTTCCATCCGTAACCTATGCGTAGACTACATCACAGACGCGGGCGATGTCCGCGCCTGTAACAACGTGAGCTTCGACATTGCACCAGGTGAAGTATTCGGTCTGGCTGGTGAATCTGGCTGTGGCAAATCCACTGTTGCCTTCTCACTAATGCGCCTTCATAAGCCACCAGCGTTTATCACAGGTGGTGAGGTTATCTTCAACGGTGAAGATATCCTTCAGTACAGCGATGATCGCATGCAAGCGTTCCGCTGGAGTGAAATGTCGATGGTATTCCAGAGTGCGATGAACGCTTTGAACCCTGTTCTAACCATGGAAGAGCAGTTCTGTGACGTCATCATGCGTCATACCAATATGACTCGCGCTCAAGCAAAAACACGCGCTGAAGGTCTGCTGGAAATCGTTGATATCCACCCTAGCCGATTGAGTGATTACCCGCACCAGTTCTCTGGTGGTATGCGTCAACGTCTAGTAATCGCAATCGCTTTGGCTCTGAACCCAAAAATGATCATCATGGACGAACCGACTACCGCATTGGATGTAGTGGTTCAACGTGAAATTCTACAAAAAATTTACGCGCTTAAAGAAGAGTTTGGTTTCTCAATTCTGTTCATCACACATGACTTGTCATTGATGGTCGAGTTCTCGGATCGTATCGGCATCATGTACTCAGGTGAGTTGATTGAAGTCGCGCCTTCTAAGCAAATTCTGGAAAGTCCTTACCACCCTTACACCAAAGGTTTGGGTAGCTCTTTCCCTCCACTAACTGGACCAAAGACCAAATTGACTGGCATTCCAGGTAACCCGTTGAACTTGCTAGAAGTACCACGGGGCTGCCGCTTCCAAGCTCGTTGCGATCGCGTACATGAAGCATGTACACGTGTACCAACCCAATTACGTCAAATTGAACCAGGTCGCCTCTCAAATTGCCATTTGTACGGCGACACCATTGCTCAAGCTAAGGTTTAACAACAAAAAAACGCTAGCTAAGAACAAAAATTACACTGGAGAGAATTATGAGCAAACAATTCGGCGAACTGCTGATTGAGGGTAAAAATGTCGTTAAGGACTTCCCTTTAAACAGTAACTCAATCAAACAATCTAAGATGCGCGCAATCAACGACGTCTCTTTCAAAATGTACAAGAGCCGCGGCTTGTCAGTGGTAGGTGAATCTGGTTCAGGTAAGTCTACTACTGCAAAAATGATTGCAAAAATGTACGCACCAACCGATGGCATCATTGAATACAAAGGTCGTGATATCCAAGACATCACCTCTCGTCACGATTTAATGACCTACCGTGAAGGTGTACAAATGGTGTGGCAAGACCCGTTTGGCTCGCTAAACCCAACGCACAATATCTTCCACCATATTGCGCGCCCGCTGCTGATTCATAAGAAAGTAGCACCGGGCAACAAGAAAGAACTGGAAGAGCGTGTGTACGACCTACTTGAACAAGTTGGTCTTATTCCACCAAAAGAAACGGCGCAAAAGTTCCCGCACCAGCTATCTGGCGGTCAGCGTCAACGTGTAAACCTAGCTCGTAACATCGCAGTTGGTGCAGAAGTGGTATTGGCGGATGAGCCAACATCGATGCTCGATGTATCAATCCGTGCCGGTGTTCTGAACTTGATGGAAGAGATGAAGTTCGAGAAACAAATGTCTCTGCTTTACATCACTCACGACATCGCAACAGCGCGTTACATTGCTGAAGATCTCGCGGTCATGTACGTAGGTCACATGGTTGAATGGGGCGATACTGAAGAAATCATTCACGATCCTCAACACCCATATACGCAACTGTTGGTATCTGCGGTTCCAGATCCATCGAAGTCTATTCACGAGAAACTGAAAGGCAACAAAGGGGAAATCCCACTTTGGACACCCGAATCTGTCGGCTGTCCATTTGCTGGACGTTGTGTACACGCTACCGACAAATGTCGCGAACGACTACCGGGCGTCACTCAACTGTCCGACAACCACTTTGTCCGCTGTTACTTATTTGAAGATTAATCATAACGAGGGTCAGGTTCAGCCTGGCCCCTTCCTGTTTTTATCGTTTCCCGGAGACATTGAATGCTGCTACTGACTAACCACATTGGTTATGAACGTCTGGGCCCAAAGAAAGCCATTATCCAGACCGAACAACCACACTTGTCTTCTTACACTGCTCAATTGATTTGTGCCACTAGCGAGAAAACCGTGGCAACTTTTGCGGTTGAAGAACAAGGTAAAGTGGCGAACTGGCATCAGGGCTATTTCTACCTCATCGACTTTTCCTCTTTCACAACGTCAGGTGACTATTTCTTGCAAGTAGAAGATACGCGCTCTTCCTCTTTCATCGTTGGCGAACACATTCTGTTGGATCAAACTTTGTCAGATGTGATCCACTACTTCAAATCGCAACGTTGCGGCGGGATCTTCGATCAACAAGATCGACTACTTCCAGTACTAAACTCCAATAAAAAGGTTGATGTACACGGCGGCTGGTACGACGCATCAGGAGACGTTAGCAAGTATTTAAGTCACCTTTCATACGCGAATTATTTGAATCCTCAACAAACCCCAATGGTGGTTTGGAACATCCTAAAAGGGGTTTCGTTGCTTGAAGGAAGCGAAGACATTGCAGCTTTCACACGTACACGTCTGATTGAAGAAGCCCTGTTCGGTGCAGACTTTCTTGTGCGTATGCAAAACGAAAAAGGCTTTTTCTACATGACGGTCTTTGACAAGTGGAGCAAAGATACTGCGCAACGCGAGATTTGCGCGTACGAAACTCAACTTGGTCACAAATTTGACGACTATCAAGCAGGCTTTCGACAAGGTGGCGGTGTCGCCATTGCAGCGCTAGCGGCAGCATCGCGTTTAAGTGTTCACGGTGAATACGATCAACAAAAATACCGCAACGCTGCCGAAAATGGTTACTGGCACTTAAAAGAGCACAATACGCAGTACCTCAATGATGGGGAAGAAAACATTATCGACGAATACTGTGCGCTACTGGCTTGTGTAGAACTGTTTAAAGCAACCAAAGAAACTCGCTACTTGGAAGAGAGCCGTTTGTGGGCGCAACGTTTAGTTGCACGCCAAATGAGCGACGAACAGATTCAACACTTTTGGTCAGCAAACCAAGACGGCAGCCGTCCATATTTTCACGCAGCCGAAGCTGGTCTACCAGTTATTGCCCTATGCGAATATCTATCAATTGAAGACGACTCAGCACGAGCGGAATCGGTAAAACGTATCGTAAACCTAGCGTGTGAGTTTGAGATCACAATATCGAATAGAGTGATCAACCCATTCGGTTACCCTCGCCAATATGTTAAAGGCGTAAATGAGTCAAAACGCGAGGCATTTTTTGTCGCGCACAACAATGAATCCGGCTATTGGTGGCAAGGCGAGAATGCTCGACTGGGCTCACTCGCGACCATGGCGTACCTTGCTCAACCGCATATAGCGTCGCAAGAAGTACAGCAACAACTTTCTGTGTTTGCTCAAGATGCATTGAACTGGGTTGTAGGCTTAAACCCATACGACATGTGCATGCTAGATGGCCATGGTCGTAACAACCCTGATTACCTCCCTCAATATGGTTTCTTCAACGCAAAAGGTGGCGTGTGTAACGGAATCACTGGCGGCTATGAAGACGAGGAAGACATTGCATTTAACCCACCAGCACAAAAAGAAGACGTGTTACAAAACTGGCGCTGGGGCGAACAATGGATCCCGCATGGCGCTTGGTACTTACTCGCGATAATGAGTCAAGCTCAGCATGCTTCTCAGTTGGCGACCTCTAAAAATATGAAGGAAGAATAATCATGGGAATGTATTTTGTCGGTATCGATGGTGGCGGCACGTCATGTCGAGCCAGGATTAAAGATTCACAAGGTAATTTTCTTGGCGAGGCCAAAAGCGGCAGTGCCAACATCATGCTAGGTGCTGAAATAGCAATGGCTTCGATTCTTGAATCCATCACTTCGGCTACCGAGCAAGGCGGTCTGACACAACAAGATTTCGCGTCGATGCACGTCGGCTTAGCCCTTGCTGGCGCAGAGCACAAAGCATCTTGGCAAGCCTTCATGTCTCTTCCTCATCCATTTGCCAGTATGACTCTGAATACCGATGCTTACGGTGCGTGCGTTGGTGCGCACAATGGCGAAGATGGCGCAATCATGATTGCGGGAACCGGTTCTTGTGGCATCTACCTTAACGGATTGGAGCAACATGTTGTCGGTGGTCGTGAGTTCCCTATTTCGGATCAAGGTGGCGGCGCAGTGATGGGGCTACGCCTAGTTCAGCAAGTTTTGTTAGCTGAAGATGGCATCAGAGAAAAAACGCCCCTAGCACAACACGTTATGACGCATTTCGAAAATGAGGTCGACAACGTGGTGGCGTGGTCAAAACAGGCGCTTCCTCGTGATTATGGGCAGTTTTCTCCGGCTATTTTCCAACATGCGGAACAAGGCGATGCACTGGCCATTGAAATGCTGAAGCAAACCGCAGCGGATATAGAAATGTTTCTCGTGGCATTAAACAAGCGCGGCGCAACACGTATTTGTTTAATGGGCAGCATAGCTGAACGCATTGTACGTTGGCTTTCACCACCAGTTCAGCAATGGATTGTTGAGCCACAGTTTGACGCGATTGAAGGCGCAATTATGTTTGCTGGCAAACCAGAACATAACCTTTACTCGCTCAGTGCGGCGTAGGAGTAGATATGGAATATCGTGTTGATCTCGTAGTCCTTTCTGAGCAGAAACAAAACTGCCGCTTTGGCCTCACCTTTCATAACTTGAGCGACCAAGACCTAAACAGCTGGAGCTTAACTTTCGCTTTCGATCGTTACATTCTTCCAGACAGCGTTTCAAATGGTCAACTGACTCAAATTGGTAGTTTTTGCACACTTAAGCCAGAAGGGCTGGTACTGGCTGCCAACCATCACTATTACTGTGAATTCAGTATTGGTTCGAACCCATTCCGTTATTACTCGGATGGCTTTAACGAAGCGATGATCAACTTTGTCGTTGATGGAAACCCACAGCGCGCACAAGTGGATGTCACGCCTATCGTATTAGCTTCACCATACCGTGAACGCAGTGAGATTCCTGCAAGTTTAACCCATGCACAACCCTTGCTGCCAAAACCAAACCATATTGAGGTCAGCGATCACTATTTTAGCTTTGACCATCATGCTGGCGTCGCGGTTTATTCAAGCCTGGCCAATTCAGCTAAAGAATGGCTACTTGAAGAGCTTAAGCGCATTCACCAATTTGAGTTCGCATCAGACAATGGCAGTCAGATCATCTTCAAAGGCAACCCAACCTTGGATGAAGGCGCTTACAAACTGAAAGTAGCCGAAGAGTCAATCAAAATTGAAGCAGGATCTTCGTCTGGTTTTACCCATGCTTGTGCAACGTTATTACAACTAATCAAAGTTGGCGATCAACCTAACTCAATGGAAGTAGTTTGCTGTTCAATCAAGGACAGGCCACGCTTTCGTTACCGCGGTATGATGCTCGATTGTGCTCGTCATTTTCACTCCATTGAGCAAGTCAAACGCTTGATCAACCAACTGGCTCATTACAAGTTCAATACGTTCCATTGGCATCTTACCGACGATGAGGGTTGGCGAATTGAAATCAAATCACTGCCTCAACTGACCGATATTGGTGCTTGGCGCGGATTGGATGAGATCAATGAACCACAGTACACGCACTTTGATGAACGTTACGGCGGCTTCTACACACAAGAAGACATCAAAGACGTTATCGAATTTGCATCGCAACGCGGCATCACCATCATTCCTGAAATTGATGTACCTGGTCATTGCCGAGCCGCCATCAAGTCGTTACCACACCTATTGGTAGAAGCGGAAGATACCACCGAATACCGCAGTATTCAGCATTACAACGACAACGTCATTAACCCTGCTCTGCCGGGGAGTTATGAATTTATCGACAAAGTGCTAGAAGAAGTCTCTGCACTTTTTCCTGCGCCTTACGTTCATATTGGTGCCGACGAAGTACCTAACGGCGTATGGTCAAAAAGCCCAGCATGCCAAGCACTAATGGAACAACTGGGTTACAGCGACTACAAAGATTTGCAAGGACACTTCTTGCATTATGCCGAAGACAAACTTCGTAAATTGGGCAAACGCATGCTGGGCTGGGAAGAAGCTCAACACGGCGACAAAGTCAGTAAAGATACGGTGATCTACTCATGGCTAAGCGAAGAAGCGGCCTTGAACTGTGCTCGCCAAGGCTTTGATGTGGTGCTGCAACCAGCACAAACCACTTACCTAGATATGACCCAAGACTACGCACCTGAAGAACCGGGCGTGGACTGGGCAAACCCACTGCCACTAGAAAAAGCTTACAACTACGAACCGCTCGCTGAAGTGCCTGCTGACGACCCAATACGTAAGCGCATTTGGGGCATTCAAACAGCATTATGGTGCGAAATTATCAATAACCAACCTCGCATGGACTACATGATCTTCCCTCGTTTAACTGCAATGGCAGAAGCATGTTGGACAGACAAACAACACCGAGATTGGACCGACTATTTATCACGCTTGAAAGGCCATCTACCTCTGCTTGATTTGCAGGGAGTGAATTACCGTAAACCGTGGAAGTAATACAAAACTGATGTCGAAACATCACGCTTGAAGAGTTTTTAAATTTTGGCTGCTGATGCAGCTTCGTAAAAAGGAAAGACACAAATGAAATACGGCTATTTCGATAACGAGAATCGCGAATACGTCATCACTCGCCCTGACGTACCAGCACCATGGACCAACTACCTAGGTACTGAGAAGTTCTGTACGGTTATCTCGCACAACGCGGGTGGCTACTCGTTCTACAACTCTCCAGAATACAACCGTGTTACTAAATTCCGTCCAAATGCGACATTCGATCGCCCAGGACACTACGTTTACTTGCGTGATGATGAGACAGGTGATTACTGGTCAATCTCTTGGCAACCAGTTGCGAAGAGCCTAGACGAAGCAAACTACGAAGTTCGTCACGGCTTGTCTTACTCTAAGTTCAAATGTGAATACAGCGGTATTACCGCAACAAAAACTCTGTTCATACCAAAAGGCGAAGACGCTGAAGTCTGGGATGTAGTGATTAAAAACACCTCTGACAAACCACGTACGATCAGTGCATTCTCATTTGTTGAGTTCTCATTCAGCCACATTCAATCTGATAACCAAAACCATCAGATGTCTCTGTACTCGGCAGGTACGGCTTACAACGAAGGCGTGATCGAGTACGACCTGTACTACAACACCAACGATTTCGAAGGCTTCTACTACCTAGCTTCAACATTTGATCCAGATTCATACGACGGCCAACGTGACAGCTTCCTAGGCCTATACCGTGACGAAGCAAACCCGTTAGCGGTAGAACAAGGTAAGTGTTTCAATACAGCACAAACGTGTTACAACCACTGTGGCTCTTTGCATAAGAAATTTACTATTCAGCCGGGTGAAGAGGTTCGCTTTGCTTACATTCTAGGTATCGGTAAAGGCAACGGTGAGCGTCTGCGTGCTAAGTACCAAGACCTTGCAGAAGTCGACAACGCATTTGCGGGTATCAAAGCACACTGGGATGAGCGTTGTGGCAAGTTCCAAGTGAAATCGCCAAACGAAGGTCTAGATACCATGATCAACGCTTGGACACTATACCAAGCAGAAACGTGTGTGGTGTGGTCTCGCTTTGCTTCATTCATCGAGGTGGGAGGCCGTACTGGTCTTGGTTACCGCGATACAGCGCAAGATGCAATCTCAGTTCCTCACGCTAACCCAGCAATGACGCGCAAACGTATCGTTGACCTACTGCGCGGCCAAGTAAAAGCGGGCTACGGTCTACACCTATTCGATCCAGATTGGTTTGATCCAGAAAAAGCTGATGTTAAACCATCTAAATCTCCAACCGTAGTTCCAACACCTTCTGATGAAGACAAAATTCACGGCATCGAAGACACCTGTTCTGATGATCACCTATGGCTAGTTCCAACCATCTGTAAGTACGTGATGGAAACCGGTGAGCACAGCTTCTTCGACGAAGTGATCCCTTACGCCGACGGTGGCGATGCAACGGTTTATGACCACATGAAAGCCGCGCTAGACTTCTCGGCTGAATACGTAGGTCAAACCGGTATCTGTAAAGGTCTGCGTGCAGACTGGAACGACTGTCTGAACCTAGGTGGCGGCGAATCTTCAATGGTGTCGTTCCTACATTTCTGGGCACTGCAGGAGTTCATCGACCTAGCGAAATACCTAGGTAAGGAAGCCGACGTTGAAAAATACACCGAGATGGCAGCAAACGTGCGTGAAGCGTGTGAAACACACCTTTGGGACGAAGAAGGCGGCTGGTATATCCGTGGTCTAACGAAAAACGGCGAAAAGATCGGTACAGCGCAACAAAAAGAAGGTCGTGTACACCTAGAGTCAAACACACTTGCGGTACTTTCTGGTGCGGTATCTCAAGAGCGCGGCGAAAAAGCGATGGACGCTGTCGATGAGAACCTATTCTCTGAATACGGCCTCCACCTAAACTCACCATCTTTTGCAACACCGAATGATGATATCGGCTTCGTAACTCGTGTTTACCAAGGCGTAAAAGAGAACGGTGCGATCTTCTCGCATCCAAATCCATGGGCTTGGGTAGCTGAAGCGAAACTGGGTCGTGGTGATCGTGCAATGAAGTTCTACGATGCACTGAACCCATACAACCAGAACGACATCATCGAAAAACGTATTGCAGAACCTTACTCATACGTACAGTTCATCATGGGTCGTGACCACCAAGACCACGGTCGTGCAAACCACCCATGGTTAACAGGTACGTCAGGCTGGGCTTACTTCGCTGTTACCAACTTTATCCTTGGTGTGCGTACAGGCTTCGATGGCCTAACTATCGATCCATGTATCCCAACGAACTGGCCTGGTTTCGAAGTGACTCGTCAATGGCTAGGTGCAACGTACAACATCAAAGTAGTTAACCCAAACTCAGTAAGCAAAGGCGTTAAGTCGATTACTGTGAACGGTGAAGCAGTGAATGGTGCCTCTGTCCCAGTTCAAGCGGAAGGTTCAGTAAACGAAGTTATCGTTACTCTAGGTTAATCATCTTTTGGGGGAGAGCTTTTCCCCTTTTGATTTATCCGATGCACTTGAGTTTGAGAAGTGCATCGGTTCGCTAGCAAAGATTTAAGAGGCGGTGGGATACCGCTCTTATCGAGGATCGAATCATGATCAAATTTGGTACAGGCGGTTGGCGTGCATTTATCGGTGAGGAGTTCACCAAAGATAATGTACGTTTGGTCGCTCAAGCAGTTGCAAACATCACGAATAACGAATCGGTTGCTGATCGCGGTTTTGTGATTGGCTATGACCGTCGTTTTCTTTCCGATAAAGCAGGTCGTTGGTTCGCTGAGGTTCTAGCAGCAAACGGCATTGTGGTTAGCTTTATCGACAAATTTGTCCCAACACCTATCGTAATGTTTAAAGCGAAAGAAATGGGCTGCGCATACTCGGCATGTATTACCGCATCACACAACCCTGCCGATTACAACGGCATTAAAGTCTTCATTGAAGGCGGTCGTGACGCAGATGAAATCATCACCCAAAAAATCGAATCACAAATAGACGCGCTCACCGTGCAAGATGTAAAAAGCGTCGACTTTGAACAAGCGGTTGAAGATAAGCTGATTGAAATCATCAACCCGATGAACGAATTCGTTGACTCAATCATCGACTTTATCGACATAGGAGCGATCAAGAAAGCGAATTTACGTGTTTTGATCGACCCAATGTTTGGTGTCGCGAAAAACGCACTGCAAACCGTATTAATCAACGGCCGCTGTGACGTTGATGTGATTAACGATGGCAAAAACCCAGACTTCGGTGGGTTAATGCCTTCGCCAAGCGCTGCAACACTCTACCGTTTGATGCACCTAGTGAAAGAGCAAGGTTACGATATTGGCATCGGTACTGATGGCGATGCGGACCGTCTTGGCATTATCGACGAAAAAGGTAACTTCATTCATCCAAATGAAGTGCTACTGCTGCTTTACTACTACCTACTTGAATACAAAGGCTGGAAAGGCTCCGTGGTACGTAACATCGCAACCACACACCTTCTCGATAAAGTCGCCGAAGATCATGGCGAAAAATGCTTTGAGGTTCCTGTAGGCTTTAAGCACATCAGTTCCAAAATGGAAGCGGATGACTCACTGATTGGCGGGGAAAGCTCTGGCGGCCTAACCATTCGCGGCCACATCAAAGGTAAAGACGGCGTATTCGCATCAAGTCTATTGGTAGAAATGATTTCAGTAACCGGCAAGAAGCTGTCTGAGTTGCTAGATGAAATCTACGGCAAGTACGGCTATGCCTACATGGCAGAAGGCGATTGCAAGTTCAAACCAGCGCAAAAAGACGTACTGTTCAACAAGATTTATGTTGAAAAGCAGTTGCCTGAGTTTGAGTTTGAAATCGAAAAAGTCAGCTATGAAGATGGCGCGAAAGTCTACTTCAAAAACGGCGGTTGGATCATCGCTCGCTTCTCTGGCACTGAGCCACTGCTACGAATTTTTGCAGAGATGCAAGATAAGGACACTGCGGAACGTGTTCTTCAACAGTTTAAAGACTTCTTGTCTTTATAACTGAACCTTGTGCCCGCTTCGCGCACTATGATGAGAGTCGACGCTGTCTGAAAAGGCGCTCATCAAAAAGGAGAAGAGCACTTGCCCGGCTCCACAGCCGGGCTTTTTTATTGTATGTTGGAAAGTCGTAAACGAGATAGAAAAGATACTCAGGAGCGTTAAGCAAATGCCAGGACGCCTTGAGTTTCAATTTTCACCGCGACGGACTCACCTATATTTAATGCTTGCGAAGCTGTAGCTAACAAACGGTCACCATTCGCGTTAATCACATAACGGCAGTGATCACCCATAAAATGCTGTTCCAATACGGTTACCGAACTATCTTCATCGGATTGAATTTGCACATGCTGCGGTCTTAGCAGTAAAGAGCACTCCGCCTGTACTGGAATATCTTGTTGAGCCGTGGCTTCAACCACGCCCAAGTGGGTTTCATATTCTGAATTCGAAACCCGTTTAGCAGCAAGGTAACTGCCACCCCCTAAGAAATCAGCGACAAATTTACTTGAAGGCTGGTAGTAAAGCTCAGATGCTGTGCCATATTGCTCGATGACTCCATTGTTCATCACTGCCATTTTATCGGCGAAAGCAAAAGCCTCTTCACGGCTATGCGTAACAAAAATGGCAGTCACGCCTTGCGCCTTAAAAATCTTACGGATCTCACTTATCAACTCATGGCGAACTTGCGTATCAATATTAGAAAACGGTTCATCAAGTAACAATAAGTCTGGGCTGTAAGCTAATGAGCGAGCAATCGCAACACGCTGCTGCTGTCCACCAGACAATTGATGAGGATAACGATCGCCATAACCTTGAAGATGCACGAGTTCTAACATTTCTTGAACTTTGGCATTTTTCTCTTTTGTCGAGTACTGCTTTAAGCCAAAGGCAATGTTTTGCTCCACCGTCAAGTGAGGAAAAAGTGCGTAATCTTGGAAAATCATCCCTATATTACGCTGTTCTGGCGGCAACCAGTTTTCCCCATCATCAATTGTGACGCAATTTAGACTCATTTCGCCTGACGTTAACGGCAATAATCCCGCAACGGCCTTTAATAGTGTTGTTTTCCCACAACCACTAGCTCCTAGCAAACAGACAATCTGCCCTTGTTCTACCTCAAGAGACAATGATTCGAGTACGGTTTGATCGTCATATTGGCACGTTAGGTTTTTAATTGATAATGCACAGCTCATCAGTGATTTTGCTCCAGTGAACGGTTAACAACAACAAGCGGGATCAACCCAACAAGAACCAACAGGACCGCTGGTAAAGCGGCCAATTCTAAATGCTCATCCGAGGCGAAGTTATAAACGTATGTGGCTAGTGTTTCAAAGTTAAACGGACGAAGTAACAAAGCCGCATTAAGCTCTTTCATCGACTCGATAAACACTAATAAAGCTGCAATCAGTGCACCGCGCTTAACCAGCGGAAAGTGCACGCGCCACAGCATGGCATTGGGCTTACAACCCATAGTGCGCGATGCCATATCTAACGACGGAGAAATTTTATTTAAATTACTTTCGATACTACCAATCGCTACCGCGGAAAAGCGCACAACCATGGCAAATACTAGTGCGAACATGGAACCAGAAAAGATAAGTCCCGGCCTTCCCCACTCCATGGCTTTAGCAACGTCGTTGACACGATGATCCATAAACAGCACAGCGACCATCACACCGATGGCTAGTACCGTTCCTGGTACTGCATAGCCCATAGAAGAAAGACGCATAAATGCCAAGCTTTCTCGTTTACCATTGACTCGATGGGTAAAGTTAACGATCAGTGCGACAGCAACACCAATAATCGCAGCAATAACAGACACAACTAAGCTATTCCATGCGTATTCACGAAACTCTGAGGTCCAACTCTGTGCAAAATAAGTGATCGCATAATCAATCAGCTGTAGTAGCGGCAAAATAAACGCGACCGAAACCAAGCCCCAGCACCAAACTAGTGCGGTCCACTTTTTCCAGCCCGTCAACTCGTAACGAAAATCTTCGTGACTGTTAAATTGGCTTTGAAAAAGCTTTTGTTTACGGCGGCTGTATCGTTCGGCACTAAGAAGCAGTACTACAATGACGAGCATCATGGCAGAAATCTTGGCTGCCGCATTAAGATTAGAGTACCCCAACCAAGTATCGTAGACCGCTGTGGTTAACGTATTCACCGCGAAGTAACTTACCGTACCAAAGTCACCAATGGTCTCCATTGCGACCAATGATAAACCCACTGCGATAGAGGGTCTTACTAACGGCATCGAGATGCGCCAAAAACTTTCCCATGGAGAGCACTTGAGCAAACGCGCGCTTTGCAATAAAGAGACATTTTGCTCCATAAACGCAGCTCGGCACAATAAATACACGTAAGGATACAACACCAAAGCCAACACAAAGGTCGCACCAGGCAACGTACGAATGTCAGGGAACCAATACTCGCCAGGTCCCCATCCGGTTACATCACGCAAAAAGATCTGAATCGGGCCTGCAAAATCAAACCAATCAGTAAAAATATAACCAATGATATAACCTGGCATTGCAAGAGGTAGTACCAATGCCCACTGCAACCATTTTTCGGTCGGCAGTTTACACATGGCCATTATCCAAGCGCTTGGAATACCAAGAATTAAGGACAGCACCATTACGCCAACAGTTAGCGCAACCGTGTTAAAAATATAAGTCGGCATGACCGTTGCCATTAAATGAGCAAACAAATCATCCGTTTCACCAATCGCGGTGTAGAAGATCGCTAAGATCGGCAAAACCAGTAGCAGAGTTATTACCCCACTACTGGTTTTCCATAAAGAGTGTTTATCTTTCATCGCCTAATTACTGCAAGGCTGTATGAAATACAAATGCTGTTGCAAATACATCTCATATCCTTTAATCAAATGGGGGTACTGTTATACCCCCACAAGGAATTAAAGGTCAAATTTCACTTCGTCTAATAGCTTAATTGCCGCTTCGTGGTTGGCTGCAATATCGTCTAGAGAAAGCTTGTCTGCTTTAAAGTCACCCCAAGATTCCACAAGCTCAGAACGCTTCACGCCTTCTTTAACTGGGTACTCATAGTTAACTTCTGCGTACATTTGCTGCGCTTTGTCACCCGTTAGGAATTCCATTAGCTTCACAGCATTGTCTTTGTTTGGAGAGTACTTCGCCATCGCCATACCAGAGATATTCACGTGAGTGCCTGTAGTCTCTTGGTTAGGGAAGTTGATGTAAACTGCATCAGCCCAAGCCTTTTGCTCTTTGTCGTTAACCATTTTACCTAGGTAGTAGCTGTTACCCAGAGAAACATCACATAGGCCTTCTTTGATCGCTTTAACTTGTGCACGGTCGTTGCCTTGTGGTTTGCGAGCAAGGTTTGCTTTCACGCCTTCCAACCACTCTTTGGTTTCTGCTTCGCCATTGTGAGCAATCATTGCTGAAACTAGAGAAACGTTGTACGGGTGCTTACCGCTACGAGTACAAATTTTACCTTTGAACTCTGGCTTAGCTAAGTCTGCGTAGTTGAAATCTGCGCCTAGTTTACCTACGCGATCACGTGATGAATAAACGCTACGAGAACGTAGAGTTAGAGCAAACCACTCATTCTCTTTATCTTGGTATTGAGCAGGTACGTTTTCTTCAATGATTTTGCTATCGACTTTCTGAACTAAACCTTTGTTTGTCAGTTCAGCTAGACGGCTGATGTCTGTCGTAAGAATAACGTCAGCAGGGCTGTACTCACCTTCTTGAGCTAGCTTTTCTGCTAAGCCTTTTTTAGCAAATTTTACGTTTACTTTGATGCCAGTTTCTTTAGTGAACTCATTGAACATAGGTTCAACTAGGAAAGGTTGACGGTAAGAGTAGACGTTCACTTCTTCAGCAGCCATTGCTGTTGGAGCTAGAGTAGCGCAAGTTAGTGCTGAAAGAGTTAGCAGTTTTTTCATTGTTTAATCCTTTACCATGCTAATGATAACGTTTATCAGTTGCGTTATTATATGTATGTTCAATAAGAAGACAATGACGAATATTAAAAAACCTGCTCATCGGAGCAGGTTTTATTGTGTTAAGTGTGTAACCATTTATTACAAGCTAATGATTATTTCACCGTAACAAACTCTGGGTAAGCACCAACACCACAATCATGCATGTCCATACCTTCCATTTCTTCATCTTCTGTAACGCGAATCCCAACGGTTGCTTTCAAGATTGCCCACACAACTAGGCTGGCACCAAATACCCAAGCAAAGATAACTACGGCACCTAAAAGCTGTGCACCAAACGTTGCATCACCGTTGCTCAGTGGCACTACCATTAGGCCGAAGAAACCACACACACCGTGAACTGAGATAGCACCTACTGGATCGTCAATTTTAAGTTTATCTAGAGCAATGATACTGAATACTACTAGTGCACCCGACACCGCACCAATCGCAACCGCGTACAGTGGTGATGGCGATAGAGGGTCTGCAGTGATGGCAACCAAGCCAGCTAGCGCGCCATTGAGGATCATCGTTAAATCGGCTTTACCCCAAGTAGTTTTACAAACGAATAGCGCCGCAATTGCACCGGCAGCCGCTGCTGCGTTAGTGTTTAGAAAGATCTGACCTACCGCTGTAGCATTCTCAAAATCTGAAACCATCAACTGAGAGCCACCGTTAAATCCAAACCAGCCAAACCAAAGGATAAAAGTACCCAACGTTGCCAAAGGCATGTTAGAACCTGGAATCGGATAGATTTCACCATTTTTACCGTACTTACCCTTACGCGCGCCAAGCAGTAACACACCAGCAAGAGCAGCAGAAGCACCAGCCATATGTACGATACCAGAACCCGCAAAGTCACTAAATCCAGCTTCTGCTAGGAAGCCTCCACCCCATGTCCAGTAACCTTCCATTGGATAGATAAACGCAGTTAAAATCGCAGAGAAAATCAAGAAAGACCAAAGCTTCATGCGCTCAGCTACCGCACCAGAAACGACGGACATGGCAGTTGCAACGAAGACAACTTGGAAGAAGAAGTCAGACTCTAAAGAGTGGTCGGCCCCTTCACCTTGAGTACCAATTAGCGTACCAAATGAAGGTAACCAGCCTCCTTCTCCATTATCGACATACATGATGTTATAACCGACAATCAGAAACATCGTACATGCGATGGCGTACAAACAGATGTTCTTCGTAAGAATTTCTGTTGTGTTTTTAGAGCGCACAAGGCCAGCCTCTAGCATCGCAAAGCCTGCTGCCATCCACATTACCAACGCACCGGAAATGAGGAAGAAAAAGGTGTCAAGTGCGTAACGTAACTCGGTTACTGTTGTTGCTAATTCCATAATAAGTATCTCCAATCCTTTGAATTCTTAAAGTGCTTCTGCGTCCATTTCGCCAGTTCGGATACGCACCGCTTGGTTCAGATCGTAAACAAAAATTTTACCGTCGCCGATTTTTCCGGTTTGCGCAGCTTTTGTAATTGCTTCAACAACACGATCTACATTGTCTGCGTGAGTCGCGATTTCAATTTTCACCTTTGGTAGGAAATCAACTTGATACTCTGCACCGCGATACAATTCCGTGTGACCTTTTTGACGACCGAACCCTTTAACTTCTGATACTGTCATCCCTTCGATACCGACATCAGCCAATGCTTCTCGTACATCGTCTAATTTAAACGGCTTAATAATGGCATTGATTATTTTCATTGAGTTATCTCCGAAGCTTTCATCCTGAAACACTTCTTATAATCCAATCTACGTGCCAAGTTTTTAAGTCATTGAATAATAAAAGCTAACCTCAATTTACATATCTATAAACAAAAAGAGCGCACCATATCGGTGCGCCCTTTTCACAAATTTAAAGCAACGGCAGAGAAATTACCCAAAACTGTGCATTAAATGTTCAAAAAGTCTTTCCATTGTTCGATAAGTGTCATGAAATCCTCTATCCCACAACTTGCTGTACTTTCTGCATTGTAGAAGTCGAACTCACTTTCCATCTCGACATCATATTCATGGGCTAATGCGTTTTCTTGTACAAGAACTTCGTCGCCCTGAATCATCAAGCTAATTTCCGTGCCTGTCAGGTTATGCTCCTGAGAAGGCGCTAAAAATGACCGCTCAATTAGCTTTTCAACCTGTGCAATCTTCATCGGATCTTTGCCAATTTCTTCTTGCAACCAGCGCCCTACAATCTCATGTCCCATGCTACATTTTACGTAGTACTCGCCCATCAACGTGTTACGAATGAATTCAAATTCCACCGAGATTGCCTATTTCGTATCAATTTGGTGCGAGTATAGCGAATTGCTCCCATAAAAAAAGCACCTCATGTGAGGTGCTTTTGAATTGTGCATTTCTGATTATGCCGGTTCTTGGAAGATCACTTCGTCCGCTTTCTTGGTGTATTGATCCATTTTATGGAAGTTCAAGTAGCGGTACGTATCCGTTGCCGTAGCGTCGATTTGCTTCGCGTATTCTAGGTATTCTTCTTTGGTTGGAATCTTACCTAGAATTGCACCTACTGCAGCTAGCTCAGCTGACGACAGGTAAACATTCGCACCAGTACCCAGACGGTTCGGGAAGTTACGCGTTGAAGTCGACATTACTGTTGATTTATCTGCAACACGCGCTTGGTTACCCATACAAAGTGAACACCCTGGCGTTTCAATACGCACCCCTGCACGTCCGAAGATACCGTAGTAGCCTTCTTCAATCAGTTGGTCTTTATCCATCTTTGTTGGTGGCGCTACCCAAAGGCGCGTCGCTAACTGGCCATTGAACTTATCAAGCAATTTACCTGCTGCGCGGAAGTGACCGATGTTCGTCATACAAGAACCGATGAACACTTCATCAATCGCTGTGCCTTGTACTTCAGACAACAAGCGAGCGTCATCTGGGTCATTCGGTGCACATAGTACTGGCTCATTGATTTCAGCCATATCGATTTCAATCACATGTGCGTATTCAGCGTCTTTATCTGCTTGCATCAGCTCAGGGTTTGCTAGCCACTCTTGCATTGCAGTAATGCGGCGCTCGATAGTACGGCGATCACCGTAGCCTTCAGAGATCATCCACTTCAGCATCACGATGTTAGAGTTTAAGTACTCTTCGATCGACTCTTGAGACAATTTCACAGTACAACCTGCCGCCGAACGCTCTGCAGATGCATCAGAAAGCTCAAATGCTTGCTCAACCGTTAGCGTTTCTAAGCCTTCAATCTCAAGGATACGGCCAGAAAATTCGTTGATCTTGCCCGCTTTCTCTACCGTTAGTAGACCTTGCTGAATCGCGTAGTAAGGGATGGCATGAACAAGATCACGCAGTGTAATACCCGGTTGCATTTCACCTTTAAAACGAACCAAGATTGACTCTGGCATGTCTAGCGGCATAACGCCTGTCGCAGCTGCAAAGGCAACCAAGCCCGAGCCAGCTGGGAATGAAATACCCAGAGGGAAACGAGTATGTGAGTCACCACCCGTACCGACAGTATCCGGTAGTAGCATACGGTTCAGCCATGAGTGGATAATACCGTCACCAGGACGAAGAGATACACCACCGCGGTTCATAATAAAGTCCGGAAGTGTATGGTGAGTGTTAACGTCTACTGGTTTTGGATAAGCCGATGTGTGACAGAAAGACTGCATGACAAGATCAGCAGAGAAGCCGAGACACGCCAAGTCTTTAAGTTCATCACGAGTCATAGGGCCTGTAGTATCTTGCGAGCCTACTGTCGTCATCTTCGGCTCACAGTAGGTACCAGGGCGAATGCCTTCTACGCCACACGCTTTACCAACCATTTTCTGTGCAAGCGTGTAACCCTTGCCAGAATCTGCGATTTCACCAGGTTTACGGAATACATCCGAAGGCTCAAGACCTAGAGACTGGCGCGCTTTGTCTGTCAAACCACGACCGATGATCAATGGGATACGACCACCAGCACGAACTTCATCAATCAGTACTTCTGTTTTTAGCGAGAACTCAGCTAGAACCTCACCAGTTTCGTGGTTGCAAACTTTACCTTCATATGGGTAAACATCGATAACATCGCCCATGTTGAGCTTAGTTACGTCAACTTCGATTGGTAGTGCGCCAGCATCTTCCATTGTGTTAAAGAAGATAGGGGCAATTTTGCCACCAAGCACATACCCACCAGCTCGTTTGTTTGGAACGTAAGGGATATCATCACCCATAAACCAAAGCACTGAGTTGGTTGCAGATTTACGTGAAGAGCCAGTACCAACAACATCACCAACGTAAACCAATTGATGACCTTTGTCTTTTAACTCTTCAATTTGCTTGATCGGGCCAATAGTACCCGGTTGATCAGGGTTTATTCCTTCACGCTCGTTTTTAAGCATCGCCAGTGCGTGTACTGGGATATCAGGACGAGACCAAGCGTCAGGTGCAGGTGAAAGGTCATCCGTGTTCGTTTCACCTGTTACTTTAAATACGGTTAGAGTGACTTTTTCTTCAAGCTTAGGCTTAGAAAGGAACCACTCAGCATCAGCCCATGATTGAAGTACTTTCTGTGCATGCGCATTGCCTGCTTTTGCTTTCTCTTCTACGTCATAGAAAGCATCAAACATTAGCAGCGTATGAGACAGCGCTTTTACTGCGATCTCTGCCAGTGCTTCATCATCCAATAGCTCAACTAGCGGTTCGATGTTGTAACCACCTTGCATAGTGCCTAGCAGTTCAGCCGCTTTTTCACGACTCACTAATGGTGATTTAACTTCACCTTTTGCTACTGCTGTTAGGAAACCCGCTTTTACATAAGCAGCTTCATCAACACCTGGAGGGATACGGTTTTCAAGTAGGTCAAGAATGACTTTTTCTTCACCTTCCGGGGGATTTTTCAGAAGTTCTACAAGTCCAGCAACTTGTTCTGCGTCTAGCGGTTTAGGAACAACTCCTTCAGCAGCACGCTCTTCGACGTGTTTACGGTAGGCTTCAAGCACGACTTTTTCCTCTCATTGCGGTTCCTCCTCTATTATTACTATTGTTAAAGTAAAGGAGTGAACATCCTTGGAAACTTGGCTCTCCATTGCCCTTGTTTTCATTCAATTATGATTGAGAAACAGCGCCGTAGAGGCCAAACTGTGGGCAAAATAATAGCAAATTTAACCTTAAATTAAAATCTTATCATTTTGACCAACATAGCAACTTACGACTAAAGTTCTGCTAATTTTGACCAAATATGCCAAGTTTTTGCTTTCTCATACCCGATTAATTAAACGATGTTCCTACGATCAAATACACAGCATCCAAATCTTGCTCGGTACGACCGTATGCCAACATTATTGGTCCTATTGGTGAGTCAACACCAAAGAAGATGGAGCCAGCATTGTAAAGCGGCGCTTCGTTTAGTTTCAGATCATTATCAGACCAAACACCGCCATATTCGACCGATGCACCCAGGTAGACTGGAGCTTCAAACAATCCGAAATCATTATCAAACCACTTATATCGGTACACCAAACTGCTGAAAAATAAGTTCTGTCCGATCAGGCTATTTCTTGGGATTCCCGATAGGCTTAAGAAGCCGCCCAACTCTCTGGGATCAAGCGGTAAAGATGAGTTTTTACTCTCTACAAAACTATATTCAGCATGTCCGACTAAAGTATGACGCTGATGACTCACTGCACCTTTAAATCGTGCAGAGATTTCATAAACGGTATCTTCAATAATTTTGTCAGTTTCTAAAAGGCTAACGCCTTGAGGACTTTGATCATGAGACACTAAATATTCGAGATCGACTAAAAGCCCACGAGTCGGAAATGCGAAATCATCAAGTGTATCTAGGCGATAATTGGCAAACAGGCCACGACGTTCAAAATCCAATTTACCAGCAGAAGCCAAAGTAGAAAGCTCAATATCTCCGGTTGAGTAGCGAGCGCCAAATCGAAGTTCTTGCCACAATGTGGGTTGGATACCTATCGCTAACTCTGTTGTAAAATCATCGTAAGTGACCGGAAAAAAATCATTTACTGACTCTAAATCTGGTGCTTGAGGCTCTGTTAAAGGTAAGTTTCGGCTCTCACTGCCATAGGAAATACGCCCCGATACAAAAAGTTCTTGGCTAGATAAAACAGGGGAATACAACTCAGCTTCAATCAGCTTATCCGTGCCCATTTCTACGTTGAACGCCAACTCCGCGCCATGAGAGTTCAAGTTGGTAAAGTTGGTTGATATCCCTATGCCGTACTGGCTATCTGTATCGAAGTCATCTTCAAGAAAAAATCGGAAGTTGAGATAATTAGGCCCCCACGACTTCTCGTTAACATCAAAAACCAACAATGTCTCACCATCAACCTCTTCAAAGTGATAAGTGATGAGCTCGAACCGATCTAACGCGTAGAGGTTTTCAACGGCTTTCTCAATTTCGGCCGTTGAAATACGACGTCCGGTTTCTAATTCAATACGATTCGTCAACAACACATCGCTGTAGTGCGTGTTATTTACAATCACAATGTCATCAACCACACGCTGATCGCCATAAATCAAAGTTTTACGAACTTCTTGTTTGCGGTCGATGTATTTTTGATAGTCCGCGTTGGACAAGCGTAACTCTTTCAGCTTGTCTTTTAATTGCTTGGTAATATCGTACCCAGCTTGAAAAGCCCAAGGCATTTTGTCGAACTCGACGGTTTCCATGGTGCCCACATTGGGACGAATATAGATATCTTGAGGTTCAAGCTCGTCCACTTGCTGTTGTGTACTACGACGAACGAGATAGTTAGAGAGTTGGTCCGCGACAGTAAACAGCCCCGTAAATTCATCTTCGGTTTTGTAATCGGTGCTAATATCGACGGCAATAACGACATCAGCCCCCATGGCGCGAGCCACATCGACAGGCATGTTATTGACGACGCCGCCATCAACAAGCATATGGCCATTGAGCTTATAAGGAGGAAGCGCTCCTGGTACAGACATGCTAGCCATCATTGCATCAACAAGGTAACCATTGCCCAGTACGACTTCTTCTAGGGCAAGAATATCTGTCGCAACAGAACGATAGGGAATGGCAAGATCATCAAAAGAATCGAATCGCCCTAAGTTCCCTGTAGTCTCACGCAATACTCGCAACATGTTCTGGCCTTGCACCACACCCGTTGGTGCTCGTACCTCACCGAATCTTAAGCCGAGGTCGGTATTAATTTGATAGCGGTCTTCATACTCTTTGTCACGAACTCTACGTTGGCTACGGTCAACACGATCTCGATAACCGCTGCCCCAATCGACGGTGTAGATAAAACTCTCGATTTCATCAGCACTCATCCCCGTGGCATAAAGCCCACCCACATAGGCGCCCATACTGGTACCGGTCACAATATCCACAGGAATCTGCATTTCTTCCAATGCTTTTAAAACTCCAATGTGTGCCGCCCCTTTCGCTCCGCCACCAGCAAGCACAACCGCCACCTTTGGTCGAGGTTCCAAGTCATCCGTTTTTGTTAGAGAGTTTGCGAGGGAAACAGAAGGAGTGATCATCAAAAAGGTACTAACCCAAAGCGCAAAGTTGCGAACCGATGGGCTTGATAACAGCTTTTTGAACATTCACTTCTTCCTTTATTGAATATCTGATCAAGTAGGGCGTGCTAGCAGTACTGTACTAACACGCCCTAATATGTACTAAGAATTAATCAGATAAACAAGCTAATGTTGTTGATTTGGCGATGCTACCAATCAAATATGCTATTTAACCAGTTTGATTTCTTCTCACACTGTTGCTTTATCTGACCGGTTTTATCCCAAACCGGCAGTTTGTAATCACTACGGCAGTTCATTTCTAAACCTCCATCAGATGTAGGCTTGAACCCTAATGTGGTGATTTCTCTTGGCCATGGGAGCTCTAAGCGCTCAGGAATACGCTGCTTCAAGTACTCTGCGTACACTCGTAATGCACCACTCGACCCCGTTAGATTCACGGGTTTATTATCGTCGCGGCCTAGCCAAATTGTCGTCACCTCACGACCATCTACACCGACAAACCAACTATCGCGGTTGTCATTACTGGTACCCGTTTTTCCTGCCAATGCAGCCCAACCAAACTGGCTTTGTAAGAAGCGGCCAGTGCCTTGAGCAACCCCTTGTTTCATCGCGTAGGTCGTTAGCCATGCAGCTTGTTCATCCACGGCTCTTGATGAACGAGGCAAGGATTGATACAGCACATTACCTTCCATATCCATGACTGAGCGCAGAGCGGTCAGTTTTGCACGCTTACCTGAATTCGTCAGAGTCTGATACATCTGTGCAACTTCGAATGGCGTCAAAGAAAACGAACCCAAAAACATCGAAGGCACTGGGCGAATTTCGTCTTTGTTCACGCCCAAACGCTCTAAAGTATTGGACACTTCAGGAATGCCAAGTGCCATACCTAAGCGCACGGTTGGTACGTTAAGTGATTTCGCTAAAGCAATGTAAAGTGGCACATCACCACGATATTTTCTATCGTAGTTGCGCGGCGTCCACACGTTACCTTTACTGCTCTTCAGACTTAACGGCGTGTCGTGTAGCGTCGTGCCTAGGTTGTATTTATCCGGTTGTTCTAGAGCCGTTAAGTAAATCGCTGGTTTCACTAAAGAACCAATTGGACGACTGGCATTGAGCGCGCGGTTAAAGCCTTCATAACCGACACGTTTACCACCAACCATCGCACGGATTTCACCACTATGGCGATCAACGGCCACAGCAGCGGCTTCTAACTCTTTACCACCCCGTTTAGCTAGTTCTGGGATCTTTTTCGCGATAGCTTGTTCCATTTTGCTTTGCGATACTGGGTCCAGAGACGTAAACACGCGCAGTCCGGTCTCTGCTTTAAATCGCTCCCCAACTTTTTCTTTTAATTCAATGCTCAATTGTTGGAAATAAGCTGGCTGACGGCTCGCAATACGTGGCTTGCTTTGCGTATCGAGTGGACGACTTACAGCTTGTTCATACTGCTCTGAAGTCAACATGTTTTGCTGCATTAACAGGCGCAGAACGAGATCACGACGCTCTTTCGTTCTCTCAGGGTAACGAATTGGGTTGTAGTAAGACGGTCCTTTTACCATCCCAACTAACATCGCCAATTGATCGATTCGCAACTCCTGAATTGGCTGCCCAAAATAATAACGCGACGCCAAGCCAAACCCGTGGATCGCTTCACCTCCACTTTGACCTAGGTACACTTCGTTTAGGTAGGCTTCTAAGATACGATCTTTGCTGTAACGGTAATCCAAAATTAGCGCGATATACGCTTCTCGAACTTTACGCCACAGTGTTTTATCACGAGTCAAAAACAGGTTTTTTGCCAATTGCTGAGTCAGCGTACTACCACCTTGAACAGTACGACCCGCCTTAATGTTCGCAACCAATGCACGTGCAATCGCGAGCGGTGACACCCCGTCATGTTGATAAAAATCCCGGTCTTCGGTCGCAAGCAGTGCATCCACCAAAATTTCAGGGAACTGATCACGACGTAAGAAAAGGCGCTGTTCATCACGGTCTTTCTCCAGCATGCCCAACATCTTCGGTTCTAGGCGCAAGTAACCAAGGTCTCCTCGAGATTCTAAAGACTGAATACGTTGCAAGCCGGAATCAGAGAAATGCAGCATAATGTGACGATCCGGCTCGGGACCATCGGCAAACTCGAATGGACGACGAATCAATTCAATCCGAGTGGAAGAAGAGGAATATTCGCCTGGGTAACGAGGTTGACTCACTTTACGGTAATTCAACACATCTAGCTCGTTGCGCAGTTCTTGGATGGTGATATTCTCACCAGGGCTTAGATTCAAGATACGGGCATAAACCACCGTTGGCAGCTCAAACAGCTGACCTTCAAAGCGTTCTTTCACCACACTATCTAAGTAAATCCCAACAAACAGCAAAACAGCGGCAAGTGCAACGCCAGCTTTCCAGCTAAACGACCACAGAACTTTCAACCACGAACGTTTCTCGTTAGTCGGCTTTTTACTCGGCGTACGTCGAGTCTGTTTTGCGGTTCCTTTATTGGTTGTACTTTTCTTCGCTGGCGCTTTTTTCGCGCTAGGCTTCTTGCTGTCAGTCATTATTCAATTGTCTTTTTGTTTTCGTTGTTGCTACATGATTGGCAGGATCATCTGGCCAAACGTGTTTTGGGTAGCGCCCTTTCATCTCTTTTTGAACGTCTTTGTAGCTTCCGTTCCAGAAAGCCGCCAAGTCCGACGTTACTTGCAATGGACGTTGTGCCGGTGAAAGCAGTTCAAGCACCAAACGCTTGCGGCCAAGAGCCACCGTTGGGGAACCACTCTCCCCAAATACTTCTTGCATACGCACCGATAATATCGGCTCATGGCCATATTGGTAACGGATACGCTTCTTTGAACCTGTGGGCAGTTGGTAATGCTCAGGTAACCATTCATCCAGTTGTTGATTGAGTGGCCAACCTAATCGAGCATTAAGCGCTTCGACCAAGTTTATCTTGCTCAGGTCTTTAACCGAACTGACAGACGTCATGTATGGTTCTAACCACTCCTCTAATGAATCCAGCAAACTGACTTCATCAAACATTGGCCATGACTGCTCAGGTAACCATTCCACCGCACAACGAATCCGAGCTAACAAGCTCTCCGCTGCCGGTGTCCAGTTTAGACTCTGTAAGCCCTGGCGGCGGACATACGTGAGTAAAGCTTGTGTCATTTTTTCTTTGCCCGGGCTTGGCAACGGCTCGCGTTCAACGACCAGCAGACCGAGTTTTGTTTGTCGCTCAGCTATTAGGCGGCCTCTTTTTTCATCCCAGTCCACTACTTCTTCAGACGAAAATAGCGTATCAAAGGTCGTTCGCAATATATTGACATCCAATTCACATGCCGAATGAATTTGACTTGAATTAGAATGAGAACGCATTAAGTCAACGGCAACCAAATACTCACAGCCACCTAGCATGTCTTCCTGACGACATTCTGCACCATGACCATTAGCCAAAGTAAATCGCCCAAATTGATTTGTGCGCTGCTGTGCAATGCGATCTGGAAATGCCAAACTTAACACCAGCGGTAATGCATCTTCATCCACGCCTTTCAGGTCAAATACCGTATCCAATTTGTACGCCAGAGATTGAGCACGCTTGAACAACATCGACTTTTTTGGATGAGTACCAACAAGCCAACGATGCAAGCTATAAGCGATATTGGTAACATTTCTCTCTGGCTCTTCAATCAGTGCGACCGCCGCCAAAGCAGCATTTAACATCTTATCACTGTAAGATTGCGCTTTAATTAGCATCGCAGCCGCACGAGGCTCAACGCCTAGTTCATGCGCCTGTTTTCCTTCGGACGTTAATTGCCCTTTTTCCGTCAGTAGTCCCAATGACACCAATAGCTGCTTCGCTTGTTCCAATGACGCATTAGCGGGAACATCAAGCCACTTTAGATCGTGGATATCACTCGCTCCCCAAAAGGCAAGCTCCATAACTAAACTAGCTAAATCGGAATGCAAAATTTCGGGTTGGGGAACCAGCGGTTGCTGCTTGAACTGGTTTTCAGAATAAAGACGAACACAAATGCCCTCTTCTATTCGTCCCGCTCGTCCTGCACGCTGAATCGCTGAAGACTGTGCAATGCGTGTTTGCTCTAAGCGTGTTAAACCGTTTTTCAAATCAAAGCGGGCAACACGCTCTAACCCAGAATCAACGACGAGGCGAATGCCTTCAATCGTTAGTGAAGTTTCTGCAATGTTGGTCGCTAGAACGACTTTACGCTTACCTTGTTCTGCTGGCGTAATCGCTTTTTGTTGTTCTGCAAAACTCAGTTGACCATAAAGTGGGCATACGTCGATATCATCCGCTAAATGAGACAACCGCTCTTCAACTTGTTTTATGGCACCAACACCCGGTAGGAAAGCTAACAAAGATCCAGACTCTTTGTTCATAAGACTTTCTATTGTTTTTGCCATACTCGTAGGTAAATGCTCGTTCACACCTAACGGCTGGTAGCGCATTGCCACATCAAAGCTCCGCCCTTCAGATTCAATGTAACTGGCTTCCGGCAACAACGATTGTAATGCTTGTTGGTCAAGCGTTGCCGACATTACCACCAGCTTGAGATCGTCTCGCAATGCCTCTTGAACTTCTAAACTGAATGCCAAAGCGGTATCAGCATGAATGCTGCGTTCATGAAACTCATCAAAGATCAGTAGATCAACCCCATCCAGTTCAGGGTCAGTTTGAATCATCCGAGTCATGATCCCTTCGGTTACGATCTCCAGCTGCGTTGCTGAGCTTACCTTTGCCTCACCACGGACTCGATAACCCACGCGTTGACCAACTTGTTCTCCCAATTGCTCAGCAAGATAACGGGCAATGTTACGCGCCGCGAGTCGTCTTGGCTCAAGCATGATGATTTTTCCAGCAACCGAATGATTTAAAAGTAACTGCAAAGGGAAGTAAGTCGACTTACCGGCACCAGGCGCCGCTTTTACGATCACTTGATGTTGATTTTTGACCGCCGTCAGCAACTCAGGCATCACGGCTTCAATCGGCAATTGTGACAAAGGAAATACCTTATGGTGTAATGATGGCAACATTGTACATAAAAAATTTTTTGTCTAAATAAGCAAATGCATTTCACACCCGCTTTAGAGTCCGCCACTCTACTCAAACGCTATAAACGCTTTCTTGCCGATATCGAGCTCGATACTGGTGAAATCCGTACAATCCACTGCGCAAATACAGGTGCAATGACGGGTTGTGCAACACCCGGAAACAAAGTTTGGTTTTCTACTTCCGACAACCCGAAACGAAAATACCCCAATAGTTGGGAGTTGAGTGAGACCGAACAAGGCCACCGTATTTGCATCAACACCGCGCGTGCCAATCAATTAGCCGTAGAGGCTATTGAAAATAATGTCATTTCAGAGCTTTATGGTTATGACACACTTCAAACTGAGGTGAAATACGGTAATGAAAATAGCCGAATTGATATCTTGCTCAGCGCAGACGACAAGCCAAAGTGCTATATAGAAGTGAAAAGCGTCACTCTTCTTGATGAGACCGACTCTACTGGACAAGGATACTTCCCAGATGCGGTCACGACTCGGGGACAAAAACACCTGAGAGAGCTCACAGAAATGGCACAAAATGGAAGTAGGGCCATACTTTTATTCACTGTTTTACATTCAGGTATTGAAAAAGTATCCGCGGCGCACCATATAGACGCGAAATATTCACTATTACTCAAACAAGCACAAGACGCTGGAGTGGAAGTTCTCTGCTACAAAGCTGAACTGAGCGATACTGGAATGAAGCTGATTTCCGCTATTGATTTTATCAATTAAGAGAAAAAATGATGTCGTCTTCACATTGACGATAACTTTGCGATTCAGTATTTGCTTGCACCGCCTCTTTTTGCTATAGATACCCGCCTTAAATTGACTGCGTAGCAGTTGACTAGGTGTAAGTAGGAGATGCTGTATGCCAGAATCAAAGAAGAAAACGATAGGCATCCTAGCCATTGCCGGCGTGGAGCCATATCAGGAAAAACCTGGTGAAGAGTACATGTCACCAGAGCAGGTTGAACACTTTACGAAAATCTTAACAGCTTGGCGCGACCAGCTAAGAGCTGAAGTGGATCGTACTGTTCACCACATGCAGGACGAAGCAGCAAACTTCCCAGATCCAGTTGACCGCGCCTCTCAAGAGGAGGAGTTCAGCCTAGAACTGCGTAACCGTGACCGCGAACGCCGTTTGATCAAGAAGATTGAAAAGACTTTGGATAAAATCAAAGAAGACGATTTTGGCTTCTGTGAGTCTTGTGGCGTAGAGATTGGCGTTCGCCGTCTTGAAGCACGTCCAACAGCTGACCTTTGTATTGACTGTAAAACACTTGCAGAAATCAAAGAGAAGCAAATGCAAGGTTAATCACCCAGCATTATGATTGTTGAAGGGAGCTCAGGCTCCCTTTTTGTTTTGGCTATCTTCGCACCCTATTTGTTTACTAAATTCGAGATACACGCATGACACGCTATGTAGGTCGATTCGCCCCATCTCCTTCTGGTCCACTGCATTTTGGTTCACTGATTGCCGCTCTTGGCAGTTATTTTCAAGCGAAAGCACAAAACGGAGCTTGGTTAGTACGTATTGAGGACTTAGACCCACCAAGAGAAATGCCAGGTGCAGCGCAACTTATCCTAGAGGCACTCAAGGCCTATCAGCTGCATTGGGATGGAGAAGTGGTATACCAGAGCGAACGTCACGACCTTTACCAAGCTCAAATAAACAAATGGCTCGAAAATGGAGAAGCCTATTATTGCCAATGTACTCGTAAGCAAATTAAAGAGCATGGCGGTTTTTATCCTGGCACTTGCCGCGATAAAAACTTGAAAGAAGGCGCGATTCGCCTAAAAATGACCAAGTCTGTCGCTCATTTCCTCGACCAAAAGCGGGGAACCATTACTATTCCAGAGCAACTCGTTAATGAAGATTTCATTATTAAACGTCGAGATGGATTATTTGCTTATAATCTTGCGGTAGTATTGGACGACATCGACCAAGGCGTCACAGAAGTCGTGCGAGGTGCAGACTTAATCGAGCCGACAGGGCGTCAAATTAGCCTGTACCAAATACTTGGTCAGCCTGAAGTTAGCTACTTGCATTTACCATTGGCGATGGACAACAACGGCAATAAATTGTCGAAACAAAATCACGCGACGGCTATTGATATAGATACACCAAAACCTACTCTATTGCGCGCCATGACATTTTTAGGTTTCGAGATACCTGAAACCGTAAGGGCGGCCAACATAGAAGATATTCTTCGTTGGGGCTGCGAAAACTGGCGGTTGGAACAGCTTCCAGCAGAGATCGAGATCACACCGTGATTCTCAAATGGCATTGTGTAGGCTATCATTAGCCGCAAATTAGGCCCTAGAGGCGTATAAAACTAACCAAAGCAAGATTGGATTAAACCCAGTTATTGCCAGATGCACATGAATACAAACGACTATACACCAAGCGAACCTGCCACAATTCCAGAGCTCGCTCTCAATGTAATAACTCGTGAAGAGCACAACATTTCGCGTAAGCAGATCAGTGATAATGCGCTGAAGGTACTGTACCGCCTAAATGGTGCTGGTTTCGATGCTTTTCTTGTGGGTGGCGGGGTTCGAGACTTACTGCTTGGACAAAAACCAAAAGATTTTGACATTGCGACCAACGCAACGCCGGAACAGATCAAACAGCTATTTCGTAACTGCCGTTTGATTGGTCGCCGCTTCCGCTTGGCTCATATTATGTTTGGCCGAGACATCATTGAGGTTGCGACATTCCGTGGTCACCACCAAGAGCAAAAGAATAAGAGCATTTCTCAGCAATCAAAAGAGGGTATGCTGCTGCGTGACAACGTCTACGGCACCATCGATGAAGATGCTGAGCGCCGTGATTTCACGATTAACTCGATGTACTACAACATCGCAGATTACTCGATTCACGACTACGCACGTGGTATTGAAGATTTAGAAGATCGCCTAATTCGACTTATTGGTGATCCAGAAACACGCTACCGTGAAGACCCTGTGCGCATGCTGCGTGCGGTTCGTTTCGCGGTAAAACTAGACTTTGATATTGAAGAAGACACCGCAGCGCCAATCGAACACATGGCACCGTTGCTCGGTGACATTCCGTCAGCGCGTCTTTTTGAAGAGTCACTCAAATTATTGCAATCCGGTCATGGCTTAGAAACCTACCACCTACTGCGTGAGTACAACCTATTCCAGCAACTATTCCCGACGATTGCAGCGCACTTTACAGAAGATTACTCCTCTCACACTGAGCAGATGTTGGATCTTGTCCTAGATTCTACCGACATGCGCATCGAAGATGGGAAACGCATCAATCCAGCATTTATGTTTGCTGCAATGCTGTGGTACCCACTGTGTGCGAAAGCCGATGAACTGATGGAAGAGCGCAACTTAGGCCATTACGACGCCATTATGGAAGCGAGCAACATCATTCTTGACGAGCAAGTTCGCACAATTGCCATTCCAAGACGCCACACCGCAACCATTCGCGAGATTTGGCAGTTACAGCTTCGTCTTCCACGACGTAACGGTAAACGCGCATTCCGTCTTATGGAGCTCAATAAATTTAGAGCTGGCTTTGATTTTCTTGAAATGCGCGGTGAAATTGAAGGTGGTGACACTCAGAAGCTTGCCAAGTGGTGGGAAACTTTTCAAAATGCAGGCCGAGAAATGCGTCAAGCAATGGCTGCCGACTTAGACGGTCAATCACCGAAAACAGGCCAGCGCCGCCGTAAAACTTATCGCAAGAAAAAGAGTAAGCCCAAATCATGATTACAGCGTACATTGCGGTAGGCAGTAACTTGGCTGATCCTGTCAGCCAAGCGAAGCAAGCGATTGAAGCATTAAAAACGCTGCCTAAATCAGAGTTTGTTCAAGCTTCTTCGCTATACAGCAGCACGCCAATGGGGCCACAAAACCAACCGGATTACATCAATGCGGTTGTGTCTATTAACACCAGTTTGACGCCTATTGAATTGCTCAATTGCACACAAGCTATAGAGCAAGAACAAGGGCGTGTCCGTAAAGACGAACGCTGGGGACCAAGAACCTTGGACCTCGACATTGTGCTTTATGGCAATGAGGTGATTAATTCCGAGAGGCTGATCGTTCCTCATTATGGAATGAAAGAGCGTGAATTCGTACTCTACCCTCTTGCGGAAATTGCACCAAGTTTACAACTCCCTGATGGGACCGAGGTCTCTAAACTACTGGAACAAGTAGATAGAAACGGCCTCAGTATCTGGCAGTCATAGCCAACTCCTAGTAAGGATAAAACCATGAAAAAAATGACCATCAACGACCTAATCAAGTGGAAGCAAGAAGGTCGTAAATTTGCTACTTCAACCGCTTATGATGCGAGCTTTGCCCAACTGTTTGAAAGCCAAGAAATGCCAGTACTTCTTGTCGGTGATTCTCTAGGTATGGTTTTGCAAGGTCACAACGATACTCTACCAGTAACGGTCGATGATATCGCTTACCATACTCGTTGCGTACGCGCTGGTAGCCCAAATTGTTTGTTGATGGCAGACATGCCATTCATGAGCTACACCACCCCAGAGCAAGCTTGCGAAAATGCGGCTAAACTGATGCGTGCTGGTGCCAATATGGTAAAAATTGAAGGTGGTGACTGGCTTGTCGACACGGTGAAAATGCTCACTGAACGATCAGTTCCAGTTTGTGCTCATCTTGGTTTAACTCCTCAAGCTGTTAATATTTTTGGTGGTTACAAAATCCAAGGTCGCGATCAAGAAAAAGCAGACCGCATGGTAAAAGACGCATTAGCACTGCAAGAAGCAGGCGCTCAAATCGTCTTACTAGAATGCGTACCAGCTGAGCTTGCTGAACGTATTACGCAAGTGCTTGACGTTCCTGTTATCGGTATTGGTGCAGGTAACGTAACAGATGGTCAAATTCTCGTAATGCATGATATGTTTGGTATTTCTGCCAACTACATGCCGAAATTCTCCAAAAACTTTCTTGCTGAAACAGGTGATATGCGCAAAGCCGTTACTAAATACATTGAAGATGTAGCCAACGGTGTATTCCCAGACGACGCTCATACCATTGCCTAGAGGATAAATGCATGCAAACTTTTGCGGAAATCTCAGCAGTTCGTGAACACCTTAAAACCTTTAAACGTGAAGGTCGTAAAGTGGCGTTTGTCCCTACCATGGGCAACCTTCACGAAGGCCACTTAACTTTAGTGCGTAAAGCACGCGAATACGCTGATATCGTTGTCGTAAGCATCTTTGTTAATCCGATGCAGTTTGATCGTGCAGACGATTTAAATAATTACCCACGCACGCTAGAGGAAGACTTAAGCAAGTTAACCTCTGAAGGGGTCGATGTGGTATTTACGCCAACACCAGAAGTTATCTACCCTGAAGGTCTGGATAAGCAAACCTTCGTCGATGTCCCTGGCCTATCAACAATTCTCGAAGGCGCGTCTCGACCAGGTCATTTCCGTGGCGTGACGACGATTGTGAATAAGCTGTTTAACATCGTACAACCGGATGTCGCGTGCTTCGGCGAGAAGGACTTCCAACAACTTGCTGTTATCCGCAAGATGGTTGATGACCTAGCAATGGACATTGAAATCATCGGTGTACCAACCGTACGTGAAATGGACGGTTTAGCAATGAGTTCACGCAATGGCTTGCTTACGCTGGACGAGCGTCAACGTGCGCCTGTACTTGCTCGTACAATGCGTTGGATCAGCAGTGCCATTCGCGGTGGCCGCGATGACTACGCATCGATCATCGAAGATGCAAGCGACCAACTTCGAGCTGCAGGTCTGCACCCTGATGAGATCTTCATTCGTGATGCTCGTACATTACAAGTGATCACACCAGAAACGACACAAGCTGTCATTCTGATGTCTGCGTTCCTAGGCAAGGCTCGTCTTATCGATAACCAAACGGTAGATATGGTTGTCGAAGCGAAGGAAGAAGCTGAATCTAACAATACAAACTCAGAGAGCGCAGAGTAAGCTCTGAGTCATAAAAGTAAAAAGGTCGACTCTTAGTCGACCTTTTTTATACTCTACGTATAGACGCAATCTAACCCTTCAGGGCGAGTTTTAAACCGCTTGTGCAGCCACATCCACGCTGGAATATCACGTTTTATCATTTTCTCAAGCTCTTGGTTCAAGATGCTTGCCGCTTTAACCGCATTACGTCTCTCGAAACGCTCGCTAATGTCTTTTCCAATGTACAGCGTGTAATGGTGATTTTTACTCACTGTAACGCCAGATATAACCGCGCACTTTGTTGCATCAATGAGAACACTAGACCCGACTGTACTCGCCGCTTGTTCAACAGCAAAAAACGGCGCAAAAACAGAATGGCTAACGCCATAATCATGGTCGGGCAAATACCAAAGTCGATGACCACTCTTCAGAACTTTGAGCATTGATTTCACGTCTTTTCGATCAATCATTTGATGTCCAAAACGAGTTCGACCTCGATGTTGAATAAACTCATAAGCAGGATTCGAATTTGGGCGATAAACGCCATAGCCTTGGGCAAACTGGCTAAAAATACGAGCGGTTATCTCCAAGTTTAAATGGTGACTGCACACCACCAACACACCACGTCCATTCTTTTCCTCAGCGAGTAAACGATCTTTTCCAACAATAGAGGTTATCCGACGTATCCGCCAATCTGGCCAAAACCAGGCGATACCGGTTTCGATGATCGCCATTCCAGTATATTGAAAGTTTTTTCGTACTACGTCCTTACATTGCCAATCCGTAAAATCAGGGAAACACAGCTGGAGATTACGCAGAGCGATCTTGTGTCGGCGCTTCATTACATGCATCGCAATACAGCCGATGCTTCTACCTAAGATTCGCAATACTACGTATGGCAGTACATTAACAAGAATCGCTAAAGATCCAAATGCCAGCCATACAGACCAATATTTGGGCTTAAGTAACTGATAGGAGAAAGGCGGCGGCGGGACAATATTCATAGGATCACTCATTTATTACAAATGATTGAAACCTACCATGATAAAAACCGAAAAATTGTATGGGTATGTATTGTTATGCACGCGAAAGAGCAGCGTGAATCGCCGCTCTTTGCTTTATGAGAATGGCTTAGCTTCTTAGCCCAATCCCTTTGGTTACTAGATAATGCGCGATGGCATACAGTGCAACAACAAACACTGCGAGTACACTAAATGAAGTGACAATGCCCACATCCGAGACACCTAAAAAGCCGTAGCGGAACGCATTCACCATGTAGACGATTGGGTTGATCTTAGAAACGCCTTGCCAAAATTCAGGCAGCAGACTGATCGAATAAAAGACTCCTCCCAAGTAAGTTAAAGGAGTCAATACAAACGTAGGGATGATCGAAATATCGTCAAACGTTTTTGCGTAAACCGCATTGATCAAGCCACCGAGAGCAAATACAACCGACGTCATGAAGACAGTCGCGACAATAATGCCCCAGTGCTCCACTTGCAAATCAACGAACAAAAGTGACACACAAGTAACAATTGCACCGACCAACAAACCTCGAGTCACGCCGCCCATAACATAGCCAGCAATAATCACATAGTTTGGTACCGGTGCCACCAGCAGTTCTTCAATGTTCTTCTGTAGCTTTGCACTAAAGAATGACGACGCCACGTTCGAGTATGAGTTGGTGATCACCGACATCATGATCAAACCTGGAACAATGTACTCCATGTAACTAAAGCCGCTCATCTCACCAATTCGAGAGCCAATAAGATTACCGAAAATGATGAAGTACAACGTCATCGTAATGGCTGGCGGCACTAAGGTTTGCACCCAAATACGTGTAAAACGAGTGACTTCTTTGCTCAGCAAGCTGCGAAATGCCGTCCAATATAAACCGTACATTTAATTACTCCCCTCTCTTACAATGCTGACAAACAACTCTTCAAGTCGGTTGGCTTTGTTACGCATTGAGAGAACTTTAATGCCATGCTCTGTTAACTGACTGAATACCGAATTCAATCCTTGGCTTTTATCTAGTTCTATCTCTAAAGAGCCATCAACAATACTTTGTCGATTAACACCTTCAAGCTCAGGCACCTCGACTTCTGACTCAATATCCAAGATAAATGTCTCGACGCTTAGCTTACCTAGTAACGCCTTCATGGTGGTATTTTCAATCAGCTCACCACGATTAATAATGCCGATATTTCGACACAGCATCTCCGCTTCTTCTAGGTAGTGTGTCGTTAAAATAATCGTAATTCCTTGCTCTTGGTTGATCTCTTTCAGAAACCCCCACATTGAGCGGCGTAGTTCAATATCCACTCCAGCCGTTGGTTCATCTAAAATGAGTAATTGCGGCTCGTGCATCAAAGCTCTTGCGATCATTAAACGACGCTTCATCCCACCGGATAGGTTACGAGCACGCTCTTGGCGTTTTTCCCATAAATCCAATTTTTTCAGGTATTTTTCTGCTCTTTCTTTGGCTAACACTTTAGACACACCGTAATAGCCAGCTTGCTGCATCACAATTTGCTCAACGGTTTCAAACTGGTTGAAGTTGAACTCCTGTGGCACCAAGCCTAAATTCTGCTTGGCCAATTCGAGGTCGGTATCAATGTCATAACCGAAAACTTTCGTCGTTCCGGAGGTTTTATTCACTAAGGAGGAAATGATGCCAATCGTGGTCGATTTTCCTGCACCATTGGGACCCAGAAGCGCGTAGAAGTCACCCTTTTTCACTTGGAGACTTATACCTTTTAACGCCTCAAAGCCACCTGCATACGTCTTGCGCAATTGTTCAATTTCTAATGCGTACATAAGGTCTTGAT
This sequence comes from Vibrio sp. 1078-1, assembly GCF_033340475.1. NCBI lineage: Bacteria > Pseudomonadati > Pseudomonadota > Gammaproteobacteria > Vibrionales > Vibrionaceae > Vibrio > Vibrio sp. 1078-1. The sequence continues at coordinate 210,290 of NZ_JAWOWM010000008.1, forward strand.
TGCCGTTTGTTTGTGATTACTAATACCGACTCATATTTAGCAGCGGTTTACTACAAAATCGCCTTGGGTATCGTACTGGAGGTCCATCAGTTTATCGTTGAATAACGATGATTACAAATAAACCTTTCGATAATATTGGAAATATAACCCTTACCTCGTAAAGGTTATCTCTAAGTAAGACAAAATAGAGCATAAAAAAACGCAACAGGAAACTGTTGCGTTTTTAACTGTCAGAATGATTACGCCGTTATGCGCTGATACTGGTCTGCCTCAACATGTGCCACCGCCGCATTCAATGCTTCGTAACGGAATTGGTACATATTTTCATCCGGGACAAGGTCAATCACATGGAATTTCTCTAGCTGTTCTCGTGTTCGCTCATTCGGGCATAATAAATACACGGCACAATTGGCATCGAGAGCATCCTTAATCGCATTCTCTAACGCCAAACCGACGGTTACATCAATCATTGGTACATCCGTAAGATCGAGAATCATCACGTCATAGTCCGAAATACTAGAGTGCTGACGTGAAATGGCTTTAGAAACACTAAAGATCATCGGACCGGAAAGATAAAAGAACAGCACTTTACCATTAGCACGATCCAACAAACCACGCTCGCTGTCAGTCAGCGGCACATCATCTTCATCCGCGTCGCTGATCGCTTTTACTTGTCGCGCCTGCTCTCGGCTCAAACGCTCGATGATGATAATGTTCGAGATAAAGACGCCTAAACCCACCGCAACGATAAGATCAACGAATACTGTAAGCAACATAACGCCATACATCACCGCCATTCCGGAAAAGCTTACCTTATGTGCCCTCTGAATAAAGCTCCAGTCTAGGATGTTAAAGCCAACATACACCGCAATGCCTGCTAACACAGCCATCGGGATTGGCTCTGTTAGCCCACCAGCAACCAGTACAACCAACGCCAACATTAGTGCGCGAATCACACCAGATAATGGCGAACGAGCCCCAACTTGGATATTCGTTACCGTCCCCATGGTAGCTCCCGCCCCCGGCAGCGCACCAAACAAGCCAGAGATCATGTTAGCTAACCCTTGACCTCGCAGCTCTTTATCTGAGTCGTGTTCTTTACGAGTTAATGAGTCACCGATAACCGCCGTTAACAAAGTATCAATACAACCTAACGTGCCGAGCACTAATGCATCAATGACCATCTCGACAAACATATCTGTGTCAATATAAGGGGCGACGAGAGAAGGTAACCCAGCAGGAATTTCACCGATACGACGAATATCTTCTGTATCAAAGAGAATCACAGACAATAAAGTCACCGCGACCAATGCCACGAGCTGTGCAGGAACGTATTTACGATATTGCTTAGGGAAGAAAAAAAGAATCCCCAAAGTCAGTAGTCCCAAAAACAACTCACTGAACTTAAGGTTAGAAATGGTCTCCGGCAAAGCAGATAACGTTCCGAGTACTCCCCCTGAAGGCGCAGCATGCCCCATCAAAGGCGATAACTGCAGAATGATAAGAATCACACCTATGCCAGACATAAACCCAGAAATAACGCTGTAAGGCATCAAGGTAACGTATTTACCCAGTTTTAACGTCCCCAATAGGATTTGGAACGCTCCAGCCATCATGACAACCGTGAAAGTCATAGCCATGCCCGTTTCTGGGTATTTCGCCATCATACTGGTTAATACTGCGGTCATGATTACCGTCATTGGCCCTGTCGGTTCTGATATTAACGTATTAGAACCACCAAATAACGAGGCAAACAAACCGACCATTATTGCCCCCCAAAGGCCGGCCTCAGCACCGGCTCCGGATGCAACACCAAACGCTAACGCCAGAGGGAGAGAGATAATCGCCGTGGTTACCCCGCCAAATACATCCCCTTTGAAATTGATATCTTCAAAACGACTACCGAACACTGCTGATTTTCCCTGCATTCAATTTTAAAAAGTAAAATATCACTACTTTAACGAGCTAGGCGAAAATTTAAACCATAAATAGATTAAGGCTAAATTCACACCACAAATAGTTTCACCAGATTTTACTTTTTTCTTAATGAAAACTAGTCAGATGAGTCCTATCTGACGAATATTTAACG